>DASPRY010000145.1:0-116340 GCA_035624215.1 Terriglobales bacterium
ATTTGCAGCGCCGCCCGCAGCGGCGCATCGACATCTGACCCGTTTGCCGAGGCTGACCTGCGCTTTTGTGCGCGTGTAAGATGAGGTCAGGCCCCGTAGCTCAGATGGATAGAGCAGCGGTTTCCTAAACCGTTGGTCGGCGGTTCGACTCCGCCCGGGGCCTCCATGTTCAGACTCGCGAAGTGCTCTTGCGACGCCAGCTTCTTGGCCATTGGGCGGCCAAAAACAGCCTCTATTTCTTCAGTTCCTGTGGCCAGTTCACTACTAGAGTCAGGCTTGGAGAACTTGGCATCGGCGTTTGCATCATGAGCAAGCGGCTGCCATCGGGGCTGGCGCTGAACTCTCCGGGTTGCGCGGAGAACAAAATCTGCGGCTTACCCAGTTCAACGCTGTCGCCATGGGGAGTAACTTCCACAGACGCAATTCGCTGGTGATCATCCAGGTAAAGAATCTCTTTGCCATTGCGGCTCCAGGTTCCCATTACACCGTCTCCTACAAGGAACCTTCCTCCCGGATTGGGGAAGGCCACGAGATAGACCTGCCCATGCCCAGCCTCGTACGAGGTGTAAGTGATCCACTTTGTATCTGGCGAAAATTCCGGATAGCGGGTGTTGAATTTCTCCTGCAGGAAAGGCTGGGGCTTATGTTCTCCCTGCATGGGCATCACCCAGATATCGAAATGGTTCTTGCTGATCGTTTCGTACACCACATATTTTCCGTTGGATGACCAACTGGAAGGGTATTTGTCTAAATCATCGTGATACAGCAATTCCTCTTGCCGAGCCCCATTGGCGGGCCTGGTGTAAAGGTCGACGCGTCCGCTGCGGGCAGAATCGAAAACAATGGTCTTCCCATCTGGGGACCACACCGGATCGTCATCTCTGGACTGAGAAAAACTGAATTGTGACTTGGTGCCCCGCACTAGGTCGTAAATGTAGATTTCCAGGTGGCCCGCTGCATCGGCTTTCGCGGCTGAGACCTTCTTTCCATCCGGCGAGATGTGAGAATCCTGAAAGGTTCCGCTGTCAATGACATCGCCCTTCTTACCGTTGCGGTCATACCACGCGAGGTCGAGAGTGGCAGTCTGTCCACCGATAAAGACTAACTTACCGTCATTCGAAACCGAGAAGGCGGCTGCTCCCCGGTTGTCATTGCGGATCTGTTCAGCCACGGGCACCGGGTTCCCCGATACTTTCAAACTTTTCTCGTCGAAATCCTGGGTCATCAGGTTCCCGCCGCGCACAAACAGTAAATGTCCGCTTGCGTATTCGGCGCGATAGTCCGAAGCCACCAGTTTTGTGTCTTGTGGTGAATCGAGCGTTCTCAAATGAATGCTGCCCTGAACACCTCCCTGGTTGTCGGGTGAAAATTGAAAAAAGATAAAGTGTCGTCCATCGGGTAAAAAGACCGGCCAACGCGGGGCAGCGGTCACTGAAGCCGCGCTCGATGGCCCCGCTATGGCAACCACTTCTGAGGCTGTTCCGCCCGCCGCCGGGATGCGGAGCATGGCGGATGCTGGGAAAGGCGTAAACAAAATTGTGCCATCTGCTCCCCAAGCGCCTCCGCGAGGTTGAGGAGCGTCCGCCAAGGTTTGCACAGCTCCTCCGCCGGCATCGATGATTCGCAGTTTGCCGTCGGCAAAAAATCCCAAGCTGCGGCTGTCCGGCGACCAGAAAGGAAGCATGGCATTGCCGGTTCCTGCCAGCGGCTGCGCGGCAGTTGAATCCAAAGGGCGAACCCAAAGTTGTGGGGTTGCACCCGTAGTAGTTGCCACAAATGCCAGCTTGGTACCATCCGGCGAAAGCGCCATGCTCATCGGATCAAAAGCGTGCAGCTCCGGCGGCAGGATGCTCACCCGCAACGGGCGTGCAGGCACAGGCGCGCGCAGAACAAAACCGATCGCAAACGCAATAGCGACTCCAGCTGCCGTCACCGCTGCTGCCCACGCCAGCCTCTGCGAGGTTCGCCTGCGTGCCACCACGGGCGCGGGAACCCCCGCCTGCGAGCCGGCGTCTGCGATCCACTCCAGTTGGAGCTTGACGTCGTGGGCGCTCTGTATGCGTTCTTCGCGCTCCTTGGCCATGCAGGAGCGCACCAATCTTTCCAGCGCCGGCGGCGTCATGGGCGCCACTTGCGAAAGTGGCGACGGCTCCGTGGCCAGAATGGAAGCGATGACGCTGGCCTGGGTTTTGCCCGCAAAGGCTCGTTTGCCAGTGGCCATCTCATACAGCACACAGCCCAGTGCAAAGATGTCGCTGCGCGCGTCGGCTTCTGTACCTTCAATTTGCTCCGGCGCCATGTATTGGAACGTCCCGACAATAGTGCCCTCAACGGTCAGCGGTTTGCCGGCAGTCATGGCGGTCAGCGCGCTGGAATGGGCGGCTTTTTGAGCCTGCTTGGCCAAGCCGAAATCCAGCACTTTGGCTCCGCTCTTGGTCAAGATGATATTCCCCGGCTTCAGATCACGGTGAACCACACCTTGTTGATGAGCTTTATCCAGCGCGTCAGCCACCTGCGCGCCGTAACGCAGCACCTCCTCCAGCGGCAGCGGACCCCGCTCCAAACGCTGGGCGAGGGTCTCGCCTTCCAGATACTCCATCACCAGGTAATCGGTGCCATTCTGCGAACCCACATCGTAGAGATGGCAGATGTTGGGATGAGATAGCTGGGAGATGGTGCGCGCCTCGCGTTCGAAGCGCTCCTTTAGGCTGGGGTCGGAAACAAAATGTCCCGAGAGGACCTTGATGGCCACATCGCGGTCGAGGCGAGTATCGTGTGCGCGGTACACCTCACCCATCCCGCCTGCGCCGAGTGGCGATTGAATTTCATAGGGGCCGAATTTTGTGCCAGAGGCTATTGCCATGGTGCGCAATTATAGTGCAAAGCACCGAGTGGTTTTGGAGAAGTTGCCCATTCGGCGGGCTCAATTACACAAGGTTGGGCGTGTCGAGCACTTCTCGAACCTTACTGGCGAGGACGTTAAGCGCGAATGGCTTTTGCAGAACGGCGGTTTGCTGCTCGGCAGGCTTTGTATCGGCAGTATGCAGATAGCCGGAGGTGAAGAGCACTCGCGTACGCGGGCGCATACGCCTGAGTTCTTCGGCCAACTCACGCCCTCCCAGCTCCGGCATCACAATATCGGTGATGAGAAGGTGGATCAAACCCTTGTAGCGGCGGGCGATTTCCAGCGCCTCCCGGCCGTTTTGCGCGTGCAGCACGGTGTAGCCGTTTTGTTGAAGATAGTCACCCACGATGTCGCGGATGTCGTGCTCGTTCTCAACCACCAGAACTGTCTCGGTGCCGTTTGAGGTTCGCAGTGGAACGGCTTGTTGTGTCTCCGACGCGATCTCTTCAGCCGCCTGGGGAAGGTAAACGCGGAAAGTGGTGCCATGCCCAAGATGGCTGACGAAAGAAATTCCTCCTCCGCTTTGTTTGATCACGCCATACACGCTGGCCAACCCGAGGCCTGTCCCTTTGCCCAGCTCCTTCGTGCTGAAAAACGGCTCGAAAATGTGACGCTGCGTTTCTTGGTCCATGCCGGTGCCAGTGTCGCTGACTTTCAGCAGTACGTACCGTCCAGGTCTTACCGGAACCTGGTCGGCGACTTCGGCAATTTCCACGTTCTCCGTTTCGATCGTCAAATCTCCGCCGTGTGGCATGGCATCGCGTGCATTCAACGCAAGGTTCAGAATCACTCGCTCCATCTGCCCTTGATCGACCTTCACACGCCACAGCGACGCGGCGGTGCTGAGCTTCAGATTGATGTTTTCGCACAGCAAGCGATGAAGCATTTTGGCTACATCTTGGAGCACGACATTTATGTCGATGATCCTTGGCTGCAAGACCTGCTTGCGGCTGAACGCCAGTAGTTGGCGGGTCAATCCGGCCGCACGGTCCGCCGCTCGCTCGATTTCGCTCGCATCCTTGTGCGCCTCATGGCTGGCGGGAAGATTCTTCAGGATTCGCTCATTGTGGCCGTGGATAATCATCAACAGGTTGTTGAAGTCGTGGGCCACACCGCCTGCCAATTGTCCTATGGCCTCCATCTTCTGCGATTGCCGCAGCTGCTCTTCCAGGTGTTTGTGCTCGGTAATGTCGTAGAGAACGCCCTGCATGACCGGCTTCTGGCTGTCTGCGGTCTGCAGATAGATGGCGTCATCGCGAAACCACAGCACGCGGCCATCGCGTGCCAGCATTCGATATTCCGCGCGAAACTGTCCGCCGGCTTCCCAGAAGCGCTTCTCCGCGGCCAGTGCGTGGTCGCGGTCTTCCGGGTGAATGTTATTGATCCAATTGGCGGAGTTTGCCATCCACTCTTCGGGTGAGAAGCCGAGTATGGATTGGATTTGCGGGCTGACATAGTGCCATCGCCCTAGGGCCCCGACCTCGGCTATGTAGGTGATGGCTGGCAACCGCTCCACCAGTGCGCGATAGCGGGTTTCGACCGCGTGCAATTCCTCCTCCGCGTGCTCCCGCTCAATGGCGATACCCGCAAGATGCGTGGCGCATTCGATCATGTAGACATGATCGGTGCCGGGTTGCCGAGGTTCGCGATAATAGACCGCGAATGTTCCCAGCACTTTGCCGGCTCGAGACATGATGGGAGTTGACCAGCACGCTCTCAGCCCGTAAGGCAGTGCCAGATGGCGAACATCCTGCCACAAAGGATCACTCGCGATGTCAGCGACGATGACTGGTTCCCCTCGATACGCTGCAGCGCCGCAAGATCCTGCCAGAGGCCCGATCTTGATTCCGTCCTTGCCACGGCTGAATTCGACGGGAAAGCTGGGAGCGGCGCCAGGCCGTAAAGTGACCCCATCCGAGTCAAGTACAAGCACAGAACACAAGAGTTCGGGATATTCCGCCTCGATCAGCTTGCATAGCGATTGCAGAACCTCCGCCAGCGAGGTCTGGCTTGAAATCATCTTAAGGATGGACTTGTAGAGTTGGGATAAAGCGCTTGGCAGACTTCGCTTTCCGCGGATTAGTGCCTTCTCTGCTCCAGTGATCATGTTGCGGCGATGGCTGTCGCGGGGAACGACACAATGGCGGTCCTTTGTGGACCCTGCCGCTTCTCAGCCAGAGCTTGAGATGCGACAGTCCTCCCCCAGCAGCGCAGCCCTGATTATTCACGAGCGCAGTCCTGCCGCGCACGTTACTGGAGTAATTCGGAACAGTTTTGTGTGACCCCCAACCTTGTCTGGCATGCGCCGACGCCCGATACTGGTCACCGGACCTTTTTCTATGGAAACCCACGATTCATCGTCTACCGTATTGACTAAGATCGAGGATTCAATCGGCACCATCACCCTGAACCACGGCAAAGTAAATACACTGAGCCGGCAGCTTATCGAGGATATGTGCGAAGCCTTGGGGCAAATGAAGGCCGACTCGCTGCAAGTCGTAGTCCTGCGGGCTGCGCCAGGCGCCAAGGTCTTCTCTGCGGGTCACGATGTCAGGGAACTTCCAACCAATGGCCGTGATCCACTTACTTATAGCGATCCTCTCCGCCACGTGATCCGGGAAATTGAAAGCCATCCCGCTGCGATCATCGCCATGGTCGAAGGGTCGGTTTGGGGTGGAGCTTGCGAACTGGTTATGGCTTGTGATCTGGTCATCGCGGCCCGCGATGCCAGCTTCGCTTTGACTCCTGCGAGGCTTGGCATCCCTTACAACCTTTCTGGGACACTCAATTTCCTGAAGGTTGCGGGGATGCATCTGGTGAAGGAAATGCTCTTCACCGCCGAGCCGATGTCAGCTGGGCGCCTGGCCGCTGCCGGGGTCATCAACCACGTGGTCTCTCGCGAAGAGCTGGAAGCCGTGACCATGGATCTGGCTAAGAGAATTATTCAAACTTCGCCCTTAGTGCATAGGATTCTGAAAGAAGAATTACGAGTGCTCGGCAATGCGCACCCATTGAATCCCGAGGCCTACGAGCGCATCCAGTCTCTGCGACGCGAAGTCTACGACAGCAACGATTATCAGGAAGGCATCAGAGCGTTTTTCGAGAAGCGCAAGCCAGTTTTCCGCGGTAAATGAGAAAGGCGGAAGTCCAGCACGCGACATCTCATTCTGCAACCAGCATGACGCGGTTGCTTCACAGAAAAGGGTCGCCAAAATACCAAAATGTCAAAATTCGATGAATTTTGTCGAATCGACGGCAGTGTGGCCGTTGTGAACTTTTTTGTGGAAAACCGGTAACAATTGATCGCAACCACCACAAGCCGTCACATGCTGAACGATTTGTATTTTGAGATTTCCACAGTCCGAGCTCGCACCGTTGCACTGAAAAAGGGCGTTGACATTTGCTGATGAAGTGTTTACCTTCACCACCGTCGACGGCTGAAAGGGTTGATTCAAATAAAATTAGTCAATCCGAAGTAGGCTGGGTGATTGGCTCGATGGGGCAACCTGTTGAGCAGCCAGACCCGAAAAAACCGACGACTCTGCGAGGAGACGCTGGGGTTTGGAACTGCGAAAGCAGTATTCACATCAAGGGCTGTGACGGTGCGTGCATCCACGCTGTCGGTTCCCTCGCAGGAATCGGTGGCTAGAGCATAACCAATGTCACAGCCTTTTTCCTTTGTCGGGCGCGTCGCCTTCTCATTCGTACAACGCCGCCGACGATCCCACCCACTCCATATTCTTGTTGTGGTCTACGCCCATCATCATGCCGCGGCCCATCCGCACAATGCTCATTACCGGTAAAAGCTCATCCACCCAGATGTACATCATCCGCACCTCGGCCTTGGTCGGGCCGAACGGCGTTTCAATTACCGGTTCGAACTTGATCTTTTCCTGAAGTATGTACTGCGAACGCTTCTCTGGCGGAATTGCCGCCAAATCCTCTTTGGTCGGATTAATCAGCACGCCAAGGCCGGCAAACGAGAAGAGGGGCTTGATCACGTAATTCTGCAGATCTTCTGGAATGCGCTCCACGCGATCGAGAAATTGCGTGCGCGGGACATTGTCATGTCGGAGATAAGGCAGCGAGAACTTGCTCATTCGGAAGTACCAGTTCGGGTGGCCGGCCCACTCTACGTCGAGTTCTTCATCAAATCGAAAATTCAGTTTCAAGTTCTTGCGTACCAGCTCATCCACGATTGCGCGGTTGTAGATCCGCCGGATGGGAATGCGTTTTCCCGCCTTCTCATAAAACAGCTCGCGCCCGCGCTTCTCGATGTCGGTGATTGAGACCGTAGGAATACCAAGCAGCTTTTCCGTAAGCAGAAAGTCCGGCAGCGTCTTCTGATGAAGGGGATCGATCTCCATCAGAATTACATTTTGCGGATCATGATCGGCGACAATTGCGCGCCGCAAAAGCTTTTTGTAACTCTCCCAATCCAACCCGCCGTACAGGTAATGCAGACCTTCACCCAGGCCGAAAACCTCGATGTACAACTGCGACAACAAAGCCTGGTACGCATAGAGGGAAGGGAAGCCTTGCAACTCGACAAGTTTCGGTTGGATCTGGCCGTCCGCACCACGCGACAGCCCAAAGTCCACCTGAATGAACATCGGATGCGGCGCTTCCCGTGGAACATTGAAGTCCGGCGGAATGGCTGCAAACGATGCTTTGCGATATTCCAGACTTTCCAGTTGATGAATCAGTTCCTTACCGTATTGGGCCATGAGTTCCAGCAATGGCTCGGGAAAGAAGCAGGGCGTCTCCGACACCCGGAATTGCACGGGCGTGCCACAAGCCTCTTCCATTGCCTGTAATAACTTCTTGTATTTTTCCGGCGTGAATTTCTCATTAAACGGCTTGCGCAGGGAAGGAATCATGTTCGTGTGGCGCGGGCGCCCTCGCCCGCGATGCGGGCAGCGTCAGCAGATGCCGCCGTACATCATGCTTCAATCAGAAATCGTCCACCGCGCATGATCTGTTGCTCATCCACCCAGATATCGAACTTTCTTCCAACCACGTCAATATGGGTGGACGAATACCAATCGGCGCCGGTGTGTTCGCCATAGGGATCTCCGAACGCGATGTGTACCCCCGGGAATTTTTCATCCTGCAGAATCTGTCCGATGACATCTTTCAAATCAATATTGGTTCCAATAGCGAACTCGCCCACGCGATCGCTGTTCTCATCTGTGTGGGTGTAATTCCAAAAATCGTTTTCCAGTTCGCGATTCGTGGAATGTGCCTCGGTCAAGCGATTTTCTTTGACATGAATCGTCAGTGGAGTTTCCTGCAAGTCCCCAAATTTAGCGCAAAGCCACTCCCCAACCACCCCATCGATAACAAATGTCCCATTTACTTCACCCGGCGTGGTAAACACCTCGCCGCCGGGCAGGTTTCCCCACTTGTCAGGACTGATCAGACCACTTGTTTTCACCCAACGATAACTCGGATTCAAATTCGCAACCAGATCAGTGCCGGCTGGGGTTTTCGCCCGAATTTGGGATGCCTTTCGCACCATCTCGACGACCTTGGCACTGATGCGATCCACTTTTATGAAATCCGCGCGCATTCCTTCCAGCATGATCTGCCGGTTGATGTTCACCATGTGTGCGTGGCGAATTTTTCTTCGATTTACCACGCTTGTCATCTGCATGCGTGAGCGCAGTTCGTTGGCCTGCGCCTGTACGGCAAAAATGCTCACCTGGCTGGTTTCGAGGTCCAGAGCGATTTCTTGCGGAAAATTAGTCAGCGGCCGTGGCGCCAGGTCTTCCAGAATCCAAGCCCGATAGGATGCACCCACATCTTCCAGCTCCCGCACAATGCTGGCGGCGATCTCCTTCGTGGCCTCGTCGGTAATCAGCGTAACCTTCTCGCTGCCTCGAATGCGCAGGCACACGTTGACCGCATTGTGGGCGCCAGGTGTAAGTTCTGGATCAAAAGCCGTTTTGCTGAGCTGTTGGTTGGTTTGAACGACAGGAAGGCTCATTATCCTACTTTTCTTGCGGCAGCCGGCACCGTGCTTTCGGCAACCCCGACTCCCGTTTCTTCTATGATGTAGTCCACAACCTGTTTCAAGTCGCCGGTTTCCTGGAACACCCGCAATTGCCGATCGGCGCCCGTACCCATTTCCACGATCTCATGGATGTAATTCAGTTCTTCGCGCGAATCGAGCTCGTCGGCGACGTCGTCGACAAACTCCAGGTATTCCATGATCAAATCACGAGCTGGCACTTCTTTCTGTTTCCCGAAATCAATTAGCTTGCCATCAAGGCCGTAGCGTGCGGCGCGCCATTTGTTCTCCATGAGCAAAGCCCGGCGATAGAGCCGAAATCCCTGGTTCGCCGCATACAGCTTGTACAGCTTGGCTATCGTGGCCTGGATCAGCGCTGCCAAGGCAATGGTTTCATCCACGCGCATCGGGATGTCACAAATCCGGAATTCCAACGTGTTAAAAAAAGGATGCGGACGGATGTCCCACCAGATTTTCTTCGCGTTGTCGATGCAGTTGGTCTTGATCAGCAGCTTGATGAAATTGTCGTACTCGCCCCAGCTGGGAAAATAATCCGGAAGGTTGGTCCGCGGAAACTTGTCGAAGACCTTACAGCGGTACGACTTGAGCCCGGTGTCCATTCCCAGCCAGAACGGCGAATTAGTCGAGAGCGCCAGAATGTGCGGCAAAAAGTAGCGGGCGTGGTTCATCATGTGGATCGCGGTTTCGCGATCTTCCACGCCAATGTGCACGTGCAAGCCAAAAATCAGATTCGCGCGTGCGACTAATTGCATGTCTTGCACAATGTTCTTGTAGCGCTCGTCCGGAGTGATCTCCTGCACCCTCCAATCGGCAAATGGATGGGTTGCCGCCGAAGCCAGCCGCAGGCCGTTCTCCTGTGCAAGCTTGATCATGTCGCGGCGCAGTTTCTTGACTTCTTCCTTGGCCTGTTTGATGTTCTTGCAGACCGAGGTCCCGACTTCTACCACCGCCTGGTGCAACTCCGCCTTCACCTTTTCGTGCAGCAGGACTTTGCCTTTTTCGAGGATTTCCGACTGGATGTGCGAACGCAGGTCGCGCGATACCGGATCAATCGTCTGGTATTCTTCCTCGATTCCGATGGTAAAACTGGGTTCCATAACCTGTGGCACGGACACCTCTGCACCGTGAAAACTCAGTGGATTACTCTAATCTGCCCCATCCTCGCGGCTTGCTCCCCGCGCCCATCAGGGTCTTGATAGTATAACCCGGCTTTTCCCGGCAGCTTACGTTTCTTGATGCACGCCGTCTAAGCCTTAACTCTCCTTTTCGCCACCGGTTTTGGGGTCGGAACCTCGGTTGGCCCCGTCAGGAATGCGGCCCAACGCAATTCCTGCGCCGGATTCTCCTCGCTAAGCGCCTTCTTCACCGCCATTTCCGCGACCGCATTCACGATCCATTCGAAATTCTCCCGCCCCACCGAGTTAACATCCGCATCCGGAGCTGGATTCATAAAGTCGATCGCGTACGGAACCCCTCCTTCAACCGCAAACTCTACCGTATTCAGGTCATACCCCAACGCCCGGCACAGCGTCAGCGCGTCGTTCACAATTCGGTCGTGCAATCTGGCACTCGAAGGCGGCGGATTGCCTTTTACGTAACGCTCATGAAACGGTGCCTTCGGGTCGTACTTCATCACATGCACGGTCTCCTGCCCGACTACGTAGCAGCGGTAATATTCCTCGAATTCCACTCCATGTTGCAGGGTCATGCACAGGTCGCCCGTCTGGTTGTAGCAGTTGAAAAACTCTTCCGGCGAATGCACCTTGTAGACGTGCTTCCAGCCCCCGCCCGAATACGGCTTCAAAAAAGCAGGGAATCCGACATAATGGAAAATTTCTTCCCAATTCAGCGGGTAAATTAAGTTGCGCATCGACTGCGAAGTTGTTCCTTCCGGATGCTTGTTGTGCGGCAGAATCACTGTCGGCGGAATGGCAACTCCCAGCTTGGAAGCCAGCGAGTAATTGAAAAACTTGTCGTCGGCGGTCCACCAGAACGGATTGTTCACCACAATCGTCCCGCCCAGCACCGCATTTTTCAAATACGCACGATAGAACGCGATGTCCTGTGAAATGCGGTCGATGATGACTTTATAGCCGCTGAGGCTCGCCATCTTCACTCCGCCCACTTTCACAAACTCCGCCGTGATTCCGTCGGCCTTCATGCTGTTAATTCTCTCGACCACCGCCGGCGGAAACGCGTTCTCCATGCCAAACAAAATGCCAACCTTTTTCATAATCACCTTCAATCTTGTCATCCTGAGCGAAGGTCGTGCTTCGCAAAACGAAGCACGAACGTAGTCGAAGGATCCCTACCCGCTTAAAGCCACCCGAGCCGTCGCAAGGCATTCTTCCCGAACTACTTCCAGTTCGGTTTCAACGCCATCGTGAGAATGCCTTGATTTGACGTCTCGCAGTAAGGCCCCAGGGATTCTTCGACTGCGTGATTCCATTCGCCAGCGAATGGAATCACTCCGCTCAGAATGACAGCGCCTCAAAAGTACTTTCCCGCCATCCGCAGCCACAACGGCCAATCGTGCCTGGAATGATCGTTCCAAACGTCCAGCCAATGCGGCACCGCTTTGCCGTTGAGCTTTGCCGATAGCTTCACATTCTGGTCCAGGCACATGTCCCAATCCGCCGATCCCAGCACAATCTTCATCTGCCGGTAGCGGCTCAAAAACCAATCGTCGCTCAAATTCGGCAGGAAATCCTGCGGACAATTGAAATAGCAGTCGTCATCGTAATACCCGTCAAGGAACTGGTGGATGTCGAATGCCCCACTCATGCTCACGCAATGCGTCACTGCATCGGGATGCTTGAGGGCGAAATTTGCCGCATGATATCCGCCAAAGCTGCATCCCGTCACCGCCAGCCGCGGTGTCTGATTTTTCCATCGAACGAAAGGTAAAAATTCGTGCAGGATATAGCGCTCATACTGCAGATGCCGCAGCACGCGCTGTCGGGGATGCACCGCCTTGTTGTACCAGCTCTCCAGATCCACCGCATCGGGACAGAACACCTGCAGCTCACCAGCGTCGATCTTTCCGGCAAGCACGCCGATCATGCCGCGATCTTCGTACTCGAAAAACCTGCCCATCGACGTCGGAAAAACCAGTAGCGGCGTTCCCGCGTGCCCGAATACCAGCGCTTCCATATCGCGATGCAGTTCCTGGCTGTATCCGTTGTGATATTCGCGATTCATCGGTCATTCCGACAGCCGCAGCCGAAGTATCTTACCCGATTAGCCGTCATGTGTGGGGCGGGCAATCCCGTCCTTCCGAATCTGCTTCAGCGGCGACAGCAGAGCAAAGAGGGAATTTTCATGCCGCCTGGGCAATCCAGATCAGCGTACAATGGTGCCGTTCTTGAAACCAAAGAGACCCCGGATCACGGCATATTAATGGCTCTGCTTGCTGACCAAAAACTTGGGCCGTATGAAATCCAATCGTCAATTGGCGCCGGCGGGATGGGCGAGGTGTACCGGGCGCGTGATCCGCGATTGGGGCGCGATGTGGCTATCAAGGTCCTGCCGTCGTCCTTTTCTGCCGACGCCGACCGTTTGCAGCGCTTCGCGCAAGAGGCGCGCGCAGCAGCCGCGCTCAATCATCCTAATATCCTGGCGATTTTCGACATCGGCAGCGACCGCGGCTCTCCTTATATAGTTTCCGAACTTCTGGAGGGCGAGACCCTGCGAGAGCGGTTGCGTTCCGGGCCACTCAACACTCGCAGAGCGATTGAGTACGGGCTGCAAATCACGCGCGGCCTGGCGGCGGCTCACGACAAGGGCATCACTCACCGCGACTTGAAACCGGAAAACCTGTTCATCACCAACGACGGTCACGTAAAAATTCTGGATTTTGGCCTCGCCAAATTAACCCACCCGGAATCCTCCGGCGAATCCGCCAACGCGCCCACCGTGCAGGCTGCCACTGAGCCCGGCCTGGTGATGGGCACAGTCGGCTATATGTCACCCGAGCAGGTGCGAGGTAAGACTGCAGATGCCCGCTCCGACATTTTCGCCTTCGGCGCCATCCTCTACGAAATGCTCTCCGGCAAACGTGCCTTTCGCGGCGAGACGTCAGCCGACACCATGAGCGCCATCCTGAAAGAGGACCCACCCCAACTTTCAGAAACCGGGCGCATTGTCCCGCCCGGTTTGGAACGGATCGTCAATCACTGCCTGGAAAAGAATCCGGCGCAGCGATTTCAATCCGCCAGCGACGTTGCCTTCAACCTTGAATCGCTGAGCGATGTCACAACGACAAGCAAGGCTGGAGTCAAGGCCCTGAAGGCTCCCGCGCGGAGCTGGTTGCGCCCCGTAGTGGCCGCCCTACTGCTGGTGGCCGCCTGTACCGGAACCTACTTCTTGGGGGCGCAGCGGCATAGCATCTCCGCCCCCAGCTTCCATCGCCTGACCTATCGCCGCGGCTCGATTGTTGCTGCCCGCTTTTCGCCAGATGGACAGACGATCGTGTACGGGGCTGCCCTGGAAGGCAATCCGGTTGAACTTTTCACCACGCGATTTGACAGCGCCGATTCCCGGCCACTGGGACTGGGAAAGACTGAGCTGTTGTCCATTTCCCGCAACGGGGAGCTGGCCGTGCTCTTAAGCCCCCGAGCAGAGGCGTTCGCGGAGTTCGGAACATTGGCACGGGTTTCTTTGTCTGGGGGTGCGCCGCGGGAGGTGCTGGACGAGGTCAGCTGGGCGGATTGGACGCCCGACGGCAGTGATCTTGCTATCGTCCGAGGCGGCGGCAGCCGGCTGAACCATCTCGAGTTTCCCGCCAACAAGGTCATTTACCAGCCGCAGGGCTGGATCAGCCACGTGCGTTTTTCGCCCCGGGGCGACCTGCTCGCTTTTGCCGATCACATACGAACCGGAGACGACGGCCGTGTCGTAGTTATCGACCGAGACGGAAAGCTCAAAGCGGTTTCCAGGTTCTACACCACGGTGGAGGGTTTGGCCTGGTCGGGCGATGGAAGGGAAGTCTGGTTCGCGGCATCGCCGAGTGGCGCTGCGCGTGCTCTCTATGCGATGGACCGCTCCGGGAAAGAGCGCCTGCTGCTGCACGTTCCTGGGACGCTCACCATGCACGACGTTGCCCGTGATGGCCGCGTGCTCCTCACCGAAGACAACACGCAGATACAGATGCAGGCATTAGCTCCCGGAGAAAGCAGCGAAAAGAATCTGTCCTGGTTCGATTGGTCTGGGGCTGACGATCTTTCTCCCGACGGAAAGACTCTGATCTTCGACGAAACCGGCGAAGGGGCCGGGGGGAAGTATGGAGTGTATCTCCGTAAGAGCGATGGATCCCCGGCGGTTCGTCTTGGAGACGGTGACTTTCCGGCCTTGTCACCCGATGGCAAGTGGGTGGCTGCCCTTGATCTCTCTTCTCCCACGCAAATCGAATTACTTCCTACTGGTATCGGGCAGCCCCGGCGCTTGACCAACGACGCTCTGACCCATACGCGCGTTGCCTGGGTACCGGACGGCTCGGGGTTGATCTACGTTGCCGCTGAACCCAACCAATTGCACCGTTCCTACTGGATGGACCTGAACGGCAAGAGCCGTCCCATCACCCCACTCGGCACGGCGGGACTTCTCGTTACGCCGGACAGCAAATTCTTGCTGGCCACGGACGGTGAGAGGAAGCGCTGGTTGTATCCCTTGGCGGGAGGAGAACCCGTGCCATTTTCAGTCAATTTGGACGCCGATGATCTGGTCGTGCGATTCGACCCAGACGGCAAGAGCATCTTGGTCAGGCATCGTGGCGTTCCCGCCAAGATTGAACGATTCTTCCTGAATTCAGGTCAACGCGAACCCGTGCGGCAAATTTCCCCTTCCGATCCCGCAGGAGTACAGGACATCATCAATGTCCGTTTCAGCGCTGACGGCAAGTCGTATGCCTATTCCTACTTGCGCTCCCTGTCGGATCTCTGGGTCGTGGACGGTTTGAAATAACGCGGCTACCACCATTTTTCCCAACGAACCACGTAGGGACAGCCGCCCTCGGTTGTCCGGTCGGGCGCCAGCCCGCAATCCGGCGGCCGCGAGACTTCCAAAGGAGCCGGAGGCTATACGCGGCCGATCGTTACTGCTGCGGGACGGCTTCCTGCAGCGCGGGCGAAGGTACCGTCGGAAAGAGCCTTCTTGAGTTCCGCGGGCGTCATTACCCGCGGTAGCGCTGACGTAATCCACCACGCAGGGGCCAGTGTCGGAATATACTCGGTGAACGGCGTAACCCCGACCGGCAGTATCCTCTTGTAGGGGCGCACGTCGTAATTTGTCCCGATGGGGTTAGCCGCCAACCATCCAGCTTTGTCGTCAGCGTCCCTCAGTGCAGCCTCACATCGCTTGATGCGATAATTAATTGCCTCCGGATCCCCACGTTCGACGCCGAAGGACCTGGCCACGGCACGACATTCCGCAATAAGAAGAGTATCCCCGACCTTGAACGCCGCGTCGATCTGCTTGCGCGTCCCTCCTAATGACCTACACTCCCCAACAGGCAGCACCGATTCCCCCGCTCGAACGATCTTTTCGAGAGCGTCTCCCTTAAAGTTCTGGTCGTCCATCCGAACATCGAAAAACAGATTAAACAGCAGTTCTCCAACCCACGCGAAATCAACGAACACGCGATCTGGACCGTGCGGCAGAAAAATCGAATGAGGGCCCCAAAGCAGGATGTCGATGGAATCCCGCTTCTCGGTAGTGAGCTCCAAGAATCTGAACGTTCCATCCACGTCGACATGCTCGGGCTTCGCCGCTGAGCCCAAGTGCTCAAGGGCGGCTGGGAGGACGGCCCTGATTTCGGAGACTACATCCTCTCGTTTGAGCGGTCCCTCGTAAGCACGCTGCCAGAATCGATACACCGCTTGCGGATGGCTAGCCCACAGCGGTATGACTCGCAGAAGCAAGGCTCCAAGCACCGCAAAGACGTCAAGCAAAGCGATTCCCTTGCTTTCCCGAAAAGCAGCGGCCAAAGGCTCGTGGGCTTCGTAGTATCCGCGCAGATTAAAGGGCGCCCATAGAAAGTTCGTAGCCGCGTCATACACGAATCCGATTCCCAGCCGCTCGAACAGCCGTCTGATATCCTTGCCGCTCTTATGCTCGACATTGAACATCGGAAGCACCACGGGGCCCTCGGCACCAGCATCGAGGGGGAACACCGTACCCGTCGCAGACGCCGAGAACACGCCGCGCCGGTCATCATAGACACGTACAAGGCGGTTCAGTTCATCGCCACGCTCGTCGAAGAAATAGGCTGGGAAACCCTGGTCCACGATCAGTGCGGCCCCTGTGCCCAAGATTCTCAGAGCTGCCCCGCACCGCCAGATCTCGTATGCAAGCTTTTCGCAAAAGTACAGCTGTTTCAGCTGATCGAATCCGAACTTAGTTAAAACAAGCTGGGGAGACTGGCTGAGCGCTTTTCTATAGTCGCCCAATTCCGGCAGCATCAATAAGCCATCGAGGATCTCGTGTTCTCAGACCTGGTTTGACCAGGCAATACCATCGCAGAGCTGTGATGTCCCGTACTTTTGAATGGCGGCATCCATGACGGCTCGCACAATTGATATTGTTGCAGGATCGTCATTTTCCCCCGCTGGTCCTGGAGAGAGCCGCCTGTAAGAATGGAGCCAATAAGCCACAGAGTGCTGCGTGAGCTCATTGGCCAATTGCCGCTCAACCATGCTGCGGTACTGGAGCAACAACTCGCGTCCCCTATCAGGCGAGTAACGACCCGGCGGCACGACCGTCCAATAGGATGCCCTCGCGGGGTGCGGCCGCTCCAGCACGCCCGACTTGAAGAGCTGCCGATGCAAAAGGTTAAACGGCATTTGATAGTATTCAATGGCGGTCGGCGACCCAGCGGGCGGCCTCCGGTGCCTTTGCTTGATCCTCCTCGTTCCCATTTGCCCTCGCGCGAGTGTGCCGGCCGAACGCACGCAGCTCAGTGCCCATTCTAAAACCAATTTGAAAACTCTCGCCCCAGCCCCTGGATTCCGAGAGCACGTCAGAAATGCGCTCCGCTGCGACCGAGCCTATAATCTGCAGCAATGCTCCTAACCTTCTCCCACGGCCCGATCCGCGAAGTGCGGCTCAATCGTCCGCCAGTCAAAGCCCTCTCTTACGAGCTGATTAGCGGACTCCGGGAGGCAATCGAGGCGGCACCGCAAAATCGCGCTAAAGCGCTGATTCTCTCGGGCTCACCCGGAAGATTTTCGGGTGGACTCGATGTGCCGCTGCTGCTCACGTACGATCACGCCACCATCGCCGCCCTGTGGCGCGAATTTTACGCATTGTTGAAAGCTTTAGCTTGCTCACCGGTCCCTATCGTCGCAGCCATCACAGGTCATGCTCCAGCTGGTGGAACGGTGCTTGCTTTGTTCTGCGATCGGCGAGTCATGGCCGATGGAGATTTCAAGATCGGTCTGAACGAAGTGCAAGTCGGACTCCCATTGCCGCCGGTGATTATGGCTGGCCTGCGCCGCCTGGTTGGCCCCCGTCAAGCCGAACGCCTCTCAGTCGGTGGCCTGCTGATTTCGCCGCAAGAAGCGCTGGCTTGCGGGTTCGTCGATGAACTCGCTTCCGCTGATCAGGTCAACGATCGCGCACTTCAATGGTGCCGCAACCTGCTCGCTTTGCCTTCCGAAGCCATGGCGATCACTCGTCGCCTGGCTCGCGCTGACCTCACAGAATATTTTGATCAGAACCTCAAGCCTGAGATCCAAAAGGTGACTGAGAGCTGGTGGGCGCCCGAAACCCAGAACGCCTTGCGCGCCCTGACTGAGAAGCTGGGCAAGAAAGTGGCTGGATTGTCATCCTGAGCAAGCGTCTTTTGCGCAGCGAAGTTGAGGCGTTGGCGCGGCGTTCCGGACAGCCGGGGGCGGCTGTCCCTACGTAGTCCTGCCTACTTCAGAAACGGATTGTTCTCCCGCTCTTCTCCAATCGTGGTGAGCGGGCCATGTCCCGGAACAACCACCGTCTCATCCGGCAAAGCCAGCACTTTTTCGTGCAGGGAACGAATGATCTTTTCGAAGGAACCGCCGGGCAGATCGGTGCGCCCAATGCTTCCAGCAAAAAGTGTGTCCCCGGCGATCAACTTCTTCTCCGTTGGAAAATAGAGGCAGATACTGCCTTCAGTGTGGCCGGGCGTGTGAATCACGTTCGCCACCAATGGACCCGCCTTCACCGTATCGGCTTGCGCGACACTCTGATCAATTTCCACCTTGCCAGGAGACGCCATCCCCACCCACGCGGCTTGCATGTCGAGCATCTTGAGCAGGGCATAGTCATTTTGATTGAGCAAAATTGGCGCGCCGGTGGCGGCGCGCAGCTTCATCGCCCCACCAACGTGATCGATGTGAGCATGAGTGATGACTATCTGCTTGACCTGCAGCTTGTGTTTTGCGATCAGGGCAAGAACGTCCTCAATATCATCACCGGGATCGATGACCATCGCTTCGCGCGTGTTCTCGTCTCCGATGATCGAACAGTTGCACTGTAACGGGCCGACGGGAAAGATTTCGTGGATCATGGCTGGCTTTGCTATCGCAGCGTCTCTCGACGATATTCGTCGAATGTTTCAAGAAATCTATCGATGTCCTTCTTCGAAAGATAGTAGGGTGTGGACAGGCGCAGTTTCGAGGGTTCGCCGCCACGAATGCGAATCCTATGTTGGGTCCACATCCAATTCTCCAGCTCCATGCGTTTGATGGGAGGTACATTGACCGTGGCGATAGCACAACGCAGTGTTGGGTCTGGTGAAGTCCAAGATTCCGCCCCACGCTTGATCATCTCTCCAAGAATGTAGTCGCAGAGCTGACGGTGGCGGCGCTCGATGCGATCCAATCCAATCTCGTTCGCCAGCTTGATGGCCGCCCGCAATCCCCACAGCGAAGGGACATTGGAGGACCCGATGCGTTGGAAGCGCTCTGCTCGCAATTTGGGATCGTCCCATCCTTCCGTCGCAACCGTATTCCAAACGCGGTCGATGACTTCGTCGCGCACGTATAGGAATCCTGTTCCTTTGGGCGCCATCAGCCATTTGTGGGGACTGGACGAATAGAGATCGCAGCCGACATCATGTAGATTGAGGGGCATCATTCCCGGTACATGCGCGCCATCCACCGCCGAGAGTATGCCTTTTGATCGCGCCAGCCCGCAGAGTTCCTTCGCCGGCAAAACTACCCCTGTCGCAGTGGTAATGTGGCTGAAGAAGATCACCCGAGTGCGCTGCGTGATCGCATCGCTAAATAAGGTAAGAACGTGACTCGTATCCTTGACTGGCTTGGGTAAGATGACTCTCTTCACGACAACGCCGTAGCGCTTCGCTCTCAAATTCCAGGGGTGTTCTCCGCTTGGATGCTCCTGATCGGTCATCAGTACTTCGTCGCCTGGCTGCATATCAATGCCGTTGGCGATGTAACTATTCGCTTCGGTCGCATTACGCACCAGGGCAATCTCATCACGTGTGCAGCCAACGAAATTCGCCAGAGGATCGCGGAACTCGTTCCAGGCGGCATAGCCCCAGATGGGATAATCCTCTGGATCCTGCTGGTCCATTCTTTCTGTGTTGTTGTAGCCCTCGAAAATGGCTCGTAGAACCGGCGCTGGACTGGAACCTACGGTGCCGTTGTTCAAATAGATTTCATCAGCCGGAATCAGAAACTGCTTGCGCATCTCGGCCCAATAGGCATCTTCGTTGTTGTGGTATAAAGCCGGATCGGGCAGCGAAGAGGGCGCATTGGCAAGCTGGCCCAGCAAGGCTGGACGCAAGCCCATGACTGACGCAAGCCCTGCGGCCGTGGATGAGAGAAATTGGCGACGGTCGAACATTAGCGACTCCAGAGCTTGCCAACAGCTCAGCTCTGCAGGGAACGCGTCATGTTACGACCGCGCCAGTCTAATGGCAAGTTGTTGAAGGCAGAACCTCGACATAGCTACCGGCGATAAACAGATAACCTTCCTTGAGCCTTTTGCGTCTTACTCTTAGGGAAGTTCTGTATAGCCTCTTTGTCGCGGCGTTATAATCGTGCAGGGCCCTCTGCAGGGCGGGAAAAGGGTGCGTATGAAGTTCCAAAATTGGCTATTCGCGGCAGTTCTCGTAATGGGTAGTGCATTTGCCCTGGCGCAGGCGCCAGCCTCCGGCAGCCCCGGCCAGACTACGCCTCCGCCTAGCAACGATCCCGGTGTCTCCACCGGCTCGCCTCAAACCCAGCCAACTCAGAATACGACTTCGCAGGATCAGTCGAAAACGGAAACGCCAGTTCAGCCGGCCGATCCCAGCAAAGTGAAGCACGACGGCGGCAAGGATGACGTGGACGCCATCGGCAACCGCAAAATTGGCGGGCGAGGCTTGGGCAACTGGTACTCCATCGAGACTGACATGAAGATGGGCAAGCAGTACGCCCAGATGGTGGATTCTTCCTCCAAGCTGATCACCGACCCTGTGATTACCGAATACATCAACCGGATTGGGCAGAACATCGTGCGCAATTCCGATGCGCAGGTACCGTTCACCTTCAAAGTCATTGATTCCGACGCGGTGAATGCGTTCTCGCTTCCCGGCGGATTTGTCTACATCAACACCGGCACGATTCTGGCTGCGGATGAAGAGGCCGAACTGGCTGGCGTAATGGCGCATGAGATCGCGCATGTTTGCGCTCGTCACGCCACCCGCCAGATGACTCGCGCGCAATACGCGGGGATCGCTACTATCCCGCTCATCTTCGTGGGAGGCGGTCTTGGTTATGCTGTGTACGAGGCTTCCGGGCTTGGCTTGCCCGTCGCCTTCATGAGCTTCCAGCGCGGCTTCGAAGCCGAGGCCGACTACCTCGGTCTGCAGTACGACTACAAGACCGGATACGACCCTCAGGCCTTCATCAGCTTCTTTGAAAAAGTCGAGGCGCAGGAAAAACGGAAACCCGGTTTCATGGATAAGACGTTCGCCAGTCATCCACAGACCCCGGATCGCATCGAGGCTTCCCAGAAGGAAATCGCAACGATTCTGCCGGCGCGGCCGGAATACACCGTCACCACGTCGGAATTCGATGACGTGAAGGCGCGTTTGGCGGCGATTGAGAACCGTCGCAAGATGACCGAGCCAAAGGACGCTAATAAGCCCAGTTTGCGGCGGGCGTCGTCCACCAACAAGAACGGCGGCACCGATCAGACCACCAGCGACGATGACCGTCCAACCTTGAAGCGCAGGGACGACAGCAACAATAATTAGTGCAGACGCTTACGCTCCTGAAAATAAGAAAAGCCGCGACTCGCGTCGCGGCTTTCTTGCTTAAGCCCAATCTTGAACTCGGTTAAGCAGCCTGTTTCGTGACCAGCGAACGGGCTGCGTAGTGGCGCTGTTCCGAGGGCGTGCCGATCACGCGCATTTCTTCCCAGTCGTACGGAAATTCCTTGCCGCAATCCAGACACACCACGTAGGTTCCGGTCAAAGAGGCTGCCTTACTCCGACGAGTGCCTGGACGGATGGTTATGGGGAAGCTGTAATGACTGTGCCAGCATCCGAATAGCCCTCGCAATATCTCGCCCAACATTTGGCCCTCCCACAAGAGCCGCTACCTTACCCCCTCACTACCTGTCTTACCTGCCATGCTCTCCTGCTATCTACTTAGATTCAGCCCTGAAATAAAAGGTTCGTTCTTCCCGGAATGCCGCAGCCGGTCGGCTGATGACAATGTGAAAGACTTTGCAGAGTATGGATTTACGAGAAGCCGACGCGAAGTCGGAGTGCAAGAGGCTGTTACAACGAATCACACACCTTCCGGGCCAGCCTTTTTCTTGGCGTGGCACTTGGAAACTATCGCGGTGCGAAGGCGGGTGCGAAGATCTTCGGGCAGTTCGTAGAGTTGCGAATTACGATAGATCTCGATGGTCTTTTTGGTGGTGTCGCAAACCACGTAGCAGTTATGGCACCAGGCAAGATGATCTTCCAGCTCGGCCTTTGTGCGGTCGTCAATGGCCCCATCTAAATAGTTGGTGAGCTCCTGCAGAAATTCAGAGCATTTCACTGGTTCCCATCTCCGCTCTCATGTCTCGGTTTCCCCGGTGCGCTCTCGCGTCTTTGGAAGTAACGGCTCAACCGATCCCGTAATTGCAACCGCGCGCGCAGCAACCTCGACTTCACTGCAGGAATGCTGAGGTCCAAAGCCTCGGCAGTCTCTTCCGTCGAAAGACCTTCCACGTCGCGCAAAACAAAAACCGTTCGAAAACTCGGCGGCAAGCCTTGGATGGTGCGGCTCAAAATGTCACGCAATTCCGCCTGGTTGTATTGTTGCTCAGGGTTCGGGCTCCAGTCCGCGACTTCCCTCGGCAGCGAATCTTCTTCGGTTTTAACATCCTCATCAAGCGAGACCACGCGCTCCGGCCGCCGGCGCCGCAACTTCATCAGCGCTTCGTTGACCGCGATCCGCACCAGCCAGGTGTAAAACTTCGACTGCCCCTGGAACTGGTTCAAATTTCCGTACGCCTTCAGGAACGCGTCCTGCACCACGTCTTCCGCGTCTTCCCGATTCTGCGTGATGTGTTGGGCGATACGGAACACATTCCGGTCATAACGCCGGACCAACTCTTCGAACGCCCCGACGTCTCCGGCTTTCGCCGCCTGAACCAGCTTCAGCTCATCGCTGACCGGAGGCTCAGTTACCCTGTTTTGGATGGTGCTCATTTCTCGTCCGATGCAACAATTTTCACGCTTTCGGCAGCATGCGAGGTTGTTATTTTACCGGTTAACCACCGATTGCGCGTATTTCTTTTGACGTAAATCCCTGCCGGGAGTTTACGCCCCCATGGCCTGGTGGTTACGATCTTCTTGAGAGCAGGTACTTCGGTCACCATCCAGCCAGGCGGATTAGCCCTATAATCAGAAATTTGCAGAGCAAAACCAGGCAAGCCGCGGTTTAGCCCCTAAAGATTACTCAACCATGGCCGAAAAAAGCCGCATCGCAAAAGTCGTGGAGAAGGCAGTGGCTCATGTGCTTGAGAGTCATCTGCCGCAATTGCAAAAAGACCTGGTCGAACTGGTTCTTAAGGAGCTGAAGCCGGAAAAGGGCAGTACGGTCCTGGCTGCGAGCGGCGCCGAAGACCTGCTTAAGGCAATTTCCCTCATTCACGGTGGTACCACTCAGAAGGAGATTCTTCGCGCCCTTCTGGAAAGTACAAATCATTATTGCGGGCGGGCTGCTTTGTTCGTGATAAAGGCCGGGACCGCAAACGGATGGCAGGGGCGCGCATTCGACAACAATGATGACATCAAGGACTTTGCTCTGGACGTGACCGCCGTTGCTCCATCCCAGGTTATGCAGACCCGATCCGCACTGAATTCCCACATCGCCGACATGGATCCCAAATTTATCTCGCGCTTTGGAGCGCCGTCTCAGGACCAGATCCTGCTGCTGCCGTTACAGCTAAAAGATAAGGTTGCCGCTTTGGTCTACGCCGATGGAGGGATGGATGGCGGCGGAGCCATGGATGCTGCGGCCCTCGAAGTCCTGGTCGCCGCAACCAGCGCTTGGCTTGAAGTCGCATCGCTGCGCAAGCAAGCGGCAAAAGAGGGAACTGCAGAACCTGCCGCTGATTCTGCTCCCGCGCCGGTACAAACCGTTTCTTCTTTTTCCGATCCCTTTGCCGCCCACGCGCCCAAGCATGCTGTGGCCACCGTTGCCACTGAGGCCGCCGAACCGGTGGCTGCCGCGCCGGCAGGAATGGCCGCTGCCGCTGCTCCAGCCAAAGACGCCTTCGCGCAAATGTCGCCTGAGGACGCCGATATCCATCGCAAAGCGCAACGCTTCGCCCGCTTGCTCACCGACGAGATCAAACTCTACAACCAGGCCAAGGTCGCCGAAGGCCGTAAGCATAAGGACCTATACGATCGCCTCAAGGAAGACATCGAAAAGAGTCGAGTGACCTACACGAAACGTTACGGCCATAGCGTTGCCGCAAGCGGCGATTACTTTAACAGCGAACTGGTCCGCAGCCTGGCCGAAGATGACCCATCGCTAATGGGCGCAAACTTCCGCCGCTAAGACCTGAGAACCGAACTCGGAAACAACTTTGCCATCCACCTCTGATTAAAATAGACGATAATTATTGCAGTGGTTTTCCGTAGACAGCTCAGCATAATTTTCTTGTTCGCATTTCTGGTAGGGTGCATCGCGTTCGCCCAGCAGCCGCCTGCTCAGACTTCGTCACAAAAACCGCATTCCACCTCAACAAAGAAGATTTCTGCAAGAAAACCTGTTACCACGCGCCGCAAGCGTTCATCTCCGCGGCTTCGCCGCATGCATCAGGCCTTTGTAGCATCGGCCACTCTCAAGCCCATGGCGCGCCAGCTCATCCAGGATCGCACTCCCGCTGGTTATGCCGGGGTTCAGGCTTATGCGGTCCACCATTCCCGCGAAGACGCCGGCGCCCTGGCCTGGCTGGTCATCGGCTATGCCCGCATTCTTGATCACAGCTATGCGCAGGCGATCGATCCTCTCAATCGCGCCAAGCCCCACGCTGGCGACATTGGTGATTACGTAAGCTATTACCTTGGCACGGCTTACCAGCAGTCCGGGCACTTGGCCGAGGCGATTGCCACACTCAGCTCCTTTGATAAGACTTATCCCGACTCGCTTCTCATCCGTGACGCTCACCTGATCTATGCCAACGCTTTGATCGCCGATGGTCGGGCCGGTGACGCTATTGACCTGCTCGAGAACGACCGCCAGCCGATCAGGGCTGATCTGGAGCTCGTCTTGAGTCGGGCTTATGAGGCTGACAATCAACCCGCCAAAGCGCTCACCATTTTTCGCAATCTCTATTACACGATGCCGCTGAGCTGGGAAGCCAGCCAAGTTCAGGGCGACCTGAACAAGCTCGCGTCAGCCGCACAAGCTCAGCCGGTCGGCGTTGAGGCAAAACGCACTCGCGCCGATTTGTTGGCAAAAGGCAAGCAGTTCAGCGAGGCAGCGAATGAATATCGCGATTTGCTCAACGAAGTAAGCGCAGACCAGCACGTCGAAATCCAACTCGCCCTGGCCGAGTCTCTGCGCCATTCGGGGCAGAACCGGGAAGCCAAAAAGATTCTGGAGTCGATACCGGATTCAACTCCAGAAGTTAGCGCCCAACGCCTGTTCAACCTTGGAGAGATTGCCCGCGGCACGAACGAGGATGATGAGTTCCTGCGAATCGTTCATCAACTGCGCGAGCGATATCCCACCAGCCCATGGCTGGAGCAGTCGCTGCTTTCGGCGGGAAACATTTATTTGCTGCGCCGCGACTATGACAAAGCCATCGATTGCTATCGCGAACTGCAGCAGCGCTTTCCCAACGGCGGTCGCGCTTCCTACGCCCACTGGAAGGCGGCATGGCTCACCCTCCGCCAGGGCAGAAACGACCAGGCCAAAAAGGATTTCGATGATCAGATTGCCTGGTATTCCACCTCCTCGGAGGTCCCGGCTGCGCTCTATTGGCGTGCCCGATTGGCCGAGGAGGATGATGACCCGGAAATGGCTCGCGCCTATTACCAGACTCTTGCTCTGCGCTATCGCAACTATTATTACGGCGAGTTGGCGCGGCAGCGGCTTCCTCAGAAGGACAACGATCGCCAGGATCCTCCACACTACCCCGTGCTCGATCGCGTGCCTCCGCTCAGTAGCCTGGACATCATCAACCCCGATGAAGTGCCCAGTGATAACCTGCGGGTGCAGAAGGCAGAATTGCTCGCCAACGGTGCATTGACTGACTTCGCCGTGCGTGAGCTGCTTGCTGCCGCTGACGAGGAGAAGGGCAACTGGGCACCGGCAGAAATTGCTCGCTTATATCAGGATGTCGGCCGTTACGACATGGCGATTGAAACCCTGAAGCATGCTGCGCCCAATTATTTTGCCCTCGATCTGCCCAACCTGCCGCGCTCCTATTGGGAGGCGCTTTTTCCAAAAGCCTACTGGCCTGACCTGAAACGATACTCCTCAGCCAACGCACTCGATCCTTATCTTGTGGCCTCTCTGATCCGGCAAGAATCAGAGTTCAATCCGACCGCCGTTTCTCATGCCAATGCCGTGGGACTGATGCAGCTATTGCCGAAGGTCGGCAAAGGTGTCGCCAGGGAAGAAAAGATTCGCCACTTCAGCACCCAGCAATTATTCACACCCGGCACAAATATGCGACTGGGGACCCGATACTTTCGCAGTATGGTCGATAGATTCGGCGGTTTTGAATACGCCCTGGCAGCCTATAACGCGGGCACCGACCGCGTAGAGGATTGGATGGGAGCAGGGAAGTATCGCGATCCCCAGGAGTTTGTCGAATCCATTCCTTTCACCGAAACGCGCGAATATGTGCAGAACATTCTCCGCAACGCCAGCGTTTATCGCCAACTGTACGGAACACCATGAACCTCCTGGGCGCACACTGGTTGTTGTTTGCTCTCGAAATTCAGCATCATCCTCGCGCTTGTTTATCGGCTGCTCTCGGATAACAGCTCAGCCAGATATTGCTTCCACGCCGCCGGCAAACTGTGCGTGCCGTGCCCGCGCGTCTGGTCAGTGATGGGCAACAGTACGAAGCGTCCTTTTCTTACTTTCTTGATCTGTTCTTCTGCAATCCCGAGTTCCGGAGGGTTGATCACATCATCGGCTGAGTTAATGAACATGACCGGCGCCTTAATCTGACCGAGCTTCGACGAGGGATCGTAATTCCGCGAGGCGTCGAAGGCATACAAGGTGTCGTTCGCATCCATCACGCCCATACGGGTTTTCATATACTGCTCCAGAAACGCGTCCGCTTGGTCGCGAGTGGGATACTGCTTCTGCAGTTGTAACGGACTCCCTGCCATAATCAGGAAAAGATCCGCGACCGTTCTCATGCCTGGCGGCTGTTGCTGATATTCGCCGTTCATCCGCGCCGGATCATCGCGAATCGCATCCATGATCATCCTCCGCCACATGCGATTTCTTCCCGCGATTTGCACCGGCAGGCAAGCCAAGGGCATGGCCGCGTCCATGAAATCCGGATACGTTTCCAGCCAGATCCAGGAATGCATGCAGCCCATCGAAGTTCCCATCAGCAGCCGCAGGTGGTCCACTTTCAGTCCCTCGGTGAGCAGCAGGTGCTGGGCTTCAACCATGTCGTCATAGTCATAATGCGGAAATTTGGCGTGCAGCCCGTCGCTGGGCTTGCTGGAGTGGCCCGACCCAATCCCGTCAGGAAGGATTATGAAGTAGCGGCTGGCATCGAGCAGCTGGCCGGCACCGAACAGCACTCCTGCAAATTGTGGCGTGACGAACCCCTGCCCCGAACTTGTGGTGCCGTGCAAAATCATCACCGCGTTGGTGACATGGCCCGCCCCGTCGGTTGTGGGTTTCCCATAGGTCGCATAATGCAGTCTCAGCTCCGGCAGAGTCTCCCCCGAGCGAAAATGGAAGTTGTGGGTCACAAAATCGCCTTCCGCCGGTTTAGGCAGCTCTTGCGCCTGGATCTCCGTACCACAGAAAATGCCCAGCATTGCGGAGACAACACAAACCTGTAAACAGCGTTTCATGGTCCCAGAGCTTACTGAATGCCCTCCTATCGTGCAAGCCGTCAGCGCGCTGAGAAGCATCAGGTTTCTCTGCATTCTGACTTCTGATTTCTGAACGGCGCGGAAATCGTGACAACCTCAGCTGCATCGGCTTAGAATTGGACTTGTCATGAAGCTGGTGTGGCTTGGTGCGCTGATCGTGATGCTGGCGATTCCCTCTCTTGCGAAGGAGAAAGGTAAGAATGATGACATTGGTCCCGTAGCAACCCTCAATTTTGTTGTGGTGAAGGTCTACAACGGCAAGCCCGTGCGCAATGCCGCTGTGGTAATTCACATCGTGAATGAGAAGGGCAAACAGGAAAAGGGTGATCTCGAGTTGAAGACCGATTTGGACGGCAAGGCCAGCTACGAAGGTGTTCCGTACGGAAAACTAAGAATTCAGGTGCTGGCTACAGGGTTTCAGACGTTCGGCGCCGATTACGACATTAACCAGCCGACCGTCGACATCAGCATAAAGCTGAAACGCCCTGAGGCTCAGTTCTCCGTCTACGACAGCCAACCCAAGGACAACAAAGACAATCCGCCAAAGCCACAGTGATCGGTGCTGAGATCCTCGCATGAACTATCTCTTAAAGACCGAACCGTCGGAGTACTCCTTTACTGATCTGCAGCGCGACGGAACGACAGTTTGGGATGGCGTGTCAAATCCCGTCGCATTGAAACATTTGCGCGCAATGAAGGCAGGCGAGCAACTAGTGATCTATGAAACCGGCGATCACAAAAGCGCAGTCGGAACCGCAACTGTTGTTTCGGTGGATACGTCGGATCCGAAAAATCCACGAGTGAAGATCAAATCTGGAAAGCCACTGGGCAAATCCGTTACATTGGCAGAAGTAAAGGCCACCAAACTTTTTGCCGATTCACCCCTGGTGCGTCAAGGACGCCTGAGCGTGGTGCCGCTTACCGCCCAGCAATATGAATTCCTGACCAATACGTGACTTTAGCCTGCCACGCCCCTGACGCAGCGGTTTCTTCCACCCAATTGGCAAACAAAACGCTCAGTTGGATGCCGTGGTCGTCAACGATGGCCCAGACTTCAGCAACTCGGTCTTAAGTTTAAATTTCTGTCTCGGCGCCAGGTCCAGTTCGGTTTGAAACGTCTGGTAACCAGGCAGACTGATCGTGATCTTTCGATGGCCGGGTGCGATCAGCAGGCTGTGGACAATGCCGTCAAATTCAGAGGCGTGGCCCACAAATAAATCATCCACGAACACCGCTGCACGATTCGGATTCACAGCCAGTTTTACTTCCGAAAACACGGAAGGCATTTTGAACCGTTCGTCTTTGACCATCTTCACAGCCACCACCTGCTTTTCTGCCGGCTGAAGCGTGACCTTGGTCTGGAAATCCTCGTATCCGTCCTGGCGAACCACAATGTCGTGTTCTCCCGGGAGCAGAAGGATCTTTTTGTCTCCTTTAAGCTCTTTCAGGTAGCCGAGGTATTGGCCGTCGATCCAGACGCCAGAATCTCTCTCCACTTTAGTTGCACCCTGTAGCTGGAGCTCGCCCAGCACTTTGTTTTCGGCAGCCGCCAGGACTGCGAACATGAACAGCATTCCAATCAGACAAAATCGGCGAACTGTAAACATCGAACCTCCTCGGCGCAACGATCAGCTTTCCTCAAAGATCTGTCGGATCCAACTTTCCAGGAACGCCAGCTGACCATTGACACCTGTCTTTTTTTCTTGCTTGATGCCCCGATCATAACGGCGGAGCCAACGTCTACAGCGTCGGAATGTACCTTCGAGTCCAAGACCGTACCGTTTTGGTTATTGGCTTCCGATGGTAGACTCGTAAGCGAATTTGCTCCCCAGGAGAAAACATGACCAAGGAAATTCAGGGATTCACTGCGGCTTTGTGTCTAGTGCTGTTCTGCGGGATAACTTTGGCACAGGAGCCGGTTGTCGATATCGATCGTAAAATACATCCGAACCTGGCAGCGGCACAGCGGCACGTCGTTGAGGCTAACAAAGAAATCGCGACTGCCCAGAAGGACAACCGATATGACATGAAAGGCCACGCCGAGAGGGCACGTCAGCTTCTGGTTCAGGTGAATAACGAGTTGAAGGCCGCCGCCGAAGCCGCCAACGCCGCCATGCATAATAAGAAGTAATAATTGGCGTGTGCCCCAGCGTCTTTTCGAACCACATTACACTGAATCAGTCGACCGCCGCATTGCCTGCCTGAGATGTTGCCGCGGAGGCACGCCCAAACATGATTCCGGTTTCTACCTCAATCGGCTGCCCATCCTTCACGTAGGGGCGGAATCTCCACTGCTTGCAAGCGTCCGTAACAGCTTTTGCCTGGTCGGGAAATGCGCTCAGAAAGTGAATGTGCTTTACCCTTCCGTTCTTATCAATGATGATGCGGACGGGAACCGGGTTAAACCGGTGTACGGTGAAGATGGGATCAACGCGTGTAATCAGGTTCTTGCTATAGGCATAATCGTTGATGCAAACCGGCGAAACATTAGCGCTCCCGTTTCCCCGGTTCGCTTCCGCAGGCATCTGCATTTTGTTCATCTCCAACACCAAACCCTCCAGCACTTTGGTGTCCTGGCTAGTGAAGACGAACTCCACCGCGTGGCATCGAACCTCGGTGGCCAGCACGTACCAGTGCAACTGGGCCACAGGGGACCAATAAGCAAAGAAGGTAAAGGGCCGGCCGGCAATGTTCGTCTGCGTGATGGGCAGTTCTAATCGGTAATCATGCTGCAGATTGTTCTTTTCGTAAGCGGCCAGCTCCATCACATTCTTCGCAGGGATTGAAGTGAAGAACATATCCTGCGCGGTGATTAGGATATTTCCTCGACTTTCTCGTTTATGCGTGTCCTCCGGCCGGATTTGCGCCAAGACGTAGCGACCGGTATCCGACGGCGGCGGTCCTTTGTACTTCTCGGTCCAGTCTTTCGGTAGCACATAGGCAAATCCAAAATATGGGTTGCTGTAAACGTTGCCACGCACGGCACCGCCTTCTGGCACAGGAGTTAGGGAGTCGCTGGAACTCGACCAAGCCCCTTTTACCAGAATGACTCCTTTAGGTACCTGCGTCAGGGGGTGCATGTTGTTGGAGAAGTCGCCACTCGTTCCCCGGGTGCTTTGAGCTCCAGTCGTGCGGCTCCAAACCACCGTTACCGTGAAGATCAGGAGAACGATTGAACGACGCCAAAATCTGGAGCGCATAATCTCCTCAGTCACGTGGCCTTGAACGGCCGCCAAGCGAATTAGTTCCCAACTGGCGGTTACACGTGAAAGTAGCTGGCGAGACATTTGCCGTCTCGCCAGCCAGTCTTTTTGCAATTACAGCGAGCGCAGGAAATCGAGTATTTCCTGTTGCTGCGTAGTGGTTAGACTTTGAAAGTTGTTGATCACGGTGTTCGCTTCACTGCCGTGACCCTGATGGGCCTCAATAGCCGTGAGCAAATCCGTCGTCCGTCCATCGTGCAGCAGGAAGATTCGCTGTCCCAGTCCCCACAAAGGAGCCGTGCGGAACTGATCGCCGCCAGCGCCTCCCTGGGAAACGTTGTCAGCCAGATTGCTTCCCATGTGATGGATCTCGATATCGGAGAAGGCAGGCACCGGCTGATTGCTGAGTGATGGAACGAAGTTCGACACCTGAGTCGTGCCCGGACTTGGATTGTGGCAGGTCGCGCAGCCGATCGCGCTGAACAGAGAGCTCCCCGCCGCAATCGCTGAGGACGGAACTGCCTGTCCGTTTAACACAACGCCGCCCGGTGGAGGCGGAGCCAGGAATCGCATGAAATTGGCGAACGCCGATACGTCATCGAGCACGGCCGCATTCGGCGTCGAGTTCGGGTTTGAGGTGTCCTCCGGATAACCGGACCCGCTAAGGTTTAGACAGTTGGGGGGTAGCCCCAGGCCCTGCTGATCTTCTCCCGGCAGCGGGCGGTCTTGGGGGAACAGCTCGTTGCTGACGCCCATCTCCACGTTGTAGGCCTCACCGGCAAACGTGTGCAGGGACTTGTTCTGCGCCTTCCAGCCGAAACGGCTGATGGTGCCGTCATTGCCGTTACGGTTGAAAGTACCGGCAATGCCAAAGTTATTATTTAGATTGGAGGCTTGGTTGGCTAACAGAGCAGAGTCGTCAAGGTTCTCGATCAAGCCTGCCCCGAAGGTGGGCGTTGGAATGCGGAAGATGATGTTGTTAGCTGCTTGTGCCGCCGCGAAACTGGGCTGCTGCAAGCTGCAACTCCCGGCATCAGTCCGCCCGGAGACAGTGAACAGGTCTTCCACGCCGCCATTTGGACTGTTGAGGTTTGGCGATCCGTTGCTGTTGAAGAAGAATGGGAAGCGCACTTCGCGCGTGGGACCATTCGCGGTGATGAACGATGGAATGCTGTTGGTGGAACCGCTAACTATGCCATCGCTGATCGCCAGGAATTGAGGGTTGCCGGGCGCTCCGCTTCCTCCAATTGCCGGTTGTGCATGGCACCCCGAGCATTGGTTGAAATTGAATCGCGGCCCCAGACCGTTATTGGCTCCGCCAGACACACCTTCAACCTCCTGGAAGCGAGCCAGACCGTCGTTGAAAAAGGCAGTGAAGCCGTTTGGATCATTCGTCGGATCAATTAGCGTGGCACCCGTCCCGCGATTGCCTGCCTGCACGCCAGGGTCGGTTGGATCGCTGCCACCGCCAGGATCGCGGTTAAATCGCCGGACACGATAATCGTTTTGAGTGGTTTGAGTAAACGCCATTCCGGCGACCACTAACATCGCCAGAGCTAAAGCTGCCGTAAATGTGGCTGTCCTGACCACGAGTCCTCCTTGTGACTTTGAAATTCGGCGGGATCCGGCATCGCTCACACTCCTAGCGCCGCCCATGTACGCACACACGTGTGGGACAGCTCTACTCCGATAACTTTCGGCGGAGAATGACTACCTCAGTCCCTCACTGCTGTTTCGCAATTTGGAGACCCCACCGTTCCAGTAAAGGTTTGGAACAACGCGGTGGCACGCTGCTTTCGCCGAAGTGGCCTTCGGCCTTGCAATTTGCAGGGACTCTATCAAATTCAGATCAGTTGTCAAGAGCATTTCCATTGCTGGGAAACCAAGCGGCGCCTATGTCATTGGCAGATTTGGACGACGGTGCGACGTGCACGTCGCACACGAAAGTACAATGTACCTGACACTCGGCCCAATTAAGACGCCGAACGGAAGGACTTTCCCCTTGCACAGGACCGCCTGCTTGCTGAGCCGTTTCTATCGCAGAATATGCCGCCAGTTCCGCTTGGTTTGCCTGGCCCTGCTTCTGAGCGCATTGGTCACGGCGCAAGCCGGTTCCGCGCAACAGAACGAAACCACCACGCCTGTCCCGCAAGCGCCCAGCCAGAGCGCGCAGCCTTCACCGTCAGGCAAGGCGGCACCGGCCGAATCCTCGGCAGAAGCAGAAGAGCAGAAGATTTCTCCGCAGGAAGCTGAGCAGCTCTTTCGCGACGTAGACGAAATTCTGAAATTCGCCAGCAAAGACACGGACCTGCCGATCAAGAGCCAGGTCAAACGCAAACTCACCACCCGCGATGACGTTGTCGCCTACCTCGAAAAAAACATGTCCGAGGACAAAGACGCGCAGCGGCTTCGTCGCTCGGAACTGGTTCTGAAAAAATTTGGCCTGCTTCCTCCTGATTTCGATCTCCAGGATTTTCTGGTCAAACTGCTCCGCGAACAGGTCGCCGGTTACTACGACTCGAAGACCAAAACCGTGAACCTGCTGGACTGGATTGGGCCGGAGCAGCAACGCCCGGTCATGGCCCATGAACTCACGCACGCTCTTCAGGATCAGTCGTTTGGACTGGATAAATGGATGAAGCGTGGCGATGTGGATTTGGACGCCAAGAAAAACCCCACGCCCGAGGACATGGAAAAAGACGAAGTGAGCGAAGCTCGCCAGGCTGTAGTCGAAGGCCAGGCCATGATCGTGCTGGTAGATTACATGCTCGAGCCTACCGGCCAATCACTGCTGACTTCTCCGCAATTAGCCAACGCCCTTAAGGAAGGAATGTTGGTAGGCACGTCTGATTCACCCGCCTTCCAGAATGCGCCTATCTTTTTGAAAGAGGCACTGACCTTTCCCTACCGCTTCGGCCTGGACTTTGAAACCGAGTTGTTACGCGCCGGCGGCAAGGAAAAGGCTTTCGCCGATGCCTTCGCCAATCCGCCACAGTCGACTCGCCAAATCATGGAGCCGAAAACCTACCTCTCCGGAGAACGGCTGGAACCTATGCGCCTGCCCGATTTCAAAGACGACTTTAAGGATTACGATCGCTTCGACGTTGGTGCAATGGGTGAGTTCGACGTTGCCATCCTGGTAGATCAGTACGCCGGCGTTGAAACTTCACGCGCCGTTTACCCACATTGGCGGGGCGGCTATTACTATGCGGTACGGCCCAAAGGAGATCCTTCCGCGCCGCTCGCATTGCTGTATACCTCGCGCTGGGCGGATGCGCAGAGCGCCGCACAGTTCGCCGCCATCTACGCGAAAGCTCTGGAGAAACGCTACAAACATCTACGCGAATCGCCAGAGCAGGGAAGCGCGCCCTTGGACCTCCAAAATCTCGAGACCATGACCGCTTCCCACATCTGGCTGACGGAACAAGGCCCGGTGGTAATCACCGTGCAAAACGAAACGGTTTTGATCACCGAAGGCCTCGATCAGCCCACCACTGAGCGCCTTGAACAACAATTATTGGGATTGAAAGCTGTGGCCGTAAGTCGCTGATCGATTGAACTTGGCTTCGGTATAATCTGCAATTCAACTCAGAAGTGCCGGAGGGTCTTTGTCGCAAGCGGAAATCGGCATCATCGGCGGCAGTGGGCTGTATTCGATGCCGGGGCTGACCCAAGTGCATGAAGTCCGGCAATCAACCCCATTTGGTGACCCTTCCGAAGCCTACGTTCTTGGAACCCTGGAAGGCCGGAATGTCGCTTTTCTGGCACGGCACGGGCGCGGCCACCTCATCCTCCCTACTGAGTTGAATTTCCGCGCCAACATTTATGGTTTTAAGCAACTCGGCGTGGAGCGGATCGTTTCCCTGTCGGCGGTGGGTTCGCTGAAAGAGGAGCACAAGCCGCTAGAGTTCGTCATTCCGGATCAGTTCTTCGATCGAACCCGTCATCGCGTCGACACATTCTTTGGAGATGGCGTTGTGGCCCACGTTGCCTTTGCCGATCCCATCTGTCCCGAGTTGGCCAAAGTGGTGGAAACCGCTTGCAAGAAAGCAGGAGTGACAGCCAAAAGGGGCGGTACTTATTTGTGCATGGAGGGTCCGCAATTCTCGACGAAGGCGGAATCGAACCTTTATCGCGCCTGGGGCATGGACGTGATCGGCATGACCAACTTGCAGGAAGCCAAGCTGGCGCGTGAAGCCGAGATCTGCTACGTCACGGTTGCCATGGTGACCGATTATGACTGCTGGCATCCGCATCACGACTCGGTCACCGTGGATCAGGTTGTAGCTGTCCTGGTAAAGAATGCGGAGAATGCCTGCCGCGTGGTACAGCAGAGTGTGGCGGCAATGCCGACGAAGCGAAATTGCAAATGCAACTCCGCCCTGGCTCACGCGATAATCAGCGAACGCGAAAAGATTCCCGCGGCTACCCGCGAGAAATTGAAACTTATCTTAGGCAAGTACTTGTAGCGCTGCCGTCGGGCCGCGGTCCGGCACAGGGCGCACAATGAAGGAAAATAATGAGCATTGTTGCCGTAGGTTCGATTGCGTTTGATTCGATTGCAACTCCGTCCGGGCGTGCGGAAAACATTCTTGGCGGTTCCTGCACTTATTTTTCTCTCGCGGCCAGTTATTTCACCGACGTGCGCATCGTCGCCGTGGTGGGAGAAGATTTTACTGCTCAACATGAAGCTGCTTTCCGGAAGCGAAAAATCGATACCCGGGGCATCGAGCACGCAACCGGCAAGACTTTCCGCTGGGGCGGCCAATACGTGGAAAACCTGAATGAGGCCAAGACAGATTTCACCGAGCTCAATGTCTTTGAAAATTTTCAGCCCCGCGTTCCTAGCGAGTACATGGATTCTAAATTTCTCTTTCTGGGGAACATTCACCCCACCTTACAGGCGACCGTTCGCCAGGAGATGAACGGCGTGCAACTTACCGGCGGCGACACCATGAATTTCTGGATTAACGGAACCCGTCCGGAGTTGCTGCGGACCCTCAAGCTAATCAACGTTCTACTGATCAATGACGGCGAAGCCAAAATGCTGGCTGAGGAGCGCAACCTGCCTCGTGCTGCCCACAAGGTGTTGGCCATGGGGCCGCAGGCGCTCGTCATCAAACACGGGGAGTATGGAGCGACCATCTTCTTTCGCGAAGGAGCCTTCGGAATAGGCAAGCATCCCTTTCGCGCGCCTGCCTTGCCCATTGAGGAGGTGCAGGACCCCACTGGAGCCGGTGATTCCTTCGCCGGCGGTTTCATGGGATATCTCGCCTCCCAGGAGGAGATCAATCGCGAGGTGCTCAAGCGTGCGTTGTTTTATGGCGGCGTGATGGGGTCCTTTGCCGTCGAGCGCTTCGGTACGGAGCGGTTGCAGACTCTCACCCGTGAAGAGATCGACAGCCGCTTCCAGGTTTTCCGGGAATTGACCCATCTGGAATGAATGTCCAGAGCACGCCGCGCTGGGATCGCGAGACGACACTCGTCTCTCAATTGGCCGCAGCCGCTTCCTTGTTTTCTTTTCTCTTCTATTTCCGCCACAGCGATCTCCTGCTTTATGGGGATGCTGTAGCCCACATCAATATTGCACGTCGCGTCATTGACTCGCGCACTCCGGAATTGTTGCAACTGGGTACGGTTTGGTTGCCGTTGCCACATCTGTTGATGGTTCCGTTTCTGCTCTCTGATACCGCTTGGCAAACCGGCATTGCGGGCGCGATTCCGTCTATGTGTGCTTACGTTTTCGGGACTGCAGGGATATTTCGCCTGGTTCGCGGAGCGCTGCGCTCTCAAGCGCAACCGGATTTCGCCGGACGTACGATGGCTTGGTTCGCGGCTGCCGTTTATGCCGCCAATCCCAATCTCCTGTATATGCAGACTACTGCCATGACAGAAGTTTTGTACCTTGCCTTATTCATCTGGGCCGTGGTGCACTTGAGCGAGTTCGCGCGCAGTGCGACAGCTCGCGACGTTGCCAAGCAGCAGCAAGCGAGCCTCGCCAATCAGGACGACAGCCCGGCCTCGCTGACGAAATGCGGTTGGTGTCTGGCGGGCGCTTGCCTGACCCGTTACGACGGATGGTTTCTCGCAATGGCGTTGGGCGTGGCCGCAACATGGATAGTGATAGCCTCGCGGCAGAAAATCCTCCGCCGCAGCTTGGTGAAATTTCTTGTCCTAGCGGTAGCTGCGCCCGTACTTTGGCTTGGTTACAACACGATCATCTATCGAAACCCCCTCGAATTTGCCAATGGACCATATTCGGCGCGGGCAATCGAGCAACAGAAGACTGCGTTGTCCAAGACTGCGCCGCATCCGGGTTGGCACAACCTGCGGGTTTCATTTACTTATTTTCTAAAGGCTGCAGAGGGTAACGTCGCACTTGGGAACCTGCAGAAAATCTGGCTGCTGGTTGCCGCGATCGGAGCCATTCTTGCGATGAACAAGCGGCGCTGGCCGCTTCTGGTTTTGATTCTGCCTGTCGCGTTTTACACGCTGTCGCTCGCCTTTGGCAGCGTCCCGATTTACCTTCCGGACTGGTGGCCGTTTTCTTATTACAACGTCCGCTTCGGGCTGGAGCTGCTGCCCGCATATGCAGTGATGCTGGCGCTGATGGTTCACGCGTTTTTCATCCGCGCGCCGAAGAGATCATTCAAAGCTGCGCTCGTACTTGGCGGGGTGATTTTCGTAGCTGCCAGCTATGGATTCGTGTGGAAGGCGCAGCCAATCTGCTACCACGAAGCCTGGGTCAACTCCAGAACTCGCATCGCATTCGAAGCCGCGCTGGCTTCGACTCTTTTGAAATTGCCCCACGACTCCGACTTGTTGATGTATCTTGGCGATCATGTCGGCGCACTGCAGGATGCCGGCATTCCGCTGCGCCGCACGATTAACGAAGGCAATTACCGGCCATGGAAGAGGCCTTCCGATTCTGAAGGATTGTGGGAGCGGGCACTCGCCGACCCGCAGAAGTATGTTGACTACGTTATCGCAATCGATGACGATCCAGTCGCAACCGAGGTGTACCGGCGCGACCTCGCTTCTATGGTGGTAGTCGAGACCACCGGTCAGCCCGTTGCCACGATCTACTGGACGCATCGCAACCGGTAATCAGGCCCGTTAACTTCCAGCTCCGATCTTCAGCAGAGCGTGAGTTTACAGGTGCTACAATCCAGCCAAAACTAGCTGCCATGCCGAATTTTCAGCACATTTACGAAGTGCTCCGCACCGAGATGACTTCAGTCGTGGGCGTGTCGATCACTCGTCTGGTGCTGGCCGCCATTCTGGGCGGGTTGATCGGATTGGAACGTGAGCTCAAACATCGGCCTGCCGGCCTGCGGACTAACCTTTTCATCTGCGTAGGTTCGGCCATGTTCACTCTGCTTTCCGATGATTTAGCCAAGGCCTATACGGGCGATCACACGCGCATTGCCGCTCAGATCATCCCCGGCATCGGGTTCATTGGGGCCGGTTCGATCATTCATGCCGAGGGAGAATTAGTTATCGGCCTGACCACGGCCGCCACGCTCTTTGTTGTGGCCTCCGTCGGAATGGCAGTAGGCGGAGGACTTTACTTGACTGCAACCTTCGCCACTCTGCTGATTCTGCTCTGCCTGCTGATTTTGGGGCAATCGGAACAGCAGCTCGGCCTGAAGTTATCAACTTATATTTATGAGGTCACTGGACCGAGTATTGAGGAAATTACCACCGAAGTGAATCGCTTAACCGAACCGATTCACGGAATCGTGGACAACGTTCGCTCCGCCGCGACCAAACAACATGTGCGTATGCAGTTCGAGTTGCCCGCCCGGGCCAGGGACCATGACCAGGTGCTCCACGCTCTGCAGCAATCCACCGTACTTGAAAGTGCAGTTTCTCTTGGCCCGGTGCATCCCGAATGAGTCCATCGGCAGCGATGGTCCCGTTTGCCAAAGCGAGCGCCTGCGGAAATGACTTCCTCATTATCGATGGAATCTATGCTCCGCCTGATCTTTCTGCATTCAGCCGCCACATTTGCGACCGACATCAGGGAGTCGGAGCCGACGGCGTAGAGTGGCTTTTTCCCGCTCAGGATGCTGACGTGCGCGCAAGGTTGTTCAATGCTGATGGGTCGGAGGCGGAAATTTCCGGCAACGGGACCCGTTGCGTTGCCGCCCACATCTGCTCCGAACAGGCCAAAGAAAAAATCACTGTACGCACCGGGGCGGGCTTGAAGACCTGCACTCTCACCGCTCGCAGCGAAAATCAATACGAGTTTGAAGTTGCCATGGGGGAGCCGCAAGTTGGCGACGCATTTCCCATAAAACTGGCTTTCCATCAGATCACTGGTATCCCCATTTCGACGGGCAATCCCCACTATGTCGTTTTTGTAAACGAGGTCGCTCCGGGATGGCAGGCCGAAGCGGCCGAAATCGCCCGCCATCATGACTTCCGGCATGGCATAAACGTCGAATTTGTAAGCATCATTGACGCTGAGAACATTAGCGCACGGTTCTTTGAGCGCGGCGTCGGCGAAACGCAGTCCTCCGGGACCGGTTCCTGCGCGGCGGCTGTGGCCTCGATAGCGGCTAAGAAAGCGGTTTCACCGCTCAGAGTGCACACCCCCGGCGGCTTGCAAATCGTCCGTTGGGAAGAGCAGGTATTTCTCCGAGGACCAGCGAAGCTGATCTGCCGCGGTGAATTTTTCGTTTAAGATTGCTTCCACATGCCATCCGCTCCGCCGATTGCGTGCCTGAAGCCTCCGGCTCTGCGAGCTGGAGACACGGTTGGAATCGTGGCGCCCGCCAGTAATATCAAACCGGAGTTGCTGCGAGCCGGGTGCCAGGCACTGCGCGACCTTGGGTACAAGCCTTTTTATTTGGATTCCGTCCTGGAGCAGGATCTCTATTTTGCTGGTTCCGTCGAGCGTCGAGCCCGGGAGCTGGAGGAAATGTTCCAGCGCCCTGAGGTGAGGGCCATCATTTGCGCTCGCGGAGGATATGGGACCAATTATCTCTTGGAAAAAATCCACCTGCAAAACATCAAGTCACATCCCAAAGTCTTCATCGGCTACAGCGATGCAACTACGCTATTAACCTACTTTGCCGATGCGGCCGGATTGGTCACGTTTCATGGTCCGATGGTCACAAAGGATTTCGCGCATCCAAATGGGGTGGACCTGAAGTCATGGCAGGCAGCGCTCAGCGGCCAGAGAGAATGGTCAATCGGACCGGAATCGGGAACTAAACCGCTAATCGAAGGCCGGGCCGAGGGGATTCTATACGGCGGATGCCTTTCGATGCTTGTGGCATCGTTGGGCACGCCCTACGAGATTCACACCGAGGGCACTATTCTGTTTCTCGAAGATGTGGCCGCAAAGCCGTTTCAGATCGATCGCATGCTCACGCAATTAAAGCTGGCCGGCAAACTGCGGGATGTGCGGGGCATTGTCTTCGGAGAAATGTTGGATTGCGTTCAGACCCCCGAGCAGGACTATACGTTGGAGCAAGTCGTCCTGCGCGTCCTTCGAGACCTGCGCATACCATTGGCATTCGGATTACGGTCAGGGCATGTTAGTCGCGAAAATGTAACGCTTCCGCTCGGCGTGCGTGCCACGCTGGACGTGAATCAGATTTCTGTCAGCTTACGGATCCTGGAGTCAGCAACAGTTGCGGAGGCAAAAAAGCAAACCACGAAGGTACACAAGGGAACCGCCTGACCAGATAAGGAACAGGTTCGAGCCAGGAGCATGAGCAAGCATATTCATTTGATTGGAATCTGTGGAACCGCCATGGCATCGCTGGCCGGCATGTTGCAACAGCGGGGATTTCGAGTTACGGGTTCTGATGCAGCAGCATATCCGCCCATGTCCGAGTTTCTGGCTGGCCTCGGCGTTCCGGTGGCGCAGCCGTTCGCCAGCGAAAATTTGCAGCCGCGTCCGGATCTCGTCGTCGTAGGAAACGCTATTTCCCGCGGAAATGTCGAGCTGGAGCATGTGCTTGATCAGCGAATTCCATTCTGTTCCTTGCCGCAACTGTTACACGATGAGTTTCTGCGCGGGAAGGAAGTCCTGGTGGTGGCGGGCACTCATGGCAAGACCACCACGACCTCCATGCTGGCCTGGATTTTCGAAAGCGCAGGTCTCCAACCATCGTTTCTGATCGGCGGAATCGCCGAAAATTTTGGCAGCAGCTTTCACCTCGGCGCGGGCAGGTACTTCATTCTGGAGGGAGACGAGTACGACACAGCCTTCTTCGATAAAGGCCCAAAATTCATGCACTACTTTCCTGACACGGTGCTTCTCACGTCCGTCGAATTCGATCATGCCGACATTTACAAAGACCTTGAGGCGGTCGAAACTGCATTCAAGCGGTTGGTAAATCTGGTCCCCCAGCGTGGCCGAATTGTCGCCTTCGACTCGGGGGAAAGCGTCGAACGCTGCCTTGCACGAGCGTTCTGTCCAGTGGAGCGATACGGCTCGAAACCCACCTCGAGCTGGCAGATCAGAAATCTGCGCTTGGAACCCGCCCGCACTACCTGGTCTGTTGTTCATGAAGGGCAATCTTGGGCGGATCTGGAATTCGCTGTGGGAGGGGAATACAACGTATGGAACGCGACGGCCGCGACCGCTCTTGCTGCCAGTTACGGCGTTACCCGCCTGCAGATCGCAGCCGCGCTGAAGTCTTTCAAAAGCGTGAAACGTCGCCTGGAAGTTCGCGCTGTTGTAAACGGAGTCACAATTATTGACGATTTTGCCCATCACCCAACCGCAATCGCGGGCACGCTCACTGCCTTGCGCTCCCGCTATCCGGGCGCGCGCCTGTGGACCATTCTGGAACCCCGCTCCAACACCATGCGCCGCAAAGTCCTGCAAGACGACTTGGCAAAAAGTCTGGCTTTGGCCGACGAGATTGTAGTCGCCAACGTTTTCAAGTCGGAGGCAATTCCGGAATCCGAGCGGCTCGATTTGTCCGTGCTTGCCGCAACCATACGCAGACACGGCCGTCACGCTCGAATGGTTCCGACTGTAGATGAGATAGTCGAGTTGGTGGCGCCGGAACTGCGCTCGGGCGACGTGGTTGCTATCCTCTCTAATGGCGGCTTTGGTGGAATTTATGAAAAACTGCCCCAACGATTGAAATTGTTCACCCGCGCCGAGGCTGGGCGGTGATCCGCACAATTGCCATGCTGGCTTTCTGGGGAATCGCCTTGCCGCTCACTTCCGTATTTCTCATTCCCTGGACTCTGCTCACCGGAGACATCCGCGCTCTCTATCACACCTGCATGTGGGGTGCTTTGAGAGGCGTGCAACTGGCCGGAGTGCGAGTGCGGGCAGTAGGACGGGAAAAACTCGACCCCACCGGAACCTACATCTTCATGTCCAACCATGCCTCGAACATCGATCCGCCTTTGATGTTGCCACTGATTCCGCGCCGTACCTCGGTTATGGCCAAGCAGGAGCTGTTCACTTATCCGCTGCTGGGCACCATCATGAAAATTGGCGCCCTGGTTCCGGTCGATCGCGAAAATCGCGACGCCGGAATCGCTGCCGTAGAAGCTGCCGGCAAAGTCATCCGGCAGGGCATCAATATGACGATCTACGTGGAAGGCAAACGTTCGTCCGATGGCAAGCTGCTGCCGTTCAAGAAAGGCCCATTCTATCTCGCAACGGAGTGCAATGTTCCCGTCGTGCCTGTCACCATCTCCGGATCATATTACGTGATGCCCAAAGGCCGGTTTGCGCTCAAATCGGGAGAAGTTAAGGTCATCTTCCACGACCCGATAAAGCCGCAAACTTTCACCAGTCGCGAAGCTCTGATGGAACAGGTACGCCGCGCCATCGACAGCGGATTGCCGAAGGAGCTGCAAGAGCACGCGTCCGTCACGCAAGCACCAGCCAGCGGAAACACCCGGGATCCGGCCTAGCCAACCGATTCTGTAACCTTCCCCTCGAGTGGCTCGTAAGGGTATATAGGAAGCTCAGATGCCGGTGCTTGAGGGGCAATCCGATGTAGCACGGCAGTTCGCACTCGGGGATCTCGAAGCCTTCGAAACGCTGTTCCGGCAATATCAATCTGAGGTGTATCGCTGGACCGTGCGCATCGTGCGCGATCCTGGGGCTGCGGAGGACTTAACCATAGAAACTTTCTGGCGCATTTACCGCGCCCATGCGCGTTTCGATCCAGGAAGAAGTTTCGGCGCTTGGGCGAGACGCATTGCCACAAACGCGGCTCTCGATTATTTGAAGACGCGCCGTGTGGAAGTTGAACTCCCTGCGGATTTCCCAGCGACAGCTTCACCTGATCCTCAAATCCGGCGGGAATTGCAAGAACAGATCAGGGCGGCATTTCACAAACTGCCTGCCAAATTGCAAATAACGGCAACTTTGGCGCTGGTTGAAGAACTGCCTTACAAGGAAATTTCTGACGCTCTCGGCATCTCGGTGGGAGCAGTCAAGTTGCGCGTTTTTCGCGCACTCCGGCAATTACGAAAAAACTTGAAGCATTTGGGTGTCGAACCATGAAAAACAAACAAGATGAAAACTTTCGCAAATCGTTGCAGCAAGCAATGCCACCGCTTCAGCGCGAGCTGCAGCGAGACCTCTGGCCACAGATGCTCCGCCGGCTGGAACAGCGTGCGCCTTCGGTTCCCTGGTTTGACTGGGCCTTAGCAGTGCTGTTGGTGCTGGGTCTGCTGCTGTCCCCCAACGCCATTCCGGTGCTGCTCTATCACTTGTAATGGAGGTTTTATGAACACACATCCTTATCTGCGAGCTTATATGGCGGGCATCGTCGTGCCGACAATCGTTCTCCTGCTCGTGCTCACGGGCTTTATTCTGGCTCGCTTTGTCTTCCAGGTCCCGGTTCCGATCGAGCGGGCTATTGTCTTCCCGATGGCTATCGTGCCGAGCCTGTTTGGCGTCTGGAATATGTTCTATCTTTGGCTGCGGCCGCGTCGTCATTTGCCCATCGGTTTGCATGGCGCGATATTGCCATTTCTCCTGGTTCCAGTTGGGTATCTGGTAGGCTGTGCTCTCGAGATCATCAACCTTACAGCACAAGGTGTGGTTTACTTCCACGAAATCAGGGTACCTTACCATTTCCTCGTGTTCGCCTTCGCATTCGCCCTGATTGCCTACTATCTGGTTTGGAAATACCTGGTTGGGTTCTTCAATCAGGTCCTGGGAATTGCATAAAACTGCGTGAGGCCGCGCCGCCTGCCGGCCTGCGTGGTTTAGGTCAATGGTTTAGGATATTTCTTTGCCGTTCTATGCACGAACTCACCTTGAAGCCCTTCACCGGCCGCACTCCACTAGTGCTTGCTGGGTTAACAGTCCTTGCGGTGCTCGGGTTTCTCGCCGTCAGCCGTTTAGTGAATCGTTTTCAAGAACAGAAGAAGGCTTTGGCCCGCCATTTATATCAGCAAGGCATGGCAGAGCAGCAATCGGGCAAGCCAGAGCTTGCCCTTCAACATTTTCGCTCCGCACTCAGCTATAGCCCCAACAATTTTGAGTACGAATTGAGTCTGGCGCGGGCCCTGCGCGATAGCGGTCGAACCGAAGAGGCCGAGACTTACCTGATTAGCTTGTGGGAACGCGCTCCGCAGAATGGCGCGGTCAACCTTGCGCTTGGCAGGCTGGCGGCACGTCAAGTTCGAATCGACAAAATCATTCAGTACTACCACAACGCAATCTACGGCGTGTGGGATTCCGATCCGGAAAAAAATCGGCTCAATACCTGGTTTGAACTGATCGAGGTCCTGCTGCGTCTGAACGATCGCCCGAAGGCCGAGGCGGAGCTGATGGCTCTTTCCGTAGACTTGCCACCAAAGCCCGAATTGCTATTGCGCGCCGCCGATCTATTCGCGCAGGCTCAGGATTATGAGCACGCACTCACGGAGTATCGCCGGGTCCTGCAACTGGATCGGACGAATACAAGCGCTGCAACCGGGGCGGCGCAAGCCGCCTTTAGACTCGGGCGTTATCGCACTGCAGAACGCTATCTGGAAACTGCCAGCAAGGCTAATCCCAACGACCCTCAGACCGCCGGGATGCTTACCATCAGCAAACTCATTCTCGAACAGGATCCGTTCAGCCGTGGCCTGTCACCTCAAGATCGAAGCCATCGCATCCGCATCGTCTTGGACGAAACTGGAAAACGTTTGGATAGTTGCATGAAGTTGCAGGCAAACCCATCAGCGCCACAGTCGGACAACTGGTCTGCATTGAAGACGCAATGGGTGAAAATGAATAGGACACTGCGGCGCCTGGGAAGTACTGGTGAAAGTGGTTTGGCGGACGAGGTCATGGATCTTGTGCTTCGCATCGAGCAACAAACCGCAGGCTGCGCCTCCACTGCTCAGGACCAGGCCCTGTTACTTCTGGCGCAAAGCCGGGCGGGAGTGGAGCAATGAGCGATTTCTCCCCAACCACTCCCGACCTCTCCCGCCAATCCACCGAGGACAAAATCGATTCCTCAGGAACTCGCTTCCGTTCACGCTTCTTTTTAGCTGCGCCGCTCAGTGAAGAAGGATTCTTCCTCGTTCTTTCGGTCTTTATCGGAATCTTTGCCGGCTTAGGCGTGGTCTGCTTTCGCTTGGCCATTGATTGGACACGAATTGGTCTGCTCGGACCCGCGCCAGAACCGCACATGTTGCGTCTGGTGCTCGTCCCTGCGCTCGGAGGCCTGCTGGTTTCCATTCTCGTAATTCATCTGTTTCCCTCGGTTCGTGGCAGCGGAGTCAACCAGACCAAAGCCGCTCTCTACATCTTTAACGGCTACATTCCCTTCCGTACTGCGATCGGGAAATTCATTACCGCCGCCATTGCCATCGGTTCGGGCCACTCGCTTGGTCCTGAGGATCCATCCTTGCAGATCGGCGCAGCTTTGGCATCGGCTTTGGGCCGTCGCATGGATTTTTCCCGCCAGAAACTTCGACTGCTTGCTCCGGTCGGCGCCGCGGCTGGCCTGGCGGCCGCATTCAATGCGCCCATTTCTGCCGTGTTGTTTGTGATCGAAGAGGTCATTGGACGTTGGAGTGCCGGCATTTTGGGCTCGGTGGTGCTCTCGGCCATCTCCAGCGTAGTTGTGGTGCGATGGTTTCTGGGGGCTGAGCCGCTATTCCGCATTCCTCCCCTCACCGTCTTCCGTCCCACGGAGCTGCTGGCCTATGCGATCCTGGGGATCATCGGAGGTCTTGCCGCGGTAGTGTTTGCCAAAGCCATCGGCTATCTCCGCCCGCGCCTCCGCTCTTTACCCGCGGCCACCCATTATTTTCAACCTGCCCTTGCTGGCATACTGGTCGGATTGATGGGCTACCTTGGTGCTCCTCAAGTTATGGGTGCCGGCTACGAATACATTGATCAGGCGATGCACGATCAGTTCACTTGGCAGGTGCTCGGCATTCTTGCCGGGCTGAAAATCCTCGCCACCACGTTTTCCTTCGTCAGCGGGACCCCCGGTGGAATGTTTGCTCCGGCTCTGTTTGTCGGCGCGATGCTGGGTGGGGCCGTCGGCGGAGTCGAACGCCACTTCTATCCTCACCTGACCGGTACTACGGGCACTTACGCGCTGGTCGGTATGGGCGTGCTGTTTGCCGGATTCATGCGCGCACCCATGACTTCGGTCTTCATGGTGGTGGAAGTCAGCGGGAATTATTCAATCATCGTTCCAGTAATTCTGGCCAACGCCTTTGCCTATGTGGTTTCGCGCAGCCTTCAGCCCGTTGCCATCTTTGACCTGTTGACCCGCCAGGACGGTCTTGATCTTCCATCCTTGGAGGAACAGCGGGAAAAAACTGCCCTCCACATAGAAGATGCCATGAAACCACCGCCGATGCCCGTTCTGAATTCGGACGAGACCGTCGAGGACGCGGTTGCGCACATTCAGCAAGCTCCTTCGAATCTGTTTCTGGTGCGTCTCAAGCCTACCGGTTGGAGCAGCGTTCCCCGGGAGGCTCTGCAGCGCTTCCTCAACGAAGGTAAGGCCGACATGACGCTCGGGTCTTTGCTTGCGTCCCAGAGCCTCCCTTACCTGCATCCTGACTATCCACTGGAAATGGCGCTGCGCTACGTTTATCAAACGCCGATGGTTCCGGTCGTCAGCCGCGCCGATTTGCGAAAACTCGAAGGCGTGATCTCCAACGACGATGTTCTATCCAAGTATGGCGTGCCGATGAAGTAGTGCCGGGCGGTCCCCTCCCTCGGCTTCACTTTTGCTCACCGCTTCAGCTTCAATGGGCTTGCATGCTTTGGTTCATATATGCCTATTTTGCCGCCGCCCGGAAGGGTGAAGTTGGCAAGCTTCCCCCAGCGCTCGTCCTTGATTTCCGAGATTTTCACGTTCTTGGATTTCAGATCTCTCAAGCTTGCCCTGATGTCGTCACACATAAAGTAAAACTCGTGTTGATCGTTGCTGTTCGAATCGTGAAAGGCGGCTTCGAGCTGCGGCATGGCGAAGATCAGCCAGCCATGGCCGGCATCGACGCAAGCGAACTGAAGCACATCCCGGAAAAAGGCGCGGTCAGCTTCTGCATCCTTGCTATATATGACCACATGAGCACCATTGATCACAGATAGGACCTCCCGCTTTGCAGCGGACATTTTCCTCCCAAACTAACAGACGCGGAAGGCGAAACCACTGGAATATATTAATGGGTTTCCGTGCGGGCGCGCTTGTAGCCTTCCGGAATCTGGAAAAAGGCCGGATCCGGCTCCCCGCGTGCGATCTGGCTAACTGTCAAGGTTTCCGTTCCGGTGCGCGGATCACTGTGTTTGATCATCAGGTTGATGCGCAGCTCTTCCGAATACCAGTACTCATCAGTGATGACAAGCTCCTTACCCGGGCTGTCATTCCCGGCTGGGAGGGTCTGGGTCTCTCGAAGCCCATGCGCCGCTACCCCCTCGATCTCATGAATGCCCAGGTCCTCCTCCTTCGTGAAATCGCTCGGAGGATTACTGCCCGTCGGCGACGCGTAGCGTATCGAGGGTGGCTCAGTCGAAGGCGGGTGACTCAGGGTCCTTGTCAGGAAGGTCTTGTCGGGCACATTGATTGTCGCGGAGATTCGCGTCTGCGGGTCATATAAATGGATGTGCAGCAGTTCCGGTATCTGAGTACTGGAAGCGGGCACAAAAACCCTCAACTCGTTGTGGATGCGGCCCTGACCATCACGTGCAATCGCGCGGATCGTCTTTAAATTCACAATCGAGCCGTCCCGCTGAACGCGCGACCGCTCCACTACAACGAGGCCGCTAAACGGCGCGCCCGCGACAGGGGTGACAAAGATGCCTTGCGCTGAAGCGCCAGGGCTAGCAACTGCGAGAAGCAGAATCAACCAACCGGCAAGAACCACAGAGGATCGCCCACCCATCCGAGCCTCCCGCGACGACTTCGGAACAGAATACTCTCCGCGTGCTCAGCCTGGCAATGCGACCGTTTCCGATTACCCGGTCGAGATCCGGAGCACAACGGCATATGCGCGGATTTCAAATCAGTGAGGTACCGAGGTAGTACGTCAGTTTGGATTTCGCGCAGGCAAGGAGCGAGGGATCTCGCGTGCATGGCCACGGGATTTGTGCTTCCACGCGAGATGCCTCGCCCCGCTGGTGAAAGCGCGGGGCTTCGGAATGACGCGTCAATACTAAGGGTGAAAAATTCAAACCGAGACACTACCGGTACCTGCCAAGTTCTTGCCACGGCACGGAGCGATTGGTGTATACAGGAAGGAGAATTCCCGTAGCGGTGGAGGGGGTCAGATGAAACGCTGGTTTGTGATTGCCCTTTTGATTCTAATCTGTGCGGTCAACTTGAATGCGGCAAGGCGGCGTCATCACGCTCATCCCCATAAAGCCCACCATGCCGGTCGACATCCGCATCCTCGCCACCACACCTAAGCCGGGGCGTTGAGCCTGGTAGCAAGCAGAAACGCCATCGGTTTTCGGCTCTGACTATTTTCTAGCAGTAGTTCCGACGGTCGCCGCTCCCATTTTGCGCAACTTGTCACGCGCCTGTACCGCCTCGTTGCTCCTGGGATACCGCTGAATGACGTGACGCAGTTGTGCCACGCCGTCATCTTTCTGCCCAAGCTCGATGAGAGCAAGTCCCTTTTTCAGATCGGAAGAAGGCGCTTTGTTGCCGGTGGGGAAGTTTTGCAGCACCTGGTCGTAATTCTTGATGGCTCCCTGGTAATCACCCTGTTTAAACTCAATCTCGGCGAGGTAAAAATAGGAATTTCCCGCCAAATCGGTGGTGGGATAGAACTTCACATAGTCCGAAAATTCCTGCTTCGCCAGGTCGTTGTTTCCAGCGTTGTAATCACGAAGTGCATTGTTGTAGAGCACGTCCGGCGGGGGAGCTTGTGCCAGCGCCTGTTGCTGCGCCTGCTGAGCCGCCGCGGCCGCGGCCTGATTCTGCTGCGCTGCTTGTACGTCCTCCAGTTGCTTGCTGACCTTGGCAAGACGGGCCTTCAATTCATCCAAAGAATCGTTCAGCGCTTGAATCTGCCCGGAGAGTTGATCGACCTTGCCGCTGTTGTCATTTTGCTGCTTATCCAGGCTGCCCTGCAGAGCCGTCATCGCGGCCGTGACTTTATTCATGCTGTCGGTGTTCTGGTCCATGAGATTCTTCACGACTCCCATGCGCTCGTCAAACGACTGCTGCATGTGCGTCATTTGGTCCTGCAGGGCCTGCACCTGCGTCTGCAACTGAATAATTTCCTTACTCACGCCCCAGGCTGCGGGCACGCTCGCCGAGAAGCTCGTCAACACCACCAATAGGCTTAGATATTTGAATGTTTTCATGGTTAGTCCCAGCTATATGCAAAGGTTTAGATCACGCAAATGGAAGACGCTTCTGCCGTCCAGAAGCTCTGGGGTTTAGGATAGCGCGTTCGGAGCACAAATGTCTTGCTCCGGCAGGAACCTCGTCTGCGCCGACGCTGCCTTCGAGAGGATCTGACTTTAAAAGCTGCCGCCAAAAAAGAGTTGGAGGTGCGAAGCAGCTATGCCCGCACCTCCTCGAATCTACTTCCCGTACACGAAGTGACCCCGCCGGTTCTGCTGCCAGCACGTTTCGTCGTGCTCAGTGCAGAACGGCTTCTCTTTGCCGTAACTGATCGTCTTGATGTTGGCGGCACTGACGCCGGCCAGAACCAAGGCGTTCTTCACGCTATTGGCGCGATTGTCGCCCAACGCCAGGTTATATTCCGTCGAACCGCGCTCGTCGCAGTGTCCCTCGATCGTGAACTGCAGATTAGGATGCTGCTTGAGAAAGTCCGCGTCACCCTGCAGCGCACTTTGCTGGTCTGGACGAATGTCCGATTTGTCGTAGTCGAAGTAGATGTCCCTCACGTTTTGTGAGAACAGTTCTTCTTCGCTTGGCGAGGGTGGGGGTGGCGGCGGTGGCGGCACCGTCACTGTAACCCGTGCCGTGGCCGTTTGCGTTCCACCCGCCCCCTTGGCGGTAAGCGTGTAAGTGGTGGAGTCAGCGGGTGTCACCTGCTGTGATCCCGTTGGCTGCACCGCGCCGATCCCGTCAATGCTGACGTCGGTGGCGTTGCTGGTCTCCCAATTGAGCGTGGTGGATTGACCTTTTTGGATGCTGTTCGGATTGGCCGTCAAGGATGCAGTCGGCGCAGCCGGCGGCGGCGGTGGCGGTGGCGGCGGTGGTGGCGGGGTTTTCTTGTGGCAAGCGCCCAGGAACATAATGGCGCTCAACGCGAGTATCAGTGTGATCCATCTCAATCGTTGCTGCTTCACTTTTCCTCCCTGCAAAATGAGCGCACCTCAAAGCGCGCTTCGCATCAATGCGGAATTATTCCCCCATAGTACGACGTGTTCACCCAAAGGCAACGCGAAACAGTGCAAGTCATAAAGATAATCACTACTTCCAGCTCCAGTTTGGTTGTGTATTGCTGCCCGTCACGGTTAACGGTTTCTGGTTCGTTCCATCGGCCAGCATCGTCCAGATTTGTTCGCTCCCCGAGCGGTTGGACTGGAACGCGATATGCCGGCCATCCGGCGACCACGTCGGAAAATCGTTGCGCCCGCCTTCGTGGGTCAGTTGCACAAACTTCTTGCTGGCGATGTCCATGATGTAAATGTCCTCCCCTCCCAGCACCCCCGGTCCGTAGTGCCGGATCCAGGAAAACAGCAGGAACTGGCCGTTGGGCGACCAGGCGGGTGAGACGGCATAACCTTCTTCTGTCATCCTTTGAACATTGGTGCCGTCACTTTCCATGGTGTAAATCTGCGGCAAATCCGTGCGTCCGCTCACCCAGGCGATTTGCGCTCCGGTCTTTGGATTCCACACCGGAGAAACGTCAGGCAATCTGGAGGTGGTAAGCCGCTTGAGATTGCCGCCCGATTGGTCGACCACATAAATTTCAGGATCGCCCGAGCGCGAAGAGGAAAAAGCTAGCCGGCTTCCATCCGGCGACCAGGCCGGCGAAAGATTGGTCCCAGTAAAACGCGGAAACGTGACCAACCGGTTCAGATCCATCGAGTACATCAGAATCTGCCAACCTGATTTCGTGAGAGAGCTGAAGGCCAGCCGGAAACCGTCGGGCGAAATTCGCGGCGAGAGCGAAATCGAGTTCAAATGTGTGATCTGATGCTGATTCTCCCCATCGTAGTCCATGCTCCAGATTTCTTTGTGTCCCGTGCGGTTACTGACAAAGTAAATCTGCGTTTCGGCGATACCCTGAATCCCGCCGCCAAGCCGGAAGATGATTTCGTCGGCGAACTTGTGAGCGGTCGCACGTGCGGCTTCCGGCGTGGCGGCATCGGTATATTGCTTGCCCAAAATCTGCGGCGAAGTGACGTTCTTCACGTCATAGAGCCAGCCTTGCACGATCATGGTGTTGCCACTGGCGCCAAGATTGCCGAATGCCAGCATGGCCGCATTCGCCGGCTGGGTATTCCATGCTTCGAATTTCACTTCCGCTGGATTTCCCGGAACATCCAACGGATAGAAGCTCTTGGAAACCAAATCGAAAATGCCGGCATTGTCAAGGTCGTTCCACAATGTTCCATTGAAAACTCTAAGCAGATCGGCATTTTTCGGATCTTGGCCGGAGGATTTGAAATCCGGTACCGCCAGCCGAATCCTCTCCACCCCTAGGCCGGTTCCGGTCTTAATCCAGTCCTGGGCTGAAGCGCCCGTGAGCAGGCCGAAAACAACAAGCAGAACCAGGTAGCGGCCCTGCGTCATTCGTGGGTTCACGCTCTGAAACCTTCTATTTCTGCCAAATAAAATCAACGTAAACTACTCCTTAGATATTGTTCCCTACCTCTTGTAATCAAACCAGAATTCCACCGAAACCTTGTTCCCCGGGTAGTCGGAGGGCAGCGGACCAAACGTGTCGATCCGCTGCAAAGCCCGAACCGCAGATTGGTCCAGTGATGGCACGCCGCTGGATTGCTCGACTTGCACATCCGTCGGCCGCCCATCCCGCCTGATATCAAAGGTCAGATACACGCGGCGCGCGTCGGTGATTCGCGGGTCCACTTCATACTTCAACCAATTTTCCGAGACTTTCTGCTGCACCACGCGAACATACCAGGCGTAGCGCGTGCCAAAATCGCCTCCGCCGCCGGTAAACCCGAAACCTCCCTTGGCCCCATCGGCGTTAAAAACGCCATAGGGCCCGCTGACCGGTCCGCCTTCTCCAAATGGGACGACGTTATCAGCCTCCTGCGCGGGTTCTGGCTGGGGTTCGGGCTTGCGCTGCGTCGCGCTGGCTTTCGGCTTTGGTTTCTGTTTGGCGTTCTTGTCGGGAATGGGTATGGCTTCCGGTTCTTCTTCTTTGGCTTTAGGAAGCGACTGGCTCAATCCTTTCGACTCGTTGGCAACAATGTTCTGCGTCTGCTGAGGATTTGCCGGCAACGGCACCGTGCTCACCAGAGTCACTCCGATCGCGTCTCCCCCGCCGCCCGCACCCCACCCTGCGCCGCTTCGACTTGGCCCAAACACCGCATAAATCAGAATCGCAGCTGTTATCCCAACGTGCAGCGCCACCGACCACGCCAGATTGCGTCCCCAGCGATCGTGCTCAAAGAAAATTTCAGCGTGGGCTTCCATGGCTCGTAAAGGGCTGGGTCACAATGCTGACGTTGGTTATTCCCGATTGCTTAACGGCATCCATCACCGTGGCGAATGCCCCGAACGGAACATCCTCGTCGGCGCGGATGAAAATCGACTGGTTCCGGGGATCGCGAATCTTTTGCCGTAACTGCGCTGCAATCTGGTTGATATTGATCGGATTGTTGCCCAGAAAAACGCGCTGCTGCTTGTCAATGCTGATGACCAAGTGCTCTTCGGTGATTTCCTTCACCGTACGGGTTTTGGGAACGTTGACCTCAATCCCCGATTGCAGCACGGGCGCAGTGACCATGAAGATGATCAGCAGCACCAGCACAACGTCCACCAGCGGCGTGATGTTTATGTCAGCGAGAGAGGTTTGTGTGCGTCCGTTGGCAGCCGTGAAGGCCATTACCGCCGCACCTCCGTCTCCAGCGGCCGATACCCGGCCTGGGCCTGTGGCTGCGAACGCTCGACCGCGTTCAGCATCTCCAGCGCGAAGTCATCACCCCGCGCGGCAAACGTTCGGATCGAGCTGCCAATCAGGTTGTAAGCAATGACGGCGGGGATGGCGGCTGCCAATCCGGCGGCGGTGGTAATCAAAGCTTCGGAAATGCCGGGGGCGACCGCGCGCAAGGTGGCTGCACCTGCCGTTCCCAGGCCGTGAAACGCGTCAATGATTCCCCAGACCGTACCAAACAACCCCACGAACGGCGTCACCGCCCCGGTGATGGCGAGCCAGGGCAGATTCCGTTCAAAGCGAGTCAATTCTTCCGACGAGGCAATCTGCATGGCCCGTTGAATTGAGGTGGCATTCCGCACCACGCCGCTTGAAATTGCGCCTTGCCGCCGGTATTCCTCGAAACCTCCCTCGAACACCGCCACCAGGGGACTCGGTCGAAACTGATCGGCCACTGCGGCTATGTCGCTGAGGCGTTGCGCCTTGCGAAAAGCCCGTAGAAACCGTCCGCTCTGCACCCGTGCCCGCCGCAACAAGCTCCACTTGGAAAGAATGATGGCCCACGAGATCACGCTGAAAATCAGCAGAACCAGAAGAACAACCTTCGCAACCGCGCCGGTCTCTTCCACGAGGTCGACAATCTCGCCGCCGACCAGCCATGTCAGCAGTAAAGGAGAATACATTTGGTTAGGGAAGCACCTATCTGGTGATTATAGACGAACCCTTCTGACTTGCTTTCCAAGCGCACCTTACGCAGCAACAGATTCTTACTGAGCTGGCAGGCATTCGCGAGGTCACATCCACCACGCGACGAGAATTGAACTCCCAAATCATCATTTATCAATCGACTATTCCACACTCTTTTCATGCTATGCTGCGCTCAGCTTCATTCTGCTCAGGACAGCCGGTGCTCGCCGAACTGCGGCTCGAAAACTATGCGGTCATCGATAACGTGGCGGTGGAATTTGCTTCCGGTCTGAATCTTCTGACCGGCGAAACCGGCGCCGGCAAATCCATCCTCATCGACGCTCTCGCACTTCTTTTGGGAGAAAAAGTGTCCGCCGACGTCATTCGCACCGGGGCCGACCGAGCCGTAGTTTCGGCTGTATTCGAGCTGGAATCGGCCAAGACAGTGACCCGCATCCTCGAAGACAACGGAATCGACACCGAAGAAGATTCACTCATCTTGCGGCGAGAAATCGCGCCCTCCGGTAAAGGCCGAGTGTTCGTCAACAACCAGCCGGCTACGGTTGCGGTGCTTCGACAAGTAGCGCCATACCTGGCCACCATTCATGCCCAGAATGAGTCGCTGGTTTCGTTTGACGCCTCCGCCCGCCTCGAATTGCTCGATGCCTATGCCGCCACTCAGGTTGAAACCGCCGGCAATGCCTTCGTGCGCTGGCAGGAGATTCGCAAGCGGATTGAAGATCTTCAACGCGATGAGCAAGACCGGTTGCGCTTGCTTGATCTGTGGAGTTTCCAGAAGCGCGAGATTGAAGACTCCAGGTCGCAGCCGGGAGAAGACGAAAAGCTGGAAGCTGAAAAGCGCGTACTGGCCAACGCCGAAAAGATCTATGGTGCCGCAATGAATGCCTTCGACTTGCTCTACGAAGGCCCGACCTCAACTTCCTCATCGCTGCGTGCCGCGCAAAAGCACATCGAAGAGCTCACCCGCTACGAACCCAAATTTCAGGAATCGCTGGCTGCCATCGATTCCGCTCGCATCAGTGTCGAGGATGTAGGTGCGACGTTGCGCGACTACGCCGGCGGCATCCAAGCCTCCCCGGAGCATCTGGCTGAAGTTGAAGATCGGTTGGCGCTGCTGGATCGTCTGAAGCGCAAGTATGGGCCAACTCTCGAAGGCGTTATTCGCCTCGGTGAAGAGGTCAGCCGCAAGCTTTCCGAAATGGAGAATAAAGACGAAGTCCTCGCCAAGTTGCGCCAAGAGCTGGCGGAGGCCGCGAAACAGTATCTTGCCGTGGCGCGCGCAATTTCAAAGAAGCGCTACGAAGCAGCCCGCAAACTCGAGAAACTGGTCGAGGCTGAGATCAACGATCTGGCGATGAAATCCGCTTTCCGAATCCAGATCGACGGAACTGACGAGGAAGGGAACTGGACAGCATCGGGCTTTGATCAGGTTGTTTATCTCATCGCGACCAACCCCGGCGATCCCATGCGGCCCCTCGAGCAGATTGCTTCTGGCGGCGAATTGTCTCGTGTGATGCTGGCGTTGAAGGCATGCGTCGAAACTAGCAGCAAGAAATCTAGTGTGGCGCGGGCGCCCGCCCAACGGACCCTTGTCTTTGACGAAATTGATACCGGCATCGGTGGACGCGCGGCGGAAGCGGTTGGGCGAAAGCTAAAAGCGCTTTCGCGCGGCAATCAGGTCTTGTGCGTCACCCACCTCCCCCAGATCGCCACCTTTGCCGATCATCATTACCTGATCGAAAAGCGAGCCTCGGGCCAGCGCACCAAGACCACCGTCCGCCTGATCACCGGCGATGAGCGCACCGAAGAGGTAGCCCGCATGTTGAGCGGCGCCAAGCTGACCGAGACCTCCCGCAAACACGCCGAGCAGATGCTGAAAGCGAATGCCTGAGGCGTCGGTGTTAAGCCCGGCATACCACTCACTGTCCCAATTTCCCCGCCCGCTGCTAATCCGCTCAGTCTCAGTGGCTTGCATTGACCAAAATGGTTCGCTCCGGTAAGGTTTAGAATAAAGCCATAGTGGGGAAGTGTACGCTTACAGGAACTTTATTGTGTTTACTGACAACGGCAAAACGCTGCTTTTATTGAAGCCTCGTGGCTTTTGTGCCGGCGTGGTGCGGGCGATCGATATCGTCCGAATTGCCCTGGAAGCTTTCGGGCCGCCGATCTACGTTCGCAAAGAAATCGTCCATAACCGGTTTGTGGTCGAGGAACTCCAGGCTAAGGGTGCAATTTTTGTTGACAGCGTGGACGAGGTCCCCAATGGCGAGCGCGTTATCTACAGCGCTCACGGCGTCTCGCCCGAAGTTAGAGAAGCCAGCGAAACACGCGGTCTGCGGGTGATCGACGCCACCTGCCCGCTCGTGACCAAGGTTCATGTCGAGGCCGTTAAGTTTGCCAAGGAGGGCTACTCCCTTATTTTGATCGGTCACCATGACCACGATGAAGTCATTGGAACCCTGGGAGAGGCGCCGTTGGTCACTCAGGTTGTGGGCTCGCCGGATCAGGTCGATTCGCTCACCGTGCCCGATCCCAACCGAGTCGCCTATCTCACGCAAACCACACTCAGTTTGGACGAAACCAAGGACATTATTGCGGCCCTCCGTAAGAAGTTTCCAAACATTAAAGGGCCGGCTGCCCAAGACATCTGCTACGCCACCGAAAATCGCCAGGTTGCTGTAAAGCAGGTGGCTTCGGAAGCCGACTTGCTGCTGGTGGTTGGCTCCGATAACAGCTCCAATTCCAATCGTTTGGTTGAAGTCGCACGCAACTTGGGCACAAGTTCGCATCTAATTGATAGCTTCCGCAATATTCAGCCAAGGTGGCTGGACGGGGTAAGCACGATCGCGCTGACGGCCGGGGCTTCGGCTCCCGAGTGTCTGGTCGAGGAAGTTGTGCAGTTTTTGCGCACCAAGGGTTTTGACAACGTGAAGGAAGTGGAAGTGATGCCCGAAAACGTGCGTTTTGGCTTGCCTCCCGAGATTGTGGAGGCCATCGCCAGCGCGCCGGCCGGAGCAACTGTGGAGTGACCAACCTACATGGACGATGCCTCCCCTTCAATCCCGGCGTCTGCGCCGCAGATGCACTTTGGAAAAATTGACGATCTGGCCAGCCGCGCCGCCGCAGCCATCGATGGCGCGCGGAATTTCCTGTTCTCCCGGCAGCACGAAGAAGGCTACTGGTGCGGGGAACTCGGAGCGGACACCACCCTCGAATCCGACTACATCCTTTTGCACACTCTCCTCGGCACGGTGGATCAGACGCGCTTTCAGAAGTGCGCTAACTACATTCTTGCCCATCAGAACGAGGATGGCGGCTGGGGAATCTATGCCGGCGCTCCGTCCAACATCAGCGCTTCGGTAAAGGCGTATTTCGCCTTGAAGCTCGTGGGATATAAGCCCGAGCATCCGGCCCTGGAAAAGGCCCGTCAGAAAATTTTGGAACTGGGCGGCGTAACCAAAGTTAACACCTTCACCAAAATTTATCTTTGTTTTCTCGGCCAGTACGACTACGATGCCGTGCCCGCGATCCCGCCGGAGATCGTGCTTTTTCCCAAGTGGTTCTGGTTCAACATCTACGAAATCTCGTCGTGGTCGCGGGCGATTCTGGTACCGCTCTCGATCTGCTATGCCAAGAAGCCGTTCAAGAAGATTCCCGAGGAGATGAAAATCGACGAGCTTTTCGTCGGCGGACGCGACAAGTCGCGCATGCGCTTGCGCTGGTCAAACAAGCTGCTTTCCTGGCGGAATTTCTTTTTGACTTTGGATGTTCTGGTGCACTGGTTCGAAGCTGTGCACATTCGGCCGCTGCGCTCCGTCGCGCTGAAGCAAGCCGAAAAATGGATGCTGCAGCGCTTCGAGATGAGCGACGGCTTGGGTGCCATCTATCCATCCATCATGAACTCGATCATTGCGCTGCGCTGCCTTGGCTACTCGGTGGACGATCCGCAGGTCATCCGCGCCGTGGATGAGTTTGAAAAACTGGGGATTGAGGAAGCCGACACCTTCCGCATGCAGCCCTGCAAGTCGCCGGTGTGGGACACCGCATACGCTCTCTTTGCCCTGGGCGAAAGTGAAGTGCCAGGCAACGATCCGCGGATGGTGAAATGCGCAGACTGGATCCTGCAGAAGCAGGTGCGCACCGTCGGCGACTGGAAGGTAAAGGACAAGAAAGGCCAGCCTGGCGGATGGTACTTCGAATTCAACAACGAGTTTTATCCCGATGTCGATGACAGCGCCATGGTGTGCCTGGCCCTCACGCATGCCGAACATCCCAACGGGCGCTACCAGCGCGAATCGGTGCAGCGCGCCATCGATTGGATCTTCTCCATGCAGTGCAACAATGGCGGCTGGGCGTCGTTTGACAAGAATAACGACAAAATGGTCTTCGAACAGATTCCGTTTGCCGACCACAACGCCATGCTTGATCCGCCAACCGTCGACATCACCGGCAGAACTTTAGAGATGCTCGCGGCTTACGGCTACGACAAGAATCACCCTGCTGTAAAGAAAGCGATTCGCTTTATTCGCGATGAACAGGAAACCGACGGCTCCTGGTTCGGCCGCTGGGGCGTGAATTACATCTATGGGACCATGCTCGTGCTGCGCGGTCTGGAGGCGATGGGCATCGACCATCACGAGCCTTACATCCAGCAAGCCGCCGAATGGCTGCGCATGATCCAGAACTCCGACGGCGGCTGGGGTGAAACATGCAGTTCCTATGACGATTCCACAACAAAAGGTATAGGGCCAAGCACGCCCTCGCAAACCGCATGGGCGATAATGGGTTTGCTGGCCGCCAATGACACGCGCAGCGATTGTGTAGCGCGAGGGATAGCCTATTTGCTTCGCACCCAGAAGAAAGATGGCTCCTGGGACGAGTCATATTTCACCGGCACAGGTTTCCCAAGAGTTTTTTATTTGCTGTATCACATGTATCGGCAGTATTTCCCGCTGATTGCCCTGACCACGTACCAGAAGGTAATGGCGGGAAGAGCTTAGCATTAAGCAGTCAGTCGTCAGCATTCAGCAACTTGGGTTCGTGCTTGCGGCTGGCCTAGGCCGTTTACGGCTGAACGCTGAGTGCTCGAACAGAGGAAGGCTGGATAGCAACAGAATGGCAGTACCAATTTCCCAGGCTTGGACGGTAGCAACCTACGTCCTGAAGCAGAAGATCAAGGGGCGCAAACAATATCCCCTCGTGCTCATGCTGGAGCCGCTCTTCCGCTGCAATCTGGCGTGCGCAGGATGCGGCAAGATTCAATATCCCGCCCACGTCTTGAAGATGCAGCTTACGCCGGAGGAATGCTTCCGGGCCGTCGACGAGTGTGGCGCGCCGACAGTGGCTATCCCGGGCGGCGAGCCGTTGCTTCATCCCCAGATTGGCGAAATTGTTGAAGGTCTGGTCGCCCGCAGAAAATACATTTACCTGTGTACCAACGCTCTGCTTCTCAAGCAGAAAATCCACCTCTTCAAGCCCAGCAAGTACCTGAGTTTTTCCGTTCACATGGACGGCGAGCGCGAACACCACGATTTTTCTGTATGCCTGGAAGGCGGCTACGATAAGGCCCTGGAAGGAATCAGGGAAGCTCTAGCCCGCGGCTTTCGAGTCACCACCAACACCACACTTTTCGATGGCGCCGATCCCAAAAGCGTTCGCGCATTTTTCGACGAGATGATGCAGCTCGGCGTAGAAGGAATGATGCTTTCGCCCGGCTACTCGTACGAGAAGGCTCCGGATCAAAGCCATTTTCTTGGCCGTGCTCGTACTCGCCGGCTATTTCGCGGAATCTTGTCGAATCGCAAGCCAGACTGGCGATTTAATATGTCGCCGCTATTTCTGGAATTCCTGATGGGCAAACGGGATTATCCCTGTACTCCCTGGGGAATGCCGACTTTCAATGTGTTCGGCTGGCAAAAGCCCTGTTATTTGCTGCAGGACGGTTATGCGGACACATTTCAGGAATTGCTGGCGACCACCGAATGGCAGAATTACGGCACAGAATCCGGCAATCCCAAGTGCGCCAATTGCATGGTGCATAGCGGTTATGAGGCATCGGCAGTGAACGACACCTTCAGCTCCCTCGGCGGCCTCTGGCGCACCGCGAAGGCCATGTTCTCGAGTCGTTACCATGATCCCTCTGCACTTGCGCTGCTGGAGGATCCGGTGCGTCCCGTTCACTCTTTCAATCCGCTGGTTCAGATCGAGACTCCTGCCCGCGAGGAGACTGCAGTTTGAGCGGTAGAGAAGCAGGCCGAACCGGGGCCACCGCCCCAAGTGATCCAGATACTCTAGAGGTTGTGCCCGGTGCCGAGCGGGAAAAGTTGGAAGGTTGGATTCCCCCTCTGGCTAAGCCCGAAGAACTCCGCGCCGCCTTGGAGCATGCCTTCGGTTATCGCGGCGATGTGCTCATCACGCGCAAAGATGGCAGCAAGGTCGAAGGCTACGTTTTTGATCGTCGCAGCGGTCACACGCTCGCAGAATCTTATGCGCGGCTCTTGCCCAAGGATGGCGGCCCGAAGGTTCTGATTTCCTACGCCGAGATTGCCGCATTGGCTTTCACTGGCCGCGATATGGCCGCCGGCAAGAGCTGGGAGTCCTGGGTGCGCCAATATTGGGAAAAGAAGGTGGCAGGCGAGAAAAATATCTCGCTTCAACCGGAGAAGCTGGAATAGTCGGCGGTTAGCAACTAGCATTTGGCATGTGGCCAGTCGGTCGGAGCTTTCTTGGCTAAATGCCAAGTGCTGATTGCTAAATGCTTGTTTTTCTCACCGGCGCAACGGGATTCGTGGGAAGCCACGTGGCCCGCGTTCTGGCCGCGCAGGGTGCTGATCTGCGATTGCTGGTTCGTGCCACGAGCGACCTCAGGAACATCGAGGGCCTGCAGGCAAATCGGGTGACTGGCGATCTGCGGGATCCCGCATCGCTTGAGAAAGCAATCTCGGGATGCGATGTGGTGTTTCACGTGGCCGCCGACTATCGCCTCTGGGTGCGTGACCCCCGGCAGATGTACCAGGCGAACGTTGAGGGCACAAGAGCGATTCTGAACGCTGCAAGAAAGAATGCCGTGCGGCGGGTGGTTTACACCTCCAGTGTCGCCACAATGGGTTTTACCTCGAACGGCCATCCAGCGGATGAGAATTCGCCGGTTTCGCTCGATAACATGATCGGCCCGTATAAAAGGTCGAAATTCATGGCGGAGCAGATCGCTCTGCAAGCGGGAAAGAGCGGAATGGACGTGGTCGTGGTCAATCCCACAACCCCGGTCGGAGAACGCGATATCAAGCCCACGCCGACTGGCCGCATCATTGTAGATTTCTTGAAGAAGAAGTTTCCTGCGTACGTGGACACCGGACTGAACCTGGTCGACGTTGAACAATGCGCGCGCGGACACGTGGCCGCTCTCGAGAAGGGAAGAAGCGGAGAGCGTTATATCCTGGGTGGCGAGAACCTGACGTTGAAGCAGATTTTGGACAGGCTGGCCGCCATTACCGGACTTCCCTCGCCCAAGGTGAGGGTGCCGTACATTATGGCGCTGGCCACCGGAGTCGTCGACGAACTCATAACCGGAAGGATTCTCGGTCGCGAACCGCGTGCCACCGTCGACGCCATCCGCATGGGACGCAAGAAGATGTTCGTTACCTCGGCCAAGGCCGAGAGCGCTCTGGGCTGGAACCCGCTCCCGGTGGATTCTGCCCTGCGCCGGGCCGTGGATTGGTTTCGTGCCAATGGTTATGCCTAGCGAAATGGGTTCTGCTGTCATCCCGAACGAAGTGAAGGATCTGTAGTTCCCCCTCGCTTGTGTTCCTCGGAATGACGATCAGGTTAGGAGATTTTGTCAGATTCGTGCCAAGTCGCAATCGTGGCCGCCATTGAGCGGGAAGTCTGGCCTTTGGTCAAAGAGTGGCCAGCGAGCCGACGAGACTTCGACGGGCGCTCGTTCAAATTCTTTGTCAAGGACGGTGTAGTCGTGGTGTGCGGCGGCATTGGTCCCGAGGCAGCCCGGCGTGCCGCTGAGGCCATCATCACTTTGTACCGTCCAGCGCTGTTGATTTCCGCTGGTTTTGCAGGAGCCTTAGACTCCACTCTGGAGCTTGGACAGATTCAGAAGCCTCGCTACGTAATCAATGCCAGCGACGGCAGCCGCACCGATTGCGGATCGGGACGAGGCTCGCTGGTCAGTTTTGATCATGTGGCCGACGCCGAGCAAAAAGCCAGGCTCGGGCTAGCCTACGGGGCCCAGACCATAGACATGGAAGCCGCAGCGGTCGCGCGCGCGGCCGAAGCGCATGGACTCAGGTTCTTGGCGTGCAAGGTCATCTCCGATACCAGTACCTCAAGCCTCCCTCCAATTGCCGGTTTTGTAGGGAGCGATGGCAAATTTCATGTGCTCAGATTTATGGCTTACGTTGCTGTGCGGCCTTGGCTGTGGTTCACGGTGATGCGGCTGGCGAACGACTCGGCTATGGCGGCAAACAAACTCTGCTCCGCATTGGCACAGAACTTTGAATTCAGTTCCAGGGATTCAGATCTACGCGTCCTGACCCGATAGAGAACAGAATGGCAGTCGCTGAACAAGTGAAGCTTTCAAACGCCCTCGGGCCTATTCCCACTACCATGCAAGCCGCCGTATATCGGGGGATGAACGATATTCGTGTCGAATCGGTTCCGGTCCCGCAAATTGGTCGCGGTGAGTTGCTGATTCGTGTGCATACCTGCGGCATTTGCGGCACTGACTTGAAGAAGATTGCCACCGGTTCGCACCATCCGCCTCGCATCTTTGGTCACGAAACCTCTGGTGTGGTCGCGGCTGTGGGTGCCGCAGTGAAAGACTTTTCTCCCGGCGATCGCGTGGTGGTTTTCCACCATATTCCCTGCGGTAGCTGCTTCTATTGCCTCCACAAGACCTTTGCACAATGTGAAACTTACAAGAAAGTGGGCTGTACGGCCGGTTTCGAGCCTGCTGGTGGAGGATTTGCCGAGTACGTCCGCGTGATGGACTGGATCGTGGAGCGCGGGACGGTCGCTATCCCCGATGGTGTCTCGTTCGAGCAAGCTTGCTTTGTGGAGCCCGTGAACACGTGCATCAAGGGAATCCAAAGGCTGCGCCTTTTTCAAGCGGAAACTGCCTTCGTTATTGGCCAGGGCCCTATCGGTATCATATTGAGCGTATTGGCAAAACGAGCAGGCGCTCGGGTTATCACTTCCGATTTGTATGCTCAAAGGCTTAGAATATCTAAACGCTTCGGTTTACAAAATGGGATCGACGCTTCCTGCACGGACGCCATTAGCGCTGTGCGGGAGCAGACTGAAGGACGGGGCGCCGACGTCGCCATTGTTGCTGTTGGGGGCAATGCTCTGATTCGAACCGCTATGGATGCTGCTCGTCCCGGGGGTCGCGTCTTGTTGTTTGCCCAGACGGCACGAGGAGAAGCCACTATCGATCCGGCGGCGGTCTGTGTGGACGAAAAGACCCTTTTGGGATCTTACAGCGCTTCCATCGAGCTGCAGAGCGAGTCAGTACAGTTTGTCATGAACCACGAAATGGATTTGGAGCAACTGATCAGCCATCGTTTTCCTCTCTCCCATAGCGTGGAAGCTCTGCAGCTAGCTGCCAACCCACAAGCGGACTCTATGAAAATCGTCATCCAGCCTGGCAGCGGTTGGGAAGGAAATCATAAGTGAACGGAAAGATGACAGCCGCCGTCCTCTACGGCAAAGAGGACGTCAAAATTGAAAAGGTTCCCATTCCTCGTGTGGGCAATGGGGAAGTTTTGGTCAAAGTGCAGGTTGCCCTGACCTGCGGCACTGACCTGAAGGTCTATCAGCGTGGCTACCATGCGCGCATGATCGTGCCGCCCGCTTTATTCGGCCATGAACTGGCTGGAGTCATCGAAGAAGTCGGTCACGGTGTGCGCGGTTTCAAGCGCGGCATGCGCGTGGTGGCTCTCAATTCCGCGCCCTGTCAGATGTGCTTCTATTGCTCGCGGCATCAGGAGAATCTCTGCGAGGACTTGCTGTTCAACAATGGAGCCTACGCCGAGTACATACGCATCCCACGCCGCATTGTCGAGAGCAACATGTTGGCCATTCCGTCCGACGTAAGCTACGAGGAAGCGGCCATGGTTGAACCCCTGGCTTGCGTCCTTCGTGGATTGCACGAAACTGGCGTGGAGATCGGCGACACCGTCATCGTGATCGGCGGTGGTCCCATTGGGCTGATGTTCGTCCAGGTCGCCAACGCGGTGGGTTGCAAGGTGATTGCCGTCGTTAAGCGTGATTCGCAGGTCGAAGCTGCCAGAAACATGGGCGCGCATGAGGTCGTGCAGATCACCAAGGTGAACGATCCTGTCGAAGCGGTTCGCATGCTCACACCCGAGAAGCGCGGCGGTGACGTGGTTATTGAAGCCGTCGGCCGTCCCGAAGCGTGGGAGTGGGCCATTGACATGGTCCGCAAGGGAGGCACCGTGAATTTCTTTGGCGGTTGTGCCACGGGCACAAAGGTGGCTCTCGATACCCATCGCCTGCACTATTCAGAAATCACGCTAAAAGCCACGTTTCATCACACGCCGGAGACGGTGCGCAAAGCATTTGCTTTGATTGCGGAAAAGAAGATTCGCTCCAACGACTACATTACGGGCGAAGCGCCGCTGTCCCGTTTGCAGCATGTGCTTCGCCACATGCTGAACCGCAACGGCGATATTAAGACTGCGATCATACCGGGTCACTAATAGTTTTCGGGAGCCGGAACGGACCATGTCCTCCATTGCCAGCAACGACTCCCGAAACATTACTTCTTCTGCTTCTGTTCTGCGCGGCTGGGCGCAGCTTCCGCCCGAATATGCCATCCCTTCGACCGCGCCTACCTTGGCCGAGGCGCAACACTATTGCCGCAACCTGGCCCGCACCCATTATGAGAATTTTTCTGTCGCGACTTGGTTCCTCCCCGACAGCTTGCGCCAGCATTTCTTCAACGTCTACGCCTATTGCCGCATCTCCGACGATCTTGGCGATGAAGTTGGCGACCCCGGCACCGCCTTGCAGTTGCTCGATCAGTGGGAAGCCGAGCTTAATGCCTGCTATTCAGGTGATCCCCGGCATCCCGTATTTGTTGCGTTGGCCGAGACGGTTCAGAAGTTTGAAATACCCAAACAACCGTTTGCCGATCTGCTCACCGCTTTTCGCCAGGATCAAACCATCACACGTTATCCGAGCTTCCACGACTTGCTGGGATATTGCCGCAACTCCGCCAATCCCGTCGGCCGTCTCGTGCTCTACGTCTGTGGCTACCGGGACGCCGAGCGGCAGGCATTGTCCGATCTCACCTGCACCGCTCTCCAATTGGCGAATTTCTGGCAGGACGTCAGTGTAGATTTCGCCAAAGGACGAATCTATCTTCCCTTGGAAGACCTGCATCGATTCGCCGTCAGCGAAACCGACATTGCATCTCAACAAAATACAGCCGCCTTTTGCGACATGATGCGCTTCCAGGTAGACCGTGCTCGCGATTGGTTTGAGCGAGGTTTGCCGCTGGCGGAGAAAGTTGATCGTAACTTGGCGATTGATATCGAACTGTTCACGCGCGGCGGGCAGGAGATCCTCAATGCCATCGAGCGCCAGGGCTATAGAGTTTTGGGCCACAGACCGGTGATCTCCAAACCCCGCAAACTGGCTCTGGTGGCGCGCGCCGCGCTGGGTAAGCTGTTATGAGTGCCGCCGTGCAGTCAGCCCCCAACCCTTTTGTCCCCACGGAGTCGCAGTTGGCGGTGGCCTACTCCGTTTGCCGTAGCATTGCCAGATCTGCCGCAAAGAATTTTTATTACGCGTTTCTTGTTTTGCCCCAGCCCAAACGGCAGGCCTTGTGCGCCGTTTACGCCTTCATGCGGCGCTGCGATGACCTCGCCGACGACAACACTCTGGCTCTCTACGAGCGCCGCCAGAAACTGGCCGAGTGGCTCGACGCCTTGCACAAGGCCGCAGCCGGGTTCCCGACTGACGATCCGGTCCTTCTGGGCTTAACCGACGCGCAGCGGCGCTACAACATCCCTCTCGAACTGCTCGACCAGTTGGCCTACGGCACGGAGATGGATGTTGACGACGAGGACGTCATTCTGAGTGAAGGTGCCGCGCCCATTCTGACCGTTCGCTATCAAACTTTCGATGATCTCCGCCTTTACTGTTACCGCGTGGCTTCGGTTGTCGGCCTGGTTTGCATTCGTGTTTTTGGGTACCGCAACCGAGCGGCTGAGCGCCTGGCAGAGCGCGTCGGCTTGGCCTTTCAACTTACCAACATCATTCGTGACGTGAAAGAAGACGCGGCCGTGGGGCGAGTCTATTTGCCGGAAGAGGATCTCTCGAAATACGGGATCTCCGCCGCCCAGCTTGGATCTAGAGCCAACCCGGTCCGCATCCGTCCTTTGCTCGAAATGGAGGCCGGCCGCGCGCGCGAGTTCTATAAAGCTGCCGACGAATTGATTCCTCTCGTCGACGAAGACAGCCAGCCAGGTCTATGGGTGCTGGTCACCATTTATCGGCGACTGCTCGAGAAAATTGCATCCCGACAATATGACGTCTTCACCCAAAAAGTGACTCTCAGCTCCCGCGAAAAGCTGGCCGTCTTAGCGAAGGGCTTTGTGCAGCGGCTCCTGTGATGAGCGCGCACACTACAAAATCTCCTCGAGTTGCGGTAGTCGGAGGTGGGCTGGCCGGCCTGGCTGCAGGCTGCGCCTTAGCCGACATCGGATTCCACGTAACCTTGTTCGAGCGCCGTCCCTATCTCGGCGGCCGTGCTTCCTCCTACGAGCATCCCGGAACCGGCGAAATCGTCGACAATTGCCAGCATGTCTTGCTCGGCTGCTGCACCAATCTCGTGCAGTTCTACCAGCGGCTTGGAGTTGAGAACAAGATTCGCTGGTATGATCGGCTCACTTTTCTTGAGCCCGGCGGGCGCGCCTCCACTATTTCCGCATCCGCTCTGCCGGCTCCCTTTCATACCGCGCCTTCATTTCTGCGCGCCTCATGCTTGAACCTCCGGGACAAACTGGCAATCTCCAGGGCGATGGCCGCGCTCGCTTCTGCCACTCCTTCGGATCATGGAGAATCCTTCCTCGCATGGTTGCACCTTCACCATCAAACGCAGCAAGCCATCGACCGATTCTGGAAAACCATCCTGGTAAGCGCCTTGAACGAGGATCTCGATCGCATGTCGGTTCCGTATGCGGCCCAAGTCGTGCGGGAATCCTTCTTAAAATCTGCCGGCGCCGGGCGCATGGGAGTACCGAGCGTCCCACTCAGCGAACTGTATAGCGCGGCCGGTGAATATATTCTGGCGCTGGGCGGCGAAACTCGGCTCCGCAGTGGTATCGATTGCTTCCGGGCAGATTTCGATCTTGTGCGGCTGTACGTCGGCGGAAAAGAGCTGAGCTTCGATTTCATCGTGCTAGCCGTACCCTTCGATGTCCTGCTTCGCATGCTGCCTCAGGTGATTGAGGCTGATCCGCTCCGCCAAAAGCTGATGCAGTTCGGGACTTCTCCTATCACCGGCATTCACTTGTGGTTCGATCGCCAAATCACGGACCTCGATCACGCCGTCCTTCTCGATCGCACCATTCAATGGATGTTCCACAAATCGAAGCTGCTGGAAAAACGCACACCGCAAGGCCAGCCAGACGCTGGCATTAGCTCTGAAGAAAGCTGCAATGTACTCGCCGGCCCTAGGCTTGAACGAAATAGCAAAGCACCGGATGGGGTTGTGGAAGGGCGCGGCTTCGGCCGTGCCGCAGCTGTGACCACTCCAGACAGGGCGTTAGCCCCTGAGGGCAGCTACCTCGAGTTGGTGGTCAGCTCATCCAAGACTTTGGTTGAGAAATCAAAATCGGAGATCACCGATTTGGCGTTGAAGGAACTGCGCGAATTTTTTCCGCAAGCACACGATGCGATACTGCTGAAATCCACGGTTATCAAAGAAGTGAACGCGACATTTTCCCCCCGCCCTGGTGTCGATGCCTGTCGGCCCAGCTCTTCAACGCTCTGGCCTCGTGTCTTCTTGGCCGGAGATTGGACTGCAACCGGATGGCCCGCAACCATGGAAGGCGCAGTGCGGAGCGGATATCTGGCTGCCGAAGCTGCGGCCCGGGCCTCCGGCCTGAATACCAGATTCCTGCTGCCCGATCTGCCCCCCGCCGGCTTTATGCGCTTGTTTGGATAACAAGCGCAGCAATTTCTAAATACTCACTGCTGACTGCCGGCCCCCGCGGCTGCGTTACAATGCTTTGGTCATGGTTGATACCTTTCTGGTTCCAGAAAAAACTGTGGTCAACGCCAAGGGCGACGGCGCGGCCGCCGACGTAAGCAGCGCCGGCAACCGCGTGTTCCTGCTGACTCTCCACATCACCGATATCGTCGAGCAGGAATCGCTGGACGTAAGCATTCAGGGCTCGGCTGATGGCATAACCTGGAATCCCAAAGCGCTGACAACCTTTCCCCAGAAGTTTTATCGCGGACAGCATCCTCTGTTGCTGGACTTGTCGGCTCAGCCCAATATGAAGTTAGTGCGCGCGCACTGGGAGGTCGGGCGCTGGGGGCGAGGCAGCGAAACCCCAATGTTTGAATTCAGCCTCAGCATAAAAGAAGTTCCAGCCGACGTTCTGAAAGAGGCCATCGCAGAAGCAAAGGCGCTGGTGTAATTCGCCATGCGCTCCTGATCATCCGCTATAGTTATGGCTGATGTTCCGTGATCCTGCCTTCATAATTCGTCCGGCGCAGAATATTTGTGGAAGTCTGTCGCTGCCCGGCGATAAATCCATCTCGCATCGTTACGCGATGCTGGCCGCCATCGCCGAAGGGACCACCCGGCTGGAAAACTTTTCGACCGGAGCCGATTGCGCCAGCACGCTGAAATGCCTGCGAGCGCTCGGAGTGAAATGGGAGCGCACGGGCGATTTCGTCGTCATTGACGGTCGTGGGCCCAGGTTGCAAACGCCATCGACCCCTCTCGATTGCGGAAACTCGGGCTCTACCATGCGTATGCTGAGCGGAATTCTTGCGGGGCAGGAATTCTCGAGCCAGCTGATCGGGGATGAATCGCTGTCTCGTCGCCCTATGGCACGAATCATTACCCCCCTACAGTTAATGGGTGCAAGAATCTATGCTGGGGATGGCGACCGTCCTCCACTGCGAATTTCCGGCGGAAATCTCAAGGCAATTGATTACAAGATGCCGGTTGCCAGTGCGCAGGTAAAATCGGCGCTGCTGTTTGCCGGTTTGTTTGCCAAGGGTGACACTCGCGTCGAGGAGCCGGTCCGCACTCGCGATCACGGCGAACTGGCGCTGCGCGCCTTCGGAGCCGAAGTCCAACACGACAGCAGGCAAGCCCGCATTGTCGGCGGGCAGCAGCTTCATGGTATCGAAGCCGCCATCCCCGGCGATATATCCAGCGCCGCATTCTTTCTTTGCGCGGCAGCGCTGTTTCCGGGATCGCAATTGATTCTGCAAGGTCTCGGGCTCAATCCCACCCGCAGTTATTTGCTGGACCTGTTGATCGCCATGGGGGGTCGCATTTCGGTCACGCATTTGGAAGAAAAATATGGAGAACTGATTGGCACGGTGCAAGTGGCAGGGGCTGAGTTGCGAGGCGCTACAATTCGCAGTCCCCAAACCGAGATGCTGATTGACGAGATTCCTGTGCTGGCGGCGATTGGGCCTTACACGGCGAACGGCATAGAGATTCGCGATGCGCGGGAGCTGCGCGTCAAGGAGTCGGATCGAATCGCAGCGGTCGCTGTCAATCTTCGCGCCATGGGTGCACAGGTTGAGGAGCACGAAGATGGTTTGAAAATCCCCGGCCTGCAACAATTGCACGGCGCCGAAATAGACTCGTTCGGGGATCATCGGGTCGCCATGGCGTTTGCCGTGGCTGCGTTGCGTGCCCAAGGCGAAACGAGAATCCGCAACGCGAGCGCGGCGGTGATTTCGTATCCGGGATTCTTTGCAGCTTTAGAGGAATTAGCTCAGCGCCGCTGAACAATATGTAGGGATGATCTTTAGAGGAATGTCGGGCTGGCTGGTACCTCCCGGGAGGTGGTCATTACCATTGCGTTTCTGGTAGAGTTCCTCGAACACTCGCACAAATTACGCAGAGGAGGAACGCCATGAGCTGCGAACGCCTTCGATGGCTAGTAACGCTGCTGCTCTTGTCGCTGGCCGTTGCCGCACGGGCGCAGGCACCGCAGCCGTCCAAGAATGCGACCGCAAAGAATGCCGCAAACAACAGCGAAGCTGCCATTCGCGACGTCTATGATCGCTGGGCTAAAGCCTTCCGCGCCCATGATCCGGACGCCATCATGGCGCTCTATGCACCTGGCGACGCGGTGGTGGGGTACGATATCGTGCCGCCACTGCAATATGTCGGCAAGGAAGCCTATCGAAAAGACTATCAGGAATTCCTCGCCCAATACGACGGCCCGATCGAGGTCGAATATCGCGACATGCGCATCATAGCAGGCAGTGATGTAGCCTTCATTCACGCGCTCGAAAGGCTGAGTGGCACCCTGAAAGGCGGCCAGAAATCTGACTTGTGGGTGCGTGCCACGAGCGGCTTGCGCAAAATCGACGGCCAGTGGCTCATCGTGCATGATCACGTTTCGGTTCCGGCTGATTTCGAAACCGGCAAAGCCGTGCTGGACCTGAAGCCGTGACGGGACTCTACGAATTGAACACAGGAGGGAGGTACTGATCCGTGAGTAGCGTAGGCACCGCGATGCAGCCCGCCCCTCCGCGCAAACGCCGCTCGCCAAGGGCGCTCGTTCTTTCCCTGGTAGTCGTGGCGCTCGTCCTTGAAGTTGTTCATTGGTGGCGGAACGGCGGACAGGACCAATTCTTACTCGCGCTGCAACCCCATTTCACGGTGACCCAGGTCGATTCCAACGCGAAGACCATGACTCTGTCACGGGTGCAAGAAAGCCTTGTTGTGAGCTGCGACGGGCGTTGCGAGATCTTCAGAGTAGGAAAGAAATATCCCATGTCTCATCGCGGTAGTGTCCTGGAGTACAGGCGGGGTGGCCAGAACATCGAATTGCCCGTGCTGCGGTGAAAAAGTGCAGGCTTTCGCTTGGCGAAAGCCTGCCGACGATGCATCTACGCATTCCGCGGATACGCCTGACCAATCTTAGATGTGCTCGGTTTTACCGTCGTACTTCACCGTGCCGTTGGTCTGATTCACCTTTTCGACATCCTGATTGGTAATGGTTCGCACTGCATGCTTTGCCATCCCGTGCTCAACCATGAGCGCAACCACGCTTTCACGGCTCTCGCGTGGTCTGGAAATAAAGTCGAACGCCTGCTCCTTCTGCGCTTCCCTGTGGTGCATCGGGGGCGGCGCGAGACTCGGTCCGTAACCAATCGGAGGCGCCAATTCAGCCTCGGTTTGCCCGTACCAGACCGGCTGGCTGTACACCGAGCTAGGCGGTTCTCCGACAAATTCGCTCGACAAAGTTGAGTTAGTCGCCCCCGCCACCAGACCAAAAGCGGTGTTGCTGGCGCCCGCCGCCCATGGTGAGACGGTTGACAGACTTACTTCAGGAGTTGTGATCAGCGGCACATATGGGCCGACGTAACCATATGATGGCGCCCAGTTGCTGGCATACCCTCCCATAATCGTTGCTTGCCCAACGGCGAATCCGCAAAGCAGTAAAAGCACGCAACCCAGTGAAACTAACCTCATAATCTCCTCCACAAACCCTCAGGTAGTCAGATTCCGCAGGCGGTCATTCAGGATGCTTTTTTCTTCAACCAATACTTGAATGTGCAAAAGTTTTCCCATTGAACAGCATCGGAATCCAGTCGGGCAAGATCATACACCGGAAATCCCCGAGTGGGCGCGGATTTTTGTCAGTTTCCGATGTAGCGGGCGTACAGGCTACGCGCCACGGCGGTGTCGGTGGTGCCTTTAATGATAGCTCGGCCGTCGGGAAACAACGTCATTTCATACGGGTCGTGCCAGAACTTCAAGACGAAATCGGTGTGCTTCACCGTGCCATGCGATCTCAAACGCTCGCTCATCTGTGCCAGGTCGATGGGACGATGCCGTTCATGAATTTGCACCGAATTGCGACCGCATAAGGTAATGTGGGGCCGTCCTTCGCCCGCCAAGTGAGGGAACTCGCGATGATCGCAGGCGCGGCAGCCAGGGCGCGGCTTCCCGGCCGCAATTTCCACGTGTTGGTTGCTCCATAAATCGAAGGAAAGCAGTGTGCGGTGCAGTTGAGCTTCCGCCCCGACCAGGAACTTGACCGCCTCGGTTGCGGCGATCGAAGCCGCCAGATTCACCGCCGAATTCAGGATTCCAGCCGTGTCGCAGGTTTCGAATACTCCCTGCGGCGGATCGGGGAAGATGCACGCCAAACACGCTGTTTTTCCCGGTAGAACGTCCATGGTAACGCCATAGCTGCCGACCGCTGCCGTATAGATCCAAGCCAGGTCGTTCTTCACGGCAAAATCGTTGACCAGATAGCGAGTTTCGAAATTGTCAGTTCCATCGAGAACTATGGCTACGTTCGCCAACATGGTGTCAATGTTCGCCGGCGTCAGATCGGCCACCTGCGGTTCGATCACGATCTGCGAATTGAAAGCCGCAATTTTGCGAGCAGCGGCAACGGCCTTAGGCACTGAGTCCCGGGCGTCGGCTTCGTCAAACAATGATTGGCGCTGCAGATTGCTGGCCTCGACGTAGTCGCGATCGATGATGCGGATCGTGCCTACTCCGGAACGGGCCAGCAGCGAGGCCAGCGCCGAGCCTGTAGCGCCACAGCCGACAATCGCAATTCTCGCGGACCCCAGTTTCTCCTGCCCCGCGAACCCGATTCCGCGAAACAGGATTTGCCGCGAATACCTCTCATCCAGTTCCAAGGAGGTCACCGTTCCTAAAGCTAGGACACATTTATTATAGGTGCGGGTTATGAACCCGGCGGTTCCTTGAGAAATCAGCCGTCTTTAGCGGCAATGGCATGGCGTACAACATGGGTTCATACGGTCTCATCGAAACTAGAAAGCTAAGCTCGAATAGGGAGTTGGTTTGCACTTAAGGGGAGCTCTGGCCACAAGCTGGGCGGTGCTGGCGCTGGCAGTAATCTGCGCTGCAGGATCGGCCGCTTTCGCCGGGCAGAACAATCAGAGTGGAGCTTCTGCGCAGCAGCCGCAAGACTTTTCGCGAGATGCGGCTGCAAAATACCAGGGTTTGATAGTCGAGCAGATACTTTGGCCCGATATCCCGGGTGAAGCCGATCAGCAGCAGTTGCGGCAATTGATCGCGCAGAAGGAAGGCGCGCCTATGGACCGGGATCTCATCCGAACCAGCATTCATCAGTTGTACCGCACCGGACGGTTTTCCGACATTCGCGTAGAAGCCGAGCCAACCACAGACGACAAAGTCAGCCTTAGGATTTTCACATCTGCCAACTACTTCATAGGCGAGGTTCGAGTACAAGGCGCTCCCCACAGGCCCACCCCTGGCCAGATCGTGAATGCCTCGAAATTGGTCCTCGGCGAAACTTTCACCGCCGACCGCTTGAACCGCGCCATTGCGAGCATTCAGCAATTCATGGAAGCGAACGGATATTACCGCTCCGCTGTGCGCGCCGAGCAGAAACCCAATAGCCAAACCCACCAGATGGCGATTCTCTTCCACATCGAGGCTGGACGGCAGGCGCGGGTTGGAGCGGTGAATGTGAAGTGCGAGGCCGCGTGCTCGAACGAGCAGATTCAGCGAGTCGCAAAGCTGAAGCCCGGGAACTTGGTCACAATTCAAAGCGCCAGCAATGCATTGGAGCGCTTGCGCAAACAGTATCAGAAACAGGACCGGCTGCTCGCGCAGGTGCGGATGGCGGAGAAAACCTTTCAACCGGATAGCAACACCGTCAATTACAGGCTGGAAATCAATCCCGGCCCGAAGGTGGCGATCCTTGCCGAGGGATTCAAGATTTCCCGTCGCGTAATGCGCCAAAATGTCCCGGTCTTTGAGGAGAACGCAGTGGATGCCGATTTGCTGAACGAGGGACGCAACAATTTGCTCAATTATTTGCAAGGCCGAGGTTATTTCGATGCCAAGGTGGAACTCAAAAGCGCTCCCAGCACAAGCGAAGGGGAGCTGCAGATCATTTACCTGGTAAATGCAGGTGCGCGGCATAACTTGGTAAAGGTCGAAATCACCGGCAACCGCTTCTTCACAACCGAAGAGCTGCGGGAGCGCATGCAAGTACAGCCCGCTGGCAGGTTGTTTGCTTACGGCCGCTATACGCAGCGCTTGCTCGCCGCCGACGTTCGCGGTTTGACAAATACCTATGTCGCTAACGGATTTCAAAAAGTGCAGATCATCCCTGAAGTGATCGACGACTACGAGGGACACGAAAACGATGTAGCCATCAAGCTGACCGTAAACGAGGGCGAGCAAATCTTGGTGGGCGCGTTCCAGCTTGTTGGGATTAAGACTTTCACTCTCAGGGAGCTTGAGGGAGAAATTAACACCGCCGAAGGCCAGCCGTTTTCCGAGTTCCGCATCGCTCAGGATCGCGACAATCTTCTGAACTATTACTACAATCACGGCTTTCCGCGGGCGACTTTCGAGGCCACGGCTACGCCAATGCCCAGTCAACCGAATCGGATGGACGTCACCTTCACCATTGGTGAAGGCGAACGCGTCTTCGTGGATCACGTCTATGTTTCTGGGCTCCAACACACCCGCCCCTACGTCGTAAATCGTGAACTGCAGATTGCCCCAGGCGACCCGCTCAGCCAGATCGACATGTTGCAAACTCAAAAGCGGCTTTATGATCTGGGCATTTTCAGCCAGGTGGATACCGCCGTGCAGAATCCGAATGGAAACGAATCCCAGAAAAATGTCCTGGTAGATCTTCAGGAAGCCAGGCGCTACACCTTCTTGTACGGTTTTGGATTGGAGTTTCAGACTGGACAACCAAATGCCATTGGAACCAACCAGGCGCTAGGTGAAACCGGGGTCAGTCCGCGCGCCTCCTTGGGCATCACGCGTCTTAACTTCCGTGGCCGCGACCACACCATCACTTTCAAGGGCGACATAGGCAGCCTGGAACAGCGTGCCTTGGTCAACTATGTTGCTCCGCGCTGGCTCGGCAGCCCCAACTGGAAGCTTTCTTTGCTTTCCTTCTATGACAACACCATCGATGTAACTACTTTTACATCGCGGCGTGCTGAAGGTTCGATTCAGGCCGAACAAATCATCAACAAAACCAGCAGCATGGTTTACAGCTTCACTTATCGTCAGGTGAAGGCCAGCGATATTCAAATCAGTCCGGTCCAAATTCCTTTGCTCTCATTGCCAGTGCGAGTAGGAGAGCCCGGGCTCAGCTACATTCGCAATACCCGCGACAATGACTTGAATCCGACCAAAGGGATGTACATAGCCGGCAACGCGGGCGTGGCAGACGGCCGTTTCGGCTCACAAACCGACTTCAGCCGGGTGCTGATCCAAAACGCGACCTACCACGCGTTCGGCAAGAACCGGCCGCAGGACAGGAAATTCGTCTTTGCCCGCCAGACTACGGTTGGCGTGGAGAACGCTTTCGGCAATACCAGCATTCTGCCGCCGGGACAGAACTGCCCCAGTCTTACGGAAACGACTTGTGCGGACCTGGTGGTTATTCCGCTGGCCGAACGTTTTCTCTCCGGCGGCGGAAACTCGCTTCGCGGTTTCGGGTTAAATCAGGCAGGGCCACGTGATCCCGTGACCGGATTTCCGCTGGGTGGGAGCGGACTGTTTACCAACAATCTGGAGCTGCGGCTCCCTCCCTTCACCATGCCTTATGTACAGGACAATTTGAGCATTGCGCTTTTTTGGGACGCCGGCAACGTGTTTACCGACAGCCGCACTATGCTGAATAACCTGCTGCGCTGGCGCCAGAAGGACCCTGGCGTTTGCGTGCAGAACAGTCCTGCCGCAAAGCAATGTGACTTTAGTTATATCTCCCACGCTGTCGGTTTAGGAGTCCGGTATAGAACTCCCGTTGGCCCCGTGCGCTTCGATTTCGGGTACAATCTAAACCCGCCGGCATTTCCAAGTTGTCAAGCGACGCCTAGCTTTAGCGGCCAGGCCCAGTCGAGCTATTGCGTGAGCAATACCACGACTAACGGTGTGGCAACGTTGCCGTATTTTGTGCCACAGCACGCGCCGCATTTTAATGTGTATTTCAGTATCGGACAGAGTTTTTGATGAACCATAAGTTACCCATTCTGGTTTGCGCCCTCACGTTGCTTGGAGCTGTGCCTTCGCATGCGGCCGATTTGTTGGACCGTATCGTGGCCACCGTGGACGGGCGCATCATTCTGCAGAGCGACTGGGACTGCGCCGTTGGCTACGCCGCGCTGGTTGATGGCCGCCCGGTTGAACAGATTTCCCTTGAGGACCGCAAAGCCGCCCTGGATCACTTAATTGACCAACAGCTGCTCGTGGAGCAAATGGGTTCGCTGGAAGTCAAGAGCGCCACTAATGAGGATGTGGCGCAGCGGATGCAGGATATTCGCAAACAGTATCCTGAGGCGCAGGATGAGCCGGGCTGGAACAATCTGCTGGCGCGCTATGGACTGACCGAGCAGGAGCTCAGACAGCGTATCAGGTTGCAATTAGACCTCGGTCGATTAGTGGATGTGCGCTTGCGGCCCGGTATCGATATCGATGTGCAGAGTATTGAGAGCTATTACAACCAGGAACTCTTGCCGCAACTACGCCAATCTGGAGCCAAGGAAGTTCCTCTGGCTGACGTCAGTCCGCAAATCAGGGAACTGTTGACCCAGCGAAAGGTCAACCAGTTGCTCGTAGCATGGTTGCAGAATCTGCGCTCGGGAAGCGAAATCCAGACTGAGGTGTCTTCGCGCGATTCGGGCGAGCTGCAATGAAGGATTCCACCAGCGAATCCATCAAGCCACGTCGGCGGTGGCTCTGGAAATGCTTGCTCATCGCCCTCTCGGTGGGATTGATTTTCCTTGCTTGCCTCGCATGGTATGCCACTACAGACTCGTTTCAAGCGATGGTTCGCCGCCGCCTTGTGGCCAAATTGGAACGGGTCACAGGCGGACGCGTCGAGTTGGGAGGCCTCCATACCATCCCCTTTCGGTTTGAAGTCGACGTCCGCAATCTCACCATCCATGGTCGTGAAGCGGCAGGCGAGGTCCCCTACGCCCACGTGGATCGCCTGCTGGCGCACGTGAAACTGATCTCTGTCCTGGGCGCAGAATTCGGATTTCACTCTCTCTTGCTGGACCGCCCCATCATCCACATCATTACCTATCCTGACGGCACCACGAATGAGCCCACCCCGGTCCTGGCCGGACCGAATACGAAAATTCAGCTGGAACGCCTGTTTTCGGTTTCTATCAGCCAGCTCGAGGTTCGCCAAGGTGAGTTGTTGTGGAATGAGCAGAGAATTCCCATCGATTTTGCTGCCCATGATACTTCCGCCACCCTCGACTACTCCTTCTTGCATCTCCGATACGAAGGCGATTTGCGGGTCGGGAAAGCCGACACCAGTTTTGATAGCTATCGTCCTGCCACTTGGAGCGGGGAAGCGCGATTCGAACTGAGTAGTGACAGCTTGGTGCTGAATTCGCTCGAAGCCAGCTCTGGCCACTCTTATCTCACGGCGAGTGGTCGCATGGTGGATTTCCGCCAACCAAGCGTGGTGGGTGAGTACGATCTGACGCTCGACCTGGCAGAAACCGGCGCCATTGCGCGACGCCCGGAGATGCGGAATGGCTCTCTGCGGGTCGTCGGCCGCGGTTCCTGGTCAAATCTGGCTTTTTCGACATCTGGAAGCTTGCAAGCTAAAGATGTCGATTGGCGTGAGCAATCCTTCCGCCTGCAGGCGGCAAGTTTCAGTGCTCAGTTCAACGCTAACCCGCAGCGCCTCGCGCTGGCTGAGCTCAAAGCCAAGTTGCTGGGCGGGGAAGTGGTCGGCGACGCGCAGGTGCTCAACTGGCGAAACGCGACAACCACCCCCAGCGCCAACGGCGAACAACGCGGAAGTGTCCGTCTGCGGCTGAGCTACCTCTCGGCGCAGGAGGTTGCTGCGGCATTGTCGTCCCGCGCGCGGCCCTTGCATCGCTTGAATCTCGCGGGCACGGTCAACGGCTCTCTCGAAACGGCATGGAAGGTGTCCCCTGCGAACCGCCAAACCGAAATTACATTGGACGTGGCAGCTCCCAATGTGGTCCGGCCAGAACAATTGCCCGTGAACGCGCATATGCAAGCCACCTACCGAAGCGCCCCAGAGGAGTTGGAGGTTGCAGAATTTAACGCCAGCACGCGGGCCAGCCTGGTTCGCGCTTCGGGGAAACTGTCAAAGCGTGCCGCTCTCAATTTCACCGTGGCTACGGCAAATTTTGAAGAATGGGAACGGATCTTAGAGGCGCTGGGATATCAGGAAAGGTTCCCCTTTTCGCTACGCGGTCACGCTTCGTTCACCGGCACTGCAACCGGCAAGCTGTCTCAAATCGAACTCAGTGGCAGATTGCAATCCCAGGAGGGCAGAGTCGTGATTCCTGCCCGATTCACCACCCCGACTCGGGAAATTCACTGGGATTCGCTCGTCGGCGACGTTCAACTATCTCCCCACCGCTTTACCGCCCGTAACGGCCTTCTCCATCTCGGCACTACAACCGTCCGTTTTGATGTGGATGCGGGCCTCGACGACCGCGAGTTCACCGATACGAGTCCGTTCAGAGCGAGAGTGCAAACGCGCAATGCAGATGCAACGGAAGTGTTGGGCATCGCTGGCTATCGATATCCGCTGACCGGCAAACTCAATTTGTATGTCCAGGCTTCGGGAACCCGCGCGTCCCCATCGGCACAAGGTGCCCTTCAGCTTTCCGCCGCGACCATCCGCGGCGTAACCGTACCAGAATTGGACTCACACTTTATCTTCATCCGCCAGCAGGTGTCGTTGTCCCAGTTGCACCTTGCCTACGGCGACGGGCAAGTCACGGGAAACGGGAGCTACGATTTTACTGACCGTGCTTTTCGCTTCAATCTCGCCGGGCAAAATTTTGATCTCACCCGTTTTCCCGTGCTGGAATCCAGTCGCGTGCCGGTGCAGGGACGTATGGATTTCGTCGCCGAAGGCTCGGGAACACTCGATCAACCCGTCGTGAACAGCCAGATTCATCTGCTCAATCTCACCTTCGGCAACGAGCGCGCGGGTGACTACCTTCTGGATGCGGTCACCAAAGGGCCTGAGTTGCACCTCACCGGACACTCACAGTTTGTGGACAAGGAACTGAATGTTGACGGCGACGTGAGTTTACAGGGTGATTGGCCTTCAAGAATAGACTTTCACTTCAATCGTCTCGACGTGGATCCCCTGCTCACCGGTTATCTGGTTCATCGTGTTACTGGGCACTCTGCGGTCACGGGTGATCTTCACCTGTTGGGTCCATTGCGGAGACCGCGCGATCTGCTGATCACAGGCAATCTCAACGACATGTTCGTGGATCTTGAACACCTGCAGCTCCGCAACAATGGCGCAGTCCGCTTCGAGGCCTCCGAGCAAATGCTCAAGATTCAGCGATTCCGCCTGATCGGCGCGGACACCGATCTGGAAATTGGCGGCAGCGTGCAGTTAGATGCTTCGCAGGCTCTCAACCTGAATGCGGAAGGTCACGCTGACCTGCGGTTGATCCATGGCCTGGACCCCGATTTCAATTCGTCCGGTACAGTTGCCGTAACCGTTATGGCTACCGGCACGCTCCAGCACCCCACTATGCAGGGACGCTTACAGGTCACCGCAGGCACGATCCAGTACGCCGATTTGCCGAGTGCCCTCAATGATCTGAACGGATCGCTGGTGTTCGACCAAAATAGGCTGCAGATCGAAACGCTGACCGCGCAGGTCGGAGGAGGCCTACTGAGTTTTGGAGGCTTCGCCACCGTTTACAACCGGCAGCTCAACTTCGATCTCACTTTGCAGACCCAGGATGTCCGCCTTCGTTATCCGCCAGGGATAAGTTCAATGGCTACGAGTACCCTGCGTTGGGCGGGAACCCCTGACGGATCTACCTTCTCTGGCACCGCGACCATCACCAAACTGGCGATCACTCCCGGTTTCGATTTCAGTTCCTACTTGCAGAGCCGGGCGCAAGCCACTGCGCTCTCGCAAACCAACCCGCTGCTGAACCGCATCCGCTTGGATGTGCGCATTACTACGACCCCACAACTGCAAATGCAAACTGCGGCTCTCAGTCTGTCGGGAGACGCCGATTTGCGTCTTCGCGGCACCGCGGCCAAGCCGGTTTTGCTCGGGCGCATCGATATCCTCGAAGGTCAGATCGCATTTAACGGAACCAAATACCGCCTCGAACGAGGCGACATTAGTTTTACCAATCCGGTAACGACCACACCGGTGCTCGATCTGCAGGCGACAACCCGCCTTCGCGAATATGAACTTACCGTGAACCTGAACGGCGAGTTCGACAAGTTGAACTTGACTTATCATTCCGAGCCGCCCTTAGCAACGGCTGACATCATCAGCTTGCTTTCGCCGATCGGATCCAGTCAACAATTCGGACAAGCCGAGCAACAGAGCGCGCCATCGCCCTTCTCGCAGCAGGCCTCCAGCGCCGTGCTGGGTGAGGCTTTGAACTCCGCTCTGAGCAACCGCTCGCAGCGCCTGTTTGGCATTAGCCATATCAAGATTGACCCGCAAGGCCTGAATACTGAAACCGCACCCACCCAAACTTCACCACTTCCGGCCGTTACCATCGAACAGCCTGTCAGAGACAACATTACCCTTACTTACACAACCAACCTGGCCCAGACCTCACAGCAGATCATTCAAGGCGAATACAACATTACAAACAGCGTTTCCATCGTGGGTTTGCGGGATTACAACGGGGTGGTGAGTTTCGAAGTCCGCTTACGCCGCACCAAGAAGTAGAGGCCTCACCTGCTTGATTCTCGCGCAAATCGAGTAGGGACTTTTATCCCTGGCATTTCGTCCCTCTGGCTCCCGCCGGAATTCGCCTCGGGAGGTGCTTTCCGTGTGCTCTGAAAGTTCACATGAAGTAAACTGTAAATTGGTAGCCGCAACTTTTACGCGTGCAGGCGTTCCAACATAGTGTAGGCTATGTGAACTCTTTGGACGGCGCGGCTGGACACCGCGGCAGCTCAATTACGAAATTCGCAACCACGTTAACGGAAGATAATCAGAGGTACACAATGCGGAGAAATCAGGGCTTTTCCCTTATCGAGCTGCTGATCGTGGTAGCCATCATTCTGATCATCGCCTCCATTGCCATTCCGAATTTGCTGCGCGCCAAGATTGCTGCCAACGAATCATCAGCGGTGCAATCGGTGCGTACCATCAACACCATGCAGGTCACTTATCAATCGACTTATCCCACCGTAGGCTACGCAGCCACGCTTCAAGCCCTGGGGCCGAGCGGGCCAATCTGCGCTACTCCGTCCTCGGCTAACGCCTGTCTGATTGATTGGTCTTTGTCGCAGGCGATATCGCCCTCTAGCGCGAAAAGCGGGTATTATTTCGCCATGGGTGTGGTCTCCAATAATGGAGTAAACCTTAGCTACACTGTGGGAGCGGCGCCCGCAGGATTTAACCAGACGGGGGTTCGTGGATTCTGTTCCAATGAAGATGCGGTCATCCGGGCTACTCCGGCGCAAAGTGGCCCGCCAGTAAACACGGAAGAAGCGTGCGCAGCTTTCACGGCTCTACAATAGCAGCAAGACTTTTTCGAGAGAAACAACATGCTGGTGCAATCTCTCACTGTCGAACAAGCTGGCAAACCTGACGGACATGGTGTGCTTTGTCTCAATGGCCCGCTGACCATCGAAAATGTGCTGCTATTTCAGAACGCCATCCGCCGCGAGCAAAACGCGCAAACCGTGATCCTCGATTTCACCCAGGTCCCCTACATCGATTCCTCGGGACTGGGTTCGCTGGTCAGCGCTTGCGTTTCGCGGCAGAAAGCCGGACGCGGGGTGGCGCTGACCGGAGTCAACGAACGCGTCCTCCGGCTGTTTGAGGTTACCCGTACCGATGCGCTGTTCTTGATCTTTCCAACGGTTGACGACGCCCTGGCGGCATTAACCGGTCCGGCCCAGGCGTAGCTACTCCGCCTTTGCGCGCGCGGCGCGCTTCTGCCTCGCCCAGCCTTCTTTGTTGGTCTGCCGTGCCCGGCCCAGGGCCAAAGAGTCCGCCGGAACATCATCTGTAATGCACGACGCAGCTCCGATGTATGCTCCTTTGCCCACGCGAATGGGCGCCACCAGAGTCGTATCGCTACCCACGAACACGTCATCTTCAATGACGGTTTTGTGTTTGTGCAGGCCATCGTAGTTGCAGGTGATTGTGCCCGCGCCAATGTTGACTCCCTGCCCGATCTCTGCGTCTCCGAGATAAGTCAGATGATTGGCTTTTGAACCTTTGCCCAGGCGGATCTTCTTGGTCTCGACAAAATTCCCCACCTTCGCGCCTTCTCCAATCTCACTGCCGGGACGCAAGCGCGAATACGGGCCCAGCGTAGCGCAGTCCTCGATTCTTGAGTCATCAATAACGCAACCTGGCAGAATTTCAACACGGTCGCCGATTGTGGTATTGCGGATTACGCTGTAGGAACGGATTCGGCAATCACTGCCCACGTGGGTGCGGCCTAGGAGCTGGACAAACGCCTCCACAACCGTGTCGGCGCCGATTTCAACTTCAGAATCGATCACGCAGGTTGCGGGATAGAAAATCGTGACCCCCGCGGCCATCAGCTCGCGACACTTCGCCATGCGAAGGTGCTGATCGAGTTCCACCAGCTCAGCTCGCGTATTCGCCCCCAGGATTTCGTGTGGGTCGCTGGCCGCGATTGCCAGCACGCGTGCTTTTTTTCGTCGCAACACTGACGCCATGTCGGTGAGATAAAACTCGCCATGCGGATTCTCGGTGCCGAGTTCGTCGATATTGGCGTAAAGCGCTTCTACTGAGAACGCATAGAAACCGGAGTTGATCTCCTTGATTGCTTTCTGGGCTGGGCTTGCGGACTTCTCCTCTACAATGGCCTCCACCTCGGCGCTGTGCCCGGCTTTTCGAATAATGCGCCCATATCCGGTCGGGTCCTTCAGATGGGCTGACAGGATCGTCATCGCCGGCCGTTTTGACCGATGAAAGTCGCGGAGCATGGCGATGGTTTGAGCACCGATCAATGGCGCGTCTCCGTAGCCCACAACCACTTGATCGTATGGCCGCAACGCGTCGCGAGCGACCATCAGCGCGTGGCCCGTGCCCCGCTGTTCCTTTTGCACAACAAAATTGACACCCGCATCTTGTACCGCCTGACGCACGCGCTCCGCTTCGTGGCCGATAATGACGTAAACGTCGTGCGGGGGGACAACTTTGGTGGCCGCCGCGATGACGTGCGCCAGCAGCGGTTTGCCTCCCACTTCGTGCAGCACTTTGGGATGGTTGGATTTCAACCGCGTGCCTTTACCGGCAGCCAGAATGGCAATCGCAACCCGCGGCTGGTTCGCGTTTCTTGCTGGCTTCGTCGCGGAAGCGCGCCGCCGGGTCTTCGATGTGCCTAGGGCGCCGGTTTTGTCGGATTTCGCCACTGCTCTCAATATACCGTGACCTTATGCATCGCTCCCATGCAGAAACACTGGGGAGCAAGAAATGCAAATGACTAGTTGATCTCGATCTTGCCCTTGCGAGGACGCCGCGTCATCTGGGCAACTAACTTCAGCAGATCGCGGGCTATGCACTCCGTATCATGGCGCGCTACCTCGTCTTCGCACAGATAATCGCCCAGGACCGGCTGAACTCCCAATTCGCGGATGGCATCGCAATCCGCCACCACCTGCGTTGCGCCTTCAAGGGCGTACTTTGCTTTCATTTCGGCGGACGCCATCTTCCGGTTGATCAGGGCATAGTCGAAAATCTGACCACCGGCGTGAGCATTCAGAGCCCGAATGTGATCGGCAGCGGTGCGCCCTAGGCTCTCGTTGGCCTGAGTCATGAGGTTGCAGATGTACACCTTTACCGCTGGCGACTCGGCTATTGCCTGAGGAATGCCTCGCACCAGCAGATTCGGAATGAGGCTGGTAAACAGCGAGCCCGGGCCGACGGTGATCAGGTCGGCGTTAGCAATCGCCTCCAAGGTCTGCGGCAGCGGCTGCGGATCCGGTGGAATCAGGAATAGCTCCTGGATACGCCCCTTGCTGGCGGTAATCTTGGTTTCGCCACGCACTCGACTCCCATCTTCGATGAGAGCTTCCAGCTCAACATTAGATGTCGTCGCCGGGAAAATATGGCCGCGCGTTGCCAGGACCTCAGAAGACAATCGCACAGCCTCCGCGAAATCCTTGGTCATCGAGGTCAGCGCGGCAAGAAAAAGATTGCCGAAACTGTGGCCTTCCAGTCCCGAGCCTTTTTCAAAACGATGACAAAAAAGTTTTGAAAGCAGAGCTTCGTCTTCTGATAGAGCGACAATGCAGTTGCGGATGTCTCCCGGCGGCAGCATGTTCAGCTCTTTGCGCAGGCGCCCACTCGATCCGCCGTCGTCCGTAACTGTCACCACGGCGCAAAGGCTGGAGATTTGGCTGGAAACATCCCAGGGTGGTTCCTCCGGGCCGGCAGCGTAGTGCTTCAAACCTCTGAGGAGAGTTGATAAACCTGTGCCCCCACCAATCGCCAGCACGTGCAGAGCGTGCCTTTTCGGTGGTTGGCTGCTTTGAGACTTCATGTGCAGCCTTCAGCGTTCCTCGTTGAAACCCGGCGAAGCTGCTAACTCGGCCCCGGGGTCGGGGTATAACAATTCGGTGAAGCGTGGGTCTTCGCTCAGGTTTTGGAAATCCGTGTCATTGCGGGCCTGGAATCGCAATGTCGGGTTGAGGCGAATGGCTTCGTCCAGGTGTCGCAGCGAATCTTCCGCGTGCCCCGTCAGGCAATCCAGAGCCGCCAATCCGTAAGCGACGTAATCAGCCTTCGGAACCTGCTTCGACAGCTTTTCCAAATGCTCGCGCGCAGTGACGTAATCACCAAGGTTAATCAGTGATACCGCGTAGTCATAATGCTCCTCGGGAGTTTTGAATTGCGTCGTGGTGCGCTCCAGTTGGTGATCGCAAGCCAGCAGGTGCACGTTCGCGCGGTCTGCCAGCTCCTTGCTCGGACCGCCAACCACCTTTTGCAGGTGAGCCCTGGCCTTATCGAACTTGCGTTCCTGCATGGCTCGCAGACCGGCCTCGTAGTTTTGCACAGCCTGTGCAAAACGCGGATCTTCATTAAGAGATTTCTTGTTTGTCGTCTTCTGCGCCATCACTCCAAATTATCCTCTGATAATCGTAAGTAGCTTGTTTTAATAAACTTAAAATAGAGAACATTAAGCTTTGCTGATGCTTCTGCCTTCAGGAAACTGAAAAACCTAGGCCCGCCGTCGAGACACGTCGAAGTCATCCTTGTGGAAATCGCCCCTAGCCGATGACGAAAGCAGGTTATACGCGGACATTCGATTCACGTCAACTCACCACAGCCTAGTTCATGGTCACGGCCGTCTGCAAGTCGATCTGCCGCCACTCCCCGGCCATGATGCCTTTTCGAATCTGTACCGCGGTCTGGCGTTTCTTGTGCTGCGCATAGGCGTAATAAAGCTCTTTCAGACAGATGTCACAGCGTGCCCCGTGGGCCGTTTCAAAGCAACTGTGCAGGCTGTTGTGCCCCATCCGGTCGCAGTAGCAATAACAAGGCTGCTGATGCAGAACTATCGGGATCTTCGCCGCCAGGTCATAGGCGTGGGTTTGATAAGGATTTTCGGCGTTGTCGCCCCACAACTGATCTTTGGTCAAAAGCGGAGGAAGTTTGGTGCCTTTCGGCGGCGGGCCGGCATTATAAGCCGGCACCACGCCTTCCTGCTGCGAGCTCGCCCAGGGAGCCGAGACAGCCAGCGTAATCACGAAGACACATGCCAGGGTTAAGCTGCGCTTCAACATAGATCGTCCTTGTGACGCCAATATTGTACCTGAAGTCATTAGGCGTGACCTTGTGCCCGGGAAGTTACATCGGCAGTTAACACTTACGCGTCCCCGCGAGGCGAATACAACACTGGCATCGGTCCGGTTCATCCGTATAATGAGAGACCATGCCGGAGCAAGCTGAGCCCACAAATCCCACTCTACTAACCGATCTCCCAACCGGCGCCGCCAAGCCAGGACGGGCCGTTCTGCTCTCGGTGTGGCTTCGAGACCTGGTTATTTCCCTTGCTATTTCCTGCTTCATCATCATCTTTCTTTACCAGCCGGTAAAAGTCGAAGGTACCAGCATGATGCCTTCCCTCGAAGATAAGGAACGCATCTTCGTAAACAAGCTGGTGTACCGTCTGGAGCCGATTCAGCGCGGCGACATTGTTGTCTTCCGTTATCCTCGCGATCCTTCCAAAAGTTTTATCAAGCGGGTAATTGGCCTCGCTGGTGACCATATTCAGATTGATGCCGGGCGGGTGTACGTCAATGGCAACCGCCTCGACGAGGATTACGTCCCGCAAGTCTACGAAGATATTCGCTCGTACCCGGAGATCGTGGTGCCCCCGGATTGCTACTTCGTGCTCGGCGATCACCGCAGCCTGTCCAACGACAGTCGCGATTTCGGCCCCGTCAACCAGAGCTACATCTATGGCAAAGCTGTCTTCGGCTACTGGCCCATGGATAAGATGGGAAGAGTCCGATAGGTTCCCTGAAACTGGATGATTGTCATCCCAAGCGGAGCATCATGATTCGCTCGCGAATCATGATGAGCAGTCGAAGGCCCCCTGCCGTTTAGTTGCAGCCAATCAACCGAGCGCGAGCGTCAGGGCCGTCAACTCAATTCCTTCGACCTCGGCCGTCCACCGATCTCCCGCCTTGGTCAAATGTCCGGCGGTAAGCGTCCCGGTACTCACGATCTCCCCGCCGCTTAAAGGTTCATCAGGAAAGCGCTTAGCAATTGCCGCGCCCAGCTCTGCCAGACAAAGCGCCGGGCTGCGCAGGGCATTTTTCCCCGATCCCTCTTCTACGAACTCACCGTTCTTCAACATCCTCACCCTGAACTTTGTCAGCTCCTCCACCAGCTTGGGAATCATCGCGAGCTGGACCTTCACCCGCTCACCGATAACCAGCGCCGCATGAAGCCCGAACGAAGCCACGAAATCGCTCGGCTGAAACTTCCATTCTGGATAAGGGCAGTCGATGATTTCGAATCCAACTGCCAGCCAATCGACCAGCGCGAGCGTAGCTGCGGCATCGAGACCCGATAAAGTAACCCGGTCCTTCAATCCAAACACGATTTCCGGTTCGATCTTCAGCGAACGCGGATGCTTCACGGTTAATCGTGCCGAATTGTCATTGCTCTGATGCACCGTGTCCGCGTACATGTGTCCCCAAACCAGCGTCTCAAGCTTCAAAATGCGCCACATCGCTTTGTTGCCGTAGCCAACCTTGCGGCCGACTGCTTTGTGTCCTGCAACTCCCCGCCACTGTTTGAGTTTGGCTTCGACCGCATAAGCCGTGTCAAGATCAAACCCCGGTTGCGACGATGGTGGCGCGGAAACCATCTCCCCTTTCTCATACGCCGACATCAGTTCACGTGCTAAAGCTTCAACATCTATACTTGCCATTTCTTCAGTCACCCGCTCTCGGAACGACAATGTCAGCTTACACCGGAGGAATTTCTTTCCCGAATTTCCCATCCCTGCTAAAATCAAAAAAATCCGCTCCCCGGAGACAGAATGCAAGCAATCCTTGCGCTGGAAGACGGCCGCGTCTTCCGAGGCAAAGGCTACGGTGCGAAAGGCGAGTGCTACGGGGAAGTCGTTTTTAATACTTCCATCACCGGCTACCAGGAAATTTTCACCGATCCTTCCTACTGCGGCCAGATTGTAGTTCTTACCAACCCCGAAATCGGCAATTACGGCACCAATTCTGATGACAATGAAGCCACACGCCCTTATATCGAAGGCCTGATCGTCCGTGAGTTTTCGCGGGTCAGTTCCAACTGGCGCTCGCAGCAAGTTGCCGAAGAATATCTCGAACAATTCAAGATTCCCGTGTTGGCCGATATCGACACGCGCGCTCTGGTGCGGCACTTGCGCGATCACGGCGTCATGCGCGGCGTAATCTCCACCATAGAGGCCGAGGCCGACAAGCTGATCGCGAAAGCGCGGTCAATTCCAAAAATGGATGGTACGGATTTAGCGAAAGTGGTCACGACCAACCGCCCCTACGTCTGGGAAGTGGGCGAACGCTCGCACGAACCGGTCGCTGTGGTCGGAGTGAAAGATGAGCCACCACGCTTCCACGTGGTCGCCTACGATTACGGCATCAAGCAGAATATTTTGCGTAAGCTGCGCGGCGAAGGCTGCAAAGTCACCGTCGTGCCAGCCCAAACTCCCGCAGAAGATGTTCTCGCTCTGAAACCTGATGGCGTGTTTCTCTCCAACGGCCCGGGTGATCCTGAGCCTTGCACTTATGCTATCGATAACATCCGCCGTTTGATGGGCCGTCAGCCAATCTTTGGAATTTGTCTTGGGCACCAGCTCACTGGCCTCGCCCTCGGCGGCAAAACCTACAAGCTGAAATTCGGCCACCATGGCGGGAATCATCCGGTGAAGTGGTTGTCCAGCGGCAAGGTCGAAATCACCGCACACAACCATAATTTCGCCGTCGATCCCGATTCATTGCCCTCGAGCGAAGTTGAGCTGACACATATGGACTTGAACGACGACACGCTGGAAGGCTTGCGCCATCGCAACCTGCCGCTGTTCTGCGTGCAATATCACCCCGAGGCCTCGCCGGGACCGCACGATTCGCATTATCTCTTCAAAGAATTCACCAAGCTGATGGAGGAGTGGAAACATGTGGCATAGAGAATTTGTCATCCCGCGCGAAGCGTTGCGATTCGCTTGGGAATCATCTTGTGCAGTCGAGGGACCTGCTGTCTTATTTCGAAACTGTGCGGTTTCAACCGCTCCTTTTATGGGTTACTTAGCTCTGTCATCCCGAGCGAAGTGATAGCGCTCGAAGAGCGCTATCACACAGTCGAGGGACCTGCTGTTATGAAGCAGCACTGCTATTTCGTGTATATCGTGGCCAGCAAGTCACGGGTGTTGTACATCGGAATGACAAACGATCTGGAACGGCGAGTGTGGGAGCATAAACACGATCTGGTCGAGGGATTCAGCAATCAATACCGCTGTCACCGCCTTGTGTACTACGAATCTTTTGATGACGTGAGGAAGGCGATTGATCGCGAGAAACAACTCAAACGCTGGAATAGGACAAAGAAAGTTTGGTTGATCGAGAGAACGAATCCAACCTGGGAGGACTTAGCTGAAGGCCTTGAAGGACAGCATCAGTATGCGCCCGAAAAGCAGGTCCCTCCACTCGCGAGTTGATTGCTGCGCAATCAACTCGGTCGGTCGGGATGACAGAATTGAAGATTCACGGTGTGAACAGAGTCGTGGGGCTTAAGCGCGGTCTTGCGATCTTGGTGCTTCTCTTTCCCTGTCCTGATCGCGCCAGTGCGTGCAGTTTGGCGCGAGGCTATTTCTATCAAGTGACCGCCATCCGTGGGAGGATGGTCAGCTATACCTGGCGTCTGAGGCGGCTTTGGGGATCGGTTGGTGTTCCTGATGCGAAACCGAGGCTATACGAATATCGTTTCCCCGCGAAGATTGAAGATTTGAAGCAAATTGCCACTGTCGCTTCAGATCCCGACGGCAATTTCGACCTTGGCACAATTCCCAAGGGTCACTACTCGCTCAGAGTTGATTCTGCTGAGGGAGATGACTGGTTTGATGTCGAGGTGATCGACTCTGCAAGAAAGACTGACCGGATCACAATTGACATTTCACCTGTCGCACCGGATTGCACTGGCGGCCACAAATTCATAGAGAAGAAACTGTAAATGCCCAAACGCACTGACATCTCCAAAATCCTGATCCTCGGCTCTGGCCCCATCGTGATCGGCCAATCAGCGGAGTTCGACTACTCCGGCACGCAAGCCTGCAAGGCGCTCAAGTCAGAAGGATTCGAAGTCGTGTTGGCAAACTCGAATCCCGCGACCATCATGACCGATCCCGAGTCCGCCGACCGCACCTACATCGAGCCGCTCACTCGCGAATATCTGGAAGAGATCATCCGCATCGAACGGCAATTGTCGCCCGGCGCAGGCTTTGCCGTTCTCCCCACGGTCGGCGGCCAAACCGCACTGAATCTCGCAGTCGAGCTTTCCGACGGCGGCGTTCTCGAGCAATATGATGTCCATCTCATCGGCGCCAATATTGCCGCCATCAAGAAGGCCGAGGACCGCCTCTTCTTCAAAGATGCGATGCAGAGGATTGGCCTCGACGTTCCCAAATCTGCCCTGGTTAATAATCTGAAAGACGGCCTCGAATTCGCCGGCAAAATCGGTTTTCCCGTCATCATCCGCCCATCCTTCACCCTGGGCGGCAGCGGCGGCGGCATCGCTTACAACCGCGAGGAGCTTCTCGAGGTCCTCGCTCGTGGCCTCGATTTCTCTCCCGTGCATGAAGCGCTCATCGAGGAATCCGTCCTCGGTTGGAAGGAATATGAGCTTGAGGTCATGCGCGACCTCAAGGACAACGTTATCGTCATCTGCTCAATCGAAAATTTCGACCCCATGGGAGTTCACACCGGCGATTCCATCACCGTCGCGCCTGCGCAAACCCTCACTGACCGCGAGTATCAAGCCATGCGCGATGCGGCCATCGCCGTCATTCGCGAGATCGGCGTCGAGACCGGCGGATCGAATATCCAGTTTGCCGTGAGCCCTGTGACCGGACGCATGGTGGTGATCGAGATGAATCCACGCGTCTCCCGCTCATCAGCGCTGGCCTCAAAGGCCACCGGGTTCCCCATTGCCAAGATTGCCGCAAAGCTGGCGGTTGGTTATTCGCTCGACGAAATTCGCAACGACATCACCCGCAAGACGCCCGCCTGTTTTGAGCCAACGCTCGATTACGTTGTGGTGAAAATTCCCAAGTGGCAATTCGAGAAATTTCCCGGTGCCGACGAAAATCTCGGTCCGCAAATGAAATCTGTCGGCGAAGTGATGGCCATCGGTCGCACCTTCAAAGAAGCTCTGATGAAAGGAGTGCGCGCGCTCGACACCGGCAAACGCGTCGGCGGGCAGAAGATCGAGCCTAAGATCCTGACTCAGCGCCTCGTGACTCCCCATCCCGAGCGCCTCGCCTATATTCAATACGCTCTGCGCCAGGGTCACACCGTCAAACAGATCGCGAAGATGACTTCGATCGATCCTTGGTTCCTCTACCAGCTCAAAGAAATAAACGACATGCAGCTCGAGTTGGAAAAGCATCCCATGGATTCGATTCCGACCGATGTCCTGCGCGAGGTCAAGCGCCACGGATTCTCCGATGGCAGGCTGGCTGCCGCCTGGCGTCTGCAAGGCCAGGAAAAGGTCCGCCATCTGCGGAAGAAGCACGGCGTTCAGCCGGTGTACAAGCGCGTCGACACCTGCGCCGCAGAATTCGAGAGCTACACGCCTTATCTATATTCGACCTACGAAGACGAGGACGAGGCGACGCCCACAAACAAAAAGAAAGTCATCATTCTGGGCAGCGGGCCCAATCGCATAGGGCAGGGAATTGAGTTCGATTACTGCTGTTGCCATGCCGCTTTCGCGCTCCGCGATGACGGTTATGAAACGATCATGGTCAACTGCAATCCGGAGACGGTTTCCACCGACTACGACACCAGCGATCGTCTCTACTTCGAGCCGTTGACGCTCGAAGACGTGCTCGCCATCTGCGAGCACGAGTCTTCATCCGGCGCTCCCGTCGGAGTCATCGTCCAGTTCGGCGGCCAAACCCCACTGAATCTCGCGCTTCCTCTGAAAGCCGCGGGCGTAAACATCATCGGCACTTCGCCGGAGTCTATCGATCTGGCAGAAGATCGGAAGCGCTTCAACAGATTGCTCGAAGAACTACAGATTCCGCAGGCACCAGGCGCCATGGTGGCCTCCATCGAGGGAGCCGTCGAGGGCGCCGCGCGCATCGGTTACCCGGTGCTGGTGCGGCCTTCCTATGTCCTCGGCGGCCGCGCTATGGTCATCGCCTACGATGAAGAAAGCGTCGTTCGCTACATGAAGGAGGCGGTCGAGTATTCCCATGATCGGCCCATCCTCATCGATCACTTTCTGGAAGATGCCGTCGAGGTAGACGTCGACGCCCTTTCCGACGGCGAAGACGTCGTGATCGGCGGAATCATGCAGCACATTGAGGAGGCTGGCATCCACTCCGGCGATTCTTCCTGCGTGCTTCCGGCCGTAGACATCCCAGTCCCGCTTCTTAATCAGATGCGCGAGTACACCTTCAAGCTGGCGCGGGCGCTCAAAGTCATCGGTCTGATGAATATTCAGTTCGCCATCCCGCGCAGCAACGGAAAGTCCGGCACGGAACATGTAGGGACGGGCGCCCTCGCCCGTCCAGGCCGAGCGGAGCTCGGCACCCCCGCGACCAATGGGACTTCCGGCAAGGTGTATGTGCTCGAAGTCAATCCTCGCGCCTCGCGGACGGTTCCCTTTGTATCCAAAGCCACCGGCGTGCCTATGGCAAAGATTGCCGCCCGCCTGATGACCGGCCGCAAACTCCGCGAATTTCTGCCCGCTTCTATCGAGCGCGCTGCTGATCTCGATACCGGACATTGCTACTACGTCAAGTCACCCGTTTTCCCCTGGACCAAGTTCCCCGGCGTTGACACCGTGCTCGGCCCCGAAATGAAGTCGACGGGTGAAGTAATGGGCGTGGCGGACAATTTTGGCGAAGCTTTCGCCAAAGCCCAGTTGGCCGCCGGACAGAAACTGCCGGTCAAAGGCACCGTTTTCATCAGCGTCACCGATCAGGACAAGCCGCAGGTCGCTCAGGTCGCGCGGAGGTTCGCGGAAATGGGATTTAAGCTGGTTGCTACTGCAGGCACAGCCGATGTTCTCGAAAATGCCGGAATGACGGTGGAGCGCGTCTACAAAGTAAAAGAGGGCCGGCCCAATGTAGTCGATCTGATCAAAGGCGATCGCATTCAGCTCATCATCAATACGCCCCACGGGCTTGAGCCCTGGTTTGATGAGCAGGCAATTCGCCGTGCTGCAGTGAACGCGCGCATTACAACGATCACGACGCTCTCCGCGGCCCGCGCAGCCGCAGAAGGCATCGCCGCCCTCCAACGCGGCGAAGTCAAGGTCTACGCCCTGCAGCGCCTGCACTCCGAACGCGCCGCCAAGGCCCGCCGCTAGAGCGTTTAGCGGGCACATGAGCCCGCCGCCGAAATCCCGAGCGAAGCCGAAGCAACCCCAAGTCGGGTGGTTCAGTTCGCCCACGATGCCCTATGCTGCTAAGCTAGAACCTAGCAGCTAGGAGCTGCCTTTATGCTGCTTCACGGCATCTTTCCTCCCATCACTACGCCCTTTTATCCCGAGAGTAACGTCTATCACAAGAAACTCGAACACAACGTCGAACGCTATTCCAAAACCCCAGTTGCCGGCATCGTTGTGCTCGGCTCGACTGGCGAAGCAATTCTGCTCTCCGACGAGGAACGGCGCGATGTTCTCAAGACCGCCCGCGAAGTCACCGCTCCCAACAAAGTCTTGATTGCGGGCACGGGAATCGAATCGGCCACGGAAACCTTGCGCCTTACCGAATACGCTGCCGAACTCGGCTACGACGTTGCCATGGTGCGCACGCCGCACTATTACAAGAAGCAGATGCAGCCCCCGAATTTACTTGCGTTTTACCGCTTTGTCGCCGATCGTTCGCCGCTCCCGGTCATCATCTACAACTTTCCGCAAGCGACTGGATACGACATCCCCGCGGAAGTCGTCATCGAGCTCGCCGAACACCCCAACCTGATCGGTATCAAAGAATCGAGCGGCGACATCGAGAAGGTCCGCCGCATGGTCGAAGGCACGCGCCATATCAAACGCAGCGCAACCGTCACCGAAACATTCGACGCGGTTACTCCACGCATGCTGAAAGCCTCTAGCCAAGGCAACGGAGAACTGGTTTCCATAGCCGTTTCTGCCGACGAAGCCAGCCGCGCATCCTCGACGGGCAAACCTAAGCCCTCTTCCTCCGCAGTTAGCGTAATGGGCGGATTGAAGACGCGGCAGAAAGAGGTCGGCTTTCAGGTTCTGGTAGGTGCCGCGCAGAAACTGGAGCCCTCTCTGCAGGTGGGTTCCGTAGGAGCGATTCTGGCCTTCGCCGATGCCGCTCCCACTGCCTGCTACGAAGTTTACGCCGCGTGGAAGGAAAGTGACCATCAACTGGCCCGCCTGAAGCAGGAGCGGATTGCCAGGCCGGCGGAGCGCTTGGTCGGCGACCTTGGCATTCCCGGCCTCAAGTATGCCCTCGATCTGAATGGCTACTACGGTGGCCCGGTCCGCCTGCCTCTGCTCCCGATCACCGCCGATATCAAGGCAGAAATCGAGCACCTGATGGCGGATATCCGCAACTGAATGAACCAGGCGGGAAGCTGAGCGCCCAGGCGTTCCTGTCACACCCCCTTGTGATTCTCATCACAACGCGGTACGATATAGATTCGAACGAACGTTCGAACGCTATGGCCTCCATTTCGCCAGCGCTCGTCCCTGCCTCCAGCCGCCCGGTTACGCCAGGTTCGGCTGCAGGCACGCGCTTCGACCGCCGCCTGGGGAAAATTCTTGAACACGCGACCGAAGTCTTCGACGAAAAGGGATATGCAGGCGCATCCATGCGCGACCTTTCCCGCGCCACCGGCATGTCGCTGGCCGGACTTTATTATTACTTCGACTCCAAGGAAAAGCTGCTCTACCTTATTCAGAAGCACACCTTCACGACCATCGTCGATCGCTTGCGCGCGCGCCTGGAGGAAGTGTCCGATCCCGAGCAGCGCATCCGGGTTTTCATCTTCAACCATCTGGAGTACTTTCTTCGCAATCGCAAGGCCATGAAGGTTCTGTCCCACGAAGACGAGGTTCTGAAAAATAGTCTTGGCTCTGATATTGCCGCCCTCAAGCGCGAGTACTACCGCATCTGTGTGGGCTTACTCGAAGATTTCAAGCGAGAAACGAAGTTGGAATTCTCCAGCCGTCTTGCTGTGTTGAGTCTGTTCGGTATGATGAACTGGATTTACACCTGGTACAACCCGCGGCTCGATGCCAATGCCAAGGAAATGGCTCGCGAGATGGGCGACATATTTCTAAGGGGAATCGGCTCAGGCCGTAACGGAAAAAAGCTCGGAAAAAAGAGCTCGGCAGCAAACTGATTTTCTTACGAATGCAAAAAGGAGTTTTGCGATGGCCACCACAACTCAGGTAGCACCCGGAGAAACCACCAAGCAACTCATTAACTACCGCACCGATGCCGGGGTCGCGGTGATCGAAATGTGCGATCCTCCGGCGAACACTTACACCTATGAGATGAATCGACAACTGGACGACGCCATCCTGAAAGCGCGCATGGATAACAGCGTCTATGTAATCGTGCTCACGGGCGCAGGTGACAAGTTTTTCTCCGCCGGCGCCAACATCAAAATGCTGGCCAGCGTCGATCCCACCTTCAAGTATTATTTCTGTCTCCACGCCAACGAAACTCTGTTGCGCCTGGAACAAACTCCCAAGTTAGTGATCGCCGCAATCAACGGACACTGCGTCGGCGGCGGCTTGGAGATTGCCATGGCCGCCGACATTCGCATTGCCCGCCAGGATGCGGGAAAGATCGGTTTGCCCGAAGTTAACCTCGGCGTTCTGCCCGGCACCGGCGGCACTCAGCGTTTGTCGCGCCTGGTAGGGAAGAGCAAGGCCATCGAACTGATGGTTACCGGCAACACTTTCTCCTTCGAAGAAGCCAAGGAGCTGGGCATCATCAACGACATTTTTGAACGCGAGGGCTTCATGGACAACCTCATGGAGTACGCTCGTCAGTTCTGCCCGCCCAATAAGGCCGCGAAAGCCGTTGGACGCATTAAGCGCGCGGTGCAAACCGGTTGGGAAATTCCGCTGGAGTCGGCATTGGCGGTCGAGCGTGAAAATCAGCAACTGCTGTTCCAGAGCGACGACGCCAAGGAAGGTTTGGCCGCTTACGTGGACAAGCGCCCGGCAACCTTTACGGCGAAATAGTTTGCGTAGGGACAGCCGCTCTCGGCTGTCCGGCGGAGCGAAAGCTCCGCACTAAAAAAATGATTGCAGCCACCAAAACCCGAATCTCTCCTGGCCGGTTGCTGATCGATGGCCAATGGGTGGAGGGTACCAAGCACTTTGCCACCACCAATCCCGCCACCGGCGAAGTGTTAACTCAAATTGCCCAGGCCTCCACTGCCGATGTAGATCGCGCCGTTACAGCCGCCCGCAAGGCTTTCGAAGACCGCTCCGGCCCCTGGCGAAAGATGTCGGCCAGCGAACGCGGACGGCTGATCTGGCGGCTGGCCGATCTTCTGGAAAAAAACATCGACGAATTCGCGGAACTCGAAACCCTCGACAACGGCAAGCCCATCTTTGAGTCCCGTTACGTGGATATGCCGATGGTCATTGATGTCCTGCGCTACTACGCAGGCTGGGCAACCAAGATTCACGGTAACACGGTTAACACTCTGGAAACCGCGTTTACCTACACCTTGCGCGAGCCGGTCGGTGTGGTTGGCATGATCGTTCCTTGGAATTTTCCGCTGCTGCTGGCATCGTGGAAGCTTGGCCCGGCGCTGGCTTGCGGCAACACCGTGGTCTGGAAGCCGGCCAGCTTGACTCCGCTGACCGCGCTGCGTTTCGGGGAACTATCGATAGAAGCAGGCCTGCCTGCTGGAGTCCTGAACATCGTGACCGGCAGTTCGGAAGTCGGCCGCTCCATGGTGCGCCATCCCGGTATCGACAAGATCGCATTTACCGGTTCCACTGAGGTGGGCAAGGAAATCATGCGCGGTTCGGCCGACAGCATGAAGCGGGTCACGCTCGAACTCGGCGGCAAATCGCCCAACATCGTCTTCGCTGATTCCGATATCGATAGTGCCGTAAGAGGCGCAATCACCGGCATCTTCTACGGCAAAGGCGAGGTTTGCAATGCCGGCTCGCGACTTTTCATCGAAAGCAAAGTCCAGGACGAGTTCCTGGAAAAACTAGTTGCGCGGGCGAAGAAGATGCAGCCCGCCGACCCACTTGATCCCAAGACCCGCATGGGCGCGATAGTCAGCCAGGAGCAGATGAACACCGTTCTTGGATACATCGAGGCCGGAAAAAAAGAAGGCGCAAGGCTGATTACAGGCGGCAATCGCGTCTCCGTTGACGGTGGCAAAGGGTTTTTCCTCGAGCCCACGATCTTCGGCGATGTCAGCAATGACATGAAAATCGCTCAGGAGGAGATCTTCGGTCCGGTGCTGGCCACATTGAAGTTCGACGAGGCCGATCAGGCAATTGAACTGGCCAACAAAAATCAGTATGGATTGGCTGCCGCAGTTTGGACACGCGACGTGAAAAAAGCGCACTTAGTCTCGCGGCAGCTCCGTGCCGGAACGGTTTGGATCAACACTTACGGCCTAATGGACGCGGCTTTGCCCTTCGGTGGCTACAAGAGCAGTGGTTTTGGCCGAGAATTGGGTATGAACGCGCTTGAGCATTACACCGAAGTGAAGACGGTCTGGATGAATTTGGCGTAGGTGGCAATTTGCACTGATAGAGGGATAACAATGCCAGGAAAAGTAGCAAAAATCGGGACCTTCAGTGACTGGGTCGGACTCTTCGACGATTGGCGCAAGGAAATCGGCGTCAATCACGATGAGATCGCCAACTTTGAATTTGACACGCTCTACGGCGCCATTGAGACCGAGGAGATCCAGTTTGGCGCATACAAAGGACGGAAAAAGTGGGAAAACCTCCGCCAGATGCCCACACAGCAAATGCGCGATGCGCTCATGAACATGATTGTTTATCAAGGCGACACCGAATTCGCCAGCGTCGAGCAGCAGCGCCACCTGTTTGAGATGTCACCCAGCGACTGGGATCGCAAAGCGCTCACTCGCGTCATGATTGAAGAGATGCGGCACGGCTGGCAGATGTGCGCGCTCCTGATCGCGCATTTTAGCTACTCGGGCAAGGTCGAGGCGCAGAAGATGCTGGAGCGCCGTGCCTTCGAGAACAAGCGCCTGCTCGGCGCCTTCAACGTCGACGTCGATAACTGGATGGACTTCTTCACCTACACGGATTTTGTTGATCGCGACGGTAAATTTCAGTTACAAATGCTCAAATATTCAGCCTTCGCGCCGCTCGGTCGCTCCATGTCCTACATGCTGCGCGAAGAAGCCTTTCACATGGGTACCGGTAACGATGGCCTGCGCCGCATTGTGGAAGCCGGAGTAATTCCGACCTGGCTCATCCAGAAGTACCTCAACAAATGGATTTCGAGTTCCTATGACCTGTTTGGCACTGACAATTCCGGTTCCGCACACTGGGCCTATGTTTGGGGCATCAAAGGCCGCTACGACGAGCCAAAGAATGAGAAGCAAGCCAACCTCGACGACCTGAATGACTACAACCGTCAGCTTTATCGTGATGAGGTCGCAGGGCTTATCGAACGCTTCAACTCGGTTCTAAGGCCTGGGCAGGCGAAGTTGTACGCTCCCGATATCAGGTTCAACCGGAACATCGGCCGCTGGGCCGGCCAGAAGTTCCATGCCCAAACCGGCGAGCCACTCGACGACAAAGCGTATGAGCAACACCTGAAAGATTACATGCCGTCCGCGGCCGATCATAAGTTGCTGCTCGACATCATCGACACTGAGAAGAAGTGGATCGCGCCCAAGGAGGGGGCGCGCGATCCCCTGGCCACCATCGGCGAGGTGCGCAAGTCCGCCATCAACTTGTGATCACGTAGGGACAGCCGCTCTCGGCTGTCCGGCGGAGGCAGCCTCCGCAGTTAGTTGGGTAACGGCAGGCACCCTTACCCGCTAAGGCCGAGCCTGCCTCGGCAGGAATAAGATGACGACGCTGGCTCCAACTATTCCGCCTCCGCAACCACGGGCTTACACCTCCGGCGAGCTCATGGTCGCTGCCGCTGCGCGCGAGATCAAGGACCGCGAAGTTGTTTTCGTCGGCATGCGCCTCCCGCTTATCGCTTTCGTCGTCGCCAAACGCACTCATGCTCCGAATGCCGTCGGCTTATTCGAGAATGGCGTCATTCGTAGCACCCCTGCACCGGAGCTGATCTACACCATGGCTGATCCTCCCAACATCCGTAGTGCGACACAGTGCCTTGACATGCTCGGCGTCATGACCCTGTTGCAGTCCGGGCGCGTGCATTTGGGATTTCTTGGCGCCGCTGAAGTCGATCGCTTCGGCAACTTGAATTCAACTCAGGTGAAGGGACCAAAGGGAACCATTCGCCTGCCCGGCTCCGGCGGCGCATGCGACATCGCATCACTCGCCCATCGCTTCGTCGTTCTTCTTGAGCACAGTAAGCAGCGTTTGCCGGAACATGTTTCTTTCGTCACCAGTCCTGGCAACGGCGAGGGCACTGGCTGGCGTAAGCGCGTTGGCTTGCCGCGCGGCGGGCCATCAGCGGTAATCACGACCAAGGCCGTGCTGCGCTTTGCCGAAGATGGAGAGGCGTATCTCGCGTCCGTGCACCCTGGAGTCGACGTGGATGACGTGATCAGCAACACAGGATGGAAGCTGCGCGTGGGCGATAAGGTGACCAAGACTCCGGAACCAAGCAGCGAAGAACTGGCCGCCATCCGCGAGTACGACAAAGAAGGCTTCTGGACAAAATGATCGCTTTGCTTCGATCGCGCAACCGTAATTCTTGTCGTCCCGAGCGCAACGTGATCGTTTGCTGGCGACCGGTCATGCGAAGTCGAGGGATCTGCAGTTGACAATGCCATCTCAAGCCGCAACTCGGCCCCGAATTTCATTGGAGCTTAACGCTCCCGTGGCGCGGCTCCGCCTGGACAATCCTCCCCTGAACATCATCGACCTCGCGATGATGGAGGAGTTGTCGCAAGCCTTGGCAGACATCGAACCACGAGCGGATATCAGCATCTTGATCCTGTCCGGTTCCCAGCAAGCCTTTTCAGCCGGAGTGGACGTGGCCGCACACGCGCCTGAAAAAGTTGAGGAAATGCTGGCGAAATTCCACGGCGTAATTCGCGCTCTGGTGTCGTCAAGGAAAGTAACCATCGCCGCCGTGCATGGCCACTGCCTTGGTGGCGGCGCGGAACTGGCCATGGTCTGCGACCTGGTCTACACCTCCGAACTCGCCACCTGGGGATTTCCGGAGATCAAGCTGGCTTGTTATCCGCCGGTCGCGGTAACCGCCCTGGCCGCTCTGGCCGGCCAAAAGCATGCTGCTGATCTGGTGCTTACCGGCCGCAGCATCACCGGCAAGGAGGCCGCGGCGATCGGCTTGGCTAATGCAGTCGTGCCCGAAGTCGATCTGGAGCACGCGGTTCAGGAGGCAGTCCAGCACCTCACCGCCCTCAGCCCCGCCGCTTTGGCCATCGCCAAGAAAGCCATTTACGCCTGGGATTCGATGCACTTCGATAAAGGTCTGGCGCGTGCCGAAAAAATTTATCTCGACGAACTGATGAAGACCGACGACGCACAAGAGGGAATCAAGGCATTCATACACAAACGTGAGCCGAAGTGGAAAGGGAAATGACGTCTAAGCTCCTCTCCATGCGCGATGCGATTGCCGACCTGGTGCCAGACGGCGCCTCGGTCGCCATGGGTCTGCAACTTGAGCAGATGATTCCCTTCGCTGCAGGCCATGAGCTCATTCGCCAGAAAAAACGCAATCTCACGCTGATTGGCCCGATCTCCGACATCTTGTTTGATCAAATTGTCGGCGCCGGATGCGTGGAAAAAGTCATCGCCGCCTGGGTCGGCAACGTCATGATGGGCTCAGCTTACAATTTCCGCCGCGCCGTCGAGCAGGACGGGATGACGGTCACTAACCTCACTAACTTCACTGTCGCGCTCGCCTTGCAGGCAGGTGCCATGGGCGTTCCGTTCTTGCCCACGCAAACCGCCCTGGGCAGTGATACGGCTCGCGATAATGAATTTTTCGTGCCGATCAATTCACCATTTGCAGACCCCGGCTTGCCTGGGGACGAGAAGCTTCACGCCGTCCGCGCCCTGACTCCCGATGTCACCATTGTTCACGTCCAGCGCGCCGATCATGAAGGCAACGCCCACTGCTGGGGAAATTTCGGAGTTATGCTCGAAGGCGTTCGCGCCGCCAGGCGGGTTATTGTCGTTTCCGAGGAAATCGTCGAGCCGGAAACCATTGCCAGCGATCCCAACCGGACTGTTATCCCCGGATTTCTGGTGAACGCGGTGGTTGAATGTCCTTACGGCGCGCATCCTTCGCCGGTGCAGGGCTATTACAGCCGCGACGACGCGTTCTTCCGCCAGTATCACGAGCAGACAAAAACAAACCAGGAGAACCACGCCTGGCTTGATCGCTGGGTCTACGGTGTTGCTGACCGCAAGGCATATATGAATCAGCTTGGCGCTTGCCGCGTGGATGAGTTGGCAGTCAAGCAGCACGCCTACGCCGCGCCGGCAGATTTTGGATATTGAGGGGCAATTGGCACTTAGCGCTTCGCATTTAGCCTGCAGCTCTGACTGTGATCGCTAAATGCTAATTGCCCATTGCTAAGTGCTTGGCTCATGAAAAAAGAACTCATCGAACTGCGCGTAAATGGCCGCTCTCATGAGCTAGCCATCGAGCCCAGCAAGCTGCTGCTCGATGTGCTTCGCCAGGATCTCGGATTAACCGGCTCCAAGCGCGGTTGCGATGATTCCTCATGCGGCGCCTGCACCGTGCTGGTTGATGGAACTCCAATGCTCTCCTGCACCATGCTGGGCGCCAGTTGCCAAGGCCAGGAGATCAGCACGGTCGAAGGCGTGAGTGAGCACGGGAGCTTGGCCGCAATTCAGAAAGCGTACGGTGATTGGGGCGGCGCGCAATGTGGATATTGCACCCCGGGTTTCATGATGACGGTCACCCATTTGCTCTCGCAAAACTCCAACCCGAGCGACGACGATATTCGCACCGCCCTGAGCGGGAATCTCTGCCGCTGTACCGGCTACAACCAGATGTACCAGGCAATCAAAGCGGCGATTGAGGCCGAGCAGAAAGGACTCGCAGCAGTCAAGTAATGCTCCCAAATCCATTGTCATCCCGAGCGCAGCGCTCCGATTCGTTTGCGAATCGGACTGCGAAGTCGAGGGTTTTGCATTTTTTTGACTGACATGCCGAACCACGAAGGACGACCAACGACCAACGACTTCTCCATCATCGGCAAACCCATCGCCATGGTTGATGCCGCGGAGAAAACTACCGGCTCCGGGAAATACACCGACGATCTCAGCCTGCCCGGCATGCTGGTCGGCAAAATTCTGCATTCGCCTTATCCGCACGCCCGCATCAAGCGTATCGATACCACCCGCGCCGCGAAACTCGATGGTGTGGTGGCCATCGCTACCGGCCAGGACGCACCCAATCCTTACGGCATTCTTCCCGTCGGCCACGATGAGCACGCGCTCGCTATCGACAAAGTTCGCTATGTCGGCGATAACGTCGCCTGCGTCGCTGCCGTCGACGAGGCTACCGCTGAAAAGGCCCTGGAACTGATCAATGTCGACTACGAGCTTTTGCCGGCCTACTTCGATCCCGAAAAATCGATTACGGCCGAAACTGATTTGATCCACGACAACAAGCCGCACAATGTCGAAAAGGATTATCACCACGTTTTCGGTGATCCCGAGAAAGGATTTGCCGAAGCCGATCACATCGCCGAAGCTCGTTTCATTGCCAACGAAGTGACCCACGCCGCCATGGAACCCCACAGCACGCTGGCAGCATTCGAAATTGATTCGCAGACCGGCAAGCCGGGAAGGCTGACGGTCTGGTCTTCCACTCAGGTGCCGTACTATCTGCAGCACAAACTATCGCTCGTACTCGATATGCCCATGGCGCAGATTCGCGTCATCAAGCCGCTGGTAGGCGGAGGATTTGGCGGCAAGAGCGAAGTCATCCCGCTCGAAATCATCGCGGCCGTAACGGCGCGAAAAGCTCGGGCTCCAGTCAAAATCACTTACACGCGAGAAGAGGTCTTTTGGGCTCATCGCGGGCGCCCTCGCACCATCATCGATCTCAAAACCGGAGTCAGGAACGATGGCCGCATTACAGCCGTCAAAGCTCGAGTTGTCCAGGATGGCGGCGCTTACTGCTCCTACGGTGTTGTCACGATTCTTTACTCCGGAGCTCTGCTCGGAGCACTCTACGACATCCCCAACATCCAGTACGACGGATACCGCGTGTTGACCAACAAGCCGGCCTGCGGAGCGATGCGCGGCCATGGCACTGTAAACGTGCGCTTCGCTTTCGAGTCGCAACTCGACGAACTGGCTGCCAGGATCGGCCTGGATCCCGCGGAAATCCGCCGACGCAATTTGCTTAAACCTCCCGCCATAACTGTGAATGGCCTTCGGGTTCAGAGCTATGGCTTGCCGGAGTGCATCGAGCAAGTTGTCCGGCGCTCGAATTGGCAGCAGCGAAAAGGGAAGCTGCCCAGGGCTCGCGGCCTGGGTATCGCCTGCAGCCATTACGTGAGTGGGGCGGCGAATTCTATCATCCGCTCGGATATGCCGCATTCCACAGTGAACATCAAAATCGATCGCGACGGCGGGGTGGTTGTCTACACCGGCGCCTCGGAAATTGGCCAGGGCTCCGACACCATGACCGCCCAGATCGCCGCCGAAGCTTTGGGATGCTCGCTGTCACGGGTGAAAATTGTCGCTGCCGATACCGATCTCACCCCAATCGACATCGGCTCCTATTCCAGCCGGGTCACTTTCATGGCCGGGAACGCGACCTTGCGCGCCGCACAGGAAATCAAAAAGCAGATTGCTCTGGCCGCCGCGCGCAAAATGAACTGCTTGCCTGACGAGCTTGTCTTCCGTGATGACTCTGTTTGCAAGAAGAATGGCCACGCGGCGACGGCCGCCGCGGGCCTTCAGACCGAGCAAAGCCCGGCAGCATCTGTCTCCGGCCATGTCGAAGGCCAAATTCTCCGCGGATCGCTTCAGCAAAAACGCAAGGAAGAAGCGCCCAAGGACCGCCTCACCTTCGAAGAGGCTGTCGTTGCCGCCATCGACTTTCACGGTGCCCTCACTGGAACCGGCTCCTATGCGCCTCCGCCTGAGGCGCGCGGCGGAAAGCACAAGGGCGGCGGAGTTGGCCCATCGCCGGCGTACTCCTACTCAGCGCAGGTAGCCGAAGTCAGCGTGGACGAGGAAACCGGCGAGGTCACGGTTCACAAAGTTTGGGCCGCACACGATTGCGGGCGGGCGTTGAATCCCGTGTCCGTCGAAGGACAAATCATCGGTTCGGTTTGGATGGGCATGGGTCAGGCGCTCACCGAGGAGATGGTCTGGAAAGATGGCATGCTGATGAATCCCGGACTGCTCGAATATCGCAGTCCGTCCGCCGTGGAGTCTCCCGTAATCGAGCCGATCATTGTAGAAAGCATCGATCCCGAAGGTCCATTCGGCGCCAAAGAATGCAGTGAGGGCTCACTGGCCGCGACCATCCCCGCCATCGCAAATGCGATTTACGATGCCGTGGGAGTCCGGCTGCATGAGTCCCCTTTTACTCCGGAGCGGGTGTTAGCTGCGTTGCGTGCGAAAAGAGCTCAGAAGAAGATCGATCTCACCGAAGGCATCGATCCGACTTCGCCTCAGCGTTTTCGCGAACACGGTGGCTCACTGTGGTTCCGCGGCAAGGGCCCTAACCGGCATCCTCTCGATCCATCGCGGCGGGAAGCGCACGTGGGAGGCGACGATTGAGTCTCCCTCAATTCAAGCTGCTCCGCCCCCGCACCATAGACGACGTTGTTGGCTTCTTGGCCAAGCACGTGTCTAATCTGCGCGTCCTCGCCGGCGGCACCGACCTGATTCCCTCCATGCAGCAGAAATTGTTTGAGCCGGAATACGTGCTCGACATCCGTCATATTCCGGAGTTGAAAGGAATCCGCGAACGGCAGGGAAGTGACGTCGAAATCGGTGCACTTACAACTCTGACCATGATCGAACATTCGCAGCTCCTGCGTCAGCGCTATCCCGTCCTAACCGAAGCCGCCGCAACTGTCGCCTCGCCCATCCTGCGCAACATGGGAACGATCGGAGGAAACATCTGCCTGGACACCCGCTGCCTCTGGTACAACCAGTCGCTCACCTGGCGCAAGGGCTGCGGATTTTGCATCAAGAAAGATGGCGACTTGTGCCACGTTGCACCGGGCGGGACCAATTGCTGGGCCGCGTTTTCGGGGGACACCCCTCCAGCGCTCCTGTGCTTAAATGCAGAAGTCGAGATCGTGGGTCCCTTAGGGACTCGCCGCATTCCGCTGCGCGACTTCTACATCGGCCTGGGCGACAACTACCGCAAGCTGCAGCCGAACGAACTGCTGACTCGCATTTTTCTGCCGCAAGCGGCAGCAGGATTTCGCGGCGTCTATCGCAAGCTGCGCATTCGCGGCTCAATTGATTATCCTTTAGCGGGCGTTGCCGTCGCGCTGTTGCGCTCCAACGGCCACGTCGCCGACGTTCGCATCGGGATAACCGCGGTGAATCCGGCGCCAGTCTTGGTAAAAGGAATAAGCGAAGCGCTTGGCGGGAAGGTCATGGACGAAGAAGCAGCCGAAAGAATTGGAGATCTTGCCGCAAAAGCCGCCAAGCCCCTGACCACCTCCGCCCTTACGCCTGAGTACCGTCGGGAAATGATTCGGGTTTTCACCAAGCGAGCGCTGCTGGCCGCGGCCACTAATTGAGTCGTCGCGGCGACCATTTCATATCCTGATAAAATCTGTAGCGCACGGCCAACGACCGACGACTCCCTTGATCACCGACTGCCACATCCATATCCAGCCCATCGAGATGTTCAAGCCGCAGGCGCTCGAGCTGATGAAAAGGAAGCGCCCGAACTACGAGCAGATTGTCGAATTTTGCCGTTCCCCCAAAGCTTTTCTGCACTATCTCGATCACGCCGGTATCGACCGTGCCGTGCTCATCAACTATGTGGCTCCGGAAGTGATCGGTTTCACCAGCGGCGTGAATCAGTACGTCGCCGATTACACCAAAGAGAATCCGCGGCGTCTGCTTTCCTGCGGCAGCCTGCATCCGCGCCACAGCGCCAACATCATGGCCGATGTCGAGCAGCTTCTCCGCCTCGGCATTCGCATGATCAAGATCCACCCGCCCCACCAGCTCCTGTTTCCCAACGACTACCTCATCGGCGTCAAGGAGTTGGAAATCATCTACCGCGCTGCCGAAGCCAACGGCATTCCGGTCATGTTTCACACCGGAACATCAATTTTTCCCGGCGCTCGCAACAAATACGGCGACCCGATTTGCATCGATGACGTTGCCGTCGATTTCCCCAAGCTGAAAATTCTGCTGGCCCACGGCGGACGTCCGCTTTGGATGCATACGGCATTTTTTCTCATCCGCCGCCATGCCAACGTTTTCCTCGATATCAGCGGTATCCCACCGAAAACCTTGCTCAAGTATTTTCCGCGCCTTGATGAGATAGCAGAGAAGACTTTGTTCGGCACTGATTGGCCGGGGCCAGGAGTGCCCGAGATCAAGAAAAACCTGGATGAGTTTCGCGCCTTGCCCTTGAACGAGGAAGTCAAGCAGCAGATTCTCAGCCGCACTGCGCTTGCCATTTGGCCGGCTTAATCACGCAGCACCTTGCAAATTGTCATCCTGAGGAAGCGGAGTCGTTCGCTGGCGAACGACTACCGACGGAGGATCTACATATTTGAAGGAAAATGCATTTGCAGGGCTACCGCGACGTGAACAAGTGTCCTAGCTTCTCTTTTTTCGTCTTCAAATATTCTTCCGCGTGCACGCTTGGTGATACTTCGCAAGGAACTCGATCCACCACCTTAATGCCTCCGCGCTCGAGAGCCGCGACCTTATCTGGGTTGTTCGAGAGCAACCGTACCTGCAACACACCCAGGGCTTTCAGAATCTCCGCTGGCATTCCGAACTCCCGCTGATCAGCTTTAAATCCCAGGCGCTCGTTGGCTTCAACCGTGTCCAGTCCGGCATCCTGCAGCTCGTAAGCCTGCAGCTTGGCCAGAAGGCCGATCCCGCGGCCCTCTTGCTGCTCATAGATCAGTACGCCGGCGCCTTCGGTGGCAATCATTTGCAGCGCCATCTCCAACTGCTGGCGGCAATCGCAACGCAACGATCCGAACACATCTCCTGTGAGGCACTGCGAATGTACGCGCACCAACGCCGGTGAGGAAGTCACATCCCCCATCACCAGGGCTACGGCTTCCTCCGTGCGGCCGTTGAATTCTCCGCGAAACCCGATGATGCGGAACTTGCCCCACCGGGTAGGGAAGTCCGCTGCCGCAATTTGCTCTATTTTCTGCGTACTCACTTCAACATTATAGATGCAGAGCCTCTCGCCCCGACCGGGCCGGCTCAACTACCACGACGCATACCGGTATCGCCGCGGCCGCTCTGGCATCAGCTTGATCAAAACGATGCCCGCCACAAAACCTCCCACGTGTGCCCAAAACGCGACCCCGCCTGTGTTCGAACTCGCCCCGGCAATCGATGTCGCCGTGCCGCTCAGAAATTGAAACACGAACCAGTATCCCAAGAATACCCAGGCGGGAAGCCACCAGAACGTCACGAACACAACCAGAAACACCAGCGTCAGCACGCGCGCCCGTGGATACAGCACAAAATATGCGCCCATCACCCCCGCAATCGCTCCACTCGCTCCGATGGTTGGCTGGTTGGAAGAAGCATCCAGCAGAATGTACCCAATGGCCGCCGCGCAGCCGCTCAGCAAATAAAACAGTAGGTACTTCACGTGTCCGAGATAATCCTCCACGTTGTCGCCAAAAATCCACAAAAACCACATATTGCCGATGATGTGCAGCCACCCGCCATGCAGGAACATCGAGGTCAGAATCGTGAGCGACAAATCAGGCAGGGAAAATGCCGTTGGACCACTCAGCGCCCGCTCAAAGCGCCGCGGCACCACGCCGAATTCGTAAATGAGCGCATTCAGCGCGCGATGGCTCTGCATCCCAACCGACAATTCGAACAAGAACACAACCGCATTCAGCGCGATAATGAAGTAGGTCACATAAGGCGTGCTGGATGTCGGCGTGTCATCGCGAATGGGAATCATGCGAGATTTGCAAGTTGGTAATTTGTAATTCAGTAATTTCTTTGGCGACGCGCGGACACAAACTACCAAGTTTCTCAATTACAAATTACCAAATCTCATGAACGGCGTCCTGATCATCGATAAACCCGCGGGCTTGACCTCCCACGATGCTGTCGACCGCGTGCGCCGCATCCTGCGCGAGCGCTCCGTCGGCCATCTAGGAACCCTCGACCCGCTAGCCACCGGAGTGCTTCCGCTGGTTGTCGGAAATATGACGCGTCTCGCCCAGTTTTATACCTCTTCTGAGAAAACTTACGAGGGCGTGATCCGCTTCGGCTTTGCCACCGACACCTACGACGCCGACGGCAAGCCCAGTGGCCCGGAGCAGCCTGTCAGCCTATCGTTCGAGCAGGTTCGCCAGCTTGCCAGTCAGTTTCGCGGCGTCATCGAGCAGATGCCGCCGCCCTTTTCCGCCAAGAAGATTCAAGGTGTGCCCGCCTACAAGCTGGCGCGGAAGCAAAAGGAAGTTACCCTCCAGCCCGTGCAGGTCGAGGTCAAGGAGTTTGAAATTCTCTCAACCGAAAATGCCTGCGCCCACTTTCGCGCTCGTGTCAGCTCGGGGACCTACATGCGGACGGTGGCTCACGATATGGGCCAGCAGATGGGCTGTGGCGCTCATCTCGCCTCGCTGCGGCGCATCGCTTTAGCGGAGTTCAGTCTTTCTGATGCGCACACCCTCGACCAGTTGCAGGCGGCATCGGTAAACGACTCCGCCGAAGGGTTCTTCGTCCACCCACGTCAGATTCTGCCCGAGTTTCCCTGCGTCACCGCGACCGCCGAGATGATTGCCCGCATCCGTTCCGGCCGCACCGTGAACCTTCCCGAACTCTCCCGCGCCCGGCGGGTGAAGGTTTTTCACGGACAAAGGGAACTGATCGCCATCGCCACCCGCGTGGCCGGGACGCTATTTCACGCCAAACTCGTTCTTGCCGCCGAGCCACAAATTGCCAAAACTTAGGGTGCCGCACATGTCATCCTGACGAAGCGAAGCCGTTCGCCCGCGAACGACTCCCGAGGAAGGATCTATGCATCACTTCACGACAATCGGCGGAATGTCCGTGTAAGGCTCCGCCACCTGGATCGGATAAACCGTGGGTGCGGCGCGCGGATCCCGCGTCCAGACCTCCAGATAATTGGGTCCGGCAGGCACATTCTGCAGATAATACATTCCGTCCGGGCCTGCGTAATAAGTAGACGACCTGCCGTACTTCGGGTTGTAAATGGTGACCGCTACTCCGGCGGCAGGATAGCGAGCCCCGTTGGGATACGTGTGATCCAGTCGGCCGCGCACCACCGCTGCTGAGACGGTTTGCCCGGCAAACAGCAATATCAAACAAAGCGGCATGAGCCTGACTCCGGGCGTGAATCTCTGGAGGTTCATTGGTGCGACTCCTCACTTACCGGAACCGGAACAGGTGGTGTCCCTGTTCCCGTATATGCTGCCGGTATCGACCTGACCTGCGGCGCCAACTTCTGCAGCGCAATATTGTTCAGGCGGATTTGCCGGCCGTTTACGTTGATTGCCACTTGCAACTTGTCTTCGGCACTCTTCAATGAGGACGGATCCAGAGATATCCGCGTCGGAGCATAATCTTGGTGGCCGATCACGAGGTCGGGGTACTCAATGCCTCCGCCCGGGCTGGGCATGGTGACAATGGTGAGCTTGAACGACCCTCCGTCGCTGGCTTCGTATGTCGGGGGAACTGAGATAACGTCACCCGCGCCCAGCTGGGAAATCGGCGAGCCGTCCTGCGCATCCTTGAGCTGTCCATAGACTTCCCACGCCTGGTAGGTTGCAGCGGGATTCCACACGCTATGGGTGGCAAACACCATCACCACCACCGCGAAGTAGCCCGCAAATGCGCCGCTGAGTTTGATGGTCAAACCCTGAAGCGGGCCGCTGACATCGGCAGTGGAAGGCAACACTTTGAACAGAAAGAATGCCGGAATCACCGGCAGAAGGATGATCGACGCTAGGGTTACAAGCGGAAGAAGGGGCACACTCACCTCCTCGCGGTTTTCCCGCGGCCCCCTCTGGCCCGGTATCCTGACATAGGGCTTGGTGGCTGTCAAACAACTTCTTCGAGAGGCGCGCAACGCCAACCGCCAGCCCGGCGGGGTGGCCCGTCCTATCGGGAAGCGAAGGGCGGGAAAGAGCCACTCCCGAAGAAGGTCTATGGTTTTCTGCAAACCGCGGTTTGAAAGGGCGCGACTTTAGTCGCGCCGCCACAAATCACCTCACTGTCGTCATTCCGAGCCGTCCGCAGCCGCGCTCGCACCGCGAGAACGTGTCGACGAACCTGCTTTTCATGCGGCGCAACTGCAAACGAACGCAACCGGTCCCGACCTCAATCGTGCCGGAAGCGGCGAACATTGTAAGGGCCCGGCGGACAGGAGTGTCCGCTCCACACAAAGATATCTAACGTCCGATAACAAGTATTATGTAAACTACGCTAAACCACCCGCCAATCCTGCTCCATCCCGGTTACTGCCCGCCTTGCCGCCCCTTCGATACTCTAGGCACATCGAAATGATCTATGTCTTCCCCGGCACTAACCCCGACGCGTCCCCGCACCAACTGGATCGCAACCGGTTTTGAGGGTGGCGCGGCCCTGCTCGCGCTGGGCCTGCTGCTTCTCTATCTCAATCCTTTTTGGCGGCTGGACGAAACTGGATATCTCGATCGCCGCGTGCACTGGTGGAATAACACTGGCCAGGCCGTGGCCGCGCTTGGCTTGCTGATGCTGGCGCTGGCGCTAGTCGGTTTAGTTGCAGCGTTAGTATCACGTTGCTTTCGCACCCGTCCCTCGTGGCCGTACTTCGTCGCGGCCCTTGCGGTTTGTGGAATGGTTACGTGGATTGGCCTCGACGGCTTCACGCGCGACTTCCAGGCCAGCTTTGAGTGGAACGCGGCCGACGGATTTAAGACCTTTCAACTGCAAGGCTCAGAAGCGAATGCCGCGCCATCCTTGCCTGCAGCAAACCTGGTTTGGAGAACCATCATCGGCCTGCAGGTTCAGCCTCAGTTGCGCGGCTATTTTCGAGTTGTTGACTGGCAGCGAGCCAACGGACATATCGGCGTCTCGGTAGCTCGCGTCATTCCTATCGCGTGGCCGATTGGCCTGGGCAATGAGGGCGAAACTCTCGAGGATCCCGATGAGACCCCGCTCATGCAAGCTGCGGACAAGGGCGATCTCAAGACTGTCCGGCAATTGCTGGCATCGAAGGCCGATGTTAACGCCCGCGACCAGAGCGGCGAAAGCGCGTTGATTCACGCCTGCCGCAATCCTCACGCCAGCGTTGAACTGGTCAAGGCGCTCATGGCTGCCGGCGCCGATCTCAACATCCGTGGCCACAACGACTACACTGCTCTGGGATGGGCCGCCGTCCGCGGCAACACCGCGGTTGCGCAACTGCTGCGCAGAGCCGGCGCAAAACCATGAAAGCTGTTTCTTAAGCGCTGCCTTTGAGCAACTGCGCCAAATCCTCTCGGAATCGCCGCAACTGCTCCAGCCTCTCCGGTGTAGCCTCGACCATCTCCTGCTTCGCCTGGAAGACCTTGCGACCTCCAACTTCGGTCAGCACGCCCATGACTTCCCCGACGGCCCAACCGGGTGTGCCCAGCATCTGCATGCCATCCGGCCCGGGTACCAACAGAGCGATGCAGTTGTCGCGCACCACTCCTACGCACCTGGGAAAGCGGTCAAAGGTTTTTAATTCGAATCCGGCGAGGTAGATCTGCTGCAGTTGCTCGGCGGGATCAGCCATGAGAAATGCTGAAGTCAGAAGTCAGAATGAAGAAGTAACGGCTTAGTCTGACTCCGGTAATTATCCCTTGACAGTAGGTACTGCTACCTTCAGAGTAGGTAAACGGTCATGGCACACAACAATCGCAAGCAAAACATGAAGCCGTATACGCTGAAGGATTTCCAGAAGCAGTTCCCAGATGACGCGACCTGTCTTGATTGGCTCTTTCGCCGATTTAATCCTGACGGGATGCCCTACTGCCATAAGTGCGAGAAGAAAACCAAACACCATCGCGTCATAAGCCGACCTTCCTACTCTTGCGATAGTTGCGGGAACCACTACCATCCGACCGCCGATACGATTTTTCACAAATCGCCGACACCGTTGACGATTTGGTTCTACGCGGTCTATTTGATGGCACAAACTCGTTGCGGCATCTCTGCAAAACAAATCCAGCGCGAAACCGGAGTCACCTACAAAACCGCGTGGCGTATGTTCAAACAGATTCGCTCGATGCTGGATGAAAACGAATCTGGCAAGAAGCTCGGCGGGAAGCGCGGCCCCGGAGTTGAGATGGACGAAACATACATGGGCGGCGTTCAGAAAATGGGAGCCGGAAGAAAACCGCGCAACCCCAAAACTGCTGTGTTTGGCATTGCCGAGCGCCAAGGCAGAGTCAGAGCGTTTACCACTGAGAACGTCCAAAGTGCAACCCTGCTGCCGATCATTAGAGAACACGTGATGCCAAAGAGCACTGTGTTCACAGATGAGCGGAACGTCTACGACGGCGTTGGCTATACCACGGATGGATACTGGCATCGGCGGATTCAGCACAACGAGAAGGTCTACGTCATGGGCAACGTTCATACGAACACCGTAGAAGGCTTCTGGAGCCTTGTGAAGCGCGGAATTGGCGGTGTCTACCATAATGTCGGTCGCCACTACCTCCAAACTTATCTGAACGAATACAGCTTCCGTTACAATCGCCGCTTCGATACGCAACCGATGTTCCTCAGCTTTCTCAAACAAGTTGAGAAACGCGATGCAGTAGTGCGTGAGAGCGTACCCACGCCGGAACCGTTCTGACTGCCTACTTTCGGTCGGACACTTTGCGCGTCGCCTTTTCTAGCGCAGCTTCAAAATCGGCCTGCGTGAATGGCGTCTCGTTTTTGCGCTTCTTTGCGCTATCCGAACCAGGGACGCCCCCGAGCTTGCGACCCAAATCTTCATCCGATAATTCTCTAATTTTTTCCATTTGTGGTTGCATAAGTATGTCCAAAATTTTTGTTGCTGGCGTCACAATGGCGATACCTAGGTTCACTCCATGCTTCTGAACGTGATGGATCGCTGCTTTATTCATTTCTGATTCTTTAATGTCCCAATGGCCCTGCATCAGACCTAATAACTTAAAGGGGCCGGGAACCCAGATTTCCGTGATCCGTTTGTCGGCCAATTGAACTTTCATGATCTCGGTACGCCTGACAAAGACGGGGGAGCCGCTTAGTCCGCCAATCGAGCGGCCCTCGATGAGGTAAACATCAGTAAATCCAATTTCGGTCTGAATCTGCTCCTCGGGAATCATCGCGAGATTGCCATGTCGGACGATGGGCATATTGCGATTCTGACCCGGCGCACGCGTGAAAAGACCAGTTACGAACACTTCGTCGCCAACATCAACCCACTCACGCGACACAATATCATCACCCGTAACGAAATCCTTGGTGAGCACCCCCAGAAAGTCTGTGTCCGGCTGTTCGGCTATCTGAAGAATTGCTACGTCTGCTTTGTCATCTGTGGGATGGAAGAACCAGTACGGTCGCCAATGCTTCAAGTAGATCGGCTTTCCGCCACTCTTGGAGTTGACCAGTATGTATGGTGTCCGATCTCTTAAATCCTCGGCGACGTGTTTGGCAGTGACGAAGTACGGATACCGTAGGTGCGGGAAATGCTTACTTCGGACATTCACAAAAAATCCGGTTGCATCAACGTCCCCGAAAACTTCTCCTTCAGGGTTACGAATTGCCTCCCCGACAAAACCGACGCATTTCACAACCTCAGCCGGAACGCGCACAGTGGGATCGTATCCCTTCTCCACGGCAAAATGACCGCCGGGTGATAGGAACACAGTATCCGTATTGTGCGTACCTACTGTCAAGGGATAATTACCCTGACTCCCAGGTTTCGTGCGACTTTCAATTCTGCATTCTGATTTCTTTACTTCTGCATTCCGCTACATCTTGTATCGCCCGAGGTCCTCGTCATTCAGGTTCTCCAGCCACTTGCGAAGTTCCTCCTGGCTGACGCGGTCGGAAGCGGAGGCCGCGAGTTTGGAATTTTTCAGAACCTGCTCGTCGACGAAGATCGGACAATCCACCCGCAGGGCCAGCGCCAGCGCATCCGAAGGCCGCGAATCGATGCTGATGATGTGCCCTTCGCGCTCCAGCCAGATCACCGCGTAAAACGTGTCTTCTTTCAGTTCGGTGACCACAACTTTGTGCACCTGCGTATCCAGGCCGGTCAAAACGTTCTTGATCAGATCGTGCGTCATGGGCCGGGGCGTGCTGACTTTTTCGATCTCCAGCGCGATCGCGTTTGCCTCATAAATCCCCACCCAGATGGGCAACACCGTGTCGCTGCCGGAATCTTTCAGGATCACGATGGGCATGTTCGTAACTGGGTCCATCATTAGACCGCGGATTTTCATTTCAACTTCCATCATGATCTCCGAGCTTGCTCCGTTTCTTATACCACCATTTCGCCCACCAGGCTGTTGGGAAAACACTCCAGAGCCAACACATTAACGTACTCTCCCGCGGTGAGTCGCCGGCCCGTCATGAAGTTCATGACTTTATTCTGCGAGGTGCGTCCAACCCACTGCTGGCGGGCTTCATTCTTCCCTTCAACCATTACTTCAACAATGCTGCCGAGGTGTTTTTGGCTCGCCTTCCGCTGAATCTCGCGCTGTTTTTCGTTCAAAATGGCCAGACGCCGGGCCTTCTCCTGATCCGGAATTGCATCGTTCAGGCGCAACGCCGGAGTATTGGGGCGCGGCGAATACTTGAAGCCAAAAATTCCGTCGTACTGCACTTCGTCCAACAGGGACAAGGTTTCCTCGAACTCGGCTCCGGTCTCGCCAGGGAAGCCGACAATGATATCGGTTGTAATGCTTATTTCCCGCCGCGCAGCTTTGATCCAGGAGATGCGTTCCAGGTACTGCTCGCGGGTATAGAGGCGCTGCATGGCATCGAGCACGCGGGTCGAGCCACTCTGCACCGGCAGGTGAACATGGTCGCAGAGGCTGGGGACCGATTCGATAGCTTCCACGATGTCGCGGCCAAAATCTCGCGGATGCGAAGTGGTGAAGCGCACACGCCTGATTCCTGCGGTCCCGGCTACTGCGCTCAGCAATTCGGCAAACGACTTCTTCCCTGCCGGATCTCTGTATGAATTTACGTTTTGCCCGAGCAACTGGATTTCGGTATAGCCGAGATCAGCCATTTGCCGGGCCTCGGCTAAAACTGAATCGGAGGTTCGACTGCGCTCTTTGCCGCGAGTAAAGGGCACCACGCAGTAGGCGCAAAACTTGTCGCAACCTTCGATGATGGTGATGTAGCCGCGATGCGGGTTGGTGCGGGCGGTGAATTCAGTTTCGAAGCACGCGTCGGTTTCACGATCGTCGAGGCCGGTCGTGCGCTTCCCTGCTTCGATTTGAGTAAGCATGCTGGGCAGGTTGCGGTATGAGGCTGATCCGCAAACCATCGATACATGGGGCGCGCGCTCGAAAATCTTTTCGCCTTCCTGTTGCGCCACGCATCCCAGTACGCCAAATTTCTTGCCCTGCGCCTGCAGCTTCTTGTAATCAGCGAGACGATGAAAAACTTTCTGCTCGGCCTTGTCACGGATGGAGCAGGTGTTGTAGAGGATCAGGCCAGCTTCTTCGACCGTCGAAACCTGGCGGTATCCCTCCGAAATCAGCGTGCCGATCACTTTTTCCGAGTCGTGCACATTCATCTGGCAGCCGAAGGTTTCGAGGTAGAAGGTTTTTTGCTGGTCTGCGGCCATCCTGCGTCAAGTATAGCGCAGGTGGCGGAGGGCGCTACTAGCTACGCGCTTGTCATTCCGAGCGACTTGGAGAGGCCCATGTGGAAGTGCACGGCTTCAGCCGTGCCGAAAGGAGCTCCGCTCGACGGCGGACAACAATGTCCGCCGCACACGATACAGTCCGCCCCACACGATACAATCCCCTGCTTATGGCAGATTGGGCCAGGGTGCTGGGACTTAGCCGCGAGGCAGTCATCCATTCTCTGAGGACGGCTGTGTCCACGGTGATCTCGCTGGTGCTGGCACGCAGCTTGAAGCTGCCGGAGTTTTA
>DASPRY010000180.1:0-25071 GCA_035624215.1 Terriglobales bacterium
GTAACCATTCACTTTGTAAGCGAGGTTATCGAAGACACTCAGATAGGGCAGCATCAGCAGTTCGTGCCGCACTTCCTTCTGGATCCGCTCGGTCGCTTTGGGCGAGGCTTCTCGTTGGCCGAAAAACACCAGCGACACCAAGAAAAGGCTGATGACGACTGAGGCGAAGCGTGCCAGTCTCATGGCAAAGGGTCCTCTCGTCGGACTCAGAGAATCAAGTCAGAGCAGTATAATGCCGCTTTTGCAACCCGACTACTACGCGCACAATCCGTGCCGCGTCATTTAGCTAGCTTATCCAGGAATTCTCCGACTACGTGGTTAAATTTCTCCGGTTCGTCCACAAACAATGCGTGACCATCCCCATCGAATCGCTCCAAGTGCAACTTATCGCCGAGAGTTGATTTCAGGAAGTCGGCGCTGGGCTGCAGCTCGGGTTGGTATGTAAAAAGCACCGGCCGATTAATTTTGCCTAACCCAGCCGAGATATCCGTTACCGCCATCATGTTGTAAATGAGCGTGACTGCGGTATCAGCGGGCACTTGAACCGAAGCATCCGCCACCCGCTTGATGTAATCCTCCGTCTGTGGCTTCTTGAACATGCTTCGAACAAATCCGTCCGCTTGTTTCTGACGGTCCTCTTGAAGCAAGTTCATAAATTTAGAAATAGCGGCGAACATCTCGGGGCTGGGCTTGTCTGCGAGAAATCCATCCACCAACACCAGACCTGCAAGGTTATCGGTGCCAAATTGTTCGACATATTTCACCAGCTCGATGCATGCCATCGACCAGCCGACCAGTACCGGCTGCTTGAGGTGAAGGTGGTCAACCAGTTCCTTGTAATCGCGGGCGCGGGTCTCGGGTAGATGCCCGTAGGGTGGTTTGTCACTTTCTCCTTGCGAGCGCGGATCGACGGCGACGACCTGATACCGCTTCGAGAACTCGTCGATCTGCTTCTGCCAGATCCAGTAGGGCATGGTCCAGCCAGGAATAAAAACTATCGGCCGACCGCTGCCTGCCTCAACGTAGTGGATCTGGACGGCATCAGAAGTTTTGAAAAAGCTGCTCTTCGCGGTCTGGGCTATGAGGTTTGACGCTGACAGGAGGCACAACAAAATCACAGCTACTCGGCTTCGCATGTTTGCTCCTGAAACGGAGTTGGTTTTTATCACCTTGCGACGGTGATTGCTCCCTCTGAAGCGGAAGACACTAGCATCGCATATTTCGCGAAGACCCCGCTCGTGTAGCGGGCTTTTCGAGGTTTCCAGGACGCGAGGCGATTATGGAACGTTTCATCACTGACCTCAATCTGAACCAGGCGCTGGTGGACATCAATTTTGATGAAGTCACCTTCCTGGACCAGCGCAATCGGTCCTCCCTCGGCCGCCTCCGGAGCGACATGACCCACCATCAGACCTCGCGTGGCGCCGCTGAATCGTCCGTCAGTAATCAACGCAACCGATTGCCCCAGTCCCTTTCCAACGATTGCCGCGGTGACGCTTAACATCTCCCGCATACCCGGTCCGCCCTTTGGACCTTCGTTGCGAATCACCAGGACATCGCCAGCTTGAATCGATGTTGAGGTCACTGCTGCCATTGCGTCTTCTTCTGATTCGAATACCCGTGCCGGCCCGCGATGGACCAGGGACTCGTTGCCACTGATCTTCACCACGCATCCGGCCGGTGCGAGGTTACCGTGAAGAATCACGAGCCCGCCTGACTTTTTCAACGGCTTCACCGTCGGCGCAATCACTTGCTGCCCCGACAATTCCTTGGCCTGAGCAGCCTCGGCGGCCAAGTCGCGCCCAGTCACGGTCACGGTTTTGCCGTTCAACATTTGGCCCTCAAGCAGCCGTGCCGCCAAGAGCCGCACGCCTCCCGCACGGTGCATATCCACGGCAACGAAGCGGCCTGCCGGTTTCAGGTCGGCAATCAGCGGCGTGCGCTCGCTGACAGTTTGAAAGTCATCGATTTCTAACGGAACCTTTGCCTCCCGCGCGATCGCGAGGAGGTGAAGCACAGCATTTGTGGAACCACCGGTTGCGGCAACGGACGCGATGGCATTTTCAAATGCGGGGCGCGTCAGAATATGCTTAGCGGTTATGCCGTCTTTCAACATGCGCAACGCCAACTCGCCGCATTGAAAGGCAACTTGGTCCTTTGAGGGATCCATGGCAGGGACGCTGTTGAATCCCATTGGCGAGAGGCCAATCATCTCCATTACAGTTGACATGGTATTGGCCGTGTACTGCCCGCCGCAGGCACCCGCACCCGGACAGGCAACGTTTTCGAGTTCTCTCAATTCCGCATCATTCATCTTGCCTGCGGCATTCGCGCCAACCGCTTCGAAGACATCCTGAATGGTCACGTCCTTGCCACGATAATTGCCGGCTGCGATAGTTCCCCCGTAGAGAATGAGTCCGGGAATCTGCAACCGTGCGAGCGCCATTGCCGCTGCCGGAATCGTCTTGTCGCAGCCGACGATGCACACCAGCGCGTCGAATAACTGGCCGCGGCAAACGAGTTCGATGGAGTCCGCAATAATCTCGCGGCTCACCAGCGAAGCCCGCATTCCCTCCGTGCCCATTGTCTCGCCGTCGGAGATGGCAATCGTGTTGAACTCCATGGGGGTGCCCCCAGATGCGCGAATCCCCTCTTTCACCTTGGCAGCCAGCCGCCGTAAATGAAAATTACAGGGCATGGTCTCGATCCAGGTGTTGGCGACTCCAATCAGCGGTTTAGCAAGGTCGCTGTCGGTGAATCCAACAGCCTTGAACATGGCGCGGGAAGGTGCTCGGTCGCGCCCATCAGTGATTTCACGGCTACGATGTTTCAGATCCATGCCGTCAAGATTACGACAAGAGAAGTGGCGGGAACAAAGGTAGAGAGCATTCGAATCGAACTACGCCATCGCCGCCGGCGAGGACACGCCGACCGTCCCAACTGGATGCGGCATTGCCACCTCAGCGCGCCCGTGCGGCATAATCACGAAGGGCACACCGGCGCGGACCTCGACCACGTCCACAATCGCGTGCCAATCGCGGCGCAGTTGCCCAATTTGTTTGGCGCTCACTTGGAGCAACAGGGTTACGGCATGTTCACCGTCGGCTGGGCTGGCCTGGACATACGGGAGCTCAATCCCTCGACGCGACGCGGCATTCAAGATTCGCATCAACGTACCTTGGGTGTTTCGATAGCGCACGTGAAAGGCTTGCATGTGCTTCTCCTCAATGACCTCGCTATTCCTGTTCCATGATCATTTCCGAAAGCGTCGCCCCGGAGGGCACCATCGGAAAGACATTTGCCTCGGGATGGCAATCAAATACCAGAAGTTCCGGTTTTGTCGATCGAAGGAAATCCTCGATCAGGTCCGTTGTTTCGACGGACAGTTCCGGCTTCGCCACCGCCTCTTCGCCGAGCCGTCGTCCGTTGATGCCGTATGCCTTGGCGATGGCGACGAAATCCGGGTTGTCGCTTAGATCAGTCTCAGCATAATTACGGTCGTAGAAAAGCTGTTGCCACTGCCGCACCATTCCCAGGTATTTGTTATCAATGATGACCATTTTGATCGGCGCGTTGAGCCGCCGAACCGTTGCCAGCTCTTGAATATTGATCTGGAATCCACCATCGCCGGAGACGCACAGTACGGTTTTCTGCGGGTCGGCGAGTTGAACCCCGATCGCTGCCGGCAGGGCAAAGCCCATGGCACCCAGACCACCCGAAGTGATAAATCCGCGTGGCGAAGAAGAGCGATAGCGTTGCGCCGCCCACATCTGATGCTGGCCCACATCCGCAACGATGGCGCTGTTGGCGGGCAATTGCTGAAACAGCCGATCCAAGAAGCGGATCATCGGCTGAGCCAGCCCGCGGGAGTCGGGCTGCCGTCGATTCTCACTGTGGGAGACACGCCGCCATTCCGACCAATCCGGCATTGCAATGTGACAGACTGCTTCGTAGCAGGCGGGAACCGTCTCCGCCAGGTTCCCGATCACCGCCAGATCGCAGGTCCGCACCCGATCGAGCTGCGCCGGATCAATTTCGAATTGCACGATGCGGGCATGAGGGGCAAACCTCTGCGGGTCTCCCGTGACGCGATCATCCAAGCGCGCCCCGAACACCAGCAGCAAATCGGCCTCATGCATGGCCATGTTGGCAGCGCGGGTTCCGTGCATTCCGACCATGCCGAGATAGTACGGAGCGTCGGATGGGACGGCCCCTAAGCCGTGCACTGTCGCCGAGGCGGGAATTTGCAAAGCGTCGAGCAACCGGCGCGTTTCTTCGACCGCGCCGGAAAGCTTTACGCCTGCGCCGACCAGAGCCACCGGCCGCCTGGCATTCCCAAGAAGCGCGATCAGCGTTTCAGTGAAAGCGCCATCCGCGTGCGCCTCTGCGGGTTTGGCGTGCGGCCGAAACTTCGCCGGGCCGGAAAATTCCGTCTTGGCCTTGAGCACATCGGTCGGGATGTCGATCATTGTCGGCCCCGGACGCCCGTTCTTCGCCCAATGAAACGCCTCAGCAATCACTGCGGGAATTTCTTCTACCGTCTGCACCAAACGGCTCCATTTGGTCAGGGGCAGCGTCAACCCGAAGACGTCGGTCTCCTGAAAGGCATCGGTACCGAGGAATGCGCTCCGAACCTGACCGGTGATACACACCAGCGGGACGGAATCCATCTTCGCGTCGGCAAGGCCGGTCACCAGGTTGGTGGCCCCGGGTCCACTGGTGGCAAACGCAACTCCTGGTTTGCCGGTCAGACGCGCATACCCTTCCGCCGCAAACACAGCGCCCTGCTCATGACGTGTGAGTACATGGCGAATTCCGCTGTCTCGAAGCGCATCATAAAGCGGCATGATCGCGCCGCCGGGATAACCGAAGGCCAGATCTACCCCTTCCGCCTTTAGACAGCGAAGAACGACTTCTGCCCCTCTAAGCATTCACGACCTGCGGTTGCGCGTTTTCCGTCGACTGCTTCGTCAAAGTCTTTTTCTGGGCCTCGCGGGGCAGCCATGCCATCATGCCGCGCAGTTTTTCCCCGATAGCCTCGATGGGATGCCGTTTTTCCTGCTCACGCAAAGCGGCGAAGTTGCGCCCGCCATTCCTGTTCTCAGCAATCCACTCGCGGGCAAAGCTGCCGTCCTGAATTCGTGCCAGAATCTGCTTCATCGCTTCCCGCGTGGCTTCGCCCACGACCTGGTTCCCGCGAGTCAAATCGCCGTATTCGGCGGTGTTTGAGATGGAGTAGCGCATCCGGCTCAGCCCGCCTTCGTAGATCAGGTCCACGATCAATTTCATTTCATGCACGCACTCGAAATACGCCACCTCGGGCTGATATCCGGCCTCTACGAGGGTTTCGAATCCCTTCTTCATAAGCGAGGTCAAACCGCCGCAAAGCACAGCCTGCTCGCCGAACAGATCGCTTTCCGTTTCTTCCTTAAAAGTGGTCTCAAGAACGCCGGCTCGAGTTGAACCGATTCCATGCGCATAGCACAGGGCGTATTCGTATGCTCGACCACTGTAGTCCTGGTGAACTGCGAGCAGAGACGGCACACCTCGCCCTTCGCTATAGACGCGCCTCAGCAGGTGCCCCGGACTCTTGGGAGCAATCATCACCACGTCCACATCGGAAGGCGGCGAGATGGCCTTGAAATGAATGCTGAATCCGTGGGAAAAACCAAGAATCTTGCCCGGGCGCAGGTGGGGCTTGACGGCGGAATCGTACAGTTCGGCCTGAGTCTCATCTGGCGTGAGAATTTGGATCCAGTCAGCCCGGTCGGCCGCCTCGGAGGGAGTCATTACTGTCATCCCGTCCTCCAGAGCCTGGCGGGCGCTGGGCCGGTTTGAGCCCAAGCCAATGATTACCTCATATCCACCTTCGCGTAGGTTTTGCGCCTGGGCGTGCCCCTGACTTCCATATCCCAACACCGCGATCGTTTTTTTCTTCAGTGCGGCAGGGTTGGCATCGGCTTGATAAAAAATGGTGGTCATGAACATTCTCCTCGAGGAGATAAGTTCCCGACAGACCGACCGGTCGGTTTGCGGTTCAGGCATCTTAGCGGCCTGATAGCCTTCTGTCAAGTACCCGCTCAATCTCTATGCACTGGCGTTACTACCGGGACCTGTTTATCCTGTCGGCGGATGGCCCGTGACACGGCAGTGAACTCGCGGCAAGAAATCCTCCGCACCGCGGCCCGTCTTTTTCAACAGCGAGGGTACGACGCCACCTCCATGAATGACATTGCTGCTGCCCTCGAACTCAGCAAGGGCGGGCTTTATCACCACTTTCAGAGCAAAGATGAAATTCTGTTCGATCTGATGAATCACGCGCTCGATATCACTCAGGAGCGTGTGATTGATCCCTTGCGGGACATCGCCGATCCGGAAGTTCGTTTGCGGCGCTTGATTCGGTTGCACGTTGAAGTAGTGCTGAGCGTGCGCGACCGCGAGATCACCGTCTTGTTGCACGAAAATCATCCCCTTCCGCCTGCCTTGCGCCGGCGCATCAATGCCCGCAAAAAGGAATACGTGCATTTCTTGGAGAGGCTGATTATGGAGGTGCAAGGCGCGCGTAACTCGCGAGGAACGGTGAGCGCTCGGGCGGCAACCTTTGCCTTGTTAGGGATGATCAACTGGGTTTACCAGTGGTACAAACCCGAAGGCACGCTGAATGCCGAGCAACTGGCGACCCAGTTCACGGAGATCTTTTTTTCTGGGGCGCTGCAATGAATTTTTACATCCCGCTTCGCTCGGGAGGATAAAGCCCTCCCCGGCCTAACTACCCTCAAAATCGAACCAGGTTGTTGCCAAATCGTGCCTGACAGAGAACCCGCTCGAATTTTCCCTTGACAGGGCCGCTCGCAACGGTAAGATAAAGAACAATATTTATTCATTATGATGAATAAATATTCATTATGAATAAAGCCCTGCGACAAAGGGCAATCCTGGATGTACTGCAGCAGGGGCCAATCGCAAGCCAGGAGGGCTTGCAACGGGCGCTGCGCAAGCGTGGCTTCAAGGTGGGGCAAGCAACGCTTTCGAGGGACGTTCGCGATCTTAGCCTGAGCAAAGGCTCCAACGGTTATTTGCTACCCCAGGGAGAAAGCGCCAGCGGATTGGCATTGCCGCCGGTATCGCGGCTGGTGCGGGAGTTCGTGCTCGATGCACGGACCGCGCAGAATCTGCTGGTGATCAAAACCATCGTGGGCAGCGCGCAGCCGGTGGCTGCGGCCCTCGACGGAGAGGAATGGCCTGAGACCGTGGGCACGATCGCCGGGGATGACACGATTCTGATCGTTTGTCCGGACAAGCATGGTGCCGTGAAGCTCGCGCAGCGGATCGAGGAGATGCTTCAGTGAGCGCAAAACTTAAGACCGCGGTTTTGGGTGTGACCGGCTATTCCGGTTTCGAACTCACGCGTATTCTCACGCGACATCCGCGTTTGGCGAAGCCTTTACTGTTGCGGCGCTCTGCGGAGAACGACGTTCCCGGCTGCATGGCGGAGATTTTTCCGGCACTCTCGGGCAATGGCGGTTATCCTCTCACGTCATTTTCGTGGGCCGAATTGAAGCGCGAGGGGGTGGAGCTGCTTTTTTTCGCCACGCCGCATGAAGTTTCGCGTTCCCTGGTACCGGAGGCGGTGGCTCGTGGATTGCGGGTCATTGATTTAAGCGGAGCCTGGCGCCTTCAGAAGGAGCAGCACCGGTCCATCTACCAGTTTGAGGACGAAGATGCGATTTCTGCTGCCGAACTGACGCAAAAAGCCGTCTACGGCTTGCCGGAATTGAACGGCGACCGCATTCGCCAAGCCTCGATCATTGCCAATCCGGGCTGTTTTGCAACCTCCGTCATCCTCGCGCTGGTGCCTGTTCTGAAAGCTGGCATAGTCGACCAGCAGCGCGGAATTGTTTCCGACTCGAAGTCAGGGGTTTCCGGAGCCGGCAAGGAACCGACCGCGCGCACCCACTTTGTTTCTGTGGCTGACAATCTCTCGGCTTACTCGGTTTTTAACCATCGACACGTGGGAGAGATTCTCGAGCAGCTGGAACTTGACGCCAGCACGCTGATGTTCACTCCGCATCTGCTGCCAATTCCGCGAGGAATTCTGTCGACTATTTACCTGCACTTGAACCGGGGGATGACCGAGGCAGAACTCGAGGCATGCTTCAGGAATTTCTATTCCGGACGGCTGTGGGTGCGAATCTTTCGCAGTCCTCAGCTACCGCAAATCCAGTTCTCGCTCAATACAAATCACTGCGACATTGGATTCTGCCTGGCCGACGACGGCCGCCGTGTGGTGCTGGTTAGCTGCATCGACAACTTGCTCAAGGGAGCAGCCGGGCAAGCGGTGCAGAACATGAACCTGATGTATGGATGGGGAGAGGAAGAGGGGCTTCGGTGAAAGTCGTAATCAAGATCGGCGGAGCTGCCCTGGATGATCCCTCCACGCGTCGAAAATGTGCGCGTGCAGTTGTCGAACTGACGCAGGATGGCCACCGCGTAGCGGTTGTACACGGAGGGGGAGGCACGCTGACCCGGACGTTGAAGCAGCTCGGACATGAAAGCGAGTTCGTGAACGGTTTGCGCGTTACGGATGCCAAGACCCGTGATGTCGCTTTGATGGTCTTGTCGGGCATTGTGAACAAGATTGTTGTGGCGGCGATCCAGGCGGAGGGATCACCGGCGCTGGGAGTGTGCGGCGGTGACGGCATGATGTTCCGGGCTCGCAAGAAGCAAAACTCCGGCCGCGATCTTGGCTTTGTGGGCGAGATTTGCTCGGCTGAAGCGCGTTGGCTGGATGTGATCTGGGAGCAGGGTGGAATCCCGGTTCTTTCACCCATCGCGCTCGGCGTCGATGGCGAATATTACAACGTAAATGCGGACCAGATGGCCGCCACATGCGCCGTCGCGTGCCATGCCGATGCCTTGATTTTCCTCACCGACGTACCCGGCGTGAAGAACGCTGACGGGGTAGTCATGCGGTGGCTAAGCACGAAAGAAGCGGCCGGGTTGGTGGCGGAATCGGTAATCAGCGGCGGCATGCTGCCGAAACTGGAAGCTTGCACTCAAGCCCTGCGCCGTGGCGTCGGCCGGGTGCGCATTTTCCCTGCGGAAGAGGCGGAAGTTCTGCCGCAATTTTATTTCAGCAAGCTGGAGTGTGGGACGGAGGTGACCTACGCATGAATCTTGCTAGCGTCATCCGTTCCGAACAGCAGCTCTTGGTGCCCACTTACGACCGCCAGAAGGTCTTGTTCGAAAAGGGCCGGGGAGTCTATCTGTGGGACTCGCGTGGCGAACGCTATCTCGACTTTCTGGCCGGCATCGGCGTTAACGCTCTGGGCCATGGCCATCCGAAGATCCAGAAAACCCTGAAACGCCAGGCGGGTCGACTGATTCATGTCTGCAACCTGTTTTTCCACGAATATCAAGCGGAACTGGCGAAACGACTGACGAAAATGTCGGGCCTGGACCGGGCTTTTTTCTGCAACAGCGGCACGGAAGCCTGGGAAGGGGCCCTAAAGCTGGCGCGGGCATATGCGCGAACTCGCTCAACCAATGGGCACAAAGCGAGATGGCGAATTCTCGCACTCGACAACTCATTTCACGGGCGCACATTCGGTTCGATGACCACGACCGGACAGGCGAAATATCGGGATCCCTTCGCTCCCCTGTTGCCAGGAGTCAGTTTCGTCGAATTCAACGATGTTGCAGATCTCAAACGCCAGTTCGATGGGAGCATCTGCGCCATTGGCCTGGAGACGATTCAAGGCGAAGGCGGGATTCGGCCGATCAGTCCGGAGTTTCTGACCACTGCAAGAAATCTGACCGAACGCAGCGGCGCCTTACTGCTGCTGGATGAAATTCAGTGCGGCTTAGGACGAAGCGGACGCTATTTCGCTTATGAACACTACGGGGTGAAGCCGGACATCGTTACGGTTGCGAAGCCCCTGGCTGCCGGTCTGCCACTGGGAGCGATTCTCACCACCAACCGCGTCGCCAGCGCAATTCATCCGGGCATGCACGGAACCACCTTCGGCGGTGGGCCGCTGGCATGCGCAGTCGCCATCGAATTTCTCAAGATACTGGAGAGATCGTTAGACCATATTGGCGAGGTCGGTGACTATTTCCGCGAAAAGCTTGAATGGCTGAAAGCTAAGCATTCGTGCGTGGTTGAGATACGCGGAATGGGGCTGATGCTGGGAGTGGAGTTGAACTCTGCCGAACTTGCCAAAGCCGCGGTCGGCCAGATGCTACGGCGCAGAATTCTGATTAACCGCACAAACGACAACGTATTGCGGTTCCTGCCACCATACATCATCCAGAAAAAGCATATCGAGGAGATGATTAGAGCGCTCGATGAGGTATTGGCAGCGGCCTCGAAACGGCATGGGGCACCAAATCGCAAATCGCCCGCAAGGAGCAAGAATTGAACACTCAAACCGTCGCAACGAGCCGGACTGTAGGCTCGACAATCCCTAACGTACTTTGCTGTCCTGATCTGGCTTCTACGCGCGATCTTGGACCGGGTGGTGTCGAAGCTGTATTTCGTCTCGCGCGCATCATGAAGTCACGCCCGGAAGATTTTCGCAAGGCGCTCGTCGGCAGACAGTTGGTGATGTTCTTTGAGAAGCCGTCTTTGCGCACGCGGCTTACGTTTGAAAGTGGAATGGCGAGCCTGGGCGGAACCGTGAGCTTTGTGGATCAAACGCAATCTCGCATCGACGCTCGCGAAAAACTCAGTGACATAGCACATAACCTGGAGCGCTGGTTCGACGTGATTGTTCTGCGCACATTTGAGCAGAAGACAATCGAAGACATGGCGCTGTACGCCTCGGTGCCGGTGATCAACGCATTGAGCGATTTGGAACACCCCTGCCAGGCGCTGGCTGACTACTTCACCTTGCAGGAACGCTTCGGCGATCTTAGAAACACCTGCCTGGCTTACGTGGGGGATGGAAACAACGTCGCTCATTCGCTCTTACTCACATGTGCCTGCCTGGGATCTTCCATTCGCATCGCCACGCCTGCGAGGTACGGTCCCAATAAGCAGATTCTGGCCGAAGCTCTGGAAATCGCGAGCCAAACCGGCGCATCGATCGAGTTGTTTACCGATCCCGTCATTGCGGTAACGGGTGTCGATGCTGTTTACACCGACGCCTGGGCAAGCATGGGGCAAGAACATGAAGCAGAGAAGCGCGCACGAATTTTCCGGCCATATCAGGTCAATGACGAACTTATGCCCCACGCCGCGCCCCACGCGGTCTTCATGCACTGCCTGCCGGCCCATCGCGGGCAGGAGGTGACCGACGGGGTGATGGACTCGGAGCATTCTCTTATTTTTGAGCAAGCGGAAAATCGCTTGCACGTGCAGAAAGCTGTTTTACATCTTCTCTTGGCTGGCGGAACCCGCTTGCCGGCAAGGAGTGCTCATGCGTGAGAAAATCGTTCTCGCCTACTCAGGGGGCCTGGACACATCGATCATCATTCCCTGGCTGAAGGAAAATTACTCTTGCGACGTGATTGCCATGGTCGGCGACGTCGGGCAGGGCGATGATCTGGAAGCCGTCGTCGGAAAGGCTTACAAGACCGGCGCCTGCAAAGTAGTGGTTGAGGACCTGCGCGAAGAATTTCTGACTGGATACGTTTTTCCGGCGCTGAAAGCGGGCGCGGTCTATGAGCACAAATATCTGCTGGGAACGTCGCTGGCCCGTCCAGTCATCGCCAAGCATCAAGTCGAAGTTGCGCTGCGTGAAGGCGCGAGCGCTGTTGCCCACGGCTGCACCGGTAAAGGCAATGATCAGGTCCGCTTCGAACTGGCGTACCAGGTGCTGGCTCCCGAACTGAAAGTGATTGCTCCCTGGCGGGAGTGGGCGCTGAAATCGCGGGAAGACTGCCTCGATTACGCTGAGCAACACGGAATTCCGGTGGCCGCCAGCCGGGAGAAAATTCATAGCCGGGACCGCAATCTTTGGCATATCAGTCATGAAGGTGGCGAATTGGAAGACGCGGCCAATGCTCCTTTTCCCACCACCTGGCAGATGACCAAATCACCTCAGCAAGCGCCAGATCGCGAAGAGCAAGTCACGATTGCTTTCCGGCAGGGGACCCCGGTTTCAGTGAACGGAATAGATCTCGACGCTGTGTCTCTGGTCGAATTGCTCAATGAAATCGGCGCCCGCAATGCTATTGGCCGTGTCGATTTGGTTGAGAACCGATTCGTAGGCATTAAGTCGCGGGGATGTTACGAAACTCCCGGCGGCACCTTGTTGATTGCTGCACACCGTGAACTGGAAGCGATATGTCTGGAGCGTGACTTGGCGCACTTCAAGCAGCAGATCGCCCTGAAGTATGCCGAGCTCGTTTACTTCGGTTTCTGGTTTACGCCGTTACGCGAGGCTCTGGATGCGTTTGTCGAGTCCACGCAAAAGGAAATGACGGGTACGATCACACTGTCGTTGTATAAAGGAAATATTTCTGTGGTTAGCCGACAATCGGAGTTTTCACTGTACAACACCGATCTATCGTCGTTCACCATGGGCGAGAGCTACAACCAGAAGGATGCGGCGGGCTTTATTCGCATTCTGGGTTTGCCTTCACGTTCCAGGGCGCGAAGCCACATCGGGGTAGCGCGATGAAGATGTGGTCAGGCAGATTTCGGCAGCCACTGGATGCGGAGTTTGACGACTGGCAACGGTCGTTCAAATTCGACGTTCGTTTGCTTGCCTATGAGCTCGCTTCCAGCTCCGCCCATGCTCGAGCTCTGAAGGACGCGGGTGTTGTGAACTCGGATGAGCTCATTTCGATTCTGGAAGGATTAGAACAGATCGGAAAGATGGCGGGCAGTTCCGCCGATTTACTGAATGATGCGGACGCCGAAGATGTGCACCATTTTGTCGAGCGCCAGCTGGTATCGCTAATTGGCGAGACCGGCTACAAGCTTCATAGCGGACGCAGCCGTAACGAGCAGATCGCCGCTGATCTTCGCTTATACGTTCGCGACGCAATCGATGAACTTCAAAACAGGCTAACTGAATTGTGTGGTGTTTTGATCGAACGTGCCGAGCAGAGCGGAAACTGCGCGATGCCCGTCTACACGCACCTGCAACGCGCCGAGCCGGTGCTCGTGGCTCATTGGCTGCTCGCTTACCTTGAGATGTTCATGCGAGATGCCGAGCGGCTGACGGACTGCCGCAAGCGGACCAATATCTCTCCACTCGGTTCAGGGGCGGCAGCGGGCGCAACCCTGCCGGTTGACCGGCGTGCCGTGGCGAACGACCTCGAATTCGATGGAATGACTGCAAACAGCATCGATGCTACCAGCGATCGCGATTTCGTTCTGGAATTTGTGAATACCCTTTCAATGCTGGCCTTGCATCTGAGCCGTTGGGCCGAGGAAATGATTCTGTTCTCGTCCCAAGAATTTGGCTTTATTGGCTTGCCGGAAGCGTACTCCACGGGCAGCAGTGCCATGCCGCAGAAGAGAAATCCCGATTTGCTGGAGCTGACACGGGCCAAGGCTGCTCGCGTGATTGGAAATAACACTACGCTTCTGGTGACCGTCAAGGGACTTCCGCTTGCATACAATAAAGATCTGCAGGAAACCCAGGAACCTCTCTTCGACGCGTCCGAGACTGTCGAATCCCTGCTTCCTCAGGTTACTGGCTGGCTGAAAAGTGCGGAATTCAATTACGAACGGATGCAGGAAAGCTGCCGATCCGGATTTATGAATGCCTGGGCGGCAGCAACCTACCTTGTGAATCGTGGCGTTCCGGCGCGGCTATCGCATGAAGCGATCGGCAAAGCTGTGCAATTGTGCATCGCGAAGAGCTGCGAGCTCCAGGATCTTTCTCTTGAGGAGTTGCATCAGTTCAGGCCCGAATTCGATGAAAATTTCTATGCTTCCCTGAAGCTCGATGCGGTTCTGGCGATGCACGATGTCTCCGGGGGAACAGCTCCGGCGCGGGTCAAACACGCGTTGGCCCAGGCAAGGCAGAAGCTCGAGTCGGTGCGCGAGAGGATCAATGCGCACGCGTAAAGCGATTCTGCCGGATGCTCAGTACGTGCATGATCTCATCAGCACATATTCCGCGGATGGCACTTTGCTGCCGCGCAGCCTTCCGGAAATCTGCGAGAACGTCCGCGACTTCGTGGTTCTCGAAGAGGGCGATGGCGTCGTCGGTTGCGGGGCGCTCCATTTGTATGGGCCGCATTTGGCTGAGATCCGGTCCATCACCGTCGCCCCCTGGGCGCAAAGGAGGGGCGGAGGCCAGCTTCTGGTAAAAGCATTGCTGGCTGAAGCGAAAAAGCACTCCGTAGCTTGTATCTGCCTGTTTACGCGAAAGCCTGAATTCTTCGCTCGTCTCGGTTTTGTGCTCGCACAGCGCGAAGACCTGCCCGACAAGGTCCGGAAGGATTGCTGGGTGTGCCCACGCTTTCATTGTTGCGATGAGGTTGCCATGATTCGTGGCGAACTGCCAAAATTCGCAATTCTTCCTGAGCCGCCGAGCTGGCTGGTGAAGCTTCAGGTATGAAGCAGGGCCGGTCTGCACGAATCCATTTACCTCTGGGTTTTTGTTTTTCCTCTGCGGTAGCTGGAATCAAGGCCAGCGGGCGGCCCGACTCGGCACTGGTGGAAGCCGCGGCGGGCGCAACTGCAGCAGCGTTGTTCACAAAGAACCGCGTGGTCGCGGCACCCGTGGAGGTCGGGCGGAAATTCCTTGCCCGATCGCGTGGCCGGGTTCGCGCCCTCATTGTCAATTCCGGTAACGCAAATTGCGCCACCGGTGCTGCCGGACTCAGACACTGCCTGAGGGTTTGTTCCCAGGCTTCACGTTTACTGCGGGCGCGAACCGAAGAAGTTTTCCCCTCTTCTACCGGAATTATTGGTGTGCCTCTACCGGTTGAGAAGATCATTGCAAGATTGCCGGATCTGATTGCGAACCAGGCGAGAACCGAAGCTTCAGTTCTTGATTTCGCGCAGGCAATTATTACCACGGATACAAGGCCCAAGCTCGCATCGGCCCGCTTCCACGCGAGGCGACGCACAGTCAATCTGCTGGGCATTGCCAAAGGCTCGGGAATGATTCACCCGCAGCTGGCGACGATGCTCGTGTTCCTGTTCACCGACATTGCGGCCAAGCCAGCGGAACTAAAACGGGTGTTGCGCGATGTCAGCAAGGAGACCTTCAACTGTATTTCGGTCGATGGCGACACCTCAACGAACGATACTGTGTTGCTGATGGCATCCGGGGCGAGCGGCGTCAGCCTGCGCGAAACCGACGTCCAAACGAGCTTCCGGAAAGTCCTGCGCGAGATATGCCGGTCATTGTCGGAGCAGATCGTCAGCGACGGAGAAGGCGTAAAGCATGTGGTTCGCTTGAGGGTTGAGCAAGCCAGAACTCGGGATGAGGCTGTGCAGGTCGCTCGAACCATAGCCCACTCGCTGCTAGTCAAGACCGCACTCGCCGGCGCCGATCCCAATTGGGGGCGAATCCTGGCCGCGGTTGGCCGGTCGGGGCTGCTGGTCGATCCGCACCGAATCAGCATCTATTTTGGCGGTCAGTTAGTCTGCCAACGCGGTCAGGGTCATGCATTTAACTCGCAACACGTCCACACCGAGATGTCAAAGCCGAAGTACGAGATCCGCATCCAACTCGGCCAAGGCCATGCTGCCTGCAGTTATCTCACCACAGACCTGACGGCGGAGTACGTGCGCATCAATGCGGAATATTCAACTTAGCGATTTCTGCGGGCTGTGGGATTCGGCAGGAACCTTAACTTGCGGTTCTAAGGAATTTAGCCATTCCTGAAGTGCGCTGCCGCAGACTTTCTCGACATAGAGGAAACGCAAGCCAGTCACAAAGGCGTCGCTCCAGACTACATAAACAGCTGTGGCTCGATACTCGGAATCCGGAATTCCACGTTAATGACGCCTTCGAGCCGCACAGGATCCAGCGGCTTAATGGCCAATCCACCTTCGCTGATGTTCTTGATCCTGGCACGGAAGGTCTCGCCGTCATGATTCTCGAGGCTTACCGGCAAATCAGCCTCGTGACGAAAATATCTGCGGTGTTCGCGGAGCATTTTCGGTATGGCGGCCTCGAGAACGCTGCGCCATCGAGTTTCCTGCAGGGGCTTGCTGAGGACGAAGTTTGCTCCCAGATCGAGGGCCTTTTCCGGGCTCGTGAATCCGTTAACCACAGCAAAAATCAAGGTCTGTTTGTTGGCGCGGCTATTGCGTACCACGGAGATGGCATCGCCGCCTCCAGACACATCGTCACAATCGATCACAAGCCCATCCCAGTGCCGGCGCGAGGAGAGTTCTATGGCGCTCGTAGAATCCTGGCGAAGGTCCAGCGAGGCTTCGTGTTCATCCAAAATGGTCTTGATGTGACCCAGCAGGTTGGAATCGCGAGTCACCACCAGGCACTGTAAGCCCATTTGAAAATACTAGCGAATGCCGCAGCACTCCCCAAGTGACCGACGTGCATGGCACGTATAGTGCGGAATCCCACAATCTGCTCCAGCTTGGCGTAAGGGCTTAGAGATGACCGGTTTGGCGAACCTGCGAAGATCATGAACTTCACTTAGACATACTGTAGTCTGGATAGGCATGAAGACCCTTCCCAGCGGCGGCCGCTCGCCCACGATCGGACTGCTTTTGGGGCTTGTGGTCACGTTGGGGTGTATTTTCGCTTATTCGCAGTACATCGCACTGCAAATCTCTGCTTTGCGCGAGCTGCAGAATAATCTTGTGGACCGCAACCGGAAGGACACGCTGCAACTGCTGCGCATCCAAAACGATTTGAATTTGCTGGCGCTAGCCATGCGTGACATGTTGGACAATGAGGAGCCCTATCCTCTGACGGCTTGGTCCGAGCAGTTTGCGCGCGTGCGGGCCGACCTCGACGATGCTCTGCGGCGTGAGCAACAGTATGCGCCGGTAAACCGGAGCCGCGATCAGCAGCAATACCTGGAAAGCTCGCTCAGCCAATTCTGGGATGCCGCCGATCGGACCTTCGCTCTGGCCCAGGGAGGACATCCAGACGAAGCACGAACGCAGGTCCGTATTTCGCTGCGCTCCCGCCAGGAAGCGCTGAGCACAGCAGTTTCACGACTGCTGGTTGCGAATAACGAGAGTGAGGATCTGGCGACTCAACAAATTGGACAGATCTACAGTCGCGTCCAACAACGTGCCTATGTGTTTCTTGTTGTGACACTCGTCGCAATTTTGGTAACCAGCTCCTACGTGATCTTTTGGACGCGGCGGCTGTTTGCGCATCTGGCGGTTGTGTCGGCACAGCGGGGGGAATTGGCCCAGAAATTGATTGCAACCCAGGAGTCCACCCTCCGGCAAGTTTCACGAGAATTGCACGACGAGTTCGGTCAGATTCTCACGGCAGCGGGTATGGTGCTGGCTCGCGCGGGAAAGCAGTTGCCCGAGGGATCCAGCGTGAGGACAGAACTGCGTGAGCTAAGCGAAATAACTCAGGGCGCGCTCGACAAAGTGCGCAGTCTTTCGCAAGCCTTGCATCCCGTGATGCTGGAAGAAACTGGCCTGGAGAGCACGCTCGACTGGTACTTGCCCGTGCTGGAACGGCAATCCGGTGTTCGCATATTCTATGAGAAGCCGGCAGGGGGGTTCCCCATTGATGGCAATTCAGCGGTGCACATTTATCGCATCGTGCAGGAATCTTTGAACAATATAGTTCGGCACTCCGGAGCCACAGAATGCTGGGTGCGACTGCGGTTTGAACCACAGTCTCTGGAAATCGAGGTCGAAGACCATGGCGGCGGCTTTGAGGGGCGGAGCGCCCAGCCGGGCATCGGGCTGGTGGCGATGCGTGAGCGCGCACAACTGCTGGGTGGGAGAATCGAATTTGTGCGGCCGGCAAAGGGTGGAACGTTGGTACGCTTAACCGTACCACGCGAGAAGCTGGAGGCGCATGGCAGATAAGATTTCTGTGCTGTTGGTGGACGACCACGCTCTGGTACGGCGCGGCTTCCGCCGCATACTGGAAGATGAACCGGACATGGAAGTTGTGGCCGAGGCTGGCGATGGCGCCGAAGCCGTGAAGCTTGCGGATAAGCTGCGTCCGGCCGCAATTGTCATGGATTGCGCCATGCCGGGAACTAACGGACTGGAAGCGACACGCCAGATCGTGGCCCGGCACCCGGAGTCACGGATACTGATGTTGAGTATGCATCCCGAAGACACCCTGGTGAAACAGGCCATGGCTGCCGGAGCGCGCGGCTACGTGCTGAAGAATGCGATTGATCTGGAACTCGGGGCCGCCATCCGGCGAATGGTCGCAGGTGAGATTGTGCTCGACTCACAACTGAAGCGCGAACCCACGCTGAAGGGCGATCGCACCTCCGCGCTTACGCCTCGCGAACTGGAGATTCTGCAGAAGATTGTCGAGGGAATGTCGAACAAGGAAATTGCAGCCGAACTCAAGCTGAGTACGAATACCGTGGCCGTTCATCGCGCCAATATCATGGACGCGCTAGGCATGCATAAGACTGCGGAACTTGTGGTCTACGCGATTCGCAATGGTCTGGTGAACCTGCCTTGAACCGGCGCGTGTTTCTCAGGAACATGGCCGCGGCCGCTTCCGCCCCAATTCTGCTGAGGCACGCATTTGCAGCAGCGCCTTCGCAGACACGCGACCCCGGGTTTCGTCTGGTGGATGTGACGGAGCAAGCCGGAATCCAGTTTCGGCATAACAACGGCGCCTACGGCGGCAAGCTTTTGCCTGAAACGCTGGGCTCGGGCTGCGCCTTTCTTGACTACGACCGTGACGGCTGGCAGGACATTCTTCTCATCAATGGAAGCGACTGGCCGGGACATAAATCAGGGCGTAGCACTCCCAAGCTTTACCGCAACAACCGAAATGGGACTTTTTCCGATGTGACGCGCGCCGCAGGCCTGGACATTGAGATGTATGGCATGGGAGTAGCGGTCGGCGACTACGACAACGATAGTTTCCCGGACATCTTTGTGACTTGCGTGGGTCAGAACCGCCTGTTTCGCAATACCGGCAAGGGAACGTTCGTGGACGTGACAAAAAGCAGCGGATTAGGTGAGCGGCTCGCGTTTAGCTCGTCTGCGCTGTGGTTTGATTTCGACCGCGATGGATGGCTCGATCTGTTTGTCTGCAACTATGTGAAGTGGTCAGCGGAGCACGACGTATTCTGCAGCCCGGATGGAAAACGCAAATCCTATTGCACGCCGGAGGCGTATCGCGGCGAAACCTGCTGGCTGTTTCGCAACCGCGGAGATGGGACCTTCGAGGATGTTACAGCGAAGAGTGGAATTTTCGACAGCAGTTCGAAGTCGCTCGGCGTCGCTATGCTGGACTACGATCATGACGGCTGGCCGGACGTGCTGGTGAGCAATGACACGCAGCCAAACAAGCTGTACCGCAATCAGCGCAACGGGACATTCAAGGATGTTGCGGTCGAGGCTGGTATCGCATTTTCCGCGGAAGGCCAGGCCCGCGCTGGAATGGGTGTGGATGCAGCCGCATGGAAAGGTCCGGGAAGTTGCGCTGTAGCCATTACGAATTTTGACAATGAAATGATCGGGCTCTACAACGCCACCCAGAACGGGTTCGTGGACGTTGCCTCGCAGAGCGGAATCGGAATGGCCTCCAAGGACAAGCTCGGCTTCGGGTGCGTTTTTCTTGATGTGAACCTCGACGGTGCGCTCGACCTTGCGGTGGTGAATGGACACATTGATGATACGGTCCGCATTGTAAATGGCGTGGGGTATGCGCAACCGCCGCAGCTTTTTCTGAACGATGGCAAAGGAAAATTCACTGACGTGGCAGCGTTGGCTGGCCAAGATTTCGCCCAGGCCAAAGTCGGGCGTGGGCTTGCTTATGGAGATTTTGACCGCGATGGTGACCTCGATCTTCTGGTCACGACTAATCACGGGCCCGCTTATCTCTATCGCAACGATCAGACGACCGGGAATAGAAGCATTCGGTTTCATTTGGTGGGGACGAAATCGAATCGCGATGCTATCGGAGCAACGCTGGAGATTGATTGCGGAGGCACAGCGCAAGAGAGGCTGGTACGGAGCGGATCAAGCTACTTATCGCAATCAGAATTGCCGGTGACCTTTGGAGTAGGGCCGCAGGATCACGTTGATCGCGTAGTCATCGAGTGGCCCAACGGTAGAACCGAAGAATACAAGAACCTGGCCACCGGCCGCGGATACGAATGCATAGAGGGCAAGGCCATTGCGCCCATGAATGGGTTCTAGCGTGCAACGGCCTCGCTGTTTCAGTCACCCGTTTTTTTATTGTGGCACGGTCTTTCCCAGCCCTGAGTCTTGCGCCGGCAGTGTTGAGATCGCAGACCAGTCGAGCGACTCGCCACCCTGTGCCAACAAGGTCATAAAGCGATCGTGAATTAGATTGGCCAGGGGTAAAGGCACGCGCAGGTTTTCGGCAGCCGCCAAAACCAGACGGTTATCTTTTAATCCCAAGGGAGCCGCAAACCCGGCGGGTTCGAATTGTTGCGCAGCGATGATTGCGCCATAGGTCTTGAAAATTGGCGCGGAAAACAGCGATGAGGTCAGGAACTCGACATACTGATGCCGATCTAATCCAGCCTTGCCAATCAGCGCCAAAGCTTCGCCCAAGGACTCAATGATCGCCGTAATGAGGAAGTTGGTGCAGAGTTTTACCGTGTTTGCGTCGGCCGGATTGTCGCCAAATCGAAAGACCTTTTGCCCTAATGCCTCGAGCAAAGGCAGGCAGGTGTCCACTGCGTCTGGTGCGCCCGCAGCGATAATCCAAAGCCTGGCAGCCGCCGCGGCATCAGGTCGTCCCATGACTGGGGCCGCCACATAACGCTGGCCTTTCTCCGCGTGCGCCTTCGCCAATTTTTCTGAGAGTGCCACACTAATGGTGCTCGATGAAACATGAACAGCTCCCTTTCGTAGGCTTCCAAGCACCCCGTCGCCTCCGAAGACGACCACTTCGGCTGCCGCATCGTCCGGGAGCATCGTGATGACTGCTTCCCGATTTTTGCAGGCGTCGGCTACTTTTTCGGCAAAACGTGCTCCCTGCCTTACAAGGGCTTGTGCCTTACTGGGCGTACGGTTATAAACCGCGACCTCGTAGCCGGCCTTGAGTAAATTTGCTGCCATGGCCGATCCCATGTGTCCCAGACCCACAAATCCGACTTTCATGAGGTTCTCCGCTGAATTGGACTCACCGGTTCATTGTAGGGGTACGTTTCAGAATGGCGAACTGGCAAGTAGCGGCGCGGTGCAAGATGTCCTCTGCGCTTTCCGGGGATCTCGACAAATTACCGCAGCTTCGCGTACTAGGGCTTTGGCTTGCTTAAGGGTGGGGTGTTTGGCATCTTGCGCCGACTGGCCATCCTTTGCACTAAGTCAGCTAACTGCCCGACTATCCTTCCCAAAGCGCGTCAAAAGAGTGCCCCTCAAACACTGAAGCCAACCCGCTCCGATTGAACAAATCCCGTATGCGTTGCTTTGGATTGGCGATCTCCAGGGGGCAATTTCTCCTTCTCGCGTGCATATAAACGCTCACCAGCGCACCGAGACCGGCACTGTCGATGTAGTCCACATTCGTCAGGTCTAGCACTAGTCGCTTGCCCTCGACGATCAAATCGCGCAAAGTGTTCTCCAGCGTGGCGGATGTACCTAATGTAATGCGACCTATCGCGCGGACTGTCCTTTGTGCGTTTTCCTTTTCTGTTTCGAATTTCAATTCCGGAGCGCGAAAAACCGGATTAGCCGCCATGGCGGATCTCCTTGATGTTGGAATCGGGGCACCGTCCGAGAAGCCAAGCCCAAGCCAACGTCGGCAAGACTCTATGAGCGAGTCTAGTTTCGAGGTACGGCTTGACGCGTAAAAGATACACCAGATCAGCGCAGAGTCAAGCCACGGAGTATCAACCAATTTATCGCAACCCGATCTGCTCGCAGCCGTAGAGCGATCGAATGCTAAGTCGATTGCTGTCAATTAACTTACCTTTGTACAATTAGTTAGCTCGAGGCGCCCGGGTGGCGAAACTGGCAGACGCACGGGACTTAAAATCCCGAGGTGGGAAACCACCGTACCGGTTCGATTCCGGTCCCGGGCACCACTCCAACTCAGCTACCGGCAGTTAGTTAGGAAGAGACGTGCAAGGCGGTGGAAATTATCTGGAACGCGAATTCTCCTATGGCCGTTTTACGCGAACTATAACCTCACCGGATGGTGTTGACGGGCAAAAACTCAAGGCCGAGCTGAAGGACGGACTTCTGCAAGTCACAGCTCCGATCGCCCCCGCAGCGCTCCCGAAGAAGATTAAAGTAAAAAATCTGCCGACTACTGGAGGTCAAAAATGAAAACTGTGGCAACCTGGCAACCGTACGAAGAACATGGTGAGCTTACCATGCGAAGCAACCTGCCCGACACCGTCTTTGCGTTTCCCAAGCAACGCAAGGAGCCGCTGACTGATGCACAGCACGTGCGCAATGCGGTTGCACGATTCGACCAAGTCATCGATGTTTCCGATGAGGATCGGGCTTTGGCATTCGCTAACGTTGAGAAGGCTGCGAAATACTACAACGTGAACCTTTCGGAGACAAACTGGCACCAACTGGGCGTTCATCCCCAGCAAAACCGGGAAGAAGCTGCCGCCAAAGCGGTTAAGACGAAGCGTGAGCACGGCATCCTGGAACAGGAAGCCGCCAAAGGCGCTGCGACTAGAAGGCGCAAGCGAGCGTAGGGTGCTATGCCCTGGTTAACTGACGCCGATTCTCTGCGGCACAATAAGCTGGCGGAAGGAAAACTGGGCGAGCTCTGGCGAAAGGTTGCGAACGAAACGCTCGAGCGCACGGGCAATGAAGGCCGCGCCATACGCGAAGCGAATGCTGTGATCGACCGCGTCCACGAGAAGGAGTCGGATCCTTTTTGGGGAGACAAATAGTTAGGTGTCTGAGCGCGGTGGGCCGGAGGCTTGGTGTGCCAAAGCCGCGGCGACCAGAAGGCTGGCGCAAATTGCTCTTATCGTGAAAGATGCACCGCTATCAGCGTAACCTGTCCTGCAACCAACGCATCTGAGCAATGATGGAGGAAAGCCATGGTTAACAGGAAAAGGCGCGAGCATGAAGGACTTGGATCCGACTCAGCCGGGCAATCTGGGGACACCCAGCAGTTGCCGAACGTGGCTGATGCGGATTCCGAAAGCGTCGAAGAACTAGCCGAGGAGGGTAACGCCTTCGAAGCCGAGGCGGTCGAAGGAGTCGAGGACGCCAAGGACGCAGACGTCTCCGAAGTGACCACCCGCGAGGTGCCCGAGGACGACGTCCCGCCCGAGTATCTAAATGACCAGGACAACGACGCCACCTGAAACAAATGAACTGTTCTAGCTGAAACTTGATCTGACAAAAATCGATTTGAGGCGGCAGCTTCTTGCGCTCCGCCTCCGCTTCGCAGGGCTCCGCTCCGGCTCCGCGCTCTGCACCTCAACGTCAGAAGAAGCCGGAGTTGTCAGAGCATCGAGCATTTTCGCCTGCGCCAAGTGTTTGGAATCCAGAAAAGTTTGCCAGGGCGTTTTCCCGTAGCAGTACTTGCCAAATGTTCGCGTTTTTCATTGTACTCACCTAGCCAAACATCGAGATCAGACTGCAACTCCTCCAGACTGGTGTGGAGTTTTTTGCGAAACGCCACACTGTAGAACTCTTCCGGCATGGTGCGATGAAAGCGCTCGCAGATTCCATTGGTCTGCGGTGACTTCGCTTTGGTGCGCGAGTGGTCGATGTTCTCTACTGCCAAGTAGAGTTGGTATTCGTCGGATCTCGATTGCCACAGTACTCCCTGCCGCGGTCCGTCAGCACGCGCAGCAATGGCACGTTTTGTTCTTCGAAGAACGGCAGCACGCGATCGTTGAGCAGATCCGCAGCCACCAACGCATTCTTTCGGTCGTAAAGCTTGGCGGTAGAAACTATCCCGCGAGTAGCCCATCATCTTGCAGGCTTGCGAAACACTGCCCGACATCTCAGCTAGTTTTCAGCAGCCCCACTTTGTTCTTGATAATTTTCTGATCGGTGCTCATTGACTGACATCTCCTCTATCGCGCCTGTCGGCGCATTCTATCGGAAATGTCAGATCAAGTCGCGGCTAGGACAATTTATCTCATTTCAGCTTGGAGCATGAACCTCTGACCTATTGTTCATGAACTCTACTGTGGCAATTGTTGCAAAGAGTTATTAGGTTTTGCTCGGAATCCTCGCCGGCGTGACTGCGGAATCGCCTGTGGTGTACTTCAAGGCGGGACAGCGCACCGCATGCTTGGCACTTCCATCCATCACATCGGAGCACTCGATTGCGAAGCTCTTGGTATGACTCGGGATCAAGCCGTAGAGGACTACGCTTTTGGTGAGCTACGTTCACGATGCCTTCGCTGTGAAGTGGTCGAGCAACGCTTTTCTCTCTTCGCCCGGCAGGAATTTGAAGAATCTCACAACCGATTGCAGAAGAACTTGCGAGTTGCCATTCTCCAGATTTGCTCCGGCCAGGAAATCGGCACATATCATCTCCAAGCAATACCCGCGCGACTTATCACTTCCCAGCATCAAGGCTGCAGTCTCAAGCGCTTGGTCAATTATTGGAATCTGGCTTTTGTACAGCTTGAAGTAGACAATTTCCCAGGGTTCGGTTTCTTTCCCGGTCAGCTCTTTCTCGACGGCTCGCTTGAACTCTTCCGTGGGCAACTCCCTGGCTTTGTGCAACCAGATTGCACAATCGAAGCCCTGGCGGTCGCGGCGTGCTAGTTTCGCCAGCTCCACTCCCTTGGTCCATCCCACCTCCTTCAGTTCTTTTCGGGCTTCTGGCGGCAGATGTTCGTGAATCGACATCAGGTAGTACGCCTTCCTTCTCGACTCCGGGAACCGCCTTTCCAGGAAGTCGTCGAATGACGCTAGCTTCTCCACCCGCCAGTACTGGCCTGCCCGTACTTCACATAGATAGCGCCCGAGCTCGACGAATCGGGTATCCCGCTCTGCCTCATTCCTCTTCTCCCAGGCCAGGATCTCATCGATTTTCGTAAGCA
>DASPRY010000182.1:0-44830 GCA_035624215.1 Terriglobales bacterium
TGGACTGTAGCAGAATGGCGGGATCCCCGTTGTCTAGATTCGTACCTGCCAGAAAATCCGCACAAATCATTTCCAAGCAATACCCGCGTGAGTTGTCCGTTCCGAGCATGAGCGCCGCTGTCTCAAGTGCCTGGTCAATGATGGGGATCTGGCTTTTGTACAGTTTGAAGTAGACAATTTCCCACGGCTCTGTTATTTTTCCTGTTAGCTCGCGCTCGACTTCCTGCTTAAATTCTTCCTTCGGCAACTCTCTGGCTTTGTGCAACCAGGTTGCACAATCGAAGTCTTGTCGATCCCGGCGCGCGATTTTGGCCAACTCGATCCCTTTACTCCATCCCACCTTCTTCAGTTCCCTTCTCGCCTGTAGTGGCAGGTGCTCGTGAATGGACATTAGGTAGTAAGCTTTCCGTCGCGACTCCGGGAACCTCCTCTCAAGAAAATCATCAAACGACACCAGATTCTCCACTCGCCAGTACTGTCCTGCCCGTACTTCACACAAGTAACGTCCTAGTTCTACGAATTTTGTGTCACGCTCCATGTCCCTTTGCTTTTCCCAGGCCAGGATCGCGTCAATCTTGCCTAGCACGAACAATCCAGGAGTAGCAGACCAGCTGTGGGTCGAGAGCGAGCAATCCGGCAGGTTCTTCCGGGTAGCGGCTGGAGGTGGTTTTCCACTCCAATAGACAACCACTGCCGTCGAGCTTGCCAATGGCATCGATATAGGCCACGAATTCATTGTTTTCTGATATGGGTCGAGTGAATTTGATCTGCAGACTACGCCGAGGCTGGCGAATACGAACGCGATCGTCCCGAGTATCCTTCTCCTGCCAGCCATCAAGGTAGCGATGGCGATAGCGGCGAGGGCAGGTCAGATAATGGCTGATCTGGGTGTAGCTATAGACCATGATTACGCGACCTCAGAGCTAGCAGAACTTGGCGGGGACACTACAGCAACTGCGGGTGACAGATCCTGCCATTGACTGGCCGGAGCGAACCCTTCGAGATTGACGAAGCTGGTGCCGTTTATAACGACATGGCCGATCTTGACTACGCCGCGAAGTCCGACCAACCTCTTCTCGTCGATCTCATCCTGCCCGAGCAGGTCGGTGTCATAGCCGAAATCCCGCAAGAACCAGTTCAGCTTCCAAAGAGCCCGACGGGTGCAGTAAATGCGCCCTGTAATCGATCGTCCGGCGAAATGCTGCGGTTCGAGCACAAGAAGCCGCAGAATGTAATAAGGCTTGTCGGGATGCCAGCGGTATTGGGCACGAGCTACTCGGACCAGATATAGGCTGTCTGGAAGCAGAACGCTTGCAGCAGGATCGGCCTGGTACAGCCCCTCGATGCGGCGCTTCACGCCACACCAGCTTTCGGATTGCCGTAGCTGTTGAGCTGGCAGAGCAAGGCATTTCGGTCTTTTTCGGCCCAATCAGCTAGGTGTGCGACGAAGTTCTCGACCTGCTCGCGAGTGGCTTCGCGCAAGGTCTTCACACCACAGAAATCAGTAGCGTAGGACTTGACCAACGTGGCATCGAGCTGATGCTGGCGAATGAGCTGGCAGAGGCGATCACGAACTGTGCGCCCGCCGAAATTCTCGTCGCCGTTGCCATCTGTAGGCTGTGGGAACTTCTTCGTGTGAGCAGTAGAGCCGGTCTGGGCAGTTGAAGATCCGATCTCCTCAACCGAACAGATGCCGATGCCGTACGCTTTCCGCAAAGCGCGGTTGACCGCCCGTGTTTCTGCCACACGCATTTCCGCACCGTGAAGCAAAGGAGAAACGTTGGAAGGATCCGCATCGCCGTATCCTACAAAGCCCTTCGGTCGTCCTGCACGGAACACTGTAGCTTTGAAAGCCCAGCGGTTTTGTGAAGAATCACAAAAACCTTGCACCATTTCTACATGTATTCCAGAGCACTTGCGCCGCGACGACAAGCGCAACAGCCCGGAATGCGTGACGTACCAATGTCCATCCAGATAAGTAACATCTCCTCTGCCGACCGAAAGCCCGTAGTTAGATACCAGGTCCTTCAATGATGTGAGGAGGGGCACAGAGAGCCGACCCCAAAGTCGCTCCGCAAATCGCTTGTTGACCGGAAACACGATCGACCTTCTCTTCATAGCTCCTCCCAAAAAATGCCTGCACGAGTAAGCATATGCTTGCTCGTGCAGGCATGTCAAGCACCAGGCTGAATTCTTGTTTTTCCCTGCTGGATGGTGCATATATGGGCTACACAGTGAGCGAAAAGAAAAAGAATCCTCATGCTGTCGCTTTGTCAAAGCTGGGCGCCAAGAAAGGCGGTGAAACCAGGGCTGCCGTGCTTTCCGCCGAGCAGCGACGCGAGATCGCCCAAAGGGCAGCACGTGCGAGGTGGGCCAAGAGCAGGAGAAAGCCTAATTCAAATCAATGATCGTCCCCATCTATCTGTAATCGTTTCAAATAGATACAATCAACCAAGCACAAACTGTGAAACTGGTACTTGTGATTCTCGTCACGGATTGTTCAAGCTGTTCTCGCTTGAGCCAGAAGGCTGAATGGGCACACTCCCGACTTAACTGGAAAAGATTCCCCGCAGCTCGCATCTAAATATCCAGCATTATGGGACTACGTCTCCGGGCCTCCTGTTGTATGGGAAATTCGATGGTTTGCTGCGGATCGAGACAGTTGCACGGCTGCGGGGCCTCTTTGCAAAAACGAAGCCAATAAGTGGCGTGCTCTCAAAGAGAACACTTTCGTAACGGTACGCAGGATTTCGGAGCGGCCATTGGTTTCCCGCCTCAGCGGCAGTCCCAAAGAACTCTCCAAATTTTGTTGACTTCCGTGTTATTGAGATCAAAGTTCGCCCGTGCCGCATTACGAGCTACTCTTGGGTCGAGCATCACAGGCAAGGATGATCTAGATCACTGTCGGGAGTTTCCCAAATCCGGAAACTAGAGGTGTGCCGGATGCTTGAGCATCCCATTCCTCGACTCCCCCGGCGCACGGCTGCAGAGTGCTTCGCCAGAGGACGTGGGAGGGAAACCCACCGGTTAGGATGTGCTTAAGCATCCGGTTTTCTATCTTGCCACATCGCATCCTGCGTTAATAATGAGGCTCCCCCACTCTGCATTCTCCCAGGGACTCGCTTCATACCCACCGTGCGGCACAGCACGTCTGATTCCACGCTAGCGGTACGGCGAATTGCGTTCTTCCAGCCAGAACGAAATCCCTCTGATCTGAACACGCCCGCCGCGAAGATTCGGGAGTTCCTCGATGCCAAGGAATGTCGCGCCGCGACAACATCCGGCTAAATATTCTGCAGAGTCTATAATGCTCATAGTTCATGAGCTTGCCCGTACCGCAGACTGCAACTGCGACTCTTCCTTCAAAATCCTTGAGAAATCCGCCGCAAGCCAGCGTTATCTCCATAGTGATCATTGTCGTGCTGTGGGGTGCGATTTATGTCGCCGGCATGTTCAGCCCGCCCTTGCTCGATGATGCCGATACGGTCCACGCAGAAGCCGCACGCGAGATGCTGCAGACCCACGACTGGGTCACCTTGCATATTGATAACGGGATTCGTTACCTGGAAAAAGCGCCGCTCATGTATTGGGGCGTAGCCACAAGTTATCGTTTCTTTGGAATTAGGGACTGGAGCACCCGGCTGCCGTTGCTCATTGGCGTTCTGGCCATGCTGCTGATCACCTACTCTCTTGGCCTTCGAGCCTATGGAGAGAGCGGCGGCTTGTACGGCGCCGTGGTCTTGGGAACCTCGCTGGGTCCTTATCTTTTTACGCGTTTCCTGATCCCCGACGTGCTGGTCGCGTTGTGGCTGGGTTTGAGCTTCTTATTTTTTCTGCGTTCTCTCGACCAGGATCCGCCGTCCCGAGCGACTTGCTGGGGTTTGGCAGTGACATGTGCCCTCAATGTACTCACGAAGGGATTGATCGGCCTGGTCTTTCCCGTAGCCGTCATCCTTTTATATCTCTGCCTCACGCGAAATCTTCAGCACCTGCTCAGGCTTCGCCTGTTGTCCAGCATCTGCGTGTTTCTGGCCATTGCTGCGCCATGGCACATTCTTGCCGGCATCCGCAATCCGGGCCAGGGCTCAATACGCGGTTTTTTCTGGTTTTATTTTGTCAACGAACATTTCCTGCGTTATCTCAATAAAAGGGTTCCGCGCGATTACGATACTGTGCCGCTCTTCATTTACTGGGCACTGGTGTTGATCTGGATGGTTCCCTGGTTTGTATTTCTTCCGCAGGCGTTGAAAAATGTTCGGGTTCGGCGGCACAGATCGATTTCTGACCAGACCGCGCAGAGCAATCCGAACTTACTGTTTCTGCTTTGGGCCCTGGTAATCCTGATATTCTTCAGCTTCTCAACCCGCCAGGAGTACTACACGATTCCGGCTCTGCCCGCTCTGGCCCTGATAATTGGGGGATGGTTGCAGCGGGAAGAAGGGTCGAATGAAACCGATCCCGAGCGGCGGTACGGCAAGATTTCCTCGCTGGTATTGTTCTTGATTGGTGGGCTGGCTTTTATGGTTGGTGCTGGACTATTGCTTGTGTCCAAAGCCCCCGCTCCCGGCACTGACTTGGCCGAACTCCTAAAGAAGAACCCTCAAGATTATGCTCTATCTTTCGGCCACTTCCTCGACCTCACGCCGCAAGCCACTGGCGCTTTCCATCGGCCGCTGCTGGGATTTTCACTGGCGCTGCTGATTGGTACGGGGCTGAATTGGGCGTTCCGCCGTTACGGGAATACCGTGCTTGGAAATACAGCTCTGGCCGTTATGATGGTCGTGCTGCTGGCGTGCGTTCACAGTGCCTTCGTAACGTTCTCGCCGATCCTGTCTTCGAAACAGCTCGCCGACGCGCTGCAGAAGCACTATCGTTCAGGAGACACGGTCGTAGTGGATGGGCTTTACGAGAACGCCTCGACATTGAACTTTTATACCGGAGCATTTCTGCACAGCCTGCACTCGCCCGCTGGAAATCTTTGGTATGGTTCGCAATTTGCCGACGCCCCGAAAGTATTCGAGACGCCGGCATCATTTCACACTTTGTGGAATCGCCCGGAGCGGGCCTTTCTTTGGACCGACCAGGCTGAGCCAAAGGAACTGGCAGCAGAAAAGTCGTACGTGGTGGCCCGTAGCGGCGGAAAATCAATTCTGGCCAACCAGCCTCTGGCAAAGTGATCAAGGCGCGGTCCTGGCCAGTTTCCCATTTTTCAGCGTGTATGAGGCTCCGCGCCACGTCACTGTGTCTCCGGTAAAGCTGATTGCCCAAACGCCCAATGCCAATATGTCTCGCAGCGGCAGCCACCAGAGCACGCCGGTTTGTGGCTCCCGCAGCACCTTTTTCTGGATATAGGCTGCGACGCCGAATCGGGCGATAAGTGTGATGGCAAGCAATAACCAGGCCCAAATCGCGCCGCCAGCAAGTATCAGGGCTAACAATACCCATGGCAGACCAAACGTGATCACCAGCCCGATGTATCCCCCGGGGCGTGCGTTCTTTACCGTACGTGCCCAACGCAATTGGTGATCAAGAAAGCCTTTCATTGTGTATCGCGGCAGAATACTGTCAACGATTACATCCGACAACTCGACATGCATCCCCATTGCAGTAATGCGCCGGCCGATCTCATAGTCGTCGGCAAGGTAATCGAGCAATGCTTCGAAGCCGCCTATTGCCACGAGGTCACGGCGACGAAAAGCGAGCGTCGACCCCAGGCCGAACTTGATTCCTTCGATATTTCGCGCGACCAGAACTCCTGGGAAAAAATCAGTGCTGATTCCCAGTGATTCCAGCCGAGACGCCGGTGTGTCGTTAGGAACGCCGCGATACGGGCAAGTTACCAGCCCAATCGCGGGATCAGCCAGAGGAGCGAGCACACGCGGCAAATAATCGGGAGGCACGCGAATATCGCTATCGGCCACGATAATGTGTTCATAGCGGGCATGAGGCAACATTTGCGCCAGGTTACTGACTTTGGTGTTGCTGCCCAAGTTTTGCGAGCAATGAACCAGGCAGATTTCATTCTGCGGGAATTCTGCTTTTAGCCGCTCCACCAGATCGATTGCCGGGTCATCGACATCGCTGACGCCGAATATGAGTTCATAGGCCGGGTACTGCTGCAGGCAATGACTGCGAAAACATTCGTACATCTCGGGATCGGTGCCCTTGAGCGGCTTCAGGATAGAAACAGCGGGCTGATTCTGTGTAGAACAGGCACTCTTGCCGGCCGACGCGGAGTCTCTCTGGAACCGCACAGCACTCCAAAGACAGAGCGCATAGTAAGCGATGCTGGCAGTCGCTGCCGTTACAGCCACGAACTCTATGATCCGGAGAAAAATCATGAATGCTGAAGGCAGCTGATCTTATTCGTATCGCAAAGATTCGATCGGATCCAGATGAGCCGCCTTCCATGCCGGATAAATGCCGAAAAGCAATCCCTCGATGGCGGCGGCTGCAATACCGAAAACTGTCCAGAATGTTGACATACGAGCAGGCAGAGATGTCCAAATCAAGGGAATAATCCAGGTAATCACCGCTCCCACCAGTACACCAATTACTCCGCCGAGCGCTGTCAAGGTGATGGCCTCGAGCGTGAATTGCAGCAAGATATCGGTCCTGCGAGCCCCAATCGCCTTGCGCACGCCAATTTCCCGGGTACGCTCCGTTACCGACACCAGCATGATATTCATTACCCCAACTCCACCCACAATCAGTCCTACACTGGAAACGGCAAACATGAATATAAACACAGCGCTGGAGATCTGGTTCCACACCTGGACCAGCGAATCCTGAGTGAAGAGAGCAAAATTATCGGGCTTGTCAGCAGGAACCTTTCGCCGCCGCCGCAGCAGTTCGCGAATCTCGTCCATGGCTTTCGGCATGTCCTGCTGCGAAGTAGCCTTGGCGCCTATCCAGTATTGCTTCAGCTCAGGATGCAGCTTACGGAAAACTGACAGCGGGAGGTAGACGACGTTGTCGTTCGGATTTTTGCCGCTGGAGAACACGTTCTTAGTGGGTACGGCTACCCCAATCACGGTAAACGTCTGCCCCTCGATATTGATTTCTTTTCCCAATGGATCACTGTTTGGAAAAAGCTCCTTAGCGGTGTCACTGCCCAGAACAATCACCGGGGAATGATGTTCATCATCCAGTTCGCTGAACCAGCGACCGGTGGACAATTCGAACTCGTAAACATCCTTTACCGCCGCCAGGTCCCCTTCCAGGATCGTGTTCTTGGCCCGGCGATCGCCATATTTCACGACATAAGTGCCGGTTCCGAATTCCTGCTGAATGAACTGCAAGGTGGGAGTAGCCGCCTTGACATGGGGCAAGTCTCGCACCGCCATGGCGTCCTCCAAGGTCAACTCCCGCCGCTTGCGCATCTCTTCGGTGGGCATGCCGAATTTGAAAGGTTCAACGTGAAACGCAAAGATAATATTCGACCCTATGCTGGTCACGACCTGGCTGACATTATCGTTCAAACCACGCACAACCGAAGAAATGCCGATCACCACCGCCACGCCGATTACGATGCCAAGCACTGTAAGCGCTGAGCGCAGCTTGTTGTTGCGAATGGTGTCCAACGCCAGGGTGACAATTTCCGTGTAATCGCTTTTGCGCATCATGATGAATTGTGCAATTTTGTAATTGCGTAATTTGGCAATCTAAACTGCTCTCGATGGGTTTCAAGTACCAAATTACAAAATTACCCAATTACAAAATGCCCTACAGTTCGTATCGCAGGGCGACGATCGGATCCAGCAGAGCAGCCCTTCGTGCGGGATAAACTCCGAAAAACACCCCCACGCTGCCCGAAACGAGCAAAGCCGCAGCCACAGCCCAAAGTTTGACCGCCGAAGGCATTCCGATCACCGCTGTGATGCCTTTGGCGAAAGCAATTCCGAAAAGCACACCGAGCATTCCTCCCACTACTGCCATGGTGCTCGACTCAATCAAAAACTGCAGCAGCACATCGCAGCGGCGCGCGCCCATGGCCTTGCGAATCCCGATCTCGCGTGTGCGTTCTGTCACCGAAACCAGCATGATATTCATGATCACGATGCCGCCAACCACCAATGCAATGGATGCGATTGCAACCATCACGATAAAAAACGTTCCGCTCAGGTTTGCCCAGATGCTGAGAAAACTCTCGTTGGTTTGGGCAACAAAGCTGTCCGGTTTGCCGGGGAGATCGTGGCGGCGGGCACGCATGATGGCGCGAGCCTCATCGATTGCAGCTTCCAGTTGTGGGCCGACTCCATTCGCTTTCCCGGAAATGCGAATGTTGGTGTGCGATCCGAATTGTTTCAGGTAGGTTGAAATCGGGATCGCCACGTAGTTGTCGCGGCTCTGACCTAGCGTAGTCCCTTGCTTCTTTCCCACTCCAATTACGGTGAAGAGCTGTCCTTCGACCCGGATTTCCTTATTCAGCGGATCCATGCCGGGAAATAGATTATCGACTACGTCGCTCCCGATAATGGCGACACTGGAGCGATTATTCTGATCGTTCTGGTTGAGCATCCGGCCGGAGGTCAGGTCGACGTCGAGGATCTGGGCCATGCTCGGCGTAAAACCGCGAATCCATACATCGCTGATGGATTGTTGCCCATACTTCGCGTGTCCGTCGATTTTGATGGTGGAAGCGCCAATCAGCGCGCAGTGCTGGCAAGCGTCGCGCACTGCCTCGTAATCTTCGATGGTGATGTCCTTGCGCTTTTGTCCTTCCAGAAACTGGTCAATATTGGTGACAACCGGCGAAACCTTGCTGATCAGGAAGACGTCTGCCCCGAGATTGAAAATTTTCTGCGCCACGTAACCATTAATGCCGCTGGTGAATGTGACTACCGCGATCACAGCCGCGACTCCGATCACCACCCCAAGCAAAGTCAGCGCTGAGCGTAGCTTGTTGCTCCAGAGCGACTGTAATGCGATGCGAATGGCTTCCAGGACACTCATTGCCTTGCTTCGTGAGTTGCTCGCCGGTTGCTAACCGCTACCAAAACTTAGTCTAGCAGGCGCGGCTACGACACAGCAGGGGGAATCCCCGCGAGATCCCTCAATTGGCAAAGAACACCGAGTTACTTTCGTCATTGCGTTTGCGCCATCACGCTTCAAACACAAACTACGGTCGGGCTAGCATCAACTCGTGGTAAATCCGGTCAGGTTCCGAGGCACGTGTGCCATCGGGCGATTGCGCCCGGGGGTGCGCCTGACCCGGTACTCTCGGCATCTTGCGGCCGGAGACTGGGGCGGCCGACACTCTAGAAATCTGGGACTGTTACTGACCGCATCCAGCGCCATGCCACGTCATTCGGGAGTTTTGTCCAACTAGCAGAGTTAACCTAATGCAGCTTGTCCCCCAACCCCAAAATTCAGATCGCGGCGCAGTCTTGCGAACTGTGGCCGAGCAAGCGCAGGTGCTTACCCGCGGCACTGGTGCTGCTCTCGCGCTCGGCCACAAGCGGGCCATGATTTGCCGCGCCAGTGTAGGCGATGCACCCAGATTGGGTTGGCAGTTGGATGTAAGCACGGGTCTCTCGGGCGAGTGCGTCCGCACCGGTAAGGCCATACGCTGCGACGATTCAAGCAATGACCCTCGCGTTGACGCTGAGATCTGCAGCCGTCTCGGCATTCGCTCGATCCTGGCGGCGCCGATCCCGTTTGAAGGCGAGATCGTTGGCCTGTTGGAAGTTTTCTCTTCGCAACGGTTCGCCTTTCACGATGGCGATCTTGCGGTTGTCGAGAGCTTGGCGGAAACGGCGCTTCCGGTCCCTTCTCCCAAACCTACGCCGCCACCGAAATTGCTTCTCAAACAAGAGCCCGCATATCGTGTATTCCTCGACAACCTGATTGACATGGCGCGGCCGGCGCGCACTGCACCGCTGAAGCTGACTTCCCGGCCTGCTCGGTTCTGGCCCGATGTTTTTGTGCCTTCGCCTTTGCCCTGGGACCGCTTTGTTCAATCCCTGATGCTGCACGTGATGATGGTCGCGACCCTGCTTACCATTCTGCAATTTGGAATTGCGCGGCCACGTCTGGTGCCCCGGGACCCGCTCAGCTTTAGTAAGTCAGACATCATTTATTATGTGCCAGCTGAGTACTTGCCGCTGATTAAGAAGGAAAGCGTCCCGGTGCGGACGCGGCCAACTCTTACTTACCCCAAGCAGGCGCCGCTCGCGGTACGCCGCGAGTCAGGTCGTCCCACGCAGGCTTCGATTGTGCCGCCTGAGATACATGCAAAGCTAGATTTGTCGCTGGCGCGAATTATGGCGCGCAATTCGGCTCCGCCTGTTGTCCCGCTTTCAGCGACGATGCGAACTCAACTGACGACGCCTGCTGCGAAAGTCTCAGCCGTTGCGCCGCCACCGGATATCTCGGCAGCCTCGCGAACACAATACATCACTCCTGCGGCGCAAGTAGTCGTCGCCCCAGCTCCATCCGTGCACTTTGCAATCCGCCAGACCGCGAGCCTTAACATTGGTCAGCTACGGGTTGTCGGGCCGGCACCCGAGGTTTATGAAAACGGCGTACCTTTGCAGGTCGCACAAAGAATTCTGGGTAGCACGCAAGCGACTGTTGTGCCACCGGCACCTACGGTTGGGAGCCTCGGAAAGACGGAGCAGCGCGTCGCCTCCTTACCGGATGGCACTGTGCGAGTGGTGCCACCGGCTCCCTTGCTTCAACTGGCTGGCGCGTATCTTAGAGGCAATCCGGAGGGTAAAGTGGTTGTGGTCGTGCCACCGCCTCCGTCGGTTCAGGGTTTTGATCGTTCCGGCGCCCAGCATTCGGGTTCGTTGCCTGGTGCCAGCGTACAAGTTGTACCGCCCGCCCCTTTGATTACAACCGCAGGCGCTGGTGGAACTCGGGCGTTTAGGGGCGGTGTCGTATCCGTAGTGTCTCCGGCTCCTTCCGTCGATCATCTTGGATACCCTGGTGCTCAGCGCGTCAACTCAATACAAGCCGGTGTTGTGCAGCCAGCAGCACCGCCTGTTGCGATTAAGACGAATGCCAGCAAGAACGGCGCCACGATTGCCATGGCCACCGGGCTACCAGGGGGGCTGCTGCCGGGCGAACTAGTCTCTAACAGCAAGGCGGAGTTCGGCGATGCAAAGGATTTCCCTGATGCCAAAGAGCTCAATGTGAATTTCATTGGGCCGGCGCTGGTGCTTCCCGCATCTTCCTATTTTTTGAGCTACGAAGTTTTCATAGCAGAGGAACGGCTAAGCCGGCATCAGACACGGCTCATAAAGCTGGTCTACGACTTTCTGCCTTATCAGCCACGCCTCTCGGCTTACGGTCCGAACTATCCGGCCATTGAAAACCTTCATGCCACAAGAGACCCGAGTTGTGACGAAACTCTTGCACAGGTCGAGGCTTCGGCAAAGGCGGTTCATTGGTCTCAGGTCGACCGCACTCAGCTCAGCACGAAGTCTGCAAAGCAGCGGCAAAGCAGCTTGCCGTGTTACCGCACAACCGCAGACGAGTACCGTCGCGCGCGTACTCGTCAGCGTCCTGATTAACTCGTAGCAAGACCTTTTACACTCACGCGGGACTTGGCGGCTGCTGAACAGCGACGTTTTGAACTACCGACCGTCGCTCGGAAAGTGCAAATCCTCTAGTGAAGACATGAGCACATCGGCACAGCGAATGGGCGCCGGTGGTCTATTGGTCAGACCACTATACCCACACGCTTGGGCATGTTATAGTGCTTCCCCGAATTGGGTAAACCAGAAGATGTACAAAGCCGTTCACACGTCGCGCCTTTACGAGCAGATCGTGCAGCAGATCGAAGAATCGATCCTCAAGGGTTCTCTCAAACCCGGCGACCAACTACCAGCAGAGCGCGAACTCGCGCAGCGATTTGGCGTAAGCCGCACCGCCGTGCGTGAAGCAGTCAAGGCTTTGCGCGAAAAAGGCCTGGTCGAAGCGTACTCCGGCCGCGGAACTTTCATCACCAACGGAACTTCGCAAGCCATGCGGCAATCGCTCGACTGGATGACGAAGGTTGGTCAGCGGGATGGCTTGCCTTATCTGGTTGAGCTGCGTTCCATCCTCGAGCCGGAGATCGCGGCGCTGGCGGCGACGCGGGCTGAGGAACAGCACCTCGCTGCCATGCGGGATGCCTTCAAGGTCATGGATCGTTCCCGCGAAGACCCAGTTGCTTACATTGAAGCGGACTTGGACTTTCACTTTGCTCTGGCCGAGGCCGCCGCCAATCCCCTGATCCTTTCCTTGATCGATTCGATAGTGGACCTTCTGCGCGAGCAGCGGATGCGAATTTTCCACGTCGAAGGTGGTCCCGATCGCGGACAGTATCATCATAAGCGGATCCTGGAGGCGGTCGAGCAACATAACGCCGAGGAAGCGCGGGCTACCATGCGGGCCCACTTACTGCAGGTTCGCGAGGATTCGAAATTTAGCGAATCGCAGCCAGTTTTGAAAACAACCTTGCTGGCCGGAGACTGATGGATTTCGAGTGCATCAACTAATTCACCCGGTGATGACACTGCCAAGGCCCAGCAGGGAGGATCATTTGCGCGCGCCCATTCCGCACGCCTGAGCATATTGATTGATTATTTGCAGAATCTTGTCGTGAATCATTGCAACCGGATGGTTTCGAATGACTCCCGCGCGCACCCTAGCGCTCTGATCGGGAAGGTGCTGGCTGAGCAGAGGAGTCGGCGCCGGATTCGCGGTCAAATTCACAAGCAATCTTTGCAAAGCCTTCGCTACTGCCGGCTCCGGCCAGTAATAGCGGCAGCGGTCACTCCAGCTGTACTTACGCGCAAAACGCAATGCCGCATCATCGCCGTGGTAATAACCCTTCCAGTGTTCCGGATTGGCGAGCATTGCTTCTTCCAGAGATTGGCGGACGCGAGAGATTGTGACACCTTTCCGCTCCCCCAGCCACTCTTCTTCCACTGCCGCCAGGGCAAAAACGGCCTCGCGGAATGTAAACGTCAGCCATGGCCCTACTTTCAAAATCGCGAAGTGGTCACGGACCAGCTCTCGCAAGGCTTCAGGCGCTTGATAGTCCGTGGAATGCGCTTCGTAAACGCCTTGCCATTGCTCGCTCGCGAATTGAGCTAATCCCCGTGCCTTCTGGGAAACATAGGGGAAGACGGTAGCGTCGCCGAATTCCACACCAGGCTGCACCACCAATGCGATCACTCGTTCCCACGCTGCTTGCAGGCCGCGCGCTTTGAATGCGTCTCTGGCCAGTTGAACGGTGCGCGCCGCATCCTGCGTTCGCGTCGTCTCCGGTGCCTGCCCCTCATTCAACTCACCACCCGGAATTGGTACCTCCGTTCCGATAACGTAGATGGGCGGAGGCGAACCAGGTGGCAGTTCCTTGTACGCGTCTTCAGCGGCACGGCACAAATCCGCGGCGCGGTTGCTGATGATTTCATCGCCCAGTGGCGTCGAGGAATCTCCGAGATCATTCCCCAGGCGCATGCTGGCATCGAGATGGATTTTCGTATACCCAGCCAGCACGCAAGCTCGTATCAGTTCCGCGGCCTTTTGCATCGCGGAGGAGGCATCTTCTTTGCGCCAGGCATGAGGACCCAGGTGATCGCCGCCAATGACTATCCGCTCAAAGGGAAATTCCAACTGGGCCGCGATTTCTTTTAGGCAGGAAACAAACTGCAAGGGAGTTTGCCCGGCATAGCCGCCATATTGGTTAACCTGGTTGGAAGTTGACTCGATTAAGAGCAGGCTATCGTCGCCCCGCGCCTGCAGCATGCTTGCTTCCACTACGAAGCGATTGGCTGAGCAGATGGAATAGACCCCAACCGACTTGCCGCCGTGATTCGCGCCGAGAATGTCGGCAAGCTGCTGGCTAGCTCCGATGATGTGCCTTGTGCGCTGGGCCGTCGGGGTCACTACCTTCTTGGGGCCCCTGCTTGCTCAACGCAGAGGCAGAAATCCTCTCGCGAATCACCAAGGAACTAGAAGTAGAACTTCATTGCAAACTGAATGAATCGCGGATCACGAGCCGCCTGCGCTTGTCCGAACTGCGGGGTACCGTACTCGACTGCGAGCGGTTCTTCGCTGATCGCCCCCGCAGGTCCCAACAATGGATTGACATGGTTCCAGATGTTGAAGAATTCCGCACGGAACTCAAAGTGCATCTGCTCGCGAATCGGGAAGAGCTTGAAGATCGAGAAATCCCAATCCTGCAACCCCGGCCCGCGCACGATGTTTCTGCCCGCATCGCCGAAGGTGAAGAAGATATTATTGGTTGCGAAGGCACAGGTGTTGAACAGAGTGCCCGGCATGCACGGCCGCCCGTTTGGATTACCTACAAGATTGGGCCGCACCTGGTTGTATCCGACCACGCCACCACCGTCGCTGGTCGAGACGTTGGTCACTGAGCCGGAATCGGTAATGGTGAACCAGTTACCAGTCTGCACCGTCGTGATGCCCGCTACCTGCCAATTCCCGATGATCTGGTTCAGAACACCGCTGGCATTCCCACCGAACTTCTGCCCGTGTCCGAAGGGCAATTGATAGGCGTAGTTGATGACAAAGCGTTGACGCACGTCAATATCTGCATTGCCGTACTCCAGCCCCGGATACAATTCATTGCGGAAATCGCCGTTATTGAGCGAGCCCAGGCTGGCACTGGAAGCGTCGTCGAGCGCGTGGGAATAGGTGTACGAAGCTCCGAACTGCAGGCCCCCGGAGAGCCTTTTTTCGAGGTGCACTTGCAGTGCATCGTAATTAGAAATGTCATTGGCGCGCAGGGTGTCGATTCCGCCGTCAACGGCAGGAAAGGGACGGCGCGGCGCAGTCGGGCAGTTTTCCGGAGTGTTGCCGTTGGTCGTACAGAAAGTCACATTGGGCTGCGCCTGATTGCCGTTGTACATCCCGTAAAGATTCGATCCGTGCGACCCTGCGTACGAAACATCCAGCATCAGCTGGCTAGGTAGCTGGTACTGCAATCCCAAATGCCATTGCTGCGTGTAAGGCGTCAGTAGGGTCGGGTTTTCCGAAAAGAGGGTGGGTGTGTTCGGATCGATTAGCGACTTGGCCGGGAACCCCTGGAACAGATGCAGCAAGGGGATGTTTTCCGGGCCAACAACCGCACAATTCAGGCTTGGGATTGCGGGGTTTGCTGCCGGGAGGAAGCATGGCTGGGTGAAGTTTTCCGTCACAAAAAAGGGCGGATTGAAGCCCGGACTGGGGTTGGAATACGGGCCGTTCTCCTCGCCGCCGTAGAAAATTCCGTAGCCGGCTCGCAAAACCAGTTTATTTGTAATCTCGTATGCCAGTCCGGTGCGAGGCGCGAAATTGTGCAGGTCCGGCGAAATCAATCCGGGGGTACCATTCCGCAAAATGGGGATGTAAGAGGCAATGGTGGGCGTCAATTGTGCGGTCTGGCCACGGGGAACAATCAAGGAATCATTGGTGTAGTCAAAATTGGCTAGCTCGTTGAAGCGCGCTTTGACCACGGTGAACAGCTCGTACCGCAGTCCCAGATTCAAGGTCAGCTTGCGCGTAGCCCGAATGTCATCCTCGGCAAACCAGGAGTAATCGCCGCGGTGATAGTCAACGTTGTGCTGGTTTGTGATCGTCGCACCATCAGTTAAGCCCAGCAGAAAGGTTGCGTACGCTTCGCCTCCTGTGGTGGGTGCAGCCGCGTTATCCGTGAAGTTGCTGGCAAAATCCATCGTGCCCCGCGAAGCCTCCGGCTGAAAAATGGTGAACTCTATGAAGCGCAGTTCTGTTCCGAATTTCAGCGAATGCCGGCCGTGGATCTTCGAGAGGTTATCATCAATCACATAGGCATTCTGCTTCTCGATCGAGGGCAGGAAACCGGAGCTTCCAATTTCTGCGGTGCCGTCGTCAATGGTGATAGTCGGCAACCCACCGTTGTTCAGTCCGGGCGGGACACCAGGAAATCCCAGCTGCTCCGCCACATTCGTGTTGTAATTCAGTTGAAAACGGTGCGAGTTGATACGGTTGTAGCCGAGACGTAATTCGTTGACCATGCTCTGAGAGAAGGTATGAGTTTCACTGATCGCGACACTTCGGTAGGAATCCTCCTGATAGCCATCCTGGAATGCGCCTCCATCGAGCGCGTTGTTGAACGGTGAAGGAATAAAGCTCGGTTGATCTTCATAACTGAAACGACCGAACAAGGAATCGTGGTCACCGATCGTATGGTCAATGCGGATGTCAAAATTATTTTGGCTTTCGGTTCTCTTCGGCTCCGCCAGATAGTTAGAGCCATTGATGTTCGCATTGGGGACGGGAAACAGCGCCGAGAGCCGCGCTGCCAGCGGATCGATTAAGCCCTTCGAAAATATGTTTGTCGGATTGCCTGCCGCATCTATTCCTATCGGCACGCTGCAATAACCATTGGGGTACTCTGCCGAGGGAGTCACTTGCTGGGCCAAGTAGGCGTTGAAAATCTCACCCTGATATGTCGGATGGCCATTGCAATCAAGCGCCGTTTGACCAGGTATCGGATTGCCGTTCAAATCCACGGCTGTAGCCGGCGTAGTTGTCAAGAAAGACGAAAAATCTCCACCGATCTCAGCCGGCGTCGGAACCAGAACCAACTGCGGCAGGGCCTGGCGGATTCGAAGACCCTCATAATCTCCGAAGAAAAAGGTCTTGTTCTTGATGATTGGCCCACCCAAAGTGCCGCCAAACTGGTTCTGCTGGTAGGGCTGACGTCCAAAGATGTCGAAAGCATTCCGGCCATCGAGCACGTCATTTCTGAAAAACTCGTAGACATCGCCGTGAAGTTGGTTCGTGCCAGACTTGATCACGGCGTTCATCACCGCGCCGTTGCCTCGTCCAAATTCAGCACTGTAGGAATTGGTTTCCACTTTGAATTCGGCGATGGCATCGACTGAAGGTTGAATAACATACGCGCTTCCGTTCAGCACATCGCCCAGGTCGGAGTTGTTGTCGATCCCGTCCAGCTGAAAATTGTTCTGCAGGGAACGGGAGCCATTGGAACTGAAACCATATGACAGTTCCACGCGGGAACCCGGTTCAGCCGGTCCCACTCCGGCGCCTAACAATGCCAATTGGGCATAATTTCGGCCGTTAAGTGGAAGGGTTTCGATGGTATGGCTATCCTGCACCTGACCCAGCTCGGAAGTCTCAGTTTCGAGTTGCGGTCCTTGGGTGGTAATGGTGACAGTTTCGGATATGCTGCCAACCCTCAGTTTGGCGTTGACCGCCGGCTGCGCCTGCACATCAACTTTGACCGGCCCCAGCACCGCCTTCCGGAAGCCGCTTTTCTCGATCGTGACGCTGTAGCGGCCAATCTTCAGCGGACTCACCACGTATTCGCCTTGTCCATCGGTAGTAGTCGTGACCGTGGTTCCCCGGTCCACGTCGGTGACAGTGACCTTGGCCCCGGTGACGACCGCACCACTTGGATCGGTGACCGTGCCGGTAATACCGCCGGTATCCTTTTGGGCAACCGCGGCGCTGCAGGCCATCACCGCGATTCCGGCAAGCAGCACCAGTTCCCGGATATGCATGGAGTCTCGAAACCGTGGCACGTAACGTAAGGTGAACCGGTTCATGGGGGCCCTCCCTGAGCGGCTGTCAAAACGTTCGAAGGTCTGGCGCTTTCGTATTATTTCGATTCCATACTATTAGTTACGACTATAGCAGAAGTCAAGCTGAAAAATCTCGTCCGAAACCCTCATCTAACCCACAACGGGTTAGGCCTGGTTGGGCCGCCGCGCGCAGGCCGGTCGAAAGTTTCCATGGACAAACGAAAGTAAACGTTATAAAAGGAAATAGCAAACAAAAGTGCAAGACGGACTTGCGTCTTGCGGCAAAGTTGCCGTGCTCAACGAAGAACGCCGCCGTGCCATTCTCGAATCTGTGAACCGCGACGGCCGGGTGCTGGTTGCCGACCTGGCGAGACGTTTCCATACCTCCCAGGTCACCATACGCAAGGACTTGGAGTTGTTGCACGGGCAGAGACAGTTGCATCGCACCCATGGGGGCGCTTTGCCGGCGCGGGACGGGGCTTTGGACGATCCCACACTGCGCGAAAAGGAACAGCTTCATCGCCGGGAAAAGATGCTGATCGCCGCGGCCGCCGCCCGCATGGTGCAGAAAGGCCAGGTAGTGATTCTCGATTCCGGTACCACCACCACCGCGGTCGCGCGCGCCTTCCGCGAGTTGCAAACCCTTACCGTCATCACCAACGCCGTAAACATCGCAGCCGAGTTGGCTGGGACCTCGATTGAAGTGATTTTGACCGGCGGCACGCTGCGCAAGAATTCTTTTTCCCTGGTAGGGCCGATGGCCGAAGATACACTGCGCCACCTGAATGCCGACATTCTTTTTCTCGCCGTAGACGGTTTCGACGTGCGTCACGGGCTGACTACACCGAATCTGCTGGAGGCCAATGTCAATCGTGTAATGATGGAGGTCGCGCAGCGGACGGTTCTCGTATGTGACTCCAGCAAGTTCGGGCGGCGAAGCCTTTCCCTGATTGCCCCCACATCCGCGATGCATGAAGTCATCACTGACCGGGGAATTCCAAAATCCGACTTACGTGCACTGAAGAAAGCCGGCATCGAGGTCACACTTGTCTAAGCCACTGGAACGTAACCCTCCATCGGATGCGCACTCGTCCTCGAAAGCCCCAGGTGTTCACAGCCTGGCTGAAATCGTCTCTCAGCCGCAGTGCTGGAGTTCTTGCCTTGGCGAGCTGCGCGCGAGCGGCATACTGGACCGAGTGCGTAATCAATTCCCAGATGTTCAAGACTACCTCTTTGTAGGCTGCGGCTCGAGCTACTACGTCGCTTTGTGTGCGGCAGCCACGATGACGGCTTTCACCGGACTGCGGGCCCGCGCCGTTCCCGCTTCCGAACTTTTGTTTTATCCGGACGTGGTGTTGGCAGCAACCCGGCAGTGCCTTCCGGTGCTGATCTCGCGTTCAGGGCAAACCTCGGAGGTGCTGAAGGCCGCTGAACTTCTGCGCTCGCGCTCCATCCCAACACTGGCGATCTCTTGCGCGGAGGGCCAAGCTCTCGAGAAACTGGCCTCGCTTACCCTAACTCTTCCTGCTGCTGATGAAAGAAGTACGGTGATGACACGCTCCTTCACTTCCATGCTTCTCACTCTGCAGAGCCTTGCCGCCAGCGTCGCGACAAATCGCGAACATCGGGAGAGTCTGGCCAGGATGCCCCAACTCGCGGTGCCGGTGCTACGCCCGCTGCCTGAGCGCATCCACGACTTCGTTTCTTGCCATCGCTTTGCCGACTACGTTTGCCTGGGCCAAGGCCCGTTTTTCGGCTTGGCTTGTGAGTATGCGCTCAAGGTCACCGAAATGTCCGTGTCCTATGCGCAAGCCTTTCACACTCTCGAGTTTCGCCACGGACCAAAATCCATTGTCGCCCCGGAGACCTTGTTGGTTTTTCTCATTTCGCAAGCCGGCCGCGATGCCGAGACAGACGTTCTCGAGGAAATGAAATCTCTCGGTGCTACGACTTTCGTCGTGGTTAATCACGCTGATCAGCGAATTCGCGGAGCCGCAGACATTTTGGTTGACCTCGCGCTCGGCACACCCGAACTCACTCTGCTCGCGCCTTCGCTTGTTCCGGGCCAGTTACTGGGTTTGTACACCGGCTTGAGCAAGGGCCTTGATCCCGATTCTCCGCGAAACCTCAGCCGCTCTGTCATTCTTGATGACGATCCGGCCGGGAAGCCAGAACATGCCGCGCTTTGATGTCACCATTGCCGGCGAGCTGAACCTTGATTTGATTCTTTACGGTCTTCCCGCCGAGCTTCCGCGCGAGCGTGAACTCCTGGCGGATGGCATGATGCTCACGCTCGGTTCCTCCTCCGCGATCGTGGCGCACAATTTAGCCTGTCTGGGTAGCCGAGTAGGTTTCCAATCGCGCATCGGTAAAGATGAGCTCGGCGACATCGCGCTGAATCGCCTTTCTGCCAGCGGCGTGGACACCTCGCTGGTGCGCCGCACCGCAACGTCAAATACCGGCTTGACGGTGATTCTGCAACACCGCCCATGGCGAAACATTCTCACATATCCCGGCACGATTACAGAGCTGAGCTTGAACGATCTCGATTTGCACTACCTTGGGGACTCACGCCACTTCCATCTCTCGTCATTTTATTTGCAGAGCAGTTTGCGGCCGAATGTTGCAGAATTATTTCGACAAGTGAAAACAGCCGGATTGACAACCTCGCTCGACACCAATGACGATCCTGAAAATCGCTGGGCAGAGGATCTACGCGATGTGCTCCGCTACGTCGACGTTTTTCTGCCCAATGAGCGAGAAGCCTGTAAAATTGCGCGGACCGACGATGTGGAGCGTGCAGTGCAGCGGCTTTCAGAGTTGGTTCCGGTACTTGTGGTTAAAGCCGGGGCGAAAGGCGCTCTGGCACGGCGTGGGAAGGAAAAGTTGGAATGTCCTGCAGTGCAAGTGGATATGATCGATCCTGTTGGTGCCGGGGACAGCTTCGATGCGGGCTTTCTGCATCAGTATGTTCGTGGCGCCGATCTCGCCACATGCCTGGCGTGGGGAAATCTGGCGGGAGCGCTTTCTACTACCGGCTCTGGCGGCACCGAAGCCTTTCGCGATCCCACTCGCCGGGGCACGTTCTTCCGCGAACACGCAGCCGTTCTCCCCAAGTTGTCGCTCTGAACAGAACGAGGGATCTGTGCAGTTCTTCAATTTCCCAACGGCAGTTGGATGACGGCTTCACAGCCTTTTCCATTCGGGCGATTTCTCAGCGACAAGCTTCCGCCGTGCGCTTCGGCAATTTGCCGGCTCAAGGCCAAGCCGATCCCCGATCCTCCTGGTTTGGTGGTAAAGAACGGAACGAATAGATTTGCCGGGTTGGCAATGCCAGGTCCTTCATCCAGCACGCGCACACTGACCCAGTTGCCATTCTTCGTCCAACCCACCCTGACGTTTCCGCCCTTATCAAGTGATGCATCCACAGCGTTGCGAATGAGGTTGATCAGCACCTGCTGCAATTGGTCAGGATCGACATTCAGCTTGATTTCCGGCCCTGGATCAATTTCAATCAGGGCGCGGGTTTCTAAACCAGCGGCCGTTCGAACCAGGGTTCCCAAATCCGCGCGGCGAAGCTCAGGTTTTGGCAATCTTGCAAGCCGGGAGTAGTCGCGCATGAAGCGGCTCAAGGCGTCGGAACGCTCGTGAATCACTCTCAGCCCGCGACGCAAATCGTCCTCCCAATCGGCAGCTCGAGCCTCCCGCTTCATAATGTCTTCCAGGCTGGCAGCAATCGAACAAATCGGCGCTAACGAGTTATTCAGTTCATGCCCAAGAACCCGCACCAGGCGCTGCCAGGCTTGCCGCTCCTCTTCCCGCAAGGCGCGGCTCAAATCCGCGAGCACCAGCAGATAGTGGGGCTTGCCGCCTTGCCGGAAGACGGAGCGACGAAATCCCCAACGTCCGGACTGGCCGGGAAAACTCTTTTCCAGAGTGCGCGCCGACTCGCCTTCCAAACATTCCAGCAAAGACAGTTCTTCCGCGGTTTTGCCGATCAGGCGTTCTGCACTCTGGGCCATGACGCGCTCCCCGGCCCGGTTCACCAGGCGCAGATGTTGCTCGCCGTCGAAAGCGAAAACGGCTACATCAATTTCAGTCATCACCCTGGTGAGCAGCGCACTCGCTTCTATCGCCTCCAAGCGTTGCTCACGGAGCATCTCTGAAAGGGTGTTCACCTCCAGCATCAGTTCGCCAAGAGCATCTCCGGTTCTGGCGCCGCGCACGCGAAACGAGAAATCGCCCTCGCGCAACGCCGATTGCATGTTGGAAAGTGTCTGCAAAGGCCGAATCACAGCTCCGCGCACGGCCGAGGCAAAACCGAGCCATGTGGCACAGATCAGAAAGGCGAGGCTCCAGCGCGACCCGGGGTCGTAGTCGCTGGTCCAGAGCACGACAATGGAAAACAATACTGCCGGCGTGCCGCAACCCAAAGCCAGCAGCAGAACGCGGTTTTCGTGGCTCAGCCGGCGCTTTGCCCTGGGACGGGGACGAACTCGAGGTTGGGAAACAGTGCTCGCCGCATCCACGCGGCCAGACCCTAAATCGTTAGCTGCTTCCGATTCCATATTTCTGCAGGCGCCGATACAGTGCACTTCGGCTCAGGCCTAGGGCCTCCGCCGCCTGGCTGATATTTCCACCATAACGGTCGACTGCTTTGCGGATCAAGAGAGACTCAACTTCCTCTAAGCTGAGCTCCTCCAGCCGCTGGGTGCTTTCGCGCGACGCTTTGAGGCTGAGATCGCTGACCCGCACCGCATCGCCGCCGGACAAAAGCACCGCGCGTTCGACCGCGTGGTCCAGTTCGCGCACGTTTCCCGGCCAAGCATACTCCAGCATAGACTGCATGGCGGCAGGATCAAAGGTTTTCACTGGCTTGCGGTAGCGCTGCGAATAGCGATTCAGGAAGTAATTTGCCAGCAGCGGAATATCAGGGCGCCGCTCACGAAGCGGAGGAATTTGAATCTCGATCGTGTTCAGGCGAAACAGAAGATCTTGCCGAAAGCGTCCCGCCGCAACCTCTTGATTCAAGTCGGCGTTGGTAGCTGAAATAATCCGCACGTCGACGCGCCGCGTTTGCGATGATCCCACCCGCTCCATTTCTCCGCTTTCGAGCACGCGCAGCAGTTTTGCCTGTTGTGAAAGCGGAATATTAGCAATCTCATCCAAGAACAAGGTCCCGTTGTGCGCCAGCTCAAAGCGGCCGATGCGATCGGTCTTCGCGTCTGTGAAGGCCCCTTTGACATGGCCAAACAGCTCACTTTCGAAAACTCCTTCCGGCAAGCCACCCGTATTTACCGCGACCAAAGGGCGAGAAGATCGGGTTGACAAGCCATGCAGCGTACGCGCGACCACCTCCTTGCCGCTGCCATGTTCGCCGGTGACCAGCACATTGGCATCGGATGGGCCTACGCTGCTGATCAGGCGCAACACAGGCTGCATGGATTCGGAGTGCGCGATAAATTTGGGAAGCCCCTCGGCCCGCAACAGGCGATTTTCCGCCTCCAAGCGCTGGCTGTTGCGCAGAGCGCTGCCCAGTTCAATTTGCGTACGCAACACCGCCAGCAGCCGCGCGTTTTCCCACGGCTTCTGAATGAAATCGCGCGCCCCGCGCCGCATCGCCTCCACCGCCAATTCAACGCTTCCCCACGCGGTCATCACAATTACCGGCAGCGTGCTGTCTATCGCCTGAATCCGTGAGAGCAGATCAAGACCCTCCTGTCCGGAGGTGGTGTCCCGCGCATAATTCAGATCGATCAAGACTGCATCGAATTCACGCGTGGTCAGCGCATCGAGCACGCCTGCAGGCGAAGTAACCGACTCGACGGCAAACCCCTCTGGCTTCAGCAGCAGGCGCAACGCCTCCAGCACATCGCGTTGATCGTCTGCAATCAGCAACCGGGCAGCACTATGGGTTGTTGTAGCCACGCGTGCCTGGATTTTATCCTTTTCCACGCCGACATTGGATGGAGGGCTCAATTCTGGTCCATTCTTTTGTCTGAAGGAAGGTCGGAAACGGGTGCCACCCCGGAAAAATGGGGCAACTGTTGCACTACCCCTTTCTCCGCGTCCTGAATCTCGATACCAGCATTCGTTAATGTCAAACCGGTCGCGCGATCCAGCTCTACTCTGGACTTTTCGTATGCTGAGACCGCGGCCACAAAATTTGACTCGGCTTGCGCCAAGTCCCGCTGCGTTTGCAGGACAAGATTGCTGGTAGAAGCGCCGAGAGCTTTCTTCTTCTGTTCGATATCGAATGTTTGTTGTGCCAGATCGCTGGCTTTGCGTGCCGTGTCCACGCGCGTGCGGTTCTGCATCAGGGCAAACTGCGCGTTGCGCACTTCAATGCCGATCTGATTCTGCAATTGCTGCAGATGCAATTGTGCCTGGCGGTATTCCAATTGTGAGCGAATCTGGTCGGCCTGAGCAGCGCGGTTTCGCAGTGGAATGCTTAGGTTCAACCCAACCGCGTAATCCGGCGAATTGTTCTTGAACAGATTCGTAAATGCAGTCGAGTATCCCGAGGGCGCGACCGGCTGAATCGGGGGGCCGGCGTAGGCAGAATTTTGTATACCCGCCAGCCCGTACGTTCCATACCAGGCAATCAAATCCAATTGTGGCTTCATGGCGTTGGCGGCGGCTTTCCTGGAGATCTCTCGGTTTGTAAGATCCATCCGCGCCTCGGCCAACTCGGGTCGATGCTGCTCCGCATCTTTGAGTAAATCCTGGATCGGGGTCACCGGCTCCTTCTCGGGGATGTTCATTGTGTCAGTCGGAATCACCGCGGCTGATGCCAGCAGCGGGTCGCTCAGATCTCGCGTAACCGCATTCTTGATCAGCAGCTCCTGCAACTGCAGCTCGTTTTGCGAGAGCAGCAGGTCCTGGTTGGCGGTTGCCTCCTCCCCCTCAGCCTTCATCACCTCCATGGGAGCAATCGCCCCAATGCGCACCTGCTCCCGGTCGTCAGAAAGTGTTTTCTCCGCCAATTCCAACGAGCGCTCCTTCACTTTAACGTCCTCATAGGCATTGACCAGATCCCAGTAAATATTCTGAATCTGGGAAACTGTGGAAATTATCTGCGCGCGAAAGGCAACATCAGAAATCTCCCGGTTGGTACGCGCGATTCGTATGAACCGCATGTTTGGTCCCAGGCCGAAGCCAGCCAGCAAGTGCTGCCGCAACGTCAACCGAAAACCGCTGTCCAACTCCGGAGAAAGAATGCTGAACAAACTGTTGTTCGTGATCCGGTCGTTATTGAAATTCAGGCTCATCAGCGTGCCGGTGGAGAATCCCTGGGTGTAGTTGAAGTTGGCGATGCCGGCGTTTTGTTGCAACGACGACACCCCATAAAGAATCCGGCTGGATTCAGGAAAGGTGGCGTGATCAATGTTCATCCCACTGCTGAGAATCGGATCGAAACTGTCGATAGGCGTGCCCACACCCAGAGTGGACTGTACCAGTCCCGATGCGCCCGTGCCCGCGCCACCAGCTCCGCCCGAAGTTCCGCCCGCGCCCGCGCCCGGCGCGCCGGTTCCAAATCCTCCGATCCCACCTCCGGGAGTTCCTTGCACCAATCCAGTAGCGACACCACGCACCGCTTGCCCCGATTTTGCCCGCAGAATGTCAGTATCGGCAATCGAAAGGTTGAAGCGTGCGATCGCCAGGTCGAGATTGTTCTCCAGCGCAAGTGCAACCGCATCGCTTAACGACAAACGCAGCTTGCCATCTTTCAACAACGTTTCAATCCGAGGAGTATTTCCGAAACTCGGCGGCGGCACTTGACTCGCCGTATACGGTGCAAGGGGATTGGGAAAATACGACTTCGGCTTGGAGTAGTCGCGAAAATTCTGCCCCTGCGCCGCCCCGCCCACCAGACCGATTGCGATGCACAGCATTAGTCCGGCAAACAACCCGCTTGTGCTAACCCGATTAATTCTTGCTTTGCCCCTTTTCATGGCTCTCCTAATATGAATGAACTCAGTCGCAGCGCTAGCACGACTCGCGGCTGGGATGCGCCGGCTGATACTTCAAAAGTCGCTATTTCGCCACGGCCGCCGGGCTGGTAGCCTGCGGATTTCCGGGATCGCTGGTGATCCAGCCGTCGAATAACTGAATCGTCCGGTGCCCGTACGAGGCATTCACTTCCGAGTGCGTCACCTGAACGATGGTTGTGCCCTGGTCGTTGAGCTTCTTGAACAACTCCATGATTTCCTTTGCCTGGCTCGAATGCAGGTTGCCGGTCGGCTCATCGGCCAGAATCAGCTTGGGATTGCCGACCACCGCGCGCGCCACTCCCACCAACTGCTGCTGACCGCCTGACAGCTGGTTGGGAAACAGATCCTTTTTTCCCACAATTTGAAAGCGGTCGAGAATGTCCGCGACCATCCCCGCCCGCTGCGAGCGCGAAATGTTGCGATAGGAAAGCGGGACATCGAGGTTCTCGTAAACCGTGAGATTGTCGAGCAGGTGATAGCTCTGGAATACGAAGCCTATGTACTTGCGGCTCAGGTCGGCGCGCTTTTTGCGATCGAGTTGATGGACGGCCTGATCCAGAAGGTGATACTCGCCCTTCCAGCTATCGTCCAGCATGCCAATGATGCTGAGCAGTGTCGACTTCCCCGAGCCGGACGGACCCATTACGGTCACAAACTCCCCCTCGCGAACACCGAGGTTGATGCGCCGCAACACGTAAGTCGCACCCGCCCCTGTCTTGTAAGCTCGCTCCACATTTCGCAGCTGAATCATTGCTGATCCGTCACTAAGATTTTTCTGCCGGTACTACTCCTCCCGCAACGCCACCATGGGATCAATCTTTGTGGCTCGGCGCGCCGGAACATAACAAGCAAATAACGCAACCAGCGAGAGCATTGCCGCTACCGAGAGATATGTTGCGGGGTCAGTGGCACTGACTACCAGAAAATTTTTCAGCACTCGCGCGCTCGCGAACGCGGCCGCTAAGCCGACGACCAGGCCAACGCCCACGATGAGCAATCCCTGCCGAAAAACCATTCTCAAAATTTCCATGGGTTGCGCGCCGATCGCCATGCGAATGCCGATTTCGTGTGTCCGCTGGCTGGCTGAATAGGAAATCACGCCGTACACCCCGACAATCGCCAGAGTCAGTCCTAGCAGTCCCAGTGCCGCTGCCAGGCCCGCGCCGATTTGGAACAGCAACAAGCCGTTCAGCGTCTCCAGTGCCTGGGTCATGGGCTGCTCGTCGAACACTGGCATCGTAGGCGCCAGAGAATCGATAATGCGCTCGACCTGCGGAACCATGGTGGCCGGCACAACTGAGCTCCGTACTTGCAGCGTCGCCAGTGAATTCCCGAGGTAGTGCTGCGCCATCGGCACATAGAAATACGGATTAATGACGCCCGTGAAGCCTTGGAATCGCGAGTTCTTTGTTACCCCCACCACCTGGATCGAATGCTGCGGTTCACCGCGCAACTTAAATTGGCGGCCGATTGGATCCTGGTTAGGCCAGAATCGTTTGACCATGGCCTCATTCACCACGGCGATAAACGGAGTCGTCTCGAGATCGTTCTCATCAATGGTTCGGCCCCGCAGGAGTGGGATTTTCAGTGTCTGCAGGTATCCAGGGAGGACTGCGTTGTAAGCGATCACGGGAGCGGGCTGGTTAGGAGGCGGCGTATAGCCGGCCACCTCAAGAGTGTCAAAGTTCCCGAAATATCCCATCGGTACAGAATTGGCAGCAGTTGCCGTCTCCACGCCAGGCAAGGCACGCACTCGATCCAGCAAGCTTTTGTAATAGGCAAGGCCCTGTTGCGTGCCAAAGCCGATCTCAGTGGGATCCATGCTGAAGTTAATAACCCCGGAGGGTTCAAACCCTAGGTCACTCTGTTGCGCTTTGCCCAGGCTGCGCATGAACAGCGTCGCAATGATGAGCAGCATCAGGGAACCGCCCACCTGAGCGATGACCAGCACATCGCGCAGCCGGTGGTGTCCTTGTACAACTCCGCGTCCGGCTTCGTGCAACAGTGCACCTAAGTTCTGGCGCGATGCGCGAATTGCCGGCACCAAGCCAACTATGACTCCGGTGCACAAGGCGATGGCCATGGCAAAAGCAAAGATTCGCCAGTCGAAGCTGAAATCCAGCCGCAGCGGAATATCGAAGTGCAAGTTGATAGAACTCAGAAAGGAACTGCCGAAGAGGCCAAGAAGAATGCCTGCGGCGCCGCCCGCCAACGCTAAGACCACGCTTTCCGTGACCAACTGCCGGATCAGGCGGATGCGGGCCGCACCTAAAGCGGAGCGGATGGCCATTTCCCGAACCCGCACTGTCGCACGCACCAGGAGAATATTGGCCACGTTCACACAAGCCAGCAGCAGCACCAGTATCGCCAGGCCCAGGAACAGTCCGGAGATGATGAGCATGGTGTTGTTGGGATCAGGGTTCGGCCGGGCGCGCAGCTCAGGCCAAATTCGTAAGCTCCGATCCTTGTCGGTTTCGGGATATTGTTGCGCCAGCCGCTGCCCGACCACATCCAGTGCCGCCTGTGCTTGTTTCAGGCTCACGCCCGGGCGCAGGCGAGCATATAAAAAGTCAGTTCGCAATTGCCGGTTCGTCATGAAGTCGCTGGGATAGCCCTCGATGATTGCCATTCCCAGCGGCAGGTATGCTTGACAACGCACAATCGAGCTGATTCCGTCGAAGCCCTCGGGGGCTACGCCGACAATCGTGACCGGCCGCCCATTAAGCGTGACGATTTTGCCCGTAATGTCCGGATCGGCGCCAAAGTGAGTCTTCCAATAGGAATAGCTGAGCACCATGACCGGATCTGCCCCAATCAATTCCCCTTCGGAGGGCAGGATGAATCGTCCCAGCGCCGGTTTGAGCCCAAGTACTGAGAAGAAATTGCCGCTCACAAAATTGGTCATAACGCGATCAGTTTTCCCATTTGCGCTCAGACCGTCCATTCCGTACTGGTAGGCAAGCAAGCCGGAGAAAATTCCCGACATCTGGTTGCGCAAATCGCGATACTCGGCGATTGAAAAGATCGGAATATTTGTATCGTTCTTGCGTACCTGGGAGACGGTTTGCGAGAGCACCGTGAGCTGGCCGGCATCCTGCACCGGCAAGGGCCGCAAAAGGAACGAATCCACCATGCTGAAGATGGTAGTGTTTGCTCCGATTCCCAATGCCAGCGTAATCACCGCAACCACGGTGAATGCCGGTGACTTCTTCAACATTCGAAAACCGTAACGAATATCCTGCAACAAGGTTTCCATATCATTCGTACCTCAACGAGGGGATTGCGAAGGTGATTACGGCCAGCCATACAACTTCTCCCAAAACCACTAGCTGACCTCAACGCTCTCCTCGACGACTCGGCCGTCGAACAGATGGATTTGCCGCTCGGCATGTTTAGCGAATCGCGGGTCATGGGTGACCATGCAGATCGTCGCGCCTTCGCGATGAAGATCGCGCAACAGGTCCATTACTGCTTCCGCATTCCGCGAATCGAGGTTTCCCGTGGGCTCGTCGGCCAGCAGAATTGAAGGCGAACCCGCCAGCGCGCGTGCCACTGCCACGCGCTGCTGCTGACCTCCGGAAAGCTGCGAGGGATAGTGCTTGGTTCGATGGCTCATGCCTACGCGCTCAAGCGCCGTGTGTACTCGTTGTTTGCGCTCCGCCGACGGCATGCCACGGTAGGTGAGCGGCAGTTCCACGTTTTCGTACACATTCAGGTCGCCGATCAGGTTGAAACTTTGAAAGATGAATCCGATTTCACGGTTGCGAATGCGCGACCGCTCACTGATGTTCAGATTCGCCACCGGCTTTCCATTCAGAACGTAGGTGCCGTCACTCGGAGAATCCAGCAGTCCAATGAGCGCCAGCAGCGTGGATTTTCCGGAACCCGATGGTCCAGCAATCGATACGTATTCCCCCTTGCGAATCTCCAGGTGAACTCCAGAGAGCGCGTGCGTCTCCACCTCGTCGGTATAGAAAACCTTGGTGATGTTTTCCATGCGAATCATCGTGCCGTTGGTTCCAGCCATCGAAGTTCCTTTCTTGTTAGTATGAGGAATTCGTTCTTGTCATCCCGAGCGAAGCGTCGGGATCTGCAGTTCCGGGTTCAATCCCTGGTGAAACTGCAGATTCCTCGTCGCTCCCGCTTCTCGGAATGACAAGCTCTGGTTCTTTGCTACTCCAGCCGAATGCGATCAAAGTTGTCCCAGCGCGACATATCCGAGAGCACCACTTGATCGCCCTCTCTCAATCCTTGCAGAATCTCGACCGTATTCACCGAACTGCGCCCCAGCTTTACCTGCGCGCGCACTGCGGTTGACCCATCGGGCTCCAGCTTGAACATCCCCACCGTGCTCTGCTCCTGGCCGAAGGCCGGACGCCCCACGTACAAAACGTTTTCCATCTTTTCCAGATCAATGGTGCCATCCACGCTGAGATCAGGCCGCGCGCCTTGCGGCAAGGCGCTGTCCAAGGCCACATCGACCGTCACGGTCCCGTTCTGCACCGAGGGATCAATCCGGGTTACGTGACCGGAGATTACGCCGTTGTGCGTATCGATGGACGCCGGCTGCCCCAGCTGAATATCCTTGGCTTGCGTCTCCGCAATCTTGAGCTCGGCCTTGAGACGTTGCGGTTGAACAACTTTGGCGAGCGTCGTCCCCGGTGTCACCCACTGCCCGACTTTGAGCGGCAGCTCCTGCAACACACCGGCAATTCCAGCCCGCACTCGCAGTTTGGCAAATTGATCTTCCTTCAATTGCGCGAGGGCGCGGATTTGCTCAACCTCCGCCTGTTTGGCCTGCAATTGCGCTTGGAGCACTTCGCTGCTGTTCACCAATCTCTGTTTTTCGATCTCGTTACGCGTGGCCAGCTCGTCAGCCTTCTGGCTGGAGACTTTCTGGCTGAGTTGCGAAATCACTCCCAGCTTTGCCAGCTCGGTATCGATGTCGGCTTGCATTTTGGCCTGGCTGTATTCCGATTGCGCCTGCGCCGAAAGCGATTTCTGCGCCAAAACCTGACTGGCGAGCTGCGTCTGCAGATTCCTGTAATCTGCTTCGTCGGCCTTCAATTTCAACGACGCATCAAGCGTCTCCTGCTGCAGTTGCGGATTGCTCATCTCCAACAGAATCGTGTCCGGCTTTACCGACGTACCAGGCAGTTCCAGAATCTTGTCCACGCGGCCTTCGGTGATCGCCGGTATCCACTGAATGGATCCTTCTATCGGCACCAGCGTGCCCAATCCACGGACTTGCCGCAGCACCGAGCCGCGCTTTACGGTATCAATCCACACCGTTGAGCGTTCCACGGTAGGCGCAGCCGGCTTCAGCCGCGCCAGTCCCATGGTCACTAATGCAAGCAGAACAATTCCAACCGCTATATAAATGATCCGCCGTCGGCGTTTTTGCTGCGCCGCATTCGGCCGAGCGATATCCATACCTCGATAATTCGCACGCCCGCTACCACAGAGCACTGTTAATAAGCATCGTGAAATTAGTCAGTTAGAGCGAGACTGGCGAGAGTAAAGCCTGCCCTTTTTGACCATTCATGGGAAGTAGTGTCCGAATACGAACAGGCGGTCTGAATAACTTTTTCGGCGGGCCGCCCCACCCTTCTCGTGTTTCGAAGGGTGGGAATTCAGACTGGTGAGTTCGTCCTTAGGAGGAGAGTCGGAGCAACGAAATGGCGAGGACGCGGCGTGAGCCGCGTCCTCAACAACGTCTCCGACTAGGTTCCCGTCTTCGCCGCCTGCGCTGAGGGCGACAGAGCCGCTTCGATCGCTGTTCCGATCGGCGAACCCAACCCGGTGCACGCATCCCAACCGGGGCCGGCCGAGTACGCGCCATTGCTTCCCGACGTGATGTCGTGGAAACCGCCGCTCGCGGCCACATTCTGATAAAGCAGCGGATTCAGGTATCCCACGGGCTGGCCGAGATCCTGGTTGAGGAGCGCGATCAATCCCGCCCACAAAGGAGCAACGGCGCTGGTGCCGCCGATCACATCCCGCTGTCCATCCACCAGAGTTTGATAACCGCTGTCGGGATCGGCGTCGCCGCAGACATCGGGAACTCCACGCCCAACTCGGCCGCCGAGGTTTGCCGAAGAAGGAACGCCGGCGTTCTGCTGGTAAGTGGGAAGATCGAAGAAATCGCTGATGCCGCCGCCGGTTGCGCCGTCGCCGCTGTTTTGTTCATTCCACGCGGTTTCTTTAGTGATGTTATTGCCCGAGGCCTGCAATAAGGTTCCTCCGCAGCCCAGTGCGTACGGACTGGAGGCGGGGAAGTCCACGTGGTTGAGGCCATCATCGACGCCATCGGTCGAACCATTGTCACCGGAAGCTACGCAGACTGAAACGCCCATGGCCGCCGCTGCCTGGAAAGCTTCGTCCATAGAGGTCATGGCCTGGTCGGTCCAGGTAGATTCTGCCGAACCCCAACTGATCGAGACGACGGAGGGATTGTTGGTTTTGTCGTGAACGGCCGTGGTAACGGCGTTCAGGAATCCGGCGTCCGTGTTCTCTGCGAAATAGACAACGATGCTGGCGCCGGGAGCGACCGAGCCGGCGACTTCGATGTCGAGCATGACTTCACCATCCGGGCCGTTGGGATTGCCGGTGGGTTGATTCTGCCCATTACCGACTGAGACCGCCGTCACGCCTGGTAACTTGGGCAGATTGAGTTGCTTGAAATAGTTGTTGAGGTCGCTTTGCACGAAGCCGCCACCCAGTTCGATGATCGCGATGCACTCGCCTGATCCGTCGGCGTCAGTCGGATAATCATACAGGGAAGCTACTTGCGGAGGGGTGAACGAGGTGCCGACGGCGTGCGGTTTGGCTCCTGCGGGCGTACGCCGTCGGCGAAAGTGGGGCTGGGCTTGCGGGCGATTGTCGAGACCAAAGACTCCTTCGATCTGATCCTTCAGGTTGTCGGGAATCTGAATCGTTCCCGTGCGGCCGCGGTAACGCCCTAAAGTTGGATGTTCATATACCTTCAATTCGACCCCGAAGGCTTTGTTCATCTGTGTGACTGTGCCGGAGAGAATGATGGTGCGACGTCCGGGACTTTTCTCGACGACGGTGAGTCCGTTCTCACGGGCAAAGGCTTCCACCTGCGCCATGCTTGTGGGATCGGCGCCGTGCGACTGTTCGTACTCCTCGCGGGTCAGAATCCGGCGTTCGGCGAGTGGCCGGCGAAAAGTATCGGAGGGCACGGCTGGCTTCTTGCCGGCCCGAGAGCGCAGGCGAATGGTCACTTCAACTTTCTCGTTGGGCTTGGCTGGGCCTATCTCTCGCGCTCCGCGCATTACGGCGCGCGCACTAGCAGTGAGTGGGTGTTTTGTCGGGGAGGTCATGCAAAAACTCCTTTCTAAAGCTGAGAACAAATTTTTGGAAACACCGGGGATGGTGGGGCGATTATAGCCCCGCAGACCCCGGGAAAATAACAGAACGATTGGAGTCCCATGGAGATTTTTTGCGCTTGTTCCGAAATCGGAACAGAGTCAAGGCCAGAGAAAGTTAGGGAATCGGGTACTTCAGTCTGGTCGGGCAGGCACTGTCAAGTTCAAAACAAAAAAGCCGCAGTCGGCTGCGGCTTGCGGTCGAATGCAAACGCAACCAGCCTATTTGTCGTGTTTGTCCTTGTAAATGCTCCGGCTGATCCGGTTCTGCTGCCGGTTGATGCCAGCCTGTTCCGCTTTGGTGAGATGGCCATTGTGCTCGGCCATATCTTTCTTCTCGCGGTTCTGGACCGCAGTCTCACGGTTTTCCAGATTGGCCGCCTGCTTCGAGTTCAGAGTTCCGTTCTTCAGACCATTGGCGATGCGATCCTGCTGATTCTGCTCGCGCTGATTCACTTCGTTCACGCGAGGATGGCCAGGATCGACAACGCCCGGGCCTGCGCCGGAAGTAGTAGTTGAGTTTTGAGCCGCGGCGGTTACCGCGAACAAGCTTGCCGCTGCCAAGATGAAGAGTGAGTTGGTGATTTTCTTGGTCATGCCTTCGTAAACCCCCGGGGCTGAGGTTAGTTGTCTGGCACGAAAGTGGTCTAGGTTACGAAGGTTTCGTCGAAAGTAACCGCAGTCACCCAGGCAGTGGATAGTGGTCAGCGGTCAGTCTACACTCTCATACGGTCGTGCTCTACCTATGCCTTCTGACTTCTGACTTTTGCCTGTCTTCTGGCCACTGATCACTGACAACCTGATATGCAACTGACTTCGCACAGTGCGAGATGTAAAATCGTTGCTCACTGGGCCAGATGTGAGGACCGTGGCTGATATTTTCGGGCAGATTCTGCGCACGCTATGGGCGCACAAGCTCCGCTCCTTTCTAACCATGTTCGGAATTGCCTGGGGAGTGGGCTCACTCTTGCTTCTGGTTGGTCTGGGTGAGGGTTTCCGCTCGGGCAACAAACGCGGGATGTCCGAATACGGCCAGAACATCATTTGGATGTTTCCCTCCCGAATCTCTGCTTTGCCGGGAAGTCCGAATCCAGGACGCCACTACCGGCTGACCTTCGACGATTATCACGACGTTCGCCGCGAAGCGCCCCATGTGCTGGAAGTCACCCCCGTACTTTCGCGGACCGACGTGCGCGCGGTCAGCGACTTCGCCAGCGCCAACGGAGAAATTCTTGGTGTCGAGCCGCAGTACAACGGCATCCGTTATCTGCCGTTGAAGCAGGGGCGCTGGCTGAATTGGCTGGATGAAAATCAGCGGCGCAACGTGGTCGTGCTGGGCGACGAGATGACCAGGAACCTTTTTCCCGGACGCCCGGCAGTGGGCTCGAGCATTCTGCTCAATGGGATCAGTTTTGAAGTGGTGGGAACGATCATCCGAGTCGGGATTGGCGACGATAATTCCACCAATAAGCGCGCCTACATCCCTTCGCGTGTCATGAGCGTGTATTTTCCCCTAAAAGGCGAAGCGGAACGCAATGCCATCTCGTTTCTCAACTTCCAGCCGCGGACGGCAGCCGATCATCTGCTTGCCATCGAAGAGGTCAAAAAGGTGATTGCGCGCAATCATGGCTTCGATTATCGCGACGAGGATGCCTTCGATGTCGACGACACCGTCAGGCGTGCCGAAGCCATGGGCGCAATTTTCGACGCCATGGATCTTTTTCTCGGCACGGTAGGAGCAGTAACACTTACGTTGGGCGCTATCGGCGTTATCAACATCATGCTGGTGGCGGTATCGGAGAGGACGAGGGAAATTGGGCTTCGCAAGGCGCTGGGAGCAACCAACCGCAGCATCCTCTTGCAATTCTTTCTGGAAGGAATCCTGCTTACCTTGTTGAGCGGCGCGGTTGGAATTTTTTTCGCCGGCGGGTTGATGCTGGCGCTGGGTTCGGTGCAGGGGCCCGAAGGGTATGATCCGCCGCGGCTGGTGCCGATGACGGCGACGCTGGCGGTTGCATGCCTGACGATTGCCGGAGTGATTGCGGGGATTTATCCGGCACGCAAGGCAGCCATGCTGCAGCCGGTGGAAGCGCTGCGGCAGGAGTAAGAATAGTGGTTAAAGACCTGGTACAGGAGGCGTATGCGGCCATGCAGCACAACCGCCGCCGCACCATGCTTACTATGCTGGGCATGGCATGGGGCATTGCGACGGTCGTGATGCTGCTTTCTTATGGCAACGGTTTCGGGCTCGCGGTTGCCAACATCTTTGCCAATTTTGGCACTCGCGTGATGATTATCCTGCCCGGGCGCACGTCGATGCAGGTCGGCGGACAAAAAGCCGGAGTTGCGGTACGGCTCACTCTCGAAGACCTGGATCTCTTGAAACAGAATCTGCCCGAAATTATGCAGATTGAACCGTCGGTTGGAAAGAGATGCAATGTCCAATATGAGTCGCGCGCATACCAGTTTTGGGTGGGTGGCGGATATCCAAATGCCTCACAAGTACGCACCCTGAAAGTGGACAAAGGCAGATTCTACAACATGGAAGATCAGGTGCAGCGGGCGCATGTGGTCGTAATTGGTTCCGATGCAAAGGAGAAACTTTTTTCAGGGCGCAATGCTCTGGGGGAGCGGATCCGGATCGACGGAATCAGCTTCCAGGTGATCGGCGTGCTCACACCCAAAATGCAGCCGGAACAGGACGAAAATATCAACCGCGCTATTTATATCCCATTTAGTACAATGGCCGACCTGGTGGACACTCATTATCTCGATGCAATTTGGTTCACCTATGAAAATAGCGATTACCTGAAGCTGGAACAATCGGTGCGCTATGTCGTGGGGTTGCAGCATAGGTTCAATCCAGCGGACCGGCGCGCACTGGTGATCATGAATATGATGCAGCAAATTCATCAGTTCGAGGTGATCACTTTAGGCCTGAGGGTTCTGCTGGGGTTTATTGGCACGCTGACGCTGGGGATTGGCGGAGTGGGATTGATGAATATCATGCTGGTTTCGGTGGCGCAGCGCACCCGAGAAATTGGAATGGAGAAATCGCTGGGTGCGCGCAGTCGGGACATCTTTCTGCAATTTCTCGCCGAGTCGCTTACCATCACCTTCATCGGGGGAGCGCTGGGGGTGATTCTGGCGCTCGCAGTCTCTTTTTCAGTCGGCAGGCTGACGTTGTACAGCGCGATGGCGAAACATGCAGAAGCAGGGGACATTCGTCTGACCATCGACCCGGCAACGCTGCTGATTGCGACGTTGATTCTTACGGTCGTGGGCCTGATCAGCGGAATGTTGCCGGCGATACGGGCTTCGCGATTGGATCCGATTGAAGCGCTGCGTTATGAATAATCCCACGTTTCGTAACAGTTGAGGCGCTTAGCCGAGGCCTGAGCCCGCTGCCGAAATCCCGAGCCAGGTTTTGCAAGCGGGATCATTCCGTTGCCGAGCGGAAATGCCAGCTCATACCCCAGGAGTAGAAGGCGATGATGAGCATGACATCCAGGGCAATGCCGAAGACGATGTAAAGCAACGGCATGAACAGCACACTCTTCTGGAGAATTAACGCCTGGACCAAGACTTGAAATGGCAAAAATATTGCCAAGTGGGTCATGGTAAGCGCCGTCAAGACAGCCTTCTTCCATAAGCCAAAGTCGAAGATGTAATAGGTCAGCGCAAACAAAAGTGGAACAATCGAGATCAGCCCAATCCCCGAGTTGACGAGAGCTTCGATGTAGCTGTCGGGCGAGTGTTTGAAGTGCAGAGGCCAAAGCGCGAAATAGAGCAGAGCACTTGCCTGAATCAGGAGTATGGCGCGGGTCAGATAGGTGACGGGCATCAGCTTACGGGGAACCAAAGATGTGATCGCGAAGAGCAGCAGGGTGACGACACAAGTCAGGATCCAGACCGAGGGCGTGGGGAGTACAGGTTCCATGCGGAGGTAAGGGATCTGCAAACGGAACGAGCTGAGATGATATTCGTTCAGATCGAGGCTGGCGTGTAACGGCAAGCGCGGAAGGCTCCAGGCGAGAAGCTGGCTCCAAAAGCGGCAAAGGCGCGGCAATAAAACCAGCCAGATTGCGGAGAAAAAGAAGAACAGCGAAATTGAAGTCACCAGGTTCATGGGCCCCAGGCGGAAATGGGCCAGGGCGCGGTGCATAGGAATGACACCGCCGCGATGTCCGCGAGAGCGGATGGGATCGGCAAAGTTTGTGGTGGCAGGAAGTTTGGCAGAATCATGCATTTCAGAACTCCTTAAAGAAGCCGAAGCTGCTCCCCCCGCGGCTGTAGAAAGGGTTGTGGTAGTAATCGCTCACGAAATTGAAGCCCCAGTTGTTGCCCAGCCACTTGCGCCAGGTCAGAGTGAGAGCCTGGCTCTGGAATTGGGTCAGGCTCACGGTGGGACCGACCAGTTGATAAGCCTCTTCGCCCAGACCGACGCGCAGTACGATGTATTGATGCTGGGCGCGTCCCTGGGTTAGCGCGACAAATCCTGCCGGCGCAAATACTCGTCCCGGACTGCTCAGGTTGAAGTAGATTCCTTGTTCGACGATCCAGGGTTTTGCGAAATAATAGGTGCTGCCGAGATAGAAAACGCGGTCCCGGTGTATGTCTTTGGCGGCGTAGTAACCAAAACCTCCGGTGGTGACGAGCTGCTTGCGCCCCATCCATTTCTTATTAAGAAATAAATCGGTGCGATAGCGAGGCCAGAAGAAACCACCGGCACTGGAACCGAAAGTCAGTGATCCATACCAGTCAGGATTGAAGGTGTGAGTATCGCCCAGCGCGAAATAAGCGCCGGCGTCGCCGAATTCGTGTTGGACGTTCAGTTCGCCGTTCCAAACGTCGGTGCCGCGGTCATAAGCGACCCGGCTATATCCTCCCGCCCAATAACCAAAACCATTGCTGAGGGCAAGGTAGTCGCCTCCGGTTTCTACGAAGCTGGCCAATGGCTTGGTGCCCGTTTCGGGCTGTGGCGTGGCCGTCGTCTGTTGGTCAGGACTCTGAGCTGCAGGTGGGTCGCCGAAAGTCTGCGCATAGGCAGCGGGAATGAATGCGAACACAAGCAGGCAAAATACCGGTACCAAGTCATTTTGTGCGACGAGGTGAAATTGGCGGCGTTTTGGATTTGACGTCATCATCATTTGGCCAAAACCTCGGCTTGGATTTGAAGAGTCGCGACTTTGCGTGCAACCACCATCCAGCCATCCGCTTCTTTCTTAACCGTGGCGGAGCCGCGAGTGATTTTTGGTTTGCGGAAGCGGGTCGCAGGGAAGAACCAGGTCTGATGCTCGAGAGTTTGCGGATGAGTGGCAGCGAGCACGATGCGCCCACGTTGTTCTGAGAGTTTCCAGTCCACTTGCTTGCGCGAATTCAGAAAATTGGCGAGTTCAGCCATGGTGTACCAGCGGAACTGTCCAGCGGTGCGGAGGCGGGCAGTGAGTGCCAGCCAGTTCGTCACCACTTGCTTGTAGGGCAGAATGCCGGGAGGGTGAAAGTAGACGAGGCGAATGCATCGCTGGCTGGCGGCAAACTCGGCGACGGCTTCCAACCAATGCTCGACCTGGTCGTCGGAGTAGCCTTCGGCGGCCATCTCCTCGAAAGCGGCGGCGCGATCGAGGTGAAGAATGGGAAATTCCCACATGTTTTGGCTCTCACGCACGCCGTCGCGGTAACCCTGGGTCGGTCCCATGCCGGCATTGCCGGTGAAGTAATAAGCGAGGAAGCCGTGCGCGTCGAGCCATCGGGTGACCCACGCAGGTTGATTTCCGGCCGGAGCAGAGTATTCGACGACCGGTTTTCCGCTCACGCGCTCGAGAGCGTCTTTGTTGAGTTGCAAAAGAGATTCGATTTCGGCTGGGTTGTCGGTATCGGCGTGAGCGGCGTAGTAGTCGTGAATCCAGCCGCCGTGACTTCCGATTTGGTTGCCGAGCCTGGAATAGCGCTGCACCAGCTCAGAGCTCAGCGGGTTATGTTCGGCGTCGAAGCCGAGGTGATCGTCGAAGGTCCGGGCATCAGGACCAGCAGTGATATGGATCGAGTAGGGTCCCTGTTCCTGCAGTCGCGTCCAGGAGAGCAACCCCTGAAGCGGACGGATGGCGGCATTGGAATCGATGTGCCAGTTTAGAACCAGGCCACCGACGCCATCGGGGACGGACATGAGATAGGGAGTGCTGAGCAGGTACTCGGCAAAATATTTCAGAAAGGCGTGAAGCAATAATCCGTCGGTATTGGCTTTGAGATAACCGAGAGGTAGGTTCACAAACAAAACCGAACCCTTTTCATACGAGTGCTCACCGGCTACGACGGTGGCGGCGGAATGCAGAAGGATCGTGCCTGCGTAGTTCCCCTCCGTGACAAAGCTGGGATACTTGATGTCACCATAACGGTAGCGCCGAAGCTGGGCCTCAGAGCTGTCGCCGTTCTGCTGAGGAGAACTCAGGGCAGTGGTTTTGGCGTCGAACGGATAATACTTTCCCGGCGGGATTGCCAACTTGCGGAAAGTATCCTGGCTTCCGGAGACATTTCCCCAGTCAATGGTTTTGTCGCGCAGGCTGTCGTATAAGGCATAATCCACGCCAGCGAGATCAGAGAAGCGAGAACGACTGGAAGCGTATTTCCCGTCGGGCAAAAAAGTGCCGGCATCGTAAACCAGCATCAGCTTGCCGCCGCGGGAGACGAAGTGATGGATGCCAGCAATCAAAGCATCGCTCGCCAGTTTGTGAATGGAATCCGGCAGAATGAGGCCGGTGCAAGCGGAATCATCGAGGTGCTGCTCAGTGAAATCGGAATCGTGGACGGGAAGGATGTGCAAACCTTCTTCGTTGGCTGCATCGAGCCACAAGGTGAGTCGCGGATCAGTAAGGTCAGCATCATTCGGAATGAGCAACAAGAGAGTTGGAGCTGTTTCGGCGCGTGCCACGCCCAAAACGAGAATCGTGGCCAGCAACAGAAACAATGTCCAGCGAGATCTCATGACGAAGCCAACACCTCACCATGCTCACGGGCCCATGCCGAGCCAAAAACGACGACACCGGCGCGGACATCAATTCGAGGAGCGCTGACTGTGGTTGGGGCATCGGCGGTACCGCAGCTTGTTCCGGCCTCAATATGCACCTCGCGTTCGGAGATCACGGGTCCGCGGATCGTGCAATCCGGACCGATGAGCAGCTTTGTGGCGCAGATGAGGCTGCCGGCGATTTGCGCCCCAGACTCGACCACCATCTCCTTGCCGCTTTTGATGCGTCCATAAACTCGAGAACGAGAGCCGATTCGTAATCTGCCGCGAACGACGAGATCGCCGCGGAAGACTTCTTCGGGATGAATTTCAAAGTCTCCATCGTGCAAGGAACGGTCAGATGTGATCGAAGAAGGAGATGGCGAACTCTCGTGAATTGGCGGGGCGGGGTTAGCAGGCGAGTCGCCGAATTGAATGCCGGGAGCGTTCAGACGAAGGAAAGTGCAACCCGTGGCCAGGCGTATACGCCGATCGGAAGAGGCGCGGCCATAGATCTGGCAAGCAGATTCGGCGCTCAGTTCACCGCCCGCATGCACCCAACGCATGATACTGCTGCCTTGTCCAAGATGAACTTCGTATTCTGCCAGCAAGGCCCGGTACTGATTGTTTGGGCCGCCGACAAATCGGCCACGCGCATAGATATCCCGGGAAAAGATGCTGTTGGCCGAGACTGTCAGATCGCCGGCGGATGCGAGCAATACGTGACCGAGCTGGTCTCGTTTGCCGAGCGGAAGCGCGAGAATATCGTTGCCCGAGCCAAGCACCAGATACTCAGTTCCGTCCGGCATGACCCCAGACACCGAATGGGCTGAGCTGGCGCACTCTTGGAGAATCGCATCCAGTGGTTGGAGATAAGTACGGAAACTATCGGCAAAATAGCGGATTTCGCCGGCGTGCTGCTGAATTACATTCAATGGCGCCGCATCCGATGAGAGCTGCATTTCCCGGAATGCCGGCAGCAGTGGCAAAACAAACAAGATGCCAGTCAGCAGACACAGCGCGGCGACGGAGAGAAACGCATTCATGAGGCCGCCTTGCGAAAGCGTTCGGTTTTGTCCCAATGGAACTCAGGGTTGGTGAGCAGACCAGAAACTTGAGAAACGGCCGCATGGGTTACTGAAAAAATGCTGACCGTAAATCCGAAAACAAGAAAGGGCAGAAGCCGAATGCGGTTGGCATTCCCATCGAGGCGGGCGGCAGCCGCAATCTCGAAGAATGCTGCCAGATTCCCGATCGCAGCGTAAGCAGTGACGGAAAGCAGGGCCACAATGCCGTTGAATTGCGCAATGCCCTGATAGAACACCGCCAGGGCCAGAATCCAGCCAAGCAAGGTAATGGGCCCCATGATGTAGACGCCGAGCAGAAGCAGGCCGTCGAGGCGCTCGCGGGTGGTGGCACGGTTCTGGCCAAACAACAGAGGAAAGGCAAAGGTCGCCATGGCCTGGTTGTGGCCTTTGGCCCAACGCATGATCTGGCGCACCCGGACGGGCCAGGTTTCGGGAACTTCTTCGTAGCATTCGGAGCGATTCTGGTACGCCGTTTTCCAGCCGTGAAGCAATAGACGGTAAGTCAGGTCGGTGTCTTCGGCGAGGGTGTTCTCGTTCCAGCCTCCGATTTCGCGCAATGCGCTGCCGCGGACCCCGGCTACCGTCCCGCCATGCTGGGGCACGAGGCGGAGGTTCATCCGCGCCTGCTGATCGACCTGGTAGCCGCCGGCTCTCTCCAAATCGAGAAGGCGAGTGAGGAGATTTGCGCCCACATTCATGGGCACAACCCGGCCCATGACCCCACCAACTTCGGGGTCGAAGAAAGGAGCGGTCAGTTGCTTGATGATGCCAGTGCCTGGAATGTAGTCGGCATCGAAAATCAAAACCACTTCGGTGTCGACCAATTCCATGGCATCTTTTAAAGCTGCGGCTTTGCCGGGTTTTCCCTGAGCACGGTGAAACGGGCGAATACGGCCGGGGAAACGCTGAGCGAATTCATCGATAATCTCGCGCGTGCGATCGGTGGAACGGTCATTCACGGGGACCACCCGCATTTTGTCTGTTGGATATTTCGCCGCCATCAGCGCACTGAGAATGCTGGCAATAACCTTTTCCTCATTATGGGCAGCAACCAGCACGGTCACCGGTGGCCAATCGGCAGTATCAATGTCGATATAGGGGTGGCGTTGAAAGCCGAAGAGGCGATTCAGTGTGAACCAGTAATGACGGGTGGTGTAGACGCAGATGAGCGCGACAATGATGTAGAGGACATAAATCATCGCAAGGGCCCACACCGCCTCATGATTTGCCTGCAGTAGCGGCCTTGGCGTCAGCCAAGTCGCTCTTTCTCCGCCGGGGCTGCGGTCCTGGGGGAAGTTTGAATTCCTGGTCAGGCTCCAACAGAGGAGTCTTCTTCTGGTACCAGCGGCCCACCGCTTCGACGATCCTTTCCGAGCCGTGGCCGTCTCCATAGGGATTGTCGCCCTGTGACATGTCGAGGTAGGCGTCGGCATCCTCAAGCAGGTGCTCCGCTTCCGAGACGATATTGTCGCGGGACATACCGATGATTTTCGCCATGCCAAACTGGGAGGCTTCCGGTCGCTCGGTGACTTTGCGCAGGACCAGCACCGGTTTGCCAAACGTAGGCGCTTCTTCCTGCACACCACCGGAGTCGGTGAGCACCATGAAACAATGCTGCAAGAGGCTGACGAAGGTGAGGTAATCCAGTGGCTCAGTGAGATGAATCCTGTCGGAACCTTGCAGCAGCGCGTTCACGGTGCAGCGCACGTTGGGGTTCATGTGAACCGGGTAGATGACCCGAATATCAGGGTGCTTCTTGACCAGGTCCTTAAGCGCCAGACACATGTTTTCCTGATCGGCGCCCCAGGATTCGCGGCGATGAGAGGTGACGAGAACGAGGCGGGATTCATCGTGAGGGATGTGGGCGAGAGGCGTATTTTCCCAAGGTCGCGGCAGGTGACTCAGGGCGCGAAGAGTGTCGACAACCGTGTTGCCGGTGACCACGATCTTTTCACTGGGCACGCCCTCGGCCAGCAGGTTGTCACGAGACATAGCGGTAGGGGCAAAATGAATTTCCGTCATTACGGAGACTAACCGCCGATTTACTTCCTCGGGAAAAGGGTTGTAGATATCGCGACTACGCAGCCCGGCCTCGATATGGCCGACAGGAATCTTGCAGTAGTATGCCGCCAAAGACGAGGCGAAAGCGGTGGTGGTGTCGCCCTGGACCAGTACCATGTGCGGTTCAAAGCGATGGCAGGCGTTCTCGACTGTATCCAGGACGCGGGCGGTGAGAGAGGCAAGCGTCTGGTTGGGGCGCATCACATCAAGGTCGAAGTCGGGCTTGATTTTGAAGAATTGCAAGGCGTGGTCGAGCATGGTCCGGTGCTGACCGGTGTGGACAACGGCGGTCTCAAATTCATCCGATCGCCGGCGCAATTCCTGAATGACCAGAGCCAGTTTGATGGCCTCAGGCCTGGTGCCTAAAACTGCGATAACTCGACACTTCATAGCGTAGACATTCGCGCTTTCGTGTGTGCTCGCAGATAGTTTTCCCAGCAGTGGTATGAGGACCACTTCCAGTTCCTGCTCGTCGGGCTACATCACTTGCGTTTGTTAAGGGTTAACAACGATTTTGGCGGGGGGTCTTCGGGAGGTAAAGATTACTTCAGTAAGGGCTAAAAAGGGGGGGATGGAGCCGCCACTGGAACGTAACTCAGCCCCACACTCGGTCACAGTGGCCGGCTGCCCGACACCGATGGCAACTCCACAATCACGCCGTTATTGTCGCCTGAGACTAGTACATGCTGATTGGAAAGGAAGTCGTTGGCAACGCTTACGGAGGCGTGTAGTTCCTTCCGGAAAGTTTTACATTGATCGCAACGGGAAAGTGCTGGACAAGGCTTTGGCCTGAAAGGACGAGGCGAAATCGAAGATAAACATCAAGAAGATTGTTGCCTCAACAGCAGTGCCCAAAGGTAGTGATGGGGGACGGGCGCTTTCGCTCGTCCGCGGCAAGCCAAGCTCGACAGCTGGGAGAACTGCTTTGAATCTCGCGGCGAAACTCGCACTCTTATTGATGCTTACCGCACCAGTTGTGGCCCAGGAATCCTTTGCTAAGAAAGCTCCATCGGTCACAATGTCCCCAGCCTTGCTCCGTTGTCATTGAACCCACTGCCAACCAAGGCCTAAAAGATTTGTGCATTTCTCTGGGAGGACATAATCACTGGTAACACTCCCCCGTTGAAAAAGGCACCTTTTATCTGGTGCGTGCTCCATGACCTGCCGCATGGCATCCGGCGCAAAGCGTGATGAGATTTTCTTCTGAATCTCCGCCCACACGGCTACGAAATTCTCTGTGGTGAACTTCAAGATTGGACATCGCTCCGCATGCTTGGCATCGCCAGCCATCGCGTCGCAGCACTTGATGGCGAAGCTTTTCATAAGTCTCACGATCGAGTCGTAGAGAATTACGCTTTTGGCGAACTACGTTCACGACGCCTTCACCGTGAAGTGGTCCAGGAATGCCTTTTTCTCTTCGCCCGGAAGAAATTTGAAGAAGCGCACAACCGATTGCAGCAGGACACGCGAGTTGCCGTTTTCCAGGTTGGCCCCCGCCAGGAAATCGGCACAGATCATCTCCAAGCAATATCCACGGGATCTCTCAGTTCCCAGCATCAGGGCTGCTGTCTCAAGCGCTTGGTCAATTATTGGACGTTTGAAGTCGCTGGACACACGAAGGTTCAACGCTCGGTGACCAACTATTTGGAAGTTACGTTAGGCAAGATCTGGGAACGAGACGATGCGAGGCGTCGGAGCAACCCTGAGAAAAACCTACATAAACAATGAGTAGTGGATGGGCCGGTGATGCGGCCAACATGCACGT
>DASPRY010000088.1:0-127376 GCA_035624215.1 Terriglobales bacterium
GCCGGGCGGCCAAGCGCTTTGTCCATCAGGTCGGAGCGCTCCAATGCTTCGCGATTCAGTCCAAAGGCGCCGCTGGTCGAGAGTTGTAAACCACCGCCAACTTCTTTCCATGAACCGGTGATGCAGGGCAACATAGTGATCGCCCGCGTAGCCATGCCGCCACTTTCAGATCGCTGCACACCGTAGTTCAGCCGGATGACCGCCGGGCGCGTTGTCGCGTACTCGCCTGCTAACTTCACGATGTCCGCCTCGGAAATTCCCGTCCACTTTGAAACACAGGCAGGCGAGTAATCCTGCACCTTGGCGCGAAGCTCATCGAAGCCGATGGTGTGTTGCTGCACGTAGTCGGCGTCGTAGAGATTTTGGTTAATGATGACGTGCATCATGCCCAGCGCCAAGGCCGCGTCTGTACCGGGATTAATGGGCAGATACCAGTCTGCGCACTTGGCCGTACGCGTCCGATAAGGATCGATTACGACGAGCTTCGCGCCCTGCCGCCGCGCCTCTTCAATAAATGGCCACAAGTGGACATTGTTGCCATGAATATTAGCCGCCCACGCGATTATGTAACGCGAGTGACGGAACTGCTCCGGTTCGGTACCGAACTTCATTCCGATAACTGATTTGAGCCCTGCTTCTCCCGCCGCAGAGCAGATGTTGCGGGCCAGTTGCGACGCGCCCATACGGTGAAAAAAGCGGCGGTCCATCGAAGCCCCATTCAACGCGCCCAGCGTGCCCCCATAGGAGTAAGGCAATATGGCTTCTGGGCCGAACTCAGAGATTATCCGCCTGAATCGGGCCGTGATTTCGTCGAGCGCTTCATCCCAGGTGATGCGTTCAAAGGTGCTGCGGAGTTCCCCTCCGGACGCACCTTTCGCCGCAACTCGCCGCATCGGATAGAGCACGCGGTCCGGCGAGTACACCCGGTCCAGATACTTGGCCACCTTCGCGCACAGAAAGCCGCGCGTTACGGGATGAGCAGGGTCCCCCTGGATCTTCGTCGCCTTCCCATCTTCGATGGTAATAAGTACCCCGCAAGCGTCGGGACAATCGTGGGGGCAAGCGGCATGAACGATCCGCTTCATCTTGGTTCGATTATACGGGCAATTTCTCGCCTTCAGAATGCGTGGGTATGTGAAAAAAGGGGCGGCGCGAGGCCGCCCCCAGGAAGAGAATGGTTGATCGGATTACGGCAACACGCGAACTCGTCCGGCCACGACAACGGGTTTGCCGCCGTTGTCGAAAACCAAACCGCGGGTTACCAGGTTCGCTGCACCGGCGGACTCCAGTCCAGCAAGTCCGTCGACGTTCTCGAATACAGTCAGGTTTCCGGTGTAAACGGTGAACGGCCCGCCCGCCGCGTAGCTCATCAGCAGATCATTCTGCATCTGGAAGCTGCCTTGGTTGCCGCTCGTGATGCTTACGCTGTTCTGCACCAACTGGCCCAGGACGCCCTGGCGGCGCAACGACACCATGTCCGGAGTAAAGGTCGAGCTCTGGAATGTGCCGCCGACAAAGATGCGCTGTCCAACCACCAGGCTGCTGGCGTTGAAGAACTGGCCCGTAAGCCAGTTGTCCATGAAGCAAATGTCATACTGGCTGACTCCGGTCAGATCGACCGTGTAGACCGTATCCACGGGAATCGTGGGGCTCAGGTTCGGCAGTTCCTCGCCTACAAACATGGTCACGACCGGACCAGGATTGACGGCGAGAATTCGCCCCGAGATGAACGCCTTGTCAGTGGTGATTACCTCCGCCTCGGCGGCCATGATGCTGCCATCGGCTTGCACCGTGCCTTCAACCGAGATGATCGCGTTGGCAGGCAAGCTGGCGAGAGTGTAACTGCCGCTAAACTGCGTTGACGAATTGACGTCGATCACTTCGTTGAAGCCGTACGGACCCTGCAGGGTAAAGGTGCTGTTGTTCGTGTCAGTCGACAGCAGTGCTCCGGTGAAATCAGTGATTTGGCCTAACTCACTCGAAGCCGAGACTGCCGTCAGTTCAATGACCGGATTGACGGTGCCAGTGATCTGGCCGCTGCCATTCAGTGCGAGTGACTGGCGCAGATCAAAGTCCATGTGCAGTCCAGCCAACCCGTTGCCGCCCACCGTCATCGGGCTTCCCGTCGGGAAAGCAACCGTGACCGTCGAGTTGCTCAGCGTGCCAGGTATGTTATTGACCGAAGGTGGCGTCGTGGTCATATCCACGTAGTAAATCACGGCATTCGAAAGGGTAAACGTGGCGCTGGTGTAGGTGCCGGGATCCACTTGATTGAAGCCCAGCAAAGAGCGCAGTCCCATCAGACGGCCAAAATCTACGGTTGTCGGCGTAGAGAGCACCGTCTCAGTGCTGGAGCTGTTGTTCAGCGTAATTTTGTTGATGGTGATGTAGAACGAAATCACCGAGGGCAGAGGTGCGTCTTCCCCGGTGACGAACACCTGCGCCTGCGAGCTTCCGGAATTGTTGTTGGAAGAACTACTTCCACCACCACAAGCGGCGAAAGTAAGCGTTATGAGCGCAACTAGGGCTGCAAGTAAAACCAGTCGTTTCATGTGATCGCTCCTGTGAACTCCGAGACCTGCCGGTGGGGAAGCCTGGCACATCCGTTACGAGGACTAAACACGGTCAGGATAGGAAAGTTCTGTAACCTGGGGTAGTTACGAACGTACTTGGACCGTTGGAAGCGGCTTTTGGCGATGGCTCATTAATTTAGCTCGGACTGGTGGTGGCCCAGGTTCGCGTCCCGCTTTTGGACCCTAACCTGGGTTCGAGGCCGCCTCTGCTTTCGAGCAGCCCTTATCGCCACTCTTCCGCATCAGCGGACACCCGCATCCCGAAGCGCATGCTGCGCACGAGCCGCACATCGGTCGAATCACCAGCCCCGGCCGCAATTTCGGATTCCTCGGACACGCCATCAGGCACCACGCCTCCCGAAACCGCTCAAACAGACCTGTGCTGTTCTTCCGGTGCGGATGCAGGCATATCGTATTGTGATCGCCGAGCGCTTCCGCCGGAATCACATACCACGCTTCATCCGGCGTCGTGTACGCCACCAGAAAATCAATTTCGTCCGCCGTGTACGGCCGCGCCACCGCCCGGTTGCGGGTGGCATTGATGAAGTAGCTGGAATTCCTCTTCGAATAGCTCGATTTCACCTGCACCCGCCACATCCGGCAACCCGAATCCAGCAGAAAATCATAAGCCTCGCAGTCCCCGTAGGGCTTGGCCGCCGAAAACCCCAGCTCGATTGCCTTGTGCAGGAACGCAACTTCAATGATTTCGCCCTGCTGTTTCCGCGTGATGCAATTTCCTCCCGGACCCCGTTTAAGTTTGGAACTTTCGATGTTCGATTTTTTCTTCATAAATACAAAAAGCGCAGGCCGCAACCCGCGCTTGCATTTCCTTTCCTTAATTTTTGGCTGCCACAAACCACGTAGAGACAGCCGCTCCCGGCTGTCCGGGCCGAGCGCAGCTCGGCAGCCCCGAGCCGACCGAAACCTCTACGTCTTGTCATTCCGAGCCGTCCGGAACCGCGTTTGCGCGGCGAGGACGTGTCGAGGAACCTTCTGTTTCTTCCCCTAAAACACAAAGGGCGCAGCCTTCAAAGCTGCGCCCTTTTTACTATATCTCTAAGTCCAGCATAGCACATTCGCTATAGCTTCTATGACACAGATCGGGACTTTATTTTCTCTGCGAAATGAACAGCTTGCCCGGAAATCAGTCCAATCGGGGTCTTGACAAGATTTTCTGAAGAACACCCTCGCAAGCCGCCACTGCGAAAAAATCTCCCACTTCGGGAAATCCGCCCCGGATTTTTCGTTTCCCCCGCTCGCGCCAGGCACTTTGGCAACGTTCGTGTGCCCCACCCTTCGCGCTTTTCGAAGGCTGGGAACGCAACCACAGACCACGTAGGGACAGCCGCGGAGCCTGCCCTGAGCAACGTCGAAGGGGCTGTCCGGCCGAGCGCAGCTCGGCAAGAACCTGCCTTCGAATCTCCGGGCTGCTCCAACCACCGTGGACGACGCAGAGTTATTTACCCAATTGTCATCCTGAGCGGAGTCGAGGGATCTCGCGTTCGCCGGCAGCTCGAGCCGGCCTTTTAGGGAGTTCTCACAGAGAATCGCGGTCTCGGGGGTGCCCGCGATGGATCAGCGTCGACAGCCCCGACCTTCCCAGGTCTCGTAGGCAGCGAGATACGCCACCGGCATTTGTAGCCCGTAGGCGAACGCTTAGGTCTCGTCGCAGCGATCATCGGGTAGGGCATGGCTTCAGCCATGCCGGAAAAGCACCACCCTCGATCAAGGCGCTGATGAGGCGCAACTACACAAGCAAAAAGTTTCGCCCACACGACCGGCTGCGTGAAGCGCCGTTTGACCCCCTCCCTTTCAAAATGCTATAAACACTCGTCTTGTGCCCGGCCTCGTCTGGAGAGGCTTTCGTCTCACCAGCCAAGGTTTGCTTGTCACAGACGCTGCGCTTGCGGCATGCTATACAGCGCAGTGAACATCCGACGCGGCCAAGCTCAGCATCCCTGGCAAGTCTTGCGGTGGAAGCGTGTTCGGAACCCCGGCCGTACTCCAGCCCTCCACGAGAGCGCCGGAACAAAGTGCGCCGGGTGCGGTGCCTGAACCCGTTAGTCATCCTTTTAATTAATTCGTGGAGGTTTCCTATGCGCATCTTGTTCCGTCAAGTTGCGTCCCCAGAATGCCAACACCGCTTCGCCCGGGCAAAAACTTTGGCAATCATAACCGCCGTTCTGGCCCTCGCCTCGGCCGCATTCGCGCAACCTTCCGGCGAGGTCGGCGGCGAAGCCAACCTCAAGCTGCCGGATCTCAGTTCGGTCACTTTCTTGGGCATGGATGGCCACAGACTGCTGATGATCGGCATTCTGTTTTGCATTTTTGGCCTGGGCTTTGGCCTGACGATTTATACCCGGCTCAAGAACCTGCCCGTGCATCGCGCTATGCGCGACATTTCTGAGCTGATTTACGAGACCTGCAAAACCTACGTCATCACACAGGGCAAATTCCTGCTTCTGCTCTGGGTATTTGTGGCGGTCGCAATCATTCTCTATTTCGGCGTACTCGCGCCTGTGCCGGGCAAGCCAGTGGGTGTGACGCTTCCGATCATTGTGTTGTTCAGTATTGTGGGAATGGCGGGCAGCTACGGCGTCGCGTGGTTTGGAATTCGCGTGAACACATTTGCCAATTCGCGTACCGCGTTCGCCGGCCTGGGCGGCAAGCCCTATCCGATTTCTCACATTCCCCTCGAAGCCGGCATGAGTATTGGCATGATGTTGATCAGCGTTGAGCTCCTGATGATGCTGATCATCCTGCTTTTCATTCCCGGCGATTACGCGGGCCCGTGCTTCATCGGGTTTGCCATCGGCGAATCGTTGGGCGCTGCCGCGCTGCGTATTGCAGGCGGAATCTTTACCAAGATTGCCGATATCGGCTCAGACTTGATGAAGATCGTCTTCAAGATTAAAGAAGACGATGCGCGTAACCCAGGCGTGATTGCCGATTGCACCGGCGACAATGCGGGCGATTCGGTTGGACCGAGCGCTGACGGTTTCGAGACCTACGGTGTCACCGGCGTGGCCCTGATTACCTTCATTCTGCTCGGCGTCAAGGATCCGAGAGTCCAGGTCCAATTGCTGGTCTGGATTTTTGTTATGCGTGTGGCCATGCTGGTAGCTAGCGCCGCCGCGTACTTCATCAACGGCGCAATCGCCAAAGCGCGATACGGCAATGCCACGGAGATGAACTTCGAAGCGCCGCTGACTTCGCTGGTGTGGATCACTTCTGTCGTCTCGATCGTTCTGACTTACATCATTTCGTACTCGATCATCCCGGAACTCGGCGGCGATCCGACGCAGTGGTGGAAGCTGGCAACGATTATCTCCTGTGGCACGCTGGCCGGCGCCCTGATTCCGGAGCTGGTGAAGGTATTTACCTCGACCGAGTCGCGGCACGTGAAAGAAGTTGTAACTTCGGCGCAGGAAGGCGGTGCGTCGCTGGATATCCTCTCTGGCTTCGTGGCGGGAAACTTCTCCGGCTACTATCTCGGATTGACCATGGTTTCGCTGATGGCGATTGGCTATCAGGTCAGCACCCTGGGTTTGGGCAATCTGATGATCGCGGCGCCGGTGTTTGCTTTCGGCCTGGTGGCATTCGGATTTCTCGGCATGGGCCCGGTCACCATTGCCGTCGACTCCTACGGCCCCGTCACCGATAATGCGCAATCGGTCTATGAGCTGTCGCTCATCGAGCAGGTTCCCGGCATTCAAGCCGAGCTCAAGCGCGACTACGGAATTGACGTAAATTTCGAGAAAGCGAAGTACCTGCTGGAGGCCAACGACGGCGCCGGCAACACCTTCAAGGCCACGGCGAAGCCGGTGCTGATTGGGACGGCGGTGGTGGGCGCGACAACGATGATTTTCTCCATCATTATGGCGCTGACCAACGGATTGGCTGCGAATGTGGATAAGCTGTCGCTGCTGCATGCTCCGTTTGTGTTGGGACTGATCACCGGCGGAGCGATCATCTATTGGTTTACGGGTGCCTCGACCCAGGCCGTGAGTACGGGTGCGTACCGCGCGGTAGAGTTTATAAAAGCGAATATCCGGCTGGAGGGTGTGGAGAAGGCGTCGGTTGCTGACAGCAAAAAGGTAGTTGAGATCTGCACAAAATATGCGCAGAAGGGCATGCTCAACATCTTTATTGCGGTGTTCTTTGCCACGCTGGCCTTCGCGTTCGTCGAACCATTCTTCTTTATTGGATATTTAGTTTCGATTGCGTCCTTTGGCTTATATCAGGCGATTTTCATGGCTGATGCGGGTGGCGCCTGGGACAACGCGAAGAAGATTGTCGAGGTTGAACTGAATCAGAAGGGAACGGAACTGCACGCCGCAACCGTGGTTGGCGACACGGTCGGAGATCCCTTCAAGGATACTTCCTCCGTCGCGCTGAATCCGGTGATTAAGTTCACCACCTTATTCGGCTTGCTGGCAGTTGAATTGGCAGTGAAGCTGACGGAAACCGGCGCGGGATTGGCCCACCTGCTGGCGGTTGTTTTCTTCCTGGTTTCGTTCTTCTTCGTTTACCGGTCGTTCTACGGAATGCGAATCGGAGCCGAAAGAGAAACGACTGAGGCGAGGGCCGGCGCGGACTGAGATTTGATAAACGATTGATAACGCCATCCGCGGTGCCCGATGGCGTTTTGTTTCTTGGTTGCCGTAAGGGTGTCAGAAATTGAACTTGATGCCAGCCTGCATGAGGCGGGGCGCGGCAGCGCTTATCACCTGCCCGAACGACGCGCTATTAATGTTGCCGTCGACCGATGCCGGGCCGTAGAACTGGGCGTGGTTGAAGATATTAAATGCTTCAATACGGAACTCCAGGTTCTTGGATTCAGTTATAGGCAGGTATTTCAGCAATGCCATGTCATAGTTGTTGACGCCCGGACCGAAGAAAAATCGGCGCTTGGCATTTCCTGCTGTGCCCAGGGGCTGCAAGCCAAACAGAGCAGTGCTGAAATAGGGCTTACCGTTGCGCGGATCGCCATTTAGTTGGAGTGGTCCTGGCATGTACTGTGGTTCATCAACTCCGTAATTGTTGATGCCATTGGGCGCCGCGCCGAGAAGCGAATTGTCGCCGTAGTTGTAGAGGGTCACGGGAAAGCCAGTGCTGAAATGCGAGATGCCGGAGAGCACCCAGCCTCTAGTGAGACGATTTTCTCTAAAGATTTGATCAAAAGGAAGCCGGTAGCTGTAGCTCACCACGAAGTTATGCTCCACATCAAAAGCAGACAAAGCCTTGCTCAGCGCGGGATTCAACGGATTAACTTCTTCTCCGAGATTTGATGACTGATCAAGCGATTTGCTGAAGGTGTAGCCAGCCAGAAATTCCAGACGTCCAGTGTTGTGGCGCAGGCTGAGTTGGAACGAATTATAACTGGAGTTCCCGATTGTGGCCTGATTGGTATCGCTGCCAAAATTCGGCCCCAGGGGACCACGCGTTCCCTGGATCGTTTTACCTGAGGCGGTGGTATAAACATTGCTTTCGCCAAAAGGCCCGCAAGTGGGCGTGCTCGGAGCAACTTCAGAGGGCTGGCTCAGGCTTAGGCAGAGCGCGGGACTGCCGGGATTGGCTTCGACCAGCACCAAAAGGCGATGCGCCTGTGAGCCCACGTAGCTGGCGGTGAGCAAAGTGTTGCTGCCGAACTTTCGCTCGAGCGACAGCATGTATTCCTCGGTGTAGGGAATTCGGTTCGCAGTGGCGTAGGCAGGCAGACCGCTGATGGGTTCATATTGCGACCAGTTCACGTTAGGGTCGGGATGGCTTGCAGAGGAATTGAGAGGCGCAAGTTGCACGGGAAAGTATTGGCTGCCTTGACCGGTGGCAGCAGCAATGAAAGGAGTCGCGAAAAGCGGCGGCGCTGGGCTGGTATAGGTGGTGCCATAAGGCGCATTTGCGCTCAAAACCGCGATGCTGAGCGCCTCGATGGCGGTGTAGAACATGCCAAAGCCGGCGCGGATAGCACTGTCGCCGGGAGCTCCCAGAATCTTGTTCCAAAACTCACTTTTGGGTGCCGGGGAATAGGCTAGCCCGACACGAGGGGCAAAATCCAAATTTCCGGGAGATGCCAGCGTCCGCGGAACGCCTGGATCGGTAGGAAAGAGTATGCCGGCGGGAGCGCCGGGAAAAACTACCGACTGCCTGCCGGGCTCGAACACGGCGAGCTGGTTGTATTTCTCATACCACGGCTCGATGCGGTCCCAACGCAGGCCGTAATTCAAATTCAGATCAGGCCGCACGTGCCAGTGGTCCTCGGCATACACGCCCACGTACCTATTTCGTCCATAGAAAGACTGGAGCTGGCTCTGGTTGTACTGGCTGGGAACACCGAGCAAGAAGTCGGCGAAGTCAAAACCGGTCTCGCTGCCAAAAAATAGAAAGTTGCCATTGAATTGCGCGATGGGAAATGTGTTGATTTGGTCGTAGTGAAATTCACCGCCAAACTTGAGCGTATGCGTACCCACTAACTTTGAGAAGTTGTCGATCCACTGGAAGGTATTATTGGCTTGCCCGAGCTGATTGGTGTTAGTTCCCATCGATAAGTTGTTAAAGTTGACACTTTCTACGCCCTCGGTTGAGGGGGAAAGAGGAACGATGCCTGGAGTGTCGGGGCCGACGGCAAAGCCTTGCGAGGCGAGGCTGACTCCGAGTCCTCCGACCGGCCGCCCCAGATCATTCGCATCGCGCAAGAAACTGAAGTGAAACTCATTTACTGCGGCGTTGCCGAAGGTTTTGGTGTCACCCAGACTGAGCAACTGCGCGCGCCCCAAATTCAAGGCATTGAAGCCCGGGACATTGGCTCCGCCTTGCGCGGTGGGATAGGGATTGTTCTGAGTGAAGTCGTCAACAAAATAGTAGGCCGACATCGCGCCCCAGCGCGTATCAGCGTCCAGACGGAACGCGCCCTTGTCGTCGCGGAGGTTTTCGTTGAACCCCGAAGTGGAGAATTGATGAGTTCCAACGTTCGGCATGGGGATGTATTGCAATAAATGTTGGGCCGGAGCGGACCATACAATTCGGGGCACGAGAGCGTTGGGAAACACGCATTGCGACGGGCTTATGCAGCCGGCTGTGTAGTAAGGCTCGCCCACAGAAACCGTGTAAGCAAGCTTTTGAGCCAGCAGATTCGCCCAATAGGGACCACTGACGCTGGTAGGAGTTGGATTGCCATTCGCACCGGCAGTCACGAACAAACTTACCGAATCCGCCAGATTGCCTGAACGATCCTGGATGGAGGGCACAGGTATCAGACCGGTATCGACGCCTTGGGTCTGCCGAGTGCCCTGATAGTCAGCGAAGAAAAAGATGTGGTTTCGAAGCAGCGGGCCGCCAAAGGTCCCCCCGAACTGATTTTGTTGAAAAGCAGCACGAGCGGGAGAGAAATAATTGCGAGCGTCCAGGGCGGTGTTGCGAACAAACTCAAATACGTCGCCGTGGAAGGCGTTGGTCCCCGACTTGGTGACCACATTGATCTGACCGCCGCTGAATTCGCCGTATTCCGCGTCGAAGTTATTTGTCAGAATTCGGAACTCAGCCACGGAATCCAGATTGGGAATGATGGCGGTTCCCATGTTGACATCTTCCTCGACATCACTGCCGTTGACTGCGAATCCATTGGCGAACTCCCGCTGTCCGTTCACTGAGATGGTGCCGGGATTCAAATCGCCGGAGGGTGAGAACGCGCTGGCGCCAACGTCCTGAACTGTGCTGGAGGTAATGGAGGTGGCGGGGGCGATACCGGGCTGAAGGGCGAGGAGGTCGGTGAAACTGCGGCCGTTCAAAGGCGCTAGCGTTAGTTTGGTACCGGCAATGACTTCGCCCATTTGCGTGCTGGTGGCATCCAAATGCACCGCGCTGTCGTTTACGGTTACGGTGTCGGTGCGGCTACCCAACTGCAGCACGATGTTCACGATTAACGCGCTATTGACATCGATGACAACTCCGGTACGACAGTAAGGTTGAAAATCGGGTTTGACTACCTGGATGGTGTAACGCCCTACCGAAAGGAGTGGGAAAGTATAAACTCCGTTGGCGCCGGTGATGACGGTCTGGCGGACGCCGGTATCCACGTTGGTGGCAGTGAGCGCTGCTCCGGCAATTACAGCGCCGGTGACATCCTTTATGGTGCCGGAGATGCTTCCGCCCACACTCGCTTGAGCGGGTACAGTGCCAAATGGCAGGCATGCCAGAAGCAGGGTCAGGAATGCGACTCGGTTTCGCCGTGAAACGGGCATTTAAGGGCTGGCCCCTCAAACTAGTTGCAACTCAGTTGCATGTAAAAGAACACTAATCATCGTAATGGCCGGGACTTCCACTGGTCAAGATACTCAGATTAAATAGTGTTTCAGAATTGTTGCAACCAGATGCAACAGCGGTACAGTTTCGCGAACAACATTGGGGATGACAGTCAGGCGGTAGTGCGGCAGTGAGCGCAATAGCCGCCGACTTCGAGACGGCTGACCACGATGTGAAAGCGGCAATCGCGCTGAATCTGGCCCTTCAGGCGGTCAAACAGATCGCTTTCAAACTCCATGATCTTTCCGCAGCGGAGGCAGGCCATGTGGATGTGATCGCGCTGCGGGCGGCGCTCATAGAAGTGCTTCTCGCCCTCCATGTGCATAAGGTCCAGTTCATCGATCAACCCATGGCGCTTGAGCAGGCTCAAGGTGCGATAGACGGTTACCCGGTCAACTTGAGGATCCAGCCGGCGGGCGCGGCGGAGAATCTGGCTGGCATCGAGGTGCTGCTTGGCGGTTTCGACGACACTCAGAATGGTGCGGCGCTGGCGGGTCATACGGAGGCCGCGGGACATCAATTCCGCCTGCAAGCGTCCGGGAACTTCGGTCTCGGGAAAAGGCAAAGGTTGCCTCCTTAAGCTAGTGAAACTCAGTTGCAATTATAGCTCAGAAGCCACCGCTGGCGAGCCAGTGGCGTGATTGGGTAGTTGGCCAGTTTGGGGCGGAAGCGAGCACTTGCTCCGGGATGACAAATCAACCTGGCCCACTAACCATGATTGGCTTACTCGCTGAACGCGGGGGTGCCGACGAACAGCAGATTCCTCGGGGCTGAAACTCCCTCGGAATGACAAAACTTTTTGCGGTACGAATGTCCCGCCGGGTCAGTTGCCTTTCATCTTCTCTTTAACGCTGTGGGCGAGCTTCTCGATCTCTTCCGCCTTCTTGATCACATCAATGGAAAGGGTGTTCTGGTTGGACTTGTCGACGGAGTCTTTCAATTCTGTCGCCAGCTTAAAGAGGCGATCACTGTCACGCTTGAGTTGGGCCTGTCTCTCTTCGTTGGCCTTTTTCGCCATATCCCGTTCCATGCGCTCGCGAGCGGAGTCTTCCGAGGGCGTCGAAGGCTCAGTCGGACTGGGCATACGCGGAACCGGAGGAACGCCCGGTGCCTGGGCGAAGGCTCTGGCAGAGACCGCCGGCAGAAAAAGCAGAAGAAGAGCCAACGCGAGTCGAGGGAAGGGCACAGTCACCTCCACGGAGTGACAACCAAGATTATACGCGGCGAGAATTCGCCCGCGCCCTGCCTGTATAATCGCGCGCAACGCCATGATCCTGTTCTTCAGAGTGATGGTGCCAAGCGACAGGCTGCGGGCTCTTTTGCAGGACTGGAGCGAAGATTCGCGCACGTTTCTGCGCCACGATGTGCCGAAAATCGTCCTGGTTATCCTAGTTGCGTTGGCGCTGGCGCGGCTGTTGCGACTGATTACCAGGAAAGTCGCGTCGTTGCAGGCCGGACGATTGGCACCTGGCATTCGTGCTCAACAAGTGCGGACGCTGGCGAGTGTAATCAACAGCATTGGGTTTTTCGTGATCGTGTTCGTGGCGGCGCTGGAAGTGCTGCCCTTGCTGGGATTGAATCTGGGGCCGCTGCTGGCGAGTGCGGGGGTGGCAGGGTTGGCGATTGGCTTTGGCGCGCAAACCCTGGTTCACGATTTCATCAACGGGTTCTTGATTCTTTTCGAAAATCAGTACGGCATAGGGGACATTATTCGCATTGCGGGAGTGAAAGGGACGGTGGAGGGAATGACGCTGCGACACACGGCGTTGCGGGATGACGATGGCACGTTGCACATCGTGCCAAACAGTCAGATCACCATCGTCTCAAACATGACGCGCGATTGGTCGCAGCTCCCGATGCGAGTGGTGGTGGCGTACAGCGAGCCGAGTGACAAGATCATAGGATTGTTGCAGCAGGTGGGCGAGGAGCTAAGACACGATCCAAAATTTGCCAGCGATATCGTTGCAGAGGTGCAGGTACCGGGGATTGATCGCGTGGGCAGCGGAGAGGCGGAGTATTTGATGCTGGTGAAGACGCGTCCGAATACGCAGTATGCGGTGGGCCGGGAACTGCGGCGGCGGATCAAGGAGTGTTTCGAGAAAAACAAGATTCAGACTGCAGCACCGGGGAGAGTGTACGTGATGGATCAGGGAGGGACGAAAGCGTCCTAGGGCGTGTCGGCGTCTGGCCTGCCCTTGCCGCTCCTTTCTCCGGGCAGTAGCATAGATAGCGTCGAGTTCTTACCGCTGTTTTCTCAGCAATCATAGGAGGTTGTATGGCAACTGAAGTCCTAACCGGGCCGACAATTCTGGGGACAGCTACCCGCGCCAAGGTTTACAAGAACTTTATCGACGGCGAATGGGTGGAAGCGTCAACCGGGGAAACTTTCGAAAACCGCAATCCGGCCGATACGCGCGACGTACTTGGGATCTTTCAAAAATCAGGCAAGGCCGACGTGGATGCCGCCGTGGAAGCAGCCAAACACGCGTTTGCCAAGTGGCGTCTGGTGCCGGCGCCGCGACGGGCAGAGCTGGTGTATCGCGCAGCAGAAATTCTGATTGAGCGAAAAGAGGAATACTCGCGCGACATGACGCGAGAGATGGGAAAGGTTCTGAAAGAAACTCGTGGGGACGTGCAGGAAGCCATTGATACGGCCTACTACATGGCAGGGGAAGGTCGACGCATGTTTGGGCCGACGACGCCGTCGGAGTTGCCTAATAAGTTTGCCATGGCGGTGCGGCAGCCGATTGGAGTTTGCGCCATGATTACGCCGTGGAACTTCCCCATGGCCATTCCGTCGTGGAAGCTCTTGCCGGCGATTGTTTGCGGGAACACGTGCGTGATCAAACCGGCCCAGGATACACCGCTGTCCACGTTCAACCTGGTGCGCGCGCTGGTGGATGCCGGCCTGCCCAAGGGGGTTATTAACATTGTGACCGGATTCGGTGCCATGGTTGGAACGCCTCTGACGGAGCATTCCGAGGTGCGCGCGGTTTCACTGACGGGATCGAGCGAGGTGGGACGGATCGTGGGCACGACGGCAGCGAAGAGCTTCAAGCACTGTTCGCTGGAACTGGGCGGCAAGAATCCGATGATTGTGCTGGATGATGCGAACCTTGATCTGGCGATCGAGGGCGGGCTGTGGGGTGGCTTCGGCACGACCGGCCAGCGCTGCACCGCGACCAGCCGCATCATCGTGCAAAAGGGAGTTTATGGCGAATTCGTCGAACGCTACGTGGAACGCGCCCGAAGCTTGAAAGTGGGCAATGGACTGGATGAAACCGTGGAGATGGGGCCGGCCATCAACGAAAGCCAGCTCAAGACCGATTTGAGCTACATCGAGATTGGGAGAGCGGAGGGGGCGCGGCTAAAGTGTGGCGGCAATCGTCTGAACGGCGGCGCATATCAGTTTGGATTTTTCCTCGAGCCGACGGTTTTTGCTGATGTCGATCCCAAGATGCGGATTGCGCAGGAAGAAATCTTTGGGCCGGTGGTTTCGATCATCGCTTGCGAGCATCTGGAGGATGCGATCGAGATCGCCAATGGCATTCAGTATGGATTGTCGTCGTCGCTTTATACCAAGGATGTGAACCGCGCGTTCAAAGCCATGCGTGATCTCGACGCCGGCATTACGTACATCAACGCTCCCACGATTGGAGCGGAGGTGCATCTGCCGTTCGGGGGCGTGAAAGCCACGGGCAATGGTCATCGCGAAGGCGGCATTGGAGCGATCGACTTTTATACGGAATGGAAGTCGGTGTACGTGGACTATTCGGACCGGCTGCAGAAGGCACAGATCGACCGGGCGGATTAGGAAGACGAAGAAGTCAGGCATTTGATTCGGCGCCGGTATTGCCTCCCACCCTGACACAAAGAACGCGCCACGGTGGGGCTCCTCAGTAGGGATGGCGGCAAGCAAAAGCAAATTTGTGACTTTGCGCGGTCGGCCTACTCGGCGGTTTAGAATCCTCTATGCCCACCATGCAGACTCGTGAGATCACTGCGGCCGCAAGGCTGGAGAACGTGCGCTATGCGATCCGCGATTTGGCATGTATCGCCGATGAGGTAGCGAAGCAGGGTCACGAGATTCTGCCGCTCAACATCGGCGATCCCATCAATTTTGATTTCCGGACTCCGCCTCACTTGATCGAAGCCGTGTACAAAGCAATGCGTGACGGAAAGAATGGATACGCCCCGTCGCCCGGAATCAAGGAAGCGCTGGAAGCGATTCGCGGAGAAGCCGCGCGCAAGAAGATTTCGTCGGTGCAGGACGTGTTTGTAACATCCGGGGTGAGCGAGACCGTCGATCTGTGCCTGACTGCGCTGCTCAATCCAGGGGATGACCTGCTAACGCCAAGCCCGGACTATCCACTCTATTCCGCGGTGCTCGCCAAGATGGGGCTCAAGCTCAACAGCTATGATTTGAATGAAGAGGACGGCTGGCAGCCTGACCTTTTCGACGTTACGAGAAAGATTACGCCGCGCACACGCGGCATTGTGCTGATTAATCCCAATAATCCCACTGGGGCGGTATGTACGCGGGCGATGCTGGGAAAGATCGCAGACCTAGCAAGGCGACACAACCTGGTGATCTTCGCGGATGAGATCTACGACAAGCTAATTCTGGATGAAGGCGAGACTATATCGATTGCGGCTGTCGCTCCCGACGTGCCGGTGGTCACCTTCGGTGGATTATCGAAAAACTATCTGGCGCCGGGATGGCGTATTGGCTGGGGAATCGTGAGTGGCGAGGCTGCGGCCGTGAAGCAATACAAGGAAGGAATCCAGAAGTTGCTGCGGGCCCGGCTCTGCGCCAATCATCCGGAGCAATATGCGATCAAAGCTGCGCTGGAAGGGCCGCAGGACCACTTGCCGGAAGTGCGCAGCAAGCTCCGCAGCCGCCGGGACCTGACAGTACGCTGGGCCAACTCAACTGCGCGAGTTAGTTGTGTTGCGCCTCGGGGCGCCTTCTATGCTTTCCCACGAATCGATATCCCGGAGGGTGACGAGATCTTCGTGCGGGAGTTGATTCTGCAAAAGCACGTCATGGTCGTGCATGGTTCGGGATTCGGACAAAAGCCGGGCACGAAGCATTTCCGCATTGTGTTCCTTCCCGATGAACAGACATTGTCGCGGGCGTACGCCGCGATAGGAGATCTACTTCGAGAGCGCTATGACTAGAACCAGTCTCATGGATGGCCGAGGCGCTAATTGGTGTCATTCTGGAGATGCTCTGAGCAGCTCCATATGCGCCGATGGCTGGACGCTGGAATTGAACGATGAACAATGGGCGGGATCCCGCAGGTATCGTAGATGAGCTCGCACAAAGTCTCGGGAGGAGGTGCGATGAGCTTTCAAAGGCGCCAGCTACTTCGAATCCTGTCATATGCTTTCGGGTCCAGCTTCATTCTGTCACGGAATAAATTCGCCATGGCGGCACAGAATGCCGCACAACCAGCGAGTCCTGCTCCGCCTGCGAAGCCAGCTGCTAAACATGAATCGGGAGGAACGGAAATGGAAAAAGTAGCCGGAATCGGAGGGTTGTTCTTCCGAGCTCATGATCCCAAAGCGTTGGGGAACTGGTACCTGCAACACTTGGGGATCGCGCTCACACCCACGAGCGAAGGCGCACCCGTTTGGCAGCAAGAGGCCGGACCGACCGTCTTCAGTCCCTTTCCCGAAACGACTAAGTATTTCGGGGACCCTCAAAAGGTCTGGATGGTGAACTTTCGAGTGCGTGACCTCGACAAAATGGCAGCCCAGCTACGAACGGCAGGAATTGAGGTTAAGATTGACCCGCAATCTTATCCCAACGGGCGCTTCGCTCGTCTGCATGATCCTGAGGGGAACCCCATCGAATTGTGGCAGCCTTCATAATTCGGCGCTCCAACATCAGGCGCTTTCCAATGCAGGACTCTTGACCTTTCTGTCATTGTTTCAGGTAACGAAGCGCAACACATCCTGATTTAAAAATCTTTGACTCGGCAAGTTTTAATTGTAATTTCTCCTGGAGGCTAACACCTTCTAGCAACCGTCTCCCTTCTCCAGCAATGATTGGCTGAACGACAAAATGAAATTCATCCACCAGACCAAGCTCAATGAGTTGTGAAGGGATAGCTACGCCGCCGAGCAAGATATTTTTGCCTTGTTCCTGTTTCAATTTAAGAATCTCGTCTTGAGGCTTCGTACGAACAATTCTCGTATTTTTGCCTTCGGCTTTGTCTAACGATTGTGAGAAAACAACAAGTTGTTTGGAGTCAAATGCTCGAGCAAATTCTCTGTCTGCTTTTGTCGCGGACTGGTCTTTTGCGACATCAGGCCAATAAGGAACCATCAATTGATAGGTCTTACGCCCAAAGACGAGCAGGTCAACATCTCGCAACAGGTCCGTAAAATATTCAAGCAGCTGTTCATCGGCAATCGTCTTGGTGTGGTCGCAGCAGCCATCGAGGGTGATGTTGATTGCGTAGATTACATTTCTCATCGGATTGTCAGGACCCCCTTTATGCACCAATGCTTATCAAAGTTTGGCCTTGCGTTGAATCGTTGATCCTATAGCTATCGCCGACGGAAGAAATCGACCGCAGCGGTGAACTGCAGCGTGCCGGGTTCTGCCGCGACCGCTGCTCACTGATGCGTGGGAGCGGGCGTTCCGTCGGACCAATCTGCCACCCCGACTAAGAACACAAGGATCGGCGGCAGCCCTTTCACCTCCGACGCTTCCTGCGACGAGAAGAACCAATAGGGGGCAGACATGACCGGCGAGCCCGCTGCGAAAGCTCCCCAATCTTTACCGTCCGTCAGGGTGGTGTACCACATCAGATGCGGTCCGTTGTGACCGTCCCCGTCGGTCAGATAGGCCGATTTCGACATCATGTAATCCATCGCGCCGTTTTCGAGATCGGGCAATTGCTTATTGTCGTACGCCGCCTTAACAGCCGACACGATCTCCGCCTTGGAGTGGGCGGCCATCACCATCCTCGTCCGCAGTTCGGCGATCGGCAATATCGAACGCGCCGATTGGGGGTTCATACAATCGGCGGCCCTCACCTTCGGGTTCCAGAATTCGGGCCAGTCGAACGCCGCCGTCCAACTTCTTCCCACCATACAGACAAACCCGTTCTTGCCCTCGACCGCGGTCTCGTAGCCCTGCCGTCCCAGAACCAGAATGGTCGCGTCGCGGAATATGGAATCGGGAGCGGCACTCCGCGCCAATTGAATCTCGGCGTTTTTTTCCATCAAGTATTGGTCGATAGGCGCCATCTTCGGATATGGATCCGACTGTGCTGCGGCATTCGGCGCAAGGAAACCGATGCTGATGGCGAGCACCGGGGCCATGATCCAGATCGTTCTTTCCTTCGTCTTCATGGGCGTCCTCATCGAGAGTTATCCTTTCGCCGGCGCTGCTCACTTGCCTTCATGATTTCGCTCATGTCCCCCACTGGCCGAATCTCGAAAATGTTGCCAAACGTCATCGCTGGATGCTGCGTCATGAGTTGCACAGCATGATTCATGTCCCGCGCCTCAAGGATGAGAATGCCGCCGAGTTGTTCCTTAGTTTCCGCATAGGGACCGTCCGTAGTTGCCACTTTGCCGTTCTTCCAAGACAGGGTCAAGGCGGTTTCCGGCCCCTGAAGCGCCTCGCCACCACCCCAGTGCCCGTTGGCACGAAGATGGTCGTCGTATGCAAAGCATTGGTCGAACCTGGCGTTCCGCTCGGCCTCACTCAGGCCCTCGAATTCGCGTTTGTCGTAGTAGCCCAAACAGATGTATTTCATTGTTCTTCTCCTTTTCCTTGTTCTCTGGGTGGGAGCCAGCAGCAGAGCGTTGTGCCGGCTCGTTCATCTCGTCACTACGGCGCGTGTTCCGAGGCCGCAGTGGCCAGGTTGTTTACTTGCTTCCGCCGGGTCCTTGTTCCGGAGCCGGGTAGAAAAGAAGCTCGCGCACCTCGCCGGGCACATCGCAGGAGATGGCGACCTTCTTAGCCCATGCAAGTGCCTCGTCCAGGTCTGCGCATTCCAGTATCCAAAAACCGCCGATGTGCTCCTTGGTCTCAGTGTACGGCCCGTCGGTGACGAGCACCTTGCCGTCGGACTGCTTTCGCAACACCTTTGCGTTTGCGGCCGGGGAAATCCCGCAAGTGAACTTCCTCACGCCGGCAGCAATCATTTCGCGGTTGAGCGCGTGGATCTCTTCCATCATCGCTTCGGTTACGGTGGACGGATCGAAGTCGTCGGGGAGGTAGTTACAAACCAGATACTGTGGCATGACTTTTTCTCCTTGGGTTCCGTGACTTGTTTACGGCAAATCGTTTTCTGTAAATCAGAGCCGTAGCTCATCGTTCTTTTGCCCTATAGTCGTTGGGGAGACCGAAAATCGACAGCAGAACCAAACTATTTTTATCGCAGTTCCTCGAGCCGACTGCCGAGAAAGCGGTGCTCGGGAATGGTTGGATAGTGCCCTTGGGTGGCGCAGCGGTTTACCGCTGCGATTTAAGCGCTCATCGAATCCGCCGGCTTTAGCCGCTGAGGTGCCCCATCAAGCACAAGCCCAGGCCAGGCTGAACTGTACCGATAATCCTCGGCTCTTATTGCCAACCCCCGCTTTAGAGCATTCTGTCGAATGTACTCTCGAAAGGCGAAATATTCTCCTGCATCCCGCACCCGCCGATCATAGAAGCTAGGCTGCCAAATCTCATGCATGAATCCCAATTCTCTTTTTGCCCGAAAAGAAAAACCGCCCTTGATCAACTGCATCGCTCTTTCCAGCGATTCACCCGGAGTAATCAGCAGATGGAAATGGTCTGGCATCACGACAAACTCATGCAGCAGATACTTTCCTCGCGCCCGGTAGTGAAGGAGGACGTCGAGAAAGAGGCCGGCCATTCGGTCGGACTGAAGAATGTTGCGCTTCTGAAATGTAGAGGCTGTGATGAAGTAGCAACTGTATCCGGTATTGCCTCGGCGGGGAGCGGCCATCAAAGGCACCTCAGCGGCTGAAGCCGCTCATCATTCTTGCCACTGTACCGCAGCGGTGAAACCGCTGCGCCACCCAAAGGCAAGAAAATGTCTGCCGTCTCCCAGTTTGAGACCGGAGCTGGCGGTTCCGTGCCAGTCTCCATTCGTTAGGAAAACTGGGGAATGTTCCGTAATGATCCCGAACTTGGCGCGAGGTACCTAAGCATTGCCAAAGGCCTGAGGGCGTAGGCCCTTCAAAGAACGAAGGGTGGCGGACATCCGCGAAAGCCGGCAGCTACTCCAATTTTTTATTTCAGCTGCCGAATCCGCTCTTGCAGGAATTGCCGTTCTGGTTCCTGTTGGGTCAGCGCCAGCGCCTTCTCATAGGCAGCCCGAGCCTCAGCCGTCCTGCCCAGCCTGCGGTACATATCTGCACGGGCGGAATGCGCCAGGTAGTAATTCGCCAATCCGCCTTGTTCCAACACCGCCTCGATATGCGCCAGACCGGCCTCTGGACCATCGCGCATGGCAATGGCCACGGCACGGTTGAGATGGACAACCGGCGAACGCTGAATTCGCACCAACTGATCATAAAGCGCAACAATCTGCCGCCAGTCCGTCGCAGCGGCCGATCCCGCCTCCGCATGGACGGCCGCAATCGCAGCCTGCAGTGTGTAAGAGCCGAAGCGCCGGGTATTTTTTGCTAACCCCAGGGCTTTCTCCACCAATGCCAATCCCTCGGCGATCTGCTCTCGGTTCCAGAGCGCGCGGTCTTGATTCTCCAGCAAAATCAGCTCTCCGGCCGGCGAGGTCCTCGCCGCGCGCCGGGATTCCTGCAGCAACATCAGAGCAAGCAGGCCCATTACCTCGGAACTCATGACTTCCGCCTCCGGCTGGAGTTCGGCCAGCAACCGGCCCAGTCGAATCGCCTCGCCGGTTAGCTCGGCCCGCGTTACCTCCGCTCCTGCCGCAGCCGAATAACCCTCGTTAAAGACGAGATAGATGACCTGAAGCACGGCGCCCAGTCGCTCCGGCATTTGCTGCTGCGTCGGTACCTCGTAGGGAATTGGTGTCTCTCGAATCTTTGTCTTGGCGCGCACGATGCGCTGCGCAATGGTCGGTGCGGACATCAGGAACGCCCGCGCTATTTCTTCTGTTGTCAGCCCGCAGACTTCTCGCAGCGTCAACGCCACCTGCGCTTCCGGCGGCAATGCCGGGTGACAGCAGGTAAAGATCAGCCGCAGCCGGTCATCTTCAATCTCGGGCTGATCCGTTTCTAGTGGATCAGGGCTCGCTTCGAGCTGCGCCGTCGGTCCGATATCCATCGATTCCATAATTGACGAATTGAGTCGCGCCCTCCGCCGCAACGCGTCGATCGCTTTGAATTTCCCCGTGGAAACTAGCCAGGCGCGCGGATTGGCCGGCACTCCTTCCCGTGGCCACTGCTCCAAGGCCGCGGCAAACGCCGTTTGCACCGCCTCCTCGGCAAGATCGAAATCCCCCAGCAAGCGGATCAACGTAGCAAACAGACGTCGCGACTCCGACCGGTAGATCGCATCCACCTGCTCATAAATCGGTTGCGTTGACTCTTCTTTTCTCATCGGCATTCACAGTATTCCTGCCGTACGCGCTTGCAAACCCGGTCCGCTATTGGGGCCTCAAAAGGTCTGGATGGTGAACTTTCGAGTGCATGACCTCGACAAAATGGTAGCCCAGCTACGAAGGGCAGGAATTGAGGTTAAGATTGACCCGCAATCTTATCCCAACGGGCGCTTCGCTCGTCTGATCGTCCACCTTGCGTGCCTCTACATGCGGCCCGAGCGTTTATGAGACCGCATCTAGCATCGTGAACGCCGAAAAAGCGGCAAGGCCAGATTAGCAATGTCATTGAAAATTCCTGATAGCTGGCGGCTAGTCGGCTGACACGGTGGCGGGGCTCACGGCAGGCGGCTTGAGGGTTTTTTGTACGCGGACGGGTTCCGGTTTGAGCCACTTGCGAATTTCCGGAATTGCGGCGCGGGTGACGGTCTCCCCGGCTTTGACCAAATCCGCGCTGTGCTCGAACGCGTCATATTTGTAGCCATTGACATCCGGCTCGATGATCAGATCAGCTGCCTGTTTCCAAATATGGCAATTCATTTCCTGCGCAATTGAGAAGCATTGACCGATGACGTCGAACAAGTGGCGGGGACCTTCGCCCGTGGTCCAATGGCCTTTGAGATGCACCGCCAGTACGCGATCCGCGCCCATCTGGCGAAGCGGCGCGGTGGGTACGGTGTATGACAACATACCGTCGATCAGTTGCCGTCCACGAATTTTCACCGGTAGGAACATTCCTGGATAAGCACAGCTGGCGCGCACCGGATCCACCAACGGGCCGGAATGAAACAGCACGCCTTCGCCCGTCGAAAAGTCGGTTGCGGTGACGGCGAGCGGGATACGCAATTCTTCGAAGGTTTTTACTTTGAGGATGCTGTTAAGAAAACCGATCATGCGCTGGTTGCTGGCGAAACCGTAGCGGGAAAGAGTCCAGCGGGCAAAGTGTTTAAAGCGGACGCGGGTGGCCACTTCTTCAAGATCGGCCGGAGACAAACCGCTGCAATAAGCAGCTCCGATCAGCGCGCCTACGCTGGTGCCGGCAATATAGCGGATGGGGATATTTTCTGCTTCGAGAACCTTTAGAACGCCGATGTGAGCGATGCCACGCGCGAAGCCGCCGCCCAAGGCGAGGCCGATGCCTACATCGGGTGTTGGCGAGTGTACGGGATGGCCGGAAAGCTCCCGGCCAAACGCCTGCACCGACCGGATGATTCTCCCTAGGCTCTTCACTGCTTTCCCCACATCTGCCCTAATTGCGGGCCACCACCCCAACTGAATCTTTGCAAGTAAGATGCCAGGGCTCTTGCGAAGGCTTACCAAATCGACCCACTCTTCAGTAATCACACTTCGATATTACCGCGTAAAACGTGACTAAGCCTAGTATTCCTGATAGTTTGAGGCGCATGGAGCGGGAAATCTCGGCGGGCGGAGTGGTGGTGCGGCGGAGTGCGGAGGGCTGGCAGGTGGCTGTGATCGAGCCACAAAAGGATGATTCGGCGGAGACAGGAGCCAAGAGCAAGGACAAAAAGTGGCAAAAACTGTTACTCGCCTTGCCTAAGGGTTTGGTTGACAAAGGCGAAAAACCAGAGCAGACGGCCATAAGGGAAGTTCGGGAAGAGACTGGGCTGAACGCAATTCCAGTAGCGAAGCTTGCGACGGTAAAGTATGTTTACGTGCGCTCCTGGGGAAACCGCGAGCGGGTATTCAAAATCGTGACCTTTTACCTGCTTCGCTACGTCTCAGGTGAGATCGATAATGTGGCTCCCGAAATGAGGATTGAGGTGAGGCGGGCACTGTGGATTGCGTTGGAAGAGGCCGCCCAAAAACTCGCCTATAGCGGAGAAAAAGACACGGTGCGAGAGGCGCAGAAATATCTGGCGTCGCATCCCGAGCTGGATGAGGGAGCCTAAATCGGCATTTGAATTCGTCACACACAAGTGTGATGGATAACCTTGCGCACGGGATGGAATCGTGATCCGGGAATTTTATCTAACTGCTTAAATATGAATAATTTATCTTGACTTCCGTGGGCTTGAGGCCTAGGATAAATTCAACTTAATAGGGCGCGCGCCGTTGCCATCCTCACCCCACATCAATACGGTTCGCGCCCACGCTTTTTGTAGGGACCCTCTCTCTGCAGGTGCTGCTATTCTGAATCAGAGTGGCAAGGACGATCGAGACGCTATACAGTGTCAAGCCGAACGCGAATCTCTTCTGACCAACAATAAATACTGCTTAGGATTGTTTCACGCAAGCAAGTAGTAATACCACTCGACTGGAGTCTCTCAAATGAAGCGGATTCACAAGGTGGCGGTGCTGGGCGCGGGCACCATGGGGGCGCGGATTGCGGCACAGTTCGCCAACGCCGGTGTTCCGAGTTATCTGTTCGATATCGTGCCTCCCGACGCAGATGCGCCGGCCCGCAACAAGATCGCTCTCGCGGGACTGGAAAGCGCCAAGAAGTCTAAACCGGCGGCGTTTATGGATGGGTCGCTGGCCCGGCTTGTGACCGTCGGCAACTTCGAGGACGATCTCAACAAACTTGCTGAAGTCGACTGGATCATCGAGGCAGTAGTCGAGAATCTCGAGATCAAGCACGCGCTGCTGCGTAAAGTCGACGCGATCCGGAAGCCGGGCACGGTCATCACGACCAATACCAGCGGTCTGCCGGTCGCGAAAATCGCCGAGGGATTTTCGGATGATTTCCGGCGCATGTGGTTTGGCACGCATTTTTTCAATCCGCCGCGCTATATGCGGCTCCTGGAACTGATCCCTACACCTGATACGGATCGCGCGGTCATAGATAGCATTGCGCAATTTTGCGATGTTCGCCTGGGTAAAGGGGTGGTTGTTGCAAAGGATACGCCGAATTTTATCGCCAACCGGATTGGGACTTTCTCCGTGCTGAACGTGATGCGGCTGATGCAGGAGATGGACCTGTCGATCGAAGAAGTCGACGCGCTCACGGGGCAAGCGGTGGGCTGGCCGCGCTCGGCAACATTTCGCACGATCGATCTGGTAGGGCTGGACATCCTTGGGCACGTGGTGGCCAACATGACGCACAATGTGCGCGACGAACGCGGCGATCTCAAGGTGCCGGATTTCTTCCGCCAGATGCTCGAACGTAAATGGCTGGGCGATAAGACAAGAGGCGGTTTCTACAAGAAAGTGAAAGGCCACGATCACGAGGAACAACGGCTTGCCCTCGATTGGAAGACGCTGGAATATCATCCGCGGCACAAGCCCAAGTTTCAGGCGCTGGAGATGGCGAAAAATGTCGAGCCGGCGGGAGCGCGACTCCGCATGTTGTTGGGAATGGATGGGGCGCCTCACAAGGGCGACAAGGCCGGGCAGTTTCTGTGGTCGGCATTGTCTGATCTCTGGACTTATACAGCTAACCGCATTCCCGAGATCTCGGATTCGGTGGTTGAAATCGATCGCGCGATGCGCCAGGGCTTCAACTGGGAACTTGGGCCGTTCGAGTTGTGGGACGCGGCTGGGGTCGATGCGACCGTCGCTCGCATGAAGAAAGAAGGGCGTCCGGTGGCGGCCAATGTGGAGAAACTGCTGTCCTGCGGGCGGAAGTCATGGTATCTCGATGATCCCCACACGCCTTCGGGACGCATGTACTGTGATCCCGACCACGAGAACTGGAAGCCAGTGAAGGTACCGGCCGGCGTTTGGTCGGTTGAAGTGGCAAAGAAATCGAACGGAGTGGTAAAGAAAAACTCCGGTGCATCGCTGGTGGATCTGGGCGACGGCGTAGCCTGCATCGAATTTCATTCCAAGATGAATGCGTTGGGAGCAGATATAGTGCAGCTCATCTTGCAGACTCTGAAACCGGGTGGTCCGGGAGACAACTTCGAGGCGTTTGTGATTACCAATGACGCCACTAATTTTTCTGTTGGCGCCAATCTAATGCTGCTCCTCATGTCCGTTCAGGAGGAAGAGTGGGATGAGGTTGACTTCGCGATCCGGCAATTCCAGGGCATGACGCAGGCCATCAAGTTTTCTCCAAAACCGGTGGTGGTTGCGCCGTTTGGGCTAACTCTGGGCGGAGGGGCAGAAATTTCACTGCACGCGCCGGCCTTGCAACCGCATGCTGAACTTTATACCGGCCTGGTGGAAGTGGGGGTGGGATTGTTGCCGGGTGGCGGCGGATGCAAGGAGATGCTGTTGCGCGCGATCGACACAGCGGAATCGATCCGTCCCGGAGGCCGAGGCGAATCGGTGGAGCTGATGGAAGCGATAAAGAAAACCTTTGAGACGGTTGCCACAGCGAAAGTCGCGACCTCGGCGCACGAGGCGCGAGCCCTGGGGTTTTTGCGCGATTCCGACAGGATCACGATGAACCGCGAGCGCTTGCTCAGCGATGCCAAGGAAAGGGCATTGGAGATGGCTCGCGCTGCCTACGAGCCGCCGCAACCGCGAACAGATATTCCTGCGCCTGGAGAAAACATCTTGGCTGCACTCAAGCTCGGGGTTCATCTAATGCGTGAAGGAGACTACATTACCGAGTACGAGGTGAAGATCGGCACCAAGGTCGCAGAAGTGCTGTGCGGCGGGAACGTCTCGCCGGGAAATCCGGTGAGCGAGCAATACATCCTGGATTTGGAACGAGAAGCGTTCAAATCGCTGTGCGGGGAGAAGAAGACGCAGGAGAGGATTCAGTACACGTTGAAGACGGGAAAGACGTTGAGGAACTGAACTGATTTTGTAGTCAGTGAAGGTCATCCGGGTTGGAACTGCGGATTCCTTGGGGCTGAAGCTCCCTCGGAATGACAATCATCTAAGGTGCTGTGTGAGCAACGAGCACTGTGTTGTGAATGCTGAATGTAACCTGGCTACTAGCCACTGGAAACGGAATTATGCGTGATGTTGTGATTGTTTCGTCGGTCCGTACGCCTGTAGGGCGCGCGTTTAAAGGCACATTGCGGGCGACACGCCCGGATGAGTTGGCCGCGGTTGCCATCAAAGGCGCGCTGGAGCGCGTGCCACAACTCGATCCGAAAGAGATCGAGGACGTCATCCTGGGCTGCGCTATGCCGGAGGCCGAGCAGGGCATGAATGTGGCCCGAATCGCGTCTCTTCGCGCCGGGCTGCCGGTTGAAGTGTCGGCTTTGACCATCAACCGTTTCTGCTCATCCGGGCTGCAGGCCATCGCGCAGGCGGCTGAGCGGATCATGGCTGGCGGGGCCGAAGTGATTGTCGCGGGAGGGACGGAATCGATGTCGATGATTCCGATGGGCGGGAACAAAATTTCGCCTAATCCGTGGCTGGTCGATCACTACCCGGACGCATATCTGTCGATGGGACTGACCGCGGAACGTCTGGCGCATCGCTTTGGCATCACGCGCGAGCAAGCCGACGAATTCTCTCTGCGAAGCCACAAGAATGCGATCGCGGCGATCGAAGCAGGCAAGTTCACCGACGAAACGGTACCGGTGCATGTCAGCTTCACCGCTCCAAATGGGTCCAAGCCGAAGCGGCGAGAGATCACTTTTAAAATCGACGAGGGTCCACGGGCAGACACTTCTCTGGAGGCCTTGCTCTCGCTGAAGCCGGCTTTTCATGCCAAGGGAACCGTAACCGCGGGAAATTCCTCGCAAATGTCGGACGGAGCGGCAGCGGCCGTCGTTATGTCGGCGGAACGGGCGAAGGCGCTCGGCATCAAGCCGCTGGCGCGGTACGTATCGTTTGCGACGGCGGGATACAAACCGGAAGAAATGGGCCTCGGACCGGTATTTGCGATTCCGAAGGCGCTGAAAATGGCGGGATTGAAGCTATCGGATATCGATGTGATCGAGCTAAACGAAGCCTTTGCTGCGCAATCGCTGGCGGTCATCAAAGAAGGGGGGCTCAACCCGGAGCGCGTTAACCCAAATGGCGGGGCGATCGCGCTAGGACATCCGTTGGGTTGCACGGGCGCCAAGCTCACCGCATCCATCATTCGCGAACTCAAGCGCCGCCACGGGCGTTATGGCTTGGTCACCATGTGCGTGGGAGGAGGAATGGGCGCGGCGGGAATCTTTGAAAACGTGAGCTAGGCAATCGGCGACGCCGAGGTATCGGAAATTCAGGTAAGAAATACCCATGATCGCCGCAATTCCAGTCCTATCATTCGATCGCTTCTAGCATTAAAATTGTTTCGATTCGTTTAGTTTCCTCAGCGTTATCGTGGTCTTTAGATTTACGGAGGTGCGCAATGGCAACTGTTTCTGCAATTCCCAAGACCAAAATCTCGGGCGGCAGCTTCTTGCTCGAAGAGCGCCAGCCTGAGGAAATCTTCACGCCGGAGGATTTCACCGAACAGCATCAGCTCATCGGACAAACTGCTGAAGAATTCGCCGTCAATGAAATCATTCCTAATGTCGAGAAAATCGAGCACAAGGATTTTTCCGTCACCCGCGAACTGCTGAAGAAAGCAGGCGAGCTGGGATTGAGTTCTGTAGAAATCCCGGAAGCGTACGGAGGCCTGGACATGGACAAGGTCACCGCTGCCGTGATTGCCGACCACATTGCCAAGTATGCCGGGTTTGCGACCAGTTGGGGTGGGCACACCGGCATCGGCACCTTGCCGATCGTTTATTTCGGTACGGAAGAACAGAAAAAGAAATACCTGCCGCGCCTGGCCAGCGGAGAAATTGTGGGCGCGTACGCTTTGTCGGAAGCTTCGTCCGGCTCGGATGCGCTCAATTGCCGAGCGCGGGCCGAGCTCTCTAAAGACGGCAAGCACTACATCCTGAACGGCGAAAAAATGTGGATCACGAACGCCGGTTTTGCCGATCTATTCACGGTTTTTGCCAAGGTGGATGGCGAAAAGTTCACTGCGTTTCTGGTTGAAAAAAATTTCCCCGGGTTTTCGATCGGTGCAGAAGAGCACAAGATGGGTATTCGCGGGTCCTCTACCTGCCCGATCATTCTCAATGACTGCAAAGTGCCCGTCGAAAATCTTCTGGGCGAGATCGGCAAAGGGCACGTGATCGCGTTCAACATCCTCAATGTCGGGCGGTTCAAGCTGGGCGCGATGTGCGTGGGCGGCGCGCGCGTCGCCCTGGAAAATGCGGTTGGCTACGCAAAACAACGCAAGGCCTTCAAGAAAGTCATTGCCGATTTTGGATTGGTGCGCGAGAAGATTGCCAACATGGCCATGCTGATCTACGTGGGCGAGTCCATGGTTTACCGCACCGTCGGCATGATGGACGTCGCGCTTGCGGAGGTGGATAAGTCGGGCGCGGACGCGATCAAGAATGTTCGCAAGGCGATTGAAGAATACGCGGTGGAGTGCTCGATCATCAAAGTTTGGGGCTCGGAGATGATCGATTATGTGGTTGACGAGACGGTGCAGATTTACGGCGGATATGGCTTTGTTGAAGAGTATCCTGCCGAGCGCGCCTATCGTGATGCTCGCATCAACCGGATTTTTGAAGGCACGAATGAGATCAACCGGTTGATCATTACTGGATTCCTTCTCAAGCGGGCCATGTCGGGCCAATTACCACTCATGCCCGCGATCAAGAAGCTGATGGATGAAGTTCTCTCGGGGCCTTCCATGGGAGAGGAGGTCGAAGGTCCTCTGGGCGAAGAGCGCAAATTGGTAGCGCAGGCAAAGAAACTCGGTTTGTTCGCAGCCGGCTCGGCTACGCAGAGATACATGCAGGCCATCGAGGATCAGCAAGAGATCATGGGAGCAATCGCCGATATGGTGATTGAAACCTACGCGATGGAATCGGCGGTCTTGCGGGCACAGAAACTGGTCGAGCGGAACGGCGAAGCGGCTGCGGCTCTGCCGCTCGCCATGACTCGCGCTTACATGTCGCAAGCGATGGAGAAGATTGAAGCGGGAGCACGCAAGATCATCGCGGCTGTTGCCGACGGCGATATGTTGCGAACTCAGCTCGCGATCCTACGCCGCCTGGCCAAATACGAACCATTTAACACGGTTGCGTTGCGGCAGCAAATTGCGCAAAAGACCATTGAGCGCGGCAAATACGCGCTGACGTAGATATGTCGGTTATAGTTTGGTGACCGATCTCTGGGCGGGTTTCAGTTAGCGCAGGGAAGGGCCTGGGTTCGGCGGGAAGTACGGAGGCCCTCCGGCGAAAGCCCGAGCGAACTTATGCCGCTTCGGCTTTCAAATATTCGAGCACTTGCTCCGCGTGACCGTCGGCCTTCACGTTATTGAAAATGTGCTCGATCTTGCCGTCCGGTCCAATCACAAAGGTTGTACGGGCAATTCCCTTTACCATCCTGCCGTACATGTTCTTTTCTTTGATCACGCCATAAGCCTCGCAAACTTTCCTCTCCGTATCGGATAGTAAGGTGTAAGGCAAATCGTATTTGGTTTCGAACTTCTTCTGGGCCTGGGGCGGATCGGCAGAAATGCCCAGCACCACGGCGCCAGCCTTCTGGATTTTCTTGTATGCGTCGCGGAACCCGCACGCTTCAATGGTGCAGCCGGGAGTGTCGGCTTTGGGAAAGAAGAAGAGTATGACGGTCTTTCCGCAGAAGCTTTTTAGCGAGACGTTCTGACCGTCCTGGTCCGGCAAAGAAAACTCAGGCGCTTTATCATTAATATCCATGAGGATGTTTTCCTCCCGGTCAAATTTATACCGCAGAGCTTGCGAGTTCGTCATCATTGCCGGGCTAATTTTCATTTTTTGGCAAAGTGTGTTCGGGCAAGGATCACGGGCCAAAGTCAGCAAGGGACCACGTGCTCTTGGATTAATTGAGCTGATGGCGAAGGGAAAAGCGCGGCTCATCCCGGTTGTAATTCTGGTAGACGGCCAATATTACGATGCAGGTGCATACAAAGCCTCGCCAGTTCCGATGGCGCTTTGGGCGGAGACTGAGTACGAGGGGTTTCGCACAGGCATTTCGCAGGGTCTTTTCACGGTAACCGAAGCCCTGGAAAATCAGAAGACCAATGAATGGATTGGCGAGGGGACCTGGCAAACCGCCGAGTCGCTGATGGCAAAGTCCACGCGAAGGACTTCGCCATCCATACCTCGGGGGCTGGAAGACGAATCAGGGCCACCGGTATTGCGGCATTCCGGAAGTGCTAAACCGAAGCCGCCAGAGTCGTCTCCAGCGCCGACGAACGAATCGGCAGCGAAAAGCCAGACGGCTGCGCCGGCGAGCCAGCCCTCCACCCCCGGCACGCCATCAGGGCAGGGTCCAACAAGTCCAGCTCCGGCCCCGGCTAATACAGCGTCGGCTCCGGCCACCCCGGAGGTGTCGACCCCTGCGTCGAACCCAGACCAGGAAGACGCGAATCGACCAACACTGAAAAGAGGGAAACCCGCACCAGGCCCGGCGGAAGCAATGGTCCCGACGCCGCCGCCAGCGCCTGCGCCCAAACCTTCGACGCATGCGCCTGTGCCTCCGCCGTCGGCTTCGGCCAAAACGCCTCAATCCCAACTGATTCCCGCGATCTCAGACGCCGACGGACCCGAAGCGCACTCCTACATCTACGATGTCAAACCGGATGATGAACTGGCACTCCGGAACAAGATGCTGGGACTGGCGGCGGATGAAGTCCGGACGAGAGCGAAACAGCTCTCCGCCGAGCTGGCACGACCATCCGATACGGGACACGGCGCAAGACGGCGTTCCACTCCTAGAGCCGCAGCGGCACAACCAACATTCGAGGACGTGACGTTTCGCCTTTTTGATCTATCCAGCAGCAACGAACCGGTGATGGTGTTGACCGCGACCGCACACATGCCAGAAGAGGCAATGGAAAGTGGCCTGGCGGACTTGCCGTTCTTCGTGACCGTCGTTGGCAGGCAAGATATCAACGGGGATATTCATAAGGCGTTCGCCAACGTAACCGACAGGAAGCACCTCGACGTCGAGCCGAATTTCGAGCTGATCGATGCCGTGGACGTGGATGGCGACGGACGCGCCGAGTTGCTGTTCCGCAAGGTCTATGACGAAGGCAGCGCCTATGTCGTTTACCGGGTCATTGGCGACCAGTTATACCCATTATTCGAAGGGACTCCCGAATGAGATTGAGGCATCGATGTGGCGAAGACGTCCTGTCGGCTGCGCTTTTACTTGCTTTTTGAAACACCGCTTTGCCACAATTACCGCTCCGCAACCTAGGTTTTGAGGCACTGCTCTGAATTCTGAATCATGGCCGAAATAATTTACTCTCGACAGTCGCTGCTGTTCTTATATCGGCTGCGTCGTGACGCAGCTTCGCTGTCGTTGACAGCGTTGTGCGTAGTGCTCATGTGCAGCCTGTGCTCTTCGTGGGCTGCTGCTGGAGAGCGAGCACTGGCACACGGTTTGTGGGTGTGGAAAGGGCCGTCTGTCCTGCAAGCGCCCGGAGGCTCGAAGCGGCTGCGGGATTTCTGCCAGTCCGCCGGCATCAACGAGGTGTATATCTCGGTATCAGAGCACGGAGATATGTCCGGGCTTGAGCGATTTGCTGAACCCATCGATCTGCTTCATCGCTCACACGTCCGAGTCGAAGCTTTGCTTTCAAGCGTGGATGCAGATGAGCCGGGCAAGCACCGGGACAAGCTGCTGGATCACGTTCGAGCGGTCGTGAAGTTCAATCGGGACCATCCGCGAAATGGCTTTGACGGAATTCATCTCGATATCGAGCCCCAACAACGGCCGGAAAATAAAGGCGCGGGGAACCTCAGATTCCTGCCAAATCTTGTCGCCGCCTACCGGGATGTGCGAGGCCTAGCTGAACCGGTTCATTTGACCGTCAACGCAGACATTCAGAACAAACTTTTGAAGGGAAACGCAAGCGAACGCAAGATGCTGCTGTCGTCCTTGCCGCATTTCACGCTGATGATGTACGAGCTGAGCAGCCCAAATGATGGGAAAAGCACGGATGAAAAGGCCGAAAAAGTCCGCACGGCGAGCAAGCAATTCCTGGATATGGCATATGAAGGTTTGCGCGAGGAAGACCTCGGAACCATGATTATTGGCCTGCGCACGCCGGATTACGAGCAACTGCTGCCGAAAATGCTGGAGACTTTGGACGAAGCCAACACGCGCAACCCACACTACCGGGGGTGGGCGCGACATGACTACGGAGACACTTTGAAGGCAGGGCGTTGAGTGCTTCGAAGCAACGATTGAAAACCAGACGGGCAAGCGCCCGTTCCATGGGGCTGGCTACTTCCCAGTCATCACCAGTTCGCCATTTTCTACCTTAATGGCCTGAACATCGTCGGGCAGTTTGAGCCGATCACGTTGCTCATCGAGCTTCTTCTGCAGAGTGCCATTGACGAGCGATACCGGGATGTCCAGATCACCGACCTTGAATTCGGTCGGATCGAATGTGGCGTATCCGTCTTTTGAACCCAGGTGGCCGGCGAGGGTGACGTAAACATCTTTGCCGCCGATTTGGGTGACGAATTGGCCTCGGGCAACGTCGCCGTCGAAGCTGACCTGGTAGTCCTTAACTTCGGGCTGGCCGGGACCGATCTGCGCGTCTGGCGAGGATGGAACGGTCGTGGGCAGACTGGAGCTGACGAACTGAGTAGAGGAGAGCGTGCCGGCCGCTTGTGCCAGAGCAGCGCTGACCTCCTCAGAATTCAGGTGGACTTCTGCGGGGGCCTGGCCGGCTTGCCGGGGCTGATCCAACTGCTGAACTTTCTGCTGGAACGACTCTGCTTTGGCAGCAGCTACCGCTACGGGGATCGGATAGGAAACCGGCTGAGGCTTCTTCAGGACCAGGACAATGGCGATCAGTGAACTGGCCAATGTCGCTATGCTGATGATCCGATCCAGCTTCCACTTCTTCATCAAAAGTCATGTTACCCGCATCGGATGGCAGCTCCTAAGTGACGGAAGATACTGACCAGGTGTCACGTGCGGGAATGGCGATGGCTAGCTTGGAACGAAGTATCAGTCGTCTAGTTTCTTGTTTAACAGTTCGTTTACGAGCTGTGGATTGGCCTGGCCTTTGGTGGCTTTCATGACCTGCCCGACAAAAAAACCGATGATCGTCTTCTTGCCGGCCCTGTATTGTTCGAGCTGTTTGGGATTGGCGGCAATCACGTCGTCGATAATTTTCTGGAGTTCCGAAGAATCAGTGATTTGCTGCGGCTTCTCCTTTTCGTAAACTTCGGGAAAATCCTGGTTGCGATCGAAGCAAAGATCATAAAGCTCTTTGAGCATCTTGCCGGAAATGGCGCCACTCTCTACCAGATCCGCGGACTCGGCTACGCCTTTCATGGAGATGGGGGACCGGCTAATCTCAAATCCTTTGGACTTCAGACGTCCCATCAATTCGCTCTGCACCAGGTTTGCCACGCGTTTGGGATTGGTAGCGCGCTTCGCCGCCGATTCAAATTCATCGGCCAGAGTCTTGCTGGCGGTTAATACCTCGGCATCGTAGGCAGTTATGCCATATTCCGCGACCATGCGCTTGCGTCTTGCATCGGGTAACTCGGGAAGCATGGTGCGAATCTCTGCCAGCGATTTTTCATCCAGCACCAGCGGCAGAAGATCCGGCTCGGGAAAATACCTGTAGTCGTGGGCTTCTTCCTTTGACCGCATGCTATAGGTTTTGCCCTGGCTGGCATCGTAGAGGCGGGTTTCCTGGGTGATCTTGGCGCCGGACTCGAGAATTCCGATCTGACGATCGATCTCGTACTCGAGCGCCTCCCGGATGAAACGAAACGAATTGACGTTCTTGATTTCAGCTTTAGTGCCGAACTGTTTTTGGCCGACCGGCCGCACACTCACGTTGGCGTCGCAACGCAGGGAGCCTTCTTCCATGTTGCAATCGCTTACTCCGGTGTAAAGAATGATTTCCTTGAGGCGAGTGAGGTACTCGTAAGCTTCGTCGGGCGAAGCGATGTCCGGCTCGCTGACGATTTCAATCAGGGGCACACCACTACGGTTCAGGTCGATGGCGGATGTGGCGCCAGAATCGCCAAAGCCTTCGTGCAGGCTTTTGCCTGCATCTTCTTCAAGGTGGACGCGCGTGATCCCGATTTTCTTCTCACCGTTGGCGACGGGAAAGGCGATCCAGCCGAACTCGGCGAGTGGCTTGTCATACTGCGAAATCTGGTAGCCCTTGGGAAGATCGGGATAGAAGTAATTCTTGCGGGCGAAAATCGAAGTTTTGTTGATACGACAGTTCAGCGCCACGGCTGCGAGGGCGGCGAACTGCACCGCTTTGCGGTTCAAGACCGGCAAAGCTCCCGGTAATCCCAGGCAAACAGGGCAAACGTTGGTGTTTGGCGGAGCACCGAATTTGGTAGAGCAGGAACAGAAAATCTTGGTCACCGTCAGGAGCTGAACGTGGACTTCCAGTCCGATTACTGGCTGGTACTTGGCGCGGGCTGCGACAGAAATCTCCGGCGCGGTGGCCATATCCATTGATTATAGGATTTTCAGCAAGGTGCGGGCGAGGGCTACGACGGCAGCTACCGCGTTCCGGGTGCACTCAGATATTTTTCGAGCGGCACCTCGAAGTACATCAACTCGTTTCCTTTGCCGTCGCGTACTCCTGTCAAGTAAAAGTTGGCGCCGGCTAAGGGAGCGTTAATTCCTGACACGTCGAAGAACATGAATCCAGATTGAGTGCTGTGAGGTTCGACGGCGCGGGCAGCGAACTGAGAATTCTCAATCTCATCCTGAGCTTCCTTGCTGACGGTGCCCTTCGTCTTTTTTGGCCAAGGAAGGGGATTGGAAGAAACTCCCGATATTGGCCGGGCAATTCGCCGATAAATGTCATCATCGGTTGCGGGCGGAATCTTGGTCCGGTCATGGGTGACGAGCTCAGCTTTGCTACCGGCGAGGGAGATCGGTTGATTGCCGTCATTGGTGATCACGACGAGCATGGGCATGAATCCGATATCGCTGTAATGAACAGAGAAGATGCTCGCTTTATCCGCCATATCGTATGGGTCAAGGCCGAGCGTGACACCTTCGTTAGGATGTTCATCATGAGCGGGGTAGCTCTTGGCCGGATGCGCGGCGGGCATCACAAAATGCCTGGAGGCAAGGCAGACAATGGCAAACAGCAGAAAGCCAGCCAGGGCGGTCGTTATGAGATTTGATTGCGGAGGTCGCGGAAATGACATGATGTCAGATTATAGGATGCAAGCACTTCGACTAGCGGCGTGTCAGGCGTTAACGGGTAAAATGACCCTTCCTCATGTATTGGCTTTACAGCGCGTTGCTGGGCCTTGCCTTGCTTCTGACTCTCCCTTACTGGCTGATGCAAATGTCGCGCCATGGGAAGTACCGGACCGGCCTGCGCGAGCGGCTGGGCAGAGTGCCGGCCCGGCTGAGGGCAGATGCGACCAGACGTGCGATTTGGGTGCATGCCGTTTCTGTCGGGGAGGTGCGAGCGGTGAGCCTTCTAGTCGCCGAATTGCGGTCACGATTTCCGCAACATCGGGTGGTTGTTTCTACGACCACTGATACCGGGCAGAAACTCGCCCAAAAAAATTTTGGGCCAGAAAATGTTTTCTATTTTCCCCTGGATTTCGCATTTGCCATTCGTCCCTACTTGCGGACGCTGCGCCCCGACCTGGCAATTATGGTGGAGACGGAATTCTGGCCGAACTTCATCCGGCTTGCCCACGCCGGAGGCGCCCGGCTTGCGGTGGTGAACTCGCGAATTTCAGACCGGTCATGGCCACGCTACCGGCAATTTCGCTTCTTTTACAGACGCATTTTGCGGGCGATCGATCTTTTCCTGGCCCAAACCGAAGAGGATGCCAGGCGTCTGCGTGAAATGGGCGCTACGCCAGAGAGGGTGTGCGTCACCGGCAATCTGAAGTTTGATGTGCCTACACCTGCAGCCCCTGCAATTGTGGCCAGCCTGCGCGCGTCATTTGAGCAATCTTCGGCCGGGCCAGTGATCGTGTGTGGAAGCACGGTGGATGAGGAAGAGCCGCTGCTACTGCGCGCGTTTGAGAACATTCTGGCTAGTCACCCAGCGGCGGTGATGATTCTGGCGCCACGCCATCCAGAGCGGTTCACGGTTGTGGCACAGCTGCTCGAGAAGCTGGGAATCCGCTTCTGGCGGCGTTCGTTGTGGAGTGGCGATCCAGTTTTGGGCGGTGTCCTGTTGGTTGATAGCATTGGGGAACTCGCAGCGCTGTATGCGCTTGCCGACGTTGCTTTCGTGGGAGGAAGCCTGGTGCCACGAGGCGGACACAACATCATCGAGGCGGCGCAGCACGGAGTTCCGATAGTTGTGGGCAGTCACACCGAGAATTTTCGCGACATTGTCAAAGTTTTTCGGAAACGCGACGCGATTCGGGTGGTTAGTCCGGTCGAACTTCCCCTGGTTCTGATGGAATTGTTATCGAATGAACGTGAGCGCGTCGAGCTGGGGCGGCGGGGCGCCGATACGTTGGAATCTCAAACGGGGGCGAGTTCGAGAACCGTCGAGGCGTTGGAGAGGCTGCTGAAACCCGACCCCGATCACGTAGGAACGGGCCTGTGACGTCCCAGCGGATTCCAAAGCAGATGAAGTGGTTGGCGTCGATTTATGGTGCGGGCGCACGAGTACGCAATGCCTTCTATGACCGCGGCACACTAAAACCGGATGTCCTGGATGGACCGGTTATCAGCGTTGGCAATCTTTCGGTTGGCGGTTCCGGGAAGACGCCCTTTGTTCTCCTATTGGGTCAACTGCTGAAGGAACGTGGCATAAAGTTCGACGTTTTATCGCGAGGCTACGGCCGGCAGAGGCGGGGTATTGCGTTGGTTGACGTAGGCGGCTCACCTCGCGACTTCGGAGACGAACCACTCCTCATCGCCCGTCGCCTGGGAGCGCCGGTGGTGGTGGGCGAGAATAGATTTCATGCAGGGCGATTTGCGGAAGCGAAATTTGGCCCGCAACTGCATTTGCTCGACGATGGTTTTCAGCATCGCGCACTGGCCCGCCAGTTCGATATTGTGCTGGTTACCCTAGAAGATGCCAGCGACCAGTTGCTTCCGGCAGGACGGTTGCGGGAACCACTCAGTTCGCTCTCACGCGCCGACGCGGTGATACTGGCGACCGGAGCTTCACCTGATCCCTTTCCTCTGGCTGGAAAACTGGTATGGCGCGTGCATCGCGGAATCTCGGCGAACAATGTTCCGGCGCGTCCCGTAGCATTCTGCGGGATCGCGCGCCCGCAGAATTTTTTCCTGCAGCTACGGCTAGCGGGCATTCAACCCGTGGCAGAAGCGATCTACCGCGATCATCACGCTTATACGGCCCAGGATGTGCGTGACCTGCTGCAGCTCAAAGAAAAAAGCGAAGCCGACGGCTTCGTCGCAACTGAAAAAGACGAAATCAATTTGGTGGTGCATCTCACAGCCCTGCAACCTCTGACGATCATTCCTGCAAAGATGGAACTGGCAAATGCGGCTGACGCTCTAGATACTATGCTGCGCGTCGTGCAGGAGAGAAAACGGCGAGCATGAGAAAATCCACTTGTAGTTGCTGTTGGCCTGGATATTCGTAAGTAGGCCGCACAACCACTCCGACCTGCTTTGGACCCGGACGGCAGGCTGAAGCGTATGACCAAGCATCTCAAAGAGGCCGAACGCCTGAAGAAGATAGTCGAATCGTTTCCGACGATCACGGTTACGGTGGTAGCTGATCTCGTCGCCGACGAATTCGTGTTTGGGGAGATTTCCCGCGTCTCGCGGGAAGCGCCGGTACTGATCTTGAAGCATCGCGAACGCACGGTGTTGCCCGGAGGAGGAGCCAATGCTGTCTACAATCTGGCCGATCTTGGAGTAAACGTGCTGCCGGTGGGGGTGGTCGGCGAAGACGAACCCGGCCGTCTGCTACTGAAAGCATTTCGTCGTAAACATATTCCGGTGAGCGGCGTTTTGCGGCAAAAGAGCTACAGTACGGTGACCAAGACCCGCATTCTTGCAGGCATGGCTCATACGGCACGGCAGCAGGTTGTACGTGTTGACCGTGAACCGGAGACGGAACCGAGTCCCCACCTGAAGCGTGAACTGATTCTGGCGGCTCGGGAGTATGCTCGCGCGTCGGATGCGGTACTGGTCTCCGATTACGGTTACGGTGCTGCCTCCCCTGCGATTTTGAACAGCATCCGTGAACGTGGAAGACTGGATCGGCTGCCCATCGTTCTCGATTCGCGCTACCGGATGCTGGAGTATTCCGGGGTAAGCGCTGCTACGCCGAATGAGCCGGAGGTTGAAGCAGCGCTGGGCGTGCGCATTGGGCAGGACTGGCCGCGACTATGCTCAGCTGGCGAGGAGCTGATGCGGCGCATGAAACTGCAATCGCTGGTCATCACGAGAGGGCGCGACGGTATGGTTGCGTTCAATGCCAGGCACAAACCGGTGGATATTCCGATCTTCGGATCGGACCAGATTGCGGATGTGACCGGCGCGGGAGATACCGTGATTGCGACATTCACTGCGGCCTTCGCTGCTGGAGCCAGTACGGAGGAAGCTGCGCAATTGGCGAACTACGCGGGCGGGATTGTGGTCATGAAACGGGGAACGGCGACTGTTTCCCAGAGCGAACTGCTGGGGGCGATCGAGCAAGCGCCGCCGCAGACAAGGTCTCATTGAATAAGCAGAAGATCCTGAATCGCGAACAATTGAAGGAGCAAGTGGCGCGTTGGCGGCGCGCTGGGCAACGGATTACGCTGGCCAATGGCTGTTTCGATTTCCTGCACGTCGGCCATGTGCGATACCTGCATGGTGCGAAGCAGCTTGGCGGGCGGTTGATCGTGGCGATCAACTCCGATGACTCAGTTCGCGCCCTCAAGGGCGAAGGCCGTCCGCTCATGCCGGCGGAAGAGCGAGCGGAGATCATTGCCGCGCTCGCAGACGTGGATGCGGTCGTGATCTTTGACGAACCCGACGTGCGGGCTTTGATCCGTGAAATACGCCCCGAGATCCACGCCAAAGGCACCGATTACAGCGCCGAAACCGTGCCTGAACGTGAAACGGTCATGGAATACGGCGGCCGCATCGAGATCGTAGGCGATCCCAAGGATCACTCCACCAGCGAGATCGTCCGGACACTTTTGCGGGCGCAGCGCTCGTGAGCACACAATTGTCTATCCCCGAGTCAGCGAAAAATTCTCATGCCGGTTTTCGACGTTTGCTCATCGTGCGCCTGGGTTCGATGGGCGACATTATTCATACGCTGCCGGCGGCGTTCGCACTGAGGGCGGCGCTTCCCGAAGCATTGATGGGGTGGCTGGTGGAAGAACGATGGACGGAGTTGCTCTGCGCCGCACCTGAGCCGCGCAGTGGCCCGCGCTCACGACGGCGTCCCTTGGTGGATAGACTCCACGTCGTGAATACTCGAGCTTGGCGAAAGCATCTGCTCTCAACGCAAACCTGGGAGCGAGCAGCGGCGGCCTTAAGCCATCTTCGGGCAGAGCGCTATGACGTGGCCGTGGACTTTCAAGGTGCGGTACGATCGGCGCTCCTGGCCCGATGTTCTGGCGCTCCGATAATCTACGGCTTTCGTGAACCACGCGAGAATGTGGCCAGCATGCTTTACACACACCCGGTGATGGCACGGGGAGCCCACATTGTTGAACAGAATCTTTCTCTGGCCCGGGACTTACTTGGCAAGCCTTCGGCGGTGCCGCCGACACAGTTTCCGTGCGATGAAGCGGCGGAGGGATGTTGTGCGGATTGGGTGCAGCAGGAAAGAGCCCACGATTTCATTCTGTTGAGTCCCGGTGGCGGCTGGGGCGCAAAACAATGGCCGGCTGCGCGATACGGGCAGGTCGCGAAGGCACTGGCACAAGATGGTTTCAAAATCCTTATTAATTTTGGTCCCGGCGAAGAAGAACTCGTCAGAGCGGTAGAGACAGCCAGTGGTGGAGTGGCAAAGGCAGTAAATTGCTCACTGCCAGAATTAATCGCGTTCACGCGACGTGCCAGATTATTCATTGGCGGCGACACGGGACCAATGCATTTGGCCGCGGCGCTTGGAATCCCTGTGGTAGCTATTTTTGGGCCAACCAATCCTGCACGTAACGGGCCTTTTGGCACAAAGAGTATTGTGTTGCGCAGCCCGGCCAGTACGACGTCCCACACACGCCGTGCGGCTACTGATCCTGGGCTGCTAGAAATTGGAGTCGATGATGTGGTAACTGCAGCGCGGAACCTGCTGGGACAATGCTGTGACTAGCTGGGTGACGATAGCTCGGCGCATTCGAGTGCCGTCGGGTTTTGTGCTTGCTGGCCTATATCTTTGGCTCGCGAAACCGACGGTGCGTTCGATGGCTTTCGGCGCGGTATTCCTGCTTGCTGGTTTGCTGATCCGCGGCGCAGCATCGGGTCACTTGAGAAAAAATGAGCAGCTTGCCACTACCGGTCCTTACGCGTACACGCGCAATCCACTCTATCTTGGGTCATTAATCATGGCGGTAGGCTTTGCGGTCGCTGCTAAGAGCTTCTGGATTGGGCTGATTATGATTGCGATGTTTGCAGCCATCTACGTGCCGGTGATTCGTGCCGAGGAATCGCATCTTGCGCAACAATTTCCCGAATTTGCGGACTATGCACGCCAGGTGCCTCGCTTCATCCCGAGACTGAGCCGACGTCGTAGAGCTCCCAGTTCATTTACGTGGGAACTTTACTGGAAACATCGCGAGTACAATGCAGTTCTGGGATCACTTGCTATCATGACAGTATTGGTGGCAAAGCTGCTTTGGATTTCACGTTAGTTGTGTGGGCATCCGGGAGGGTCATCAGCGTCTCACGAATATTCCTGTCAATTGTCTAAACTACTTAAAAGTAAAATGAGATTTTCCGTACAGTACGCAGCATTGTGCTTTGTTGTTTTTTGTAACGCTCTCGGGAATCCGCAAGCAAACCCTTCGCCTGAGAAGGAGCCAAATCTGCCGACCATCAGCGCGGCGCCTTCGGCGCAGATTGTGCCGCCGCCTGCGAATTATCGTTTCCCTGATGGACAGACTTATGTGTACGGCGTGGAGTGGCACTTGTTCAATGCCGGGACTGCCCGGGTTGGTCTGCGAGACGACGGGCCTGAACAACACGTGACGGCAACGGCCGTTTCCGGCGGGGTGGTGAGCACACTGTACAAAGTTAACGACCATTTTGAAGCGTTTTTCGATCCTCACAGATTTTGCTCGCTGCGGATCTCCAAGCACGTTGAAGAAGGTTCGCGCGCCCGGCAATCGGAATTGAGTTTCGACTATGCGCGGGGCAAGAGCGTGCTCAGCGAGAAGAATTTGAAAACTGGCGAGCAGAAAAGCTCCGAAAACGATATCCCGAGCTGCGTGACCGACGTAGTGAGCGGCTTCTACTATTTGTCATCGTTGCCGCTGCAGGTCGGAAATGGGTACGTCTTTATCGTCAATGATGGCGGCAAGACCAACGAAGTGACGGCACACGTGGAGGCTCGGGAGAAGGTCAAAGTTCCGGCAGGGACATTCGACACTGTGCGAGTGAAAGCCGAGGCGATCTCCGGCGTGCTGCGAGGAAAGGGAACGGTTTGGGCGTGGTTCACCGATGACAGCAGCCACATGCCGGTACAGATGCGATCGAAGTTGGGCTGGGGTACGTTATTGTTTCGGCTGCAGCGAGTGGATAAGGGGTAAGCACTGCCGATGGGCGCGCTAACGTTTGACGCTCTTCCGTAGCGCACGTTAAACTAATCGAGTCTGCCTGTACTTACGGTTCCGTTCTGGAGCCGGCCGCAATCGTTGCAAAGAGCTCGACGCGGAACAGCAAGCAGGACAATCATTACGTTTCCCGGTTCGCAGGTGTGCGGCCGGTGCGATTGGACGGAGGCATAGGTATGTACGCGGTCATCCGCTCTGGCGGCAAACAATATCGGGTTGCCCCCGGCGATGTTATTCGCATAGAAAGCCAAGGCAATGGCACGCATGGCCGAGTCGAGTTCGGCGACATTCTTGCCGTTTCAGCCGTCGACGGGCAGATCGAGAAGGCGAAACCTGACACTCATGTGATCGGCGAGATCGTGGAGCAGGGTCGCGGCGACAAAATCCTGGTATTCCACTACAAGCGCAAGAAGCAATACAAGAAGTTGCGCGGACATCGCCAGCCATTTACCGCAGTGCGAATCACCGAAATCGGCTTTGACGGGCAAAGTTTTAAAGCTCCAGATCTTCCCAAGAAAGAAGCAAAACCAAAGAAAGCTGCACCGGTCGAGACCGAAGAACCCAAAGAAGTGAAGGCACAGGCCAAAGCTCCGGCGAAAAAAGCTGCTGCCAAGAAAGCGGCGGCCAAGAAGCCGACGCCTGCTAGGAAGAAATAACTCGAAATTTGAAACTGGAAACTAACTCATGGCGCACAAAAAAGGACAGGGAACATCACGAAATGGCCGCGACTCAAACTCACAGCGGCTGGGATTCAAGGCTTTTGGCGGACAACTGGTTCCGGGCGGCACGATCATTGTGCGGCAGCGCGGAACCCGCGTGAAGCCGGGCTTGAACGTTGGCCGAGGGAAAGACGATACTTTGTTTGCCAAGATTCGCGGCCGGATCAAGTTCATGGATCGGGGCTCGATGGGCAAGTACGTGATGATCGAACCGGTGGAAGCGAAGTAAGACGCTGAATGTCCGCGTCACGGTGACAGGGCCTCGCCTTCGGACGAGGCTTTTTGTTTGCATCCGAGGACCTGAGGGGGCTTGGGCGCCCGTCCCCACACGGACAAGTTAATGTTCATTGATGAGGCGACAATTCGCGTGAAAGCCGGGGCCGGCGGCAACGGATGTGTTGCCTTCCGCCGGGAAAAGTTTGTTCCGCGCGGCGGGCCGTCAGGAGGAGATGGTGGCAAGGGTGGCGATGTCATCATGGAATCCAGCGAGCGCCACAATACCCTGGTTCATTTTCGTTTCAATCCCGAATACAAGGCGCAGCGCGGGCGGCATGGAGAAGGCGCAAATAAGACTGGCCGCGAGGGCGAAAACATAGTGTTGAAGGTGCCGGTCGGAACGCTGGTTTACGACGTAGAGAGCGGTGAAAAGGTACATGATTTTTCGCAGGCGGATGAACGCATTGTGGTGGCTCGCGGCGGGCGTGGGGGACGCGGGAACGCACGGTTTGCCACCTCTACGCATCAAGCGCCGCGTGAACACGAGGAAGGACGTCCGGGTGAAGAGCGGGTACTTCGGCTGGAGCTGAAGCTGTTGGCCGATGTCGGGCTGGTGGGTTATCCGAATGTGGGTAAATCCACCCTGATTTCGCGCATCTCGGCGGCGCGGCCCAAGATAGCCGATTATCCGTTCACAACTTTGCAGCCGAATCTGGGTGTGGTGGTCGTGGGCCGGCCGCCGGATGACGAAAGCTTCGTTGTCGCAGACATTCCCGGGTTGATCGAAGGGGCGCATGCGGGCGCCGGGCTGGGCACGCAGTTCTTGCGCCACATTGAACGGACGCGGTTGCTGGTGCATCTGGTAGATGTTTCCGATGCGAGTGGGCGTCCGGACCCAGTGAAGGATGTGGAAGTGATTATGGGAGAGCTGAGGAGCTTCGGCGCGAAACTGGAAGAGAAGCCGATGCTGATGGCGGCCTCGAAGACAGATATTGCCAACAAAGACAAGCTGGCCAAACTAAAGCGGTATTGCAAGAAACAAGGGCTGCAACTGTTCCCGATTTCAGCGGTCACGGGCAAAGGGATCGACGAGCTGAAATACGCGATGGCCGAGAAGGTGGAGCAGGTGCGGCGACAGGCATCTGAGGACAGCAGCGAATACCGCGTGTCAGGTGCCTAACCACATGTCGGGTCTACCGCACCCCCTGCGGACCAACACCCGCTACATTCCTCACTAGAGCCGGTGATCTCAATCACAGACCGTGGTGCGCTCTGCAGGGTCAAATCCTGTTGAGGATTTATGGGCGAGGATTTTGCTGTCATGCGGCAGAGCATTGTCGAGGGTACTCCGGAGAAGGCTTCGGTTCTGGCGAGGCAAGCCCTGGATCAGGGCCTGAGTCCACTCGAGGTGATCGACAATGGATTCGTACCCGGAATGGCAGAAGTGGGCGAAGAGTTCGCCAGTCATCGGATGTTCTTGCCGGACATGCTGGCGGCGGCAGAAGCCATGAAGGCAGCCATGGCGGTGCTCGAGCCGGAGCTGAAGCGCCAAGGCGAAGAGCGGCCAGTCGCCGGCACCGTGATTCTGGGCACAACCAAGGGAGACATTCATGAGATCGGCAAAACCCTTGTGGGAACATTGCTGACCGCAAACGGATTCAAGGTGCACGATCTCGGCGTGGACGTAGCCTGCGAGAAATTTGCTGCCTGTGCTCATGAGCTTAGAGCCGATATTGTGGGAGTTTCCGCACTGCTGACAACCACCATGCGAGGTCAGAAATCGGTTGTCGAGTCGATCGAGCGAGCAGGTTTGCGCCCCGCGGTAAAAGTGATTGTGGGAGGCGCTCCGGTTTCCCAACGATGGGCGGATGAAATTGGGGCTGACGGGTACGCCAAAGATGCGATCTGTGCGGTGGCCCTGGTGAGAAAGCTGCTGGATCAAAAACTCGCGCCTGCTGAACTGAGAGTATGAGGCCGAAACTCGAGCTTCTGGAGCAATCGCTCGTCCAATGTGTCCTCGACGAGGCCTTCGAGCTGCTGGAGACGATGGGGACAAAGGTCGGGGCAATTGAGGCGGTTGATCTGCTGTCTTCGGCCGGTGCAAGCATGGAGAACGGGGCAGTGCGAATTCCGCGACGCCTCGTTCAGCGAGCGTTGGAATCTGTCCCGCGCGAGTTCTTCCTCTACAGCCGCTCCGGCCAGCCTGCGGTTCATTACGGGGGAGACAACGTTCATTTCGACCCTGGATCCTCATGTCTGAACATTCTTGATTCGGAAACCCAGGAGCCACGGCCAGCTATTTCCGCTGATCTGGTGCGGATGGTGCAGGTCACGGAGATGCTCCCTGAATTTGCGGCGCAATCGACGGCCATGGTCTGCAATGACGTGCCCACTGAAATAGGAGATTGGTATCGGCTGCTGCTTGTGCTGTGGTATTCGGACAAGCCGGTCGTAACCGGAGCGTTCGGTCTCCCGACACTGCAAACCATGCTCGAGTTGCTGGCAGCGGATGTAGGCGGCGCGGAGAAGCTTCGCCAAAAGCCACGAGCCATCTTTGACGTGTGCCCTTCGCCGCCGCTGAACTGGTCAGAATTTGCTTCGCAGAATATGGTGGAGTTGGCGCGAGCGGGCGTGCCAGCAGAGATCGTCTCCATGCCGCTTGCGGGAGCGACAGCACCGGTAACTTTGGCTGGAGCAATCGTGCAGCACGCGGCGGAGTGTCTGGCGGGCATGGCTATTCATCAACTAGCAAAACCGGGCGCGCCGGTCGTGTGGGGTGGAGCGCCGGCTATCTTCGATATGAGCACAGGAAATACACCCATGGGGGCCGTTGAAACCGCCATGCTGGACGTGGGCTGCTCGCAAATCGGAAAGGCGCTTGGGCTGCCGACGCACGGTTACCTGGTGGCCAGCGACAGCCGGCACATCGACGCACAAGCGGGAATGGAAAGTGGCGGCTCCGCGCTGTTGGGTGCTTTGGCAGGGATCAACATGATCTCCGGAGCGGGGATGCTGGATTTTCTTGCCTGCCATAGCATTGAAAAGCTGGTAATTGATGCCGAGGTAATCGCCAGCGCCCAACGCCTGATTGCGGGTATTGAGCCTCGAGGCGAGAAACTGGCGCTCGAGGCATTTGCCCAGACTGGGTTCCACGGGGATTTTCTGAAATTGAAAGAGACCCGCTTGCTGTTCCGCAAGGAGCAGCATTTCCCGTCGGCTGTAACTGACCGGCGGGCTAATGAGGGTTCCGACATTCTGACGCGCGCGCGGGGGCGCGTCAGTGAGCTGGTCGGGAGTTATCAGAAACCAAAGTTAGAATCGCAAGTCGAAGAGGCGCTCCTGGCGATCGCCTGGCGCGAGGCGAGAGCCGTCGGGATCGACCACCTGCCCGGCATAGAGATCATCGCCGCGTACCACGATTGAAATCTCTCTACGCAAGTGGGCCTGGGCGCGGAAGCGAGCCAAACGCGCGGTTATTGCGTCGCTAACAACGCGACGGTTCGCGCGGCTGCCCAGACCCTTGGCTGCGCAAGAGCGGCTTGCTCAGGATGACAGACCCACTCCGCTCTCTGCGGTCTCCTTTGGAGTTTGCCTCGTTCGGTGTACACTTCCAGCTTTGTTTACTGCTAATAAGTTCTCACCGGGAGCTGCCTGTGAAGAAAAGGGCTGGTGTAGTGCTGATCTTTCCCATGCTCATCTTGAGCGCGTTTTCTCAGACCACAAAAAAGCCTCTCACAATTGAAGCAATTTTTGCAGAAGGCGGGATCACCGGCCGTGGGCCGGAGACCATCAAATGGAGTCCCGACAACAAAAGGTTCTCTTTTATACAGCGCGACGATTCCGGTGAGCACGGACAGCTTTGGGTCGTGGACGCAAACACGGGCGAGAAGAATGTGCTGGTCTCCGAATCCAAACTGGCTTCGCTTGCGCCGCCCATAGGGAAGATCAAGGATGAGCGGGAAAAGGAGCGTGTTACCCGTTATCACATTGCGGCTTACGACTGGGCTCCGGATTCCAAGCACCTGCTGTTCGATTCCCAAGGCCAGCTCTGGCTTTACGGTATTGAAAGTGGCACTGCAGTTCAAATCACCTCGGCTCCGGATCCCAGCAGCGACCCAAAATTTTCTTCCGACGGAAACAAGCTTGCTTATCTGCGTAAACACAATCTGTATGTGCGTCCGGCTGCGGGCGGAGGAGAAAAGGCGCTGACCAAGCCGACGGGGGATAAGGAGAAAGATGAAAATCTGCTGAATGGCGAAGTGGATTGGGTCTATGCCGAAGAGCTGGACGTAAGAAGCAACTATTTCTGGTCTCCCAATGGCAAGGAGCTGGTTTATTTGCAGATGGACGAGACGAACCTTCCCACTTATCCCCTGGTGAACTGGATTCTGACGCACCCCACGACCGACATGGAGAAATATCCCAAGGCTGGCGACCCCAACCCGGGGGTACGACTGGGCGTGGTCAGCGCCGACGGAGGCAAAACCAAATGGATCAATCTGACGGACGATCAGGACACTTACATTCCACGGTTTGGCTGGGTGCGCGATGGCTTGCTGTGGGCTCAAGTATTGAATCGGGCGCAAGACGAGCTGGATTTATATTTTGCCGACGCACACTCCGGGCACTCCCGGAAAGTGCTCAGGGAAACGGCTCCGGACGCGTGGGTCAATGTAAATAACGATTTCAAGATGCTGAAATCCGGGGATCGTTTTCTGTGGTCGAGCTGGCGCGACGGAACCACGCAACTTTATCTCTACAGTTTTGATAAGGCGAACCCGATTGCAGCTGAAGCAAAGCTGGAGGGCCAGCTCACCAGGGGCGACTTCGAAATGCTGGGAGTTGGGAGCGTGGATGATGAAGCCGGCAGGGTTTTTGTTGCCTCAAACAAGGACGATCCGAGGCAGCGGCAGCTCTACGCGGTGAAATTGGACGGTTCAGGATTTGAACGAGTATCACAGCAAGATGGCACTCATGAATCGACATTTGCCGAGGATGGCAAGCACTATGTCGACGAGTATTCAGATAGCTTGCTGCCACCGAAGATGTCAATCTGTTCGGCAGCGGGCTCCTGCAAGGAGGTTTGGAGCTCGCGGAACGTGGATGGTTTCGGGCTGATAGCGCCGAAGTCCCTGCAATTCAAGGCCGACGACGGTACGACGTTATATGGCGAACTGCTGATCTCAGAGGAGAGCGCAAAGAACAGTAAGGTTCCCTTAATTGTGTACATCTACGGAGGACCGGCCGCGCAAACGGTTCTCAAAGAATGGATGGGAACATTAGGGTTGTTTCACCAGTTGCTGGCGCAAAAGGGATTCGCGATCTTTACCGTGGATAATCGCGGGACGCCAGGGCGTGATCGCAAATTCCAGACGGCGATTCGGCACGAATACGGCGAGATCGAGTTGAAAGACCAGCTCACAGTACTCGACCAGCTATTGTCGCAATATCCACAATTGGACCGCACGCGGGTCGCAATATGGGGATGGAGCAACGGCGGATCGATGACCTTGTACTCTCTGACTCACTCCGACTTTTTCAAGGCCGGGGTTTCAGTTGCGCCAGTTACGGATTGGCGGAACTACGACTCGATCTATACAGAACGGTACCAGGGGCTACCCAAAGACAACGGCAAAGGCTATCAGGATCTGCGCCTGGCGAATGTCGCAGACAAGTTGCATGGTTCGCTGCTGTTGGTACACGGTACGGGCGACGATAATGTTCATTTTCAGAACAGCGTTCAGATGGTAGAAGCGCTCATTCAGGCAGGCAAGCAGTTTCGGTTCATGATCTATCCCAATAAGACACATGGGATTAGCGGCGCAGAGGACCGCGATCATCTGTTCCACATGATTGAAGATCACTTTGAACAAGAGCTGAAGTAGACGCGTGAGAGTGTCTCGCAAGCCCGCCCTGAGCGAACTCGAGCGACTATGCAACGTCTTCAGCTCGGCAACTTCGAACTCGTCGCCGTCTCGGACGGGACTTATGAACTGGACGGCGGTGCTTTCTTTGGCGTGGTGCCGAAGACATTGTGGGAAAAGAAGGTCACTGCGGATAAGCGCAATCATGTGCCGGTCGGGCTCAATTCTGTAATTGTGCGCACCGGGGATTGTACGATTTTGATCGAGACCGGCATCGGCAACAAGATGCCTGAGAAGTTGATCCAAATTTACGGGCAGCCAGCCAGGCTGCTCGACAATTTGTCGGCGGCGGGTTTTTCTCCGGCAGACTTCGATATCGTCATCAACACGCACTTGCATTTTGACCATTGCGGTTGGAATACAGTTCGGCAGGGAGACAGGTTCGTAGCTACGTTCCCGAAAGCGAAGTATTACGCGCAGGAGGGCGAATGGCAGCATGGACAGCTCCAGCTCGAACGCGATGCTATCAGCTATATGAGGCCGAATTATGATCCGCTGATTGCCAGTGGACAGATGACGTTATTGCGCGGCGATCAGGAAGTCGTGCCGGGAGTTTCGGTGAAGGTCTTTCCGGGACATACGCGACACATGCAAGCGGTGATCCTCAAGAGCGCGGGACAGACCGCTTGTTATATCTCCGATTTGATTCCGACCTCGTCCCACCTCAATCTGAACTGGGTAATGGCATTTGATTTGTTTCCGCTCGAAACCATTGAAAGCCGCAAACAGTATTATTCGCGGGCCATTCCTGAGAAGTGGCTGACGATGTTCACGCACGATCCTGATATGCCGTGGGGATATGTAGAGAAGGATGAGAAGGGACGAATGTTGGCGAAGCGGGCGACTTAGGGACAGCCTTCCTTCTCGCCGTCCAGATGAGAGCAGCTAACGAGTCCGTGAGGTAAGCCTTAACCCTCGCGGGCGAGGGCGCACGCGCCACAAAGTCTGGCTTCGAAGAACTCTTGGACGTTCGCCAAAACGTCCGGCGCGGTTTTCGAATCGTAGATCACCTTGCGCAACACCGCTCCGCCTGGTACGCCGTGGGTGAACCACGAGGCAAACTGTTTCATTTTGCCGACCGCGTCTGGCAGGTCCTCTTCAATCAGCATCTGGAAATAGGTGCGGATCATCTGATAGCGATCGGATTCGGTGGGTTCGTCGTAAGGATGGCCGCCAGACGCACGATTATTGCCCTCACCAAGAACGTGAGGGCTTCGTGCGGCGCGCCCAGGTCCTTCGTCGCCAAAGGATGGCTCTGTTGCGGAGCTTCGCTCAGCCTGAACGGGCGAGGCGCCCGTCCCCACATAGGCATCGCTGATCCATTCGCAATACTGCTGAATCTGCCGGAAGATCCAGGGGTTTGACGGCGCAGTACGGCCGATCATGACAGCATCGCAGCCGGTACGGGTGACCATGCTGCAGGCATCCTCTGGGGTCCGAATATCACCGTTCCCAATGACGGGGATTTTTACAGCGTTTTTCACGCCGCCGATCCAGTCCCAGCGCGCCTGACCGCTGTAGCCTTGTTCGCGAGTGCGGGCGTGCAGAGCGACAGCGGACAAGCCGCAATCTTCGGCCATTTTGGCCAGCTCTACGCAGACGATTTCCTGATCATTCCAGCCGGCGCGGAATTTCACGGTGAAGGCAATCTTTACCGCGGCGCGGACGGCTTCAAAAATGCGGCGGATGGCAGGTAAATCGCGCAGCAAGCCGGATCCTCCGTTGCACTTCACAACTTTTTTCGCAGGGCAGCCCAGGTTCAGGTCGACCAAATCGAAGCCGAGATCCTCGACCATGCGGGCGGCTTCCGACATCACCTGCGGATTGCTGCCGAAAAGCTGCGCTGAGATCGGGTGCTCGTCCTCGTAAAAGTGCAGATATCGTTTGGCTTTCTTATCCCTGGAGCGCAGGACTCCGTCGGCGGAGGTAAATTCCGTCATAATGAGGCCGCAGCCGCCAAGGTTGCGAATGAAGCGGCGGAAGACTGTGTCGGTGACGCCAGCCATGGGAGCGAGAACCGTCGCTGGAGTGATCTGGACGGTTCCGATCATCAAGTGGTTGGGAACTAGCACCCGGACGGGAACGTTCTTCGCGAATACGGCCGAAGTGACATTCGCACCGCCGGTATCCCTGTTGTCCCAGAATTTGCGCACGATACTATCTTACTGCCTGCCCGGCGCGGTTATGGTGAGATGTGGGACAATTGCGCCTGGCCAGAGCAGTTTGACCGGACAGCGCTCCGAGAGGGGTAGTTGAATCTTGCTGTCGTATTCCTGCATGAACAAACTCATAGGATTGCTGCTATTCACGAGCCTTATCGGCCTCTCTAATGCAGTTTCTCAAGCCCAATCCCCCACCGGCGCACCTATGGCCACTGCGGATCGGGTCCAAGGTTCGGGTTGGTGGCCGACGAAGGGAACAGCTGCACGCGAGGATTATGTGGGTCCGGATGCATGTGCGCAATGTCATCGTGCCAAAGTCAACGGCGCGCGAAAAACTCCGATGGCGCATGCTTCTATGCCTGTGGCCGACTCGGAAGCGCTGCGCTCGCATAATCGTCTGGAGACTCAAATTGGTCCATTTCACTATCAAATTGTCAGCACGGCGCAAGGGGTTGAATATTCGGTCACTGACGGCACGAAATCTGCCTCTGTGCCTCTGACCTGGGCATTTGGCATGGGTGAGGTTGGCCAAACTTATGTTTACGAGCAGAGTGGCAGGTGGTATGAGAGCCGTCTGAGCTATTACACGGGCATTCGAGGACTGGATTTCAGCCCAGGGCACGAACGCTCGATCCCAAGCAGCACAGATAGCGCATTAGGCCGGCTTTTTGACATCGGGGAAACTCAACGCTGTTTCGGGTGCCACACCACCGCGTCCACGACAAAGGGCCAATTTGATCCCGGCCATCTGATTCCCGGGGTCACGTGCGAAGCCTGCCACGGACCGGGAGCGCAACATGTCGCGGAAAAAAGTATGGGGGCCGAAAATCAAACCACATTGCGGTCGATTTTCAATCCTGCAGCACTTAGAGCCGTCGATGCGGTCGAGTTTTGCGGAGCGTGTCATCGAACGGCATGGGATGTGGCACTGGCTGGTTCTAAAGGGGTTTTCAATGTTCGGTTCCAGCCCTATCGATTGGAAACCAGCCGTTGTTGGGGGAAAGGCGATGCTCGCCTGGTTTGCTTTTCCTGCCACGACCCGCATGAACCACTCGTGCGCGACGCATCATCCTACGACAGCCGTTGCATGCAGTGTCATGTTGCAAGAACAGCATCCAAGACCAGCCACGACCACCACGCGGTTTGTCGGGTGAGTAACAAAGACTGCGTGACCTGCCACATGCCGAAACAGGAAATTCCCGGGATGCATGCCAAATTCACCGATCATCGCATCCGGATTGTGCATGAAGACGAGGAATTCAAGGACTGAAGCAATGAATTCCCGGTCCGCGAGATTTTTTGATAGGCTTGGCTTCCTGCTATGCTCACACTCCGGAGACGAACCGAATGAAACGATGGGGGATTTATTTCTATGCAGTTTTGATTTCAAGTTGTTTGCTGTTGGCACCGGTGTATGCCCATTCGCAGAGCACTGCGGTGGTCGGCTTTGAGCAAACGGCAATTTCGGCGGATGGCAGCCGGGTAGCCTGGGTGCAGGAGTCAGCGAATCCGAATGGTGAGGGAAGTGGAAGCTCGATCTACGTGCAAGAGCTAAAATCACCGAATTCCAAGCCTCGCCGCGTCAGTGCCGGCAGCGGCGACAATTTGAACGAAGATCACGTTGCATGGTCCCCCGACAGCAAACGCATTGCGTTTCTCTCCGATGCCGAAGACCACAACCAGTCACAGTTGTATGTAGCGGAGATCGAAGGAGGCGCGGCTCGCAAGCTCACCAGCCTCATTGGTGCGCTGGCTGATCCGGCGTGGTCACTAGATGGCAAAACCATTGCATTGCTCTTTACTGAGAACGCGCCTCGCGCCAATCCGGTCATGCCAATGGCTCCGGAGACGGGGGTCATCGCAGAGAAAGTTTACGAGCAGCGGCTGGTTATCGTGGACGTCGCATCTGGCAAGCTACGGCAGCTTTCTCCGGCCGACATGTACGTTTACGAATATGACTGGTCGCCGGATAGCAAGAATCTTGCGATGTTGGCTGCTCACGGTGCCGGCGACGCGAACTGGTACGTGGCTCAGCTATACACCTTGACTACGGGAGGGGGACAGCTCAACCCGGTCTACAAGCCACAGTGGCAGATCGCTGAGCCGCGCTGGTCGCCCGATGGCAAATCCATTGCGTTCATCGAAGGGCTGATGAGCGATGAGGGTGTGACTGGTGGTGACATCTTCGTTGTGCCTGCGACTGGCGGTTCGGCTCGTAACCTCACTCCCGGGATTGAAGCTTCACCTTCGGCTCTGCACTGGTACACCCCGGACAAGATTCTTTTTGCTGAAAACATTGATGGCGAGGTCGGCGTTGCAACCGTAGAGGTTGCGAGCGGTACGATGTCGCAGGTATGGAGGGGGTCTGGCGGCCTTAAGACTTTCAATTTTGCCGCTACTAACCTTTCGCTTTCGTCAGATGGCCACAGCTCGGCCGTCATACGCAACAGTTCAGAGCATCCTCCCGAGGTGTGGGCCGGAGCGATTGGCGAATGGAAACAAATCACCCACGCGAATCAGGATCTCCGCCCCGCTTGGGGAGAAATGAAGAGCATCCACTGGACGAGCGATGGGATGAAGATCCAAGGCTGGGTGATGTATCCGAAGGATTATCATCAGGGCCGTCAGTATCCGATGGTGGTGGTGGCCCACGGGGGACCGGCAGGCGGTACCGAGGCTTCGTGGCCCTATCGGTTCTTTAATACCTACGAACTGTCGGCGCACGGCTATTTTGTTTTCTATCCGAACCCACGGGGAAGCCTCGGGGACGGAGAGAAGTTCACGCAAGGGAATGTCAAAGACTTTGGCTACGGAGATTTTCGCGACATTCTGGCAGGGGTGGACGAAGTAGAGAGGACACTGCCGGTTGACAAAGATCGCGTTGGCTTTACTGGCTGGAGTTATGGCGGCTATATGACAATGTGGGCGGTCACGCAGACCAACCGCTTTCGCGCCGCCGTTGCCGGCGCCGGAATCGCGGACTGGCTCAGCTATTACGGGGAGAATGACATCGACGAGTGGATGCCGCCTTATTTTGGCGCATCGGTGTATGACGATCCGGCTGTCTACGCGAAAAGTGCGCCCATTAATTTCATTAAGAACGTGAAAACGCCTACGCTGGTTCTGGTGGGGGACCGAGATGGCGAGTGCCCCGCACCGCAATCACGGGAGTTCTGGCACGCACTGGTGACCTTTGGCGTCAATACGGAGCTGGTCATCTATCCGGGCGAGGGACATGTCTTCAATCAGGCCGACCATCAACAAGACGTGATGGAGCGGCTGGTGGCCTGGTTTGATCGATATCTAAAGTGACACGCTGTGTTGAATGGGCATCCTGGAAACGTTTTGAGATCGGCGTAGACACCTGATGTCACCGAAATCGTCCCGTGGGCTCGGCGCACCTGAAATTTTGTTCTCCGGACTCGAGAACCCGCCGCATAACTATCTTGTTGCTTACACCGATGGCGGCGCGCGCGGAAATCCCGGGCCAGCCGGATATGGGGTGCTCATCCGGGATGAATCCGGGCGAGATATTGGCAAGCTAAGCGAGTACCTCGGTCACCAGACGAACAACTTTGCCGAGTATCAGGCGCTGATTGCCGCCCTGGAATATGCAGTCGAACATGGGCACAGGGCGCTCAAAGTGGTCAGTGATTCTGAATTGCTGGTGCAGCAAATTCGGGGCATCTACAAGGTCAAAAACGCTACGTTACAGCATCTGCATGCGCGTGCCCGGCAGTTGATCCGGCGGCTGGATTGGTTTTCGATCGAGCACGTGCTTCGCGGCAAGAATCGGGAAGCCGATCGGCTGGCCAATGCCGCTATGGACAAAGGCATGGGCCACCATCGCTCCTAGCGCCTCACGGAACATGCTCGCTGGCCTCGGCAGAATGGGCACTTTCGTTGCCTCGAACGTCAATCGCCGAAACGGAATAAGTGTAACTGTGACTCGGGGCGACGTTGGTGTCGCGAAATGCTGGCGTCTTTATAAGCGCGGAATTGATCTTTTCCTCAGATGCGCCCGGTTCGTGGCGATAGACGTTGTATCCGGCCAGGTCGGCATCTGTATCCGGAGTCCAGATCAAATCGATGAAAGGCTGCTGGCCTGGGCCTGAAAACACCGCCTGCAAGCCAGAAGGGACAGCGGGCGGGAAGATGTCGTGAGCAAAAACTCGCTTGGGAGGAGTGTCGTTGCCTTCGAACTGGATTTCGGGGTGACCTTTGACATCGATAACATCGACTACCGTTGCGCGGTAGTCATAGGTCTTCTCCCACTCGAAGCCGTGGTCCAAAAGCACATAGGTAGCCGAAGTTCCGAAGGGAATTTCGCCCGCGACTGTATTGGCCTTGGTTCCTAATTCGCGGCGGTACACGCGAAACAGATGGTGCAACCCCGGGGTCTTTGCCCCATGGGGAGGGTTTGTCCAGGATAATTGAATTCCGTCGGCTGTGACCTGCGCCTGGAAATCCAAAGGAGGGGGAAGCGCAACCACTGCTGGAACGGTCACTTTGTTGGACAGCCCGGCGCTGCGGCCATTTTGATTGAGCACGGAAACCGCATAGAAAAATTCTGAGGCAGGGTTGGTACTCAGAATGGCAGGCGTGAGCTGGTCGGTGTATGTCGCCGTAACCTTCGCGTTTGATGGGGTTTTTTGTTGAGAGTTTGCAGACGTGGGCGGAGCAAGCGTGCCTACGGGCTTCGCGCAGTCAGCGCTTGACGTATCTGTGTTCCGGCAGATTTGAGTAATCCCCAGGCGCCGCACTCTGAGCGAATCTGTCGTTTCGGTAGGAACGGTCCAGGCGAGGAAAACTTTGTCACCCTTGCGAACCCCGCGCAAATCAGTTGCTGGTTGAGGCAAGTTAAGCGAAGGTGGGCGAGGGACGCCGGGCACTCCGCAGCCGGCAAGACCAAGAATAACGGCGAAGCAACCTACACGGTGCAAATAGCGAGCTACGTTCATGCAGCGAAGGCTCAGCGTATCATGACGTGAAGAACGGATTTGACGGAAGGAGGGCAGTCGTCGAATCCGGAACCCGCGGTGCGCGCCGATTCTGTTCCCACCGTTTATAATCTCGGTTCTGGTTTTTCCCGTTAATCCGGCGGAAAGGCACGACCTTGCTCGACTTCTTAGGGGATCTGCGGCGGACTCATATGTGCGGCGCTCTGCGAACTGCTGATGCCGGCAGCCGAGCCGTATTGATGGGTTGGGTAAACCGCCGCCGCGATCTGGGCAACCTGCTCTTCGTTGACATCCGCGACCGAAGCGGGGTCACGCAAATCGTTTTCGATAAAGAGAGCAATCCCGCTCTGCACGAGAAAGCCGGCCAATTGCGCAACGAATACGTCATTGCCGCGATCGGAACGGTCAAGAAGCGCGATCCCAATACCTTCAACAAGAACATCGCGACCGGTGAAATCGAACTGGTTGCGACTGAGCTGCGCATTTTGAATGAGTCGAAGCAGCCGCCCTTCTTACCAGGAGACAGCGTGCTGCCTAACGAAGAGATGCGGCTGAAGTATCGCTACATCGATCTGCGCCGCGAGGCGATGCAGCGCAATATAGAACTCCGGCATAAGATTTCGATGGCTATTCGCGATTACCTTTCTGCGCAAGGCTTCTTTGAAATCGAAACTCCCTTTATGACACGTTCCACGCCGGAGGGAGCGCGGGACTATCTGGTTCCCAGCCGGGTGCAGCCAGGATATTTCTATGCGCTGCCGCAATCGCCGCAACTGTTCAAGCAAATTTTGATGATCTCCGGTTTCGACAGATATTTTCAGGTAGTGCGCTGCTTTCGCGATGAAGACTTGCGCGCAGACCGGCAGCCCGAGTTCACGCAGATCGATCTGGAGATGTCCTATCCGCAACCGGAACGCGTGTGGGAAGTGGTCGAGGGGTTTTTGAAAGCGGCCTTCGAGACCGCGGGCCACGAGATCAAGACCCCTTTCCTGCGCATGACCTATGATGAAGCGATCCGGTTGTATGGCAGCGACAAGCCGGATATGCGGTTGCCGCCCATGGTTGAAGTCCGTGACGCACTTACGGCGGAAAACCTCGAAACCCTGGCCATCAGTCCAACGCTGCCGGTGGTTGCCATTCGAATTCCGAACGTCGGCGAGCTTTCCCGCAAGGAACGCGATGAGATCAAGCCGATGCTGACGGTAAAGGGGAACGCCAAGGTCTTTGAGGATTTCAAGCGTCTGGAAAAGAACTTCCCCGAAGTTGCCGGCAAAATTCAAAAGAAAACGGCCGCTGAACCTGACGACTTGATTGTGCTGGTCGCCGGCAACGGAAAACTTGCGGAGCACAAGTCAGAGGGTGGGGTGAAGCCGGAGGTCAAACAGCACGACCATGCGGTCTACACTGCCGCAGGACTGCTGCGTCTGGCATTGGGGCAAAAATATGCCGAGCGGCATGGCGCGTTCAAGCGGACTGGCGATCCGGCCCACGACTTCCGTTTTCTTTGGGTCACCGATTTTCCCATGTTCGAATGGGACGAGGAGGGGCAGCGGTGGGCGGCAGCGCATCACCCGTTCACCTCGCCGCATGAGCAGGACATGGACCGGCTTGAATCCGATCCAGCGGCCGTTCGCGCTTTGGCCTACGACGCAGTTCTCAACGGGACGGAATTGGGGTCCGGTTCGATCCGAATTCACCGCCAGGACATTCAGCGCAAAATTTTCCATGCACTGGGAATGACTGAAGAAGAGGCGCGCAGCCGCTTCGGCTTCTTCCTCGATGCGCTTGAGTATGGCACGCCTCCTCATGGAGGGATTGCACTGGGCCTCGACCGGATTGTCATGATCCTGGCTGAGGCCGACAGCCTGCGCGAGGTCATCCCATTCCCGAAGACAGCACGCGCAGTGGACTTGATGGTGGATGCACCGACTCCGGTGAGCGATGCCCAATTGAAGGAGTTGGGGATTGCAGTAAGAAAATAGGCATTAGTGCAGAGAGCGGAGGTTGAAGTTGGCGGCTGGCGGGGTGGATGCTACCGAACCCGAGGACCGGGGACCGCAGTATTCCCGAATCAGGACCGCCGTGATTGCGCGCGGAACACGGTGGTCGGCGCCCCTCAGATTATTTTGTAACGAGCGTCACTTGCTTTGGTGATCTTGCCTACAGAGCGAGATTGAGCGGCGGAACAATACTACGGGCAAGCTTGGCGAGTCTCGTGCGCAAGCGTTGGAGTCAGTTATGGCTACCTTGGCAGTCGTATGGCGTAACCCGCAAAAGGTTCAGAACGTGGTGCGCTGCTCACGGCAAGCGCGTACAAAGGGTCGAGACGTTTACATCGTGCAGCAACTGGTATCGGTCGAACGCAACCTATGGGTCAACACGGCCGCCTTTGAGGTGATTTCCAGCCATCAGGCCGTGGGACCGGAGCCGGAAGCACTCCGGAATCGCGGTTTGCGCGTAGCACATGGGACCGTGTGGCCACGATCAATCTACCCTCTCTTCGTCAGTTAAGCATCCCGACTTTGCTTTTCTGGTGCCATCTGCGAAACTGACCAACTAAGTATCTGAGTAACGCTCTCTTTCATGGCGCGCATCCACGTCCTTTCCGAAGCTGTTGCCAACAAAATTGCTGCTGGCGAAGTCATAGAGCGTCCGGCATCGGTGGTCAAAGAACTGCTGGAGAATTCCCTCGACGCGGGAGCCACCCGCATAAAAGTCCAGGTTGAGGCAGGGGGCAAGCGGCTGATTCAGATCACGGATAACGGATGCGGCATGGTGCGCGACGATGCGCTGCTTGCATTCGAGCGGCATGCCACGTCGAAGATCAAGAATGCCGAAGACCTGCTCAGCGTGGCGACTCTCGGATTTCGTGGGGAGGCATTGCCATCGATTGCGTCAGTTTCGCGGCTACACCTCGAAACCCGTGCTGCCGAGGAATCTGCCGGGACGATTATCGAAATCAATGGCGGCAAGATTTTCAAAGTCGAAGAAGCGGGTCTGCCATCAGGCACTTCGATTACGGTGCGCGACTTGTTTTTCAATACACCCGCACGCAAGAAGTTTCTGAAATCAGAATCAAGGGAACTATCGCACATCGCATCTCTGGTGACCCATTATGCGCTAGCCCATCCCGACAAGCACTTCGAGATGCACTCCGCGACTAATGCGATCTTGGTCGCCCCGCCGGTTGGGGGGCATAGGGAGCGTGTTTATCAGGTATTTGGGCAGGAAACTCTCGACCAGCTTGTTGCAATCGCAGCGGTGCAGCCACTGGAGCGGGTCGGACTGCCGCAGCCTCCACCGTGGAGGCGAAGCGAAGAAGATGAGCAGCGGGGGCGGAACGAACCGGGTGAACTACGCGTGCACGGATTTGTCTCCAAGCCCGAAATTCAAAAACTTAATCGCAGTTCCATTTACATTTTTGTAAATGGACGCCTCATTCGCGACCGCCTGGTTCACCACGCGCTGACCGAGGCTTATCGCAACATCATTCCACCGACGGTATATCCGGTCGTGCTGCTGTTTCTGGAGTTGCCCAGCGGCGAGGTGGATGTCAACGTGCATCCTTCAAAGACTGAAGTGCGCTTTCGTCAGCAAAGTACAGTTCACGATTTCGTTCGTGATGCGGTGCGGGCCGCGCTATTGAAACTCCGGCCAGTGCCGCAATTCACTGCTGAAATCCATGCCCACCCGACCGCGACTCCGGCGCTAACGCCGGGTGCGAGCCCTGTAACCGACATTTCGGTTTGGCGCGCGGCCCACACTTCCCCGGATCCGGGGGCATTCACGCTGCAGGCTCCTGTTCCACCACCGGTCACGGAAAGATTGCAGTTCGGTAGTACCGGCATCAGTGTGGAGGCGAATGCCGCAGTCTCAGTTGCACGCGCTCCGCAAGTTGCTCGGGAGATGGAGAGTGCGACTTGCGCACCGCCGCTAGCCGAAGAATTGGAAACAGCCGGCGATCTGGCTCCTTCCCTGACTTCTCTCAAGCCGCTGGGCCAAGTTCGCGATTCCTTCATCATCGCCGTGAACCAGGATGGCCTTTGGATCATCGATCAGCACGTTGCGCATGAGCGTGTGCTATTCGAACGAATCCTGAAACAAAGGGCCGCGCAAAAGGTGGAAAGCCAGCGCCTGCTGATGCCGCTTATCCTGGAGCTCACGCCCGCGCAGCAAGCGGTGTTTGCCGAAATTTCTGAGGAGCTCAACCGCAATGGGTTTGAAGCAGAGCCTTTCGGGACTCGCAGCGTCGCCGTGAAGGTTGCGCCGGCGGGTGTCGAGGCGACGCAGGTCGAGCACATGCTGCACGAATTGCTGGATCAGATCTCCCGTGAGGAACAGGCACTGAATTTGGAAAAGATCCGTGGGCGTATTGCTGCCTCCATCGCCTGCCACGCAGCCATCAAAGTCAATATGCCGCTGGAGCAGAACAAGATGGAATGGCTGTTGGCAGAGCTCGCGAAAACCGAATGCCCAATGTCCTGTCCACACGGACGCCCGGTGGTTCTGCGATACTCAATGAAGGACATTCAGAAGGCGTTTAAGAGAATCTGAACAACTGCACTTGGCATTTAGCACTTGGCTTCCGAGTGTTTCTTGGGGGCGACGTGAACCGGTTCCGACCAAGTGCTAATGGCTAAGTGTTCATTACTTCTTAATGACTGATCTCGAGCTCAATCAACTGCGGCGGGAAAAGTGGCATCTTGAGGGAGACGCTGTCCGTACTCTTGAAGCTGCCGGCGAATTCATCGAGTCTGTTGGCTTCTGCCTGATGTATCCTCTTAAGCCTCCGGTGTTAGTCCCGACGTTCATCGGAGCATGGACTGGCTCGGATGACCGCTTGCCAACCTGGCAAGAAGCGTTTGCCGACCCGCGAGCGCAGGATGCAGTCGAGCTGATGGTGCGACTGTTGCGCAGTCGCACCGCCTACGAGGCTAATTTGTTCGAGGAACATAATGCTTTTCTGGTGGCCTCGGCCATTTTCCCGTATTTTTACGCATTGGTGGGGGAGCGCAACCCTAAACAGCCGCCGAGGCCGGGGCCGCGCTCTGAGTACTCGCAGTTGGCCCGTGACGCCTACGAAATCATCCGTCATGGCGGCCCAATTTCGAAGCAAAAGCTGCAGGAGAGACTTGCAGGGAGCATCAGCCTTGCCGCCCTGGATCACGCGCTAAGCGAGCTCCGGTCTAAACTACGCATCACGCGAGTGGATTACAAGCCAAATGAGGGAGCCTTTTGGGATGTGCTTTATCGATGGTCACCGGAGACGGTCCGGGAAGGGATCGGGCTATCTGTGGCGGAAGCGCTTTCGGCGCTAATTTCCAAATATCTTGATTGTGTTGTCGCGGCTGACCAGCAGGAAGTCGAGTCGTTCTTCAGCCACCTTGTGCCACGTTCGCGCGTGCGCGAGGCCGTCAATGCCCTGCTTGCCACGCGAGAACTGAGCTTCATCCATGTGGGAAACCGCTCGTTGATCCAGATCGCGCAAGCAAGAGTCCCGTCTTCCAAGGCTCGCGAGCAGAACACGAAACGCAATCTCGGCTGAATTTCGAGCGGGAGGTCCCAAGCAATGATCTTTCTCTTAAGCATCGTCTTCCTTTACCATTGCTTGCTTATTACTTTTGCTCTCTATTCTCGTCAAAGGTGAATATGCACCGTAAATTTCTTGGTTTGGCGACCGTCTTTGCACTGGGTCTTCTAGCTGCGGGACAAAATCAGGCCAGCTCGGCCTCCCCGCAGCCCACAATGCCCTACACCCCGAGTCTGGATGTCAGCTCGATGGATAAATCTGTCGATCCGTGCGTCGATTTCTACCAGTACACCTGCGGGGGCTGGCAGAAAAGCAATCCGATACCTCCCGATCAGACTTCGTGGGACGTGTATAGCAAGCTATACGAGGACAATTTGAACTTTTTACGCAGCATTTTGGAGCAGGCGTCTACGGAAACGCAGCGCGATTCGGTTACGCAAAAGATAGGCGACTTTTACGCCGCTTGCATGGATGAGCCGACAGTGGAAAAGCGCGGTTTAGCTGCCATACGGCCCGATCTCGATGCCATTGCCGCGCTCAAGTCCTCCGCAGAGATTGCTCCGCTTATTGCGCGTCTCCAATTTGTGTATGGGGGAAGCATTCTCTTCGAACAGGGATCGGCCCAGGATCCGGACGATTCGGAGCAGCAGATTGCCGAAATTGACCAGGGTGGACTGGGCCTTCCCGATAGAGACTATTACGTGAAGGACGATGCAAAATCGAAGGAGATTCGCGAACGCTACATTTTGCACATCCAAGAAGTCTTTGAGCTAATGGGCAACGGCCCGGATTCGGCGCGGAAAAACGCCGATACTGTGATGAGCATGGAAACGGCGCTGGCCAAAGCGCAACTCACCCGCGTGGACCGCCGGGATCCATACAAGTTGAAGCACAAAATGAAAGTAGGCGAGCTCAGCGGCCTGGCTCCCAGTTTCGCCTGGCCGGCTTACTACAAAGACCTGGAGTATCCGTATTTTGAAATCGTCAACGTAGCCACGCCGGATTATTTCAAGGAAGTGAGTGCCGAGCTTAAGAACGAGCCAGTCGCGAACTGGAAAACCTACCTTCGATTCCACGTGGTGGATTCGTTCTCGCCCTATCTTTCCAGTGAGTTTGTACAAGAGAATTTCGATTTCTATCGCAAATACTTGCGCGGCGCGAAGGAGCAGCAGCCGCGCTGGAAGCGCTGCGTCCAGTACACCGACCATAATCTGGGAGAGGCGCTAGGCCAGGTTTACGTGCAGAAAGTTTTTCCTCCTGAGATGAAGGCCAGCACGCTCGACATGGTGCGGCGCATTGAAGACGCCATGGGCCAGCGGATTCGCGAACTGGACTGGATGAGTGCGGAGACCAAGCAGCAGGCGCTCACCAAGCTGGCAGCGGTGCGCAACAAGATTGGATACCCCGACAAATGGCGGGATTACAGCTCAGTGAACATCGTGGCCAACGATTTTGCCGGGAATGTCCAGCGTGCCCATACATTCGAGACTCGGCGCGATATCAACAAAGTCGGCCAACCGGTGGACCACGGCGAATGGGACATGTCACCGCCCACTGTCAACGCTTATTACAACCCGCAGATGAATGACATCAATTTTCCTGCCGGCGTGCTGCAGCCGCCGCTCTATGATGCCAAACTCGATGACGCACCGAATTATGGTGATACGGGTGGAACCATCGGCCACGAACTTACTCACGGCTTTGACGATGAGGGCAGCCAATACGATGCCAAGGGCAATCTGAAGAACTGGTGGACCAAGGAAGACCGGGAGAAGTTCGATGCGCGCACCAAGTGTGTGGAGGACCAATACGCAAAGTACTTAGTGGTTGACGACATCCACATCAACAGCAAGCTGACGCTGGGAGAAGACGTGGCCGATCTGGGAGGCGAAGTTCTCGGCTACATTGCGTGGAAGGGCGCTGAGAACGGCAAGACGCTGGAACCCATCGACAATCTCACCCCGGAACAGCGATTCTTTGTCGGTTTCGCACAATGGGGCTGCTCCAACGAACGTCCGGAAGAATTGCGAATGAGGGCGATCACGGATCCCCATTCTCCGGCCAAATACCGCATTAATGGCGTGGTGGTAAACATGCCGGAGTTCTCACAAGCATTCTCCTGCAAGGCTGGCCAGCCCATGGTTAACCCGCCGGATAAAGTTTGCAGGGTGTGGTAGCTGTAGCGCGGAGGAAGGTGAGAACGATCGCTATTTCCTGATCTCAAAAATGAGCTGGCCGACTACAGGAGCACCAATGGCCAGAGCCAGCCCGATCAGAGCAAATAAAGCAAGTTCCATTGACCAGATTCTGCGGTTTTAGTTTGAACAATTCAACTCACGTTCGTAACCGCGAGGGATTATCGAAGTTTCGTGCGGCGGGCCAATCGGTCTTACGCTTTCAGCTCAGCAACCTGGCCAGTAAGGGTACATTCATTCGGATCTTTGTCTTCCCGCAGGCCCATGAAGACCGGAGCCCGCAGTTTTAGTCCTCCTTCTGCGGTTTCGTGAGTCCACTCGGTAAATTTCACTTCCGCTACCAGCTTGGGCTTCGTCCAATAAACATGTTGCGCCTCGACCGGGCCGTGAAACGGGCTTTGTTTGCTATTCAGTTTTTGAAGCGCCTGCCATACATGTTGCAGGGTGGTCTGATCGAAGCCGGTGCCAACCTGTCCGACGTGGATGAGCTGTCCTTTGTCGTCAAAGAGTCCGAGTACAAGAGCGCCAAAATATTGGCGACTGCCTTCGGGGTCGGTGTAACCGCCAATTACACAATCGATTGTTTGAGTGATCTTGATTTTCAGCCACTCGCGGCTGCGCCGTTCTTCATAAAGGCTGCCGCGCCGCTTGGCCAGAATGCCTTCCAGACCTTGCTGCCTGGCAGCTTCAAACAGTGCCTTACCTTGCTCGGAGAAATGTTCCGAGTAACGTACGAGCTTATTGTTCGAGATGATTTGCGCCAGAACCTGCTTGCGTTCCTCCAGTGAAACGCGGCGCAGGTCGTAGCCATTCAGATAGATTAGATCGAAAATGTAATAGGCGATGGGCAGATCGGATTGCCCGGCGACGCGGCGGCCGTGACTGCGAATTCCGGTACGCTGCTGCATCAAGCTAAACGAAGAGCGGCCCTGCTCATCAAGGGCGACGATCTCGCCATCGAGAACTGCACTTTCAGCTTTGATGAACTGCGGCAGATCCTGCAATTCTGCGAATTGAGCTGTCAGGTCATTCTGATTACGCGAAACCAGCCGAACTTTGCCATGTTCAATGAAAGATATGGCACGATATCCGTCCCACTTGATCTCAAATAGCCACTCGGGACTGTCGAAAGGTTTATCGGTTGCGGTAGCCAGCATGGGATGAATCGCCGCCGGCATAGCGCGTTTGGCGACGCCTTTTAAGCTTGGAAGCAGAGCGAGCGTGTTAGTTTTTTTATCTTGAACTGGAATGGTTGAAGGCGAGGTTCGGGAGTCAGACTTCAGTTTCTGTTTCTGCTGCGCTTCAGGTGGCTCCGTGATGGCCGCGTTTTTTCGTTTTTTTTTTTATCCAGCTTGGCCAAAGTTTCCGCCAGCCATGGTGCTTTCAATTTTCCTCGAAATGCCTTGCGTCCACTCTCCCACTCGGCCGAACCCTCATCCCCTGCGATCTGCGCCATGGTTCTGCCGCTGAGGACGGAAGTGTCATCCTGCTCTGCGTCGAAACCTGTGGTTGAATACTCATCCTGTTTCTTGATGAGCAACCATTCTGTCCCTTTGCTGCCTGCCCGACGCGACTTCATGTGGATGAGCGCGAAGTCTCCGTTGAGGCGTTTGCCGTGCAAGCGAAATTTCAGGTCCCCTTTTTCCAGCATCGCTCTGGCTTCGGCATCGGTGCCGGGGACGTATCTGCCATTGACCGGCTGAGGCGAGAGCGGCTCCCACGTGCCTACGTCCCACACCATGACGGTGCCTGCGCCATAATTGCCTTCGGGAATGATGCCTTCGAAATCGAAATAGGAAACCGGATGATCTTCCACTTGCATGGCCAGCCGCTTGTCGGCAGGATCGAGTGAGGGCCCTTTGGGGACAGCCCAGGATTTGAGCACGCCGTCGAGTTCTAGGCGGAAGTCGTAGTGCAGACGCGTAGCACGGTGCTTTTGGACCACGAAACGGTGCCCAGACTTTTTTTCGACCTTGGGTAGAGGCTCAGGTGTTTCTTCGAAACGGCGTTTTCGCTTGTATTCCTCTAAAGCCACGGAATCATTCTAACCACGAAGGCCAGGAAGTGACATAAGGGGATGGAGAAATCGCCTGACGACAGGTGCGTGCATTAGAATCGCTCGGGTAAACCTCTCAGGTTATGAAACGCGAGTATCCGGAGACGCCATTAGTAGGTGTGGGAGCCATCATCATTGAAGGAGATCGAGTGCTGCTGGTGAAGCGGGGACATCCGCCTCTGGCCGGTGAATGGTCCATTCCAGGCGGAGTCCTAGAGGTTGGCGAGACCTTGCGGGAGGCTGCCGTTCGTGAGGTGCTGGAAGAAACCACGCTTGAGGTTGAGGCAATCTCCCTGCTCGGAGTTTACGACCGCGTTTTGCGCGATGCCGACGAGCGTACGCTGTATCACTATGTATTGATCGATTTCCTGTGCCGGCGAGTCTCGGGCGAGCCTCAGGCTGCGGGAGACGCGGATGAGGTCAGGTGGTTTACCGAGGCGGAAATCGCGGGGCTTGCCCTGGCGAGTGATACGGCTGAGGTGATCAAATTGGGGTTCGAGAAGGCCGAGCAATAAGAAAAGTCCCAAGCCTGAAAATGAGCCTGGGACTTTTCCTCTGTTATCCAGGGTGGTGGCCGGGCGAGCTAGTCTGACGCCAATTCTGCCAGGAATATGTCTGCTGCCCCGGTTCCCAGCAGTTCGGTTTTTCCAAACCATGCTTCGCTCTGATACGCACCGGTGACAAAGACGCAGCCGTTTTGATCGACTGCCAGAGCGGGGCTAAGTATCGTGTTGTTCCCAACCCAAACTCCGGCATTTTCCGCTCTCTGTTCCCAAAGCAATGTCCAGCCAGAATATTTCCGGACAACGAGATTTTGCAGATACCTTCCCGAATAGACTCCGCTCACGTACAGATTGTCTTTGGAGTCATAAGCTACGCCAGTGGTGACCTCTCGCATGTCCCCGCCTGCCCGGCGTACCCTCAGCAACACGCCTGCGGTATCGTACGTAACCACAAATCCATTCTGGTTGTAAGGATCGGTGAACGCGCCGTCACCAAGAGTGTCATTCTTGCCTGGGGGCAGAGAGGTGACAACAGTCTCCTCTTCACTTGGCGATGCGAAGTTGCTATTGTCAGGGTTGATGTTGCCGAAGTACCCAACCACGGTGACTTCTTTGCCACTGTGGCTGGCCGCGACCCGGCTTCCATTGCACTTGTACCCGCCGATATCGGTTACCCACTGGGCGTTGCCGTCCTGATCGTACTGAGCGAGAAAGCAGTCATCCGGATAATCGAAAGTGGTCTGAGCAGGACTGAGGCCAACCACGGTGATGTCCTTGCCGTCGTTGCTGAAGAAAGTAGTTCCGTCTTCAAGCCACCCGGTTACGTAGACGTTGTGTTTATCGTCTACCGCCATGCCGTCCGGAATGCTGTTGGGGGAAGCATTGTTGAATTGCCCCCACTCGAAGTTTCCGCTGGTATCGTACTTCACTAGGACCATATGCCAAGTGCAAGGCCCCCCAACGATGTTGGACGTAGTATTTGCGGACGAGAATGTATTGGCTCCTTGGGTGACACCGGTGATGTAGACGGTGTCAGCAGTGCGGTCCACCGCTACTCCGAAGCCATTGTTTACGGTACCGCCGCAAGTAGCAATACCGGTCTGCACCCACACCAGGGCACCGGAAGGAGTGTACTTCGCGAGGAAAGTGGTCGACCCGAGTCCACCACCCGTGATCGTCTGGTTCTTACCGTCGGTAGAGCCGAACACCGCGCTAACGGTAAAACCGCCCGTAACATAGATGTTCCCTGCGCTGTCGAGATCCAGATCGGTCCCGCCGTCATCGCCAGTTCCACCCGCCTGCACTATCCAAAGCAAATTCCCGGAGCGTCCGTACTTGGCAAGGAAGATATCCAAGCCGCCCGCGGACACAAGCGTGGTACCTCCGAAATTTATGGTTCCACTGAAACGGCCGGTCACGTATAGGCTGCCGTCATTTCCGATCTTAATTGCCTGGCTCATATCATCACATTGGTTTGTGTCACAGCCATTGCCGCTGCCCTGGGTGGTGATGGCACGTACCCAGGACGGCGGCTCGGCGTAGGCGGCAATCGTCATACCGCAAAAGAGAATCAGTAAGGTTTTCAAGTTGGCCAGAGAGAAGTGGTTGCGCACATTTTTCATGAGAATCAGACCTCCACTGAATTTGTTGCGTGCGTGGCCCTAGCTCAAGCTAGACACGCTGTCCGTAGCTGGTTTTCGATTCACTGCCTGTCTTGCAAATGGCCGCGCGGGGGAAGAAGGCCAAGGGGAGGTAAGAAAATGCGTGCCGGGCAACATTCATTGCGGCACTGATCAAACTTTTTGGTTCGGATCGCGATTAGGGGGAGAACCTGGAGAGCTGTGAAATTGCACTCTAGGGGTCGCCCCAAAAAATTGTCAAGTCCAAACTGAGAAAAACTCAAAATATCCTGGTGATCCTATTAAATTATTCAACACTCCACGTGGCGCAAGAAATCTTCCTCGACAGGCCTAAGTTGCGAATCATGATACGTAGCCCAGATTTCGCTGCCGGCTTGAAGCGGATCTACAAGTCCAGGTCGTCAATGCTGTGCTAAAGCGCGGAACGCTAGAGTTATCCATCCAAAATTGGAGCACAATTCGGAGTTTAAAGCTGTGACAACGAAGGGATTTCTTGCTACAAGGCGAAACGGCCCAAGGTTGTAACCTTGAGCCGTTCGGATGAACTGAGTTGGATTACCAAGAGGTGGTCACTCTACGTGGCCTCTACGGCAACTCCGGGATCATGGCGCGACCTCAACGCCAAGCGGATCGAATCCAAACTCACCGGTAGTGTGCGGGCTGTAGCTTTTGGCGCCGGAGCGCCCCAAGCCCCGCTTAGAGCGAACCAGCTCTAAGTCTCAGCCACCTCACCTGGTCTTTTGAAGCATTTACCACTACAGTCAGAACTTGTCATCAGACCACCTCCTTTCCGGTGTAGTCGCAGATTACCGGAAAATGAACTCAGGAGCAAATGGCACGTAGGTGCGGGAGCGAGAGAGTAAACCCGTCACTGGCGGCTTCCGTTAGGATCAAACTGTGCACGTCTGGACTCCCCACGTAATCGTCGCGTTTCTGTGGTCGCTGGCGCCAGTATTGGCGTTTGGTTTTGCCGGGGATCAGATCATTCGGCTTTGCCAGAGAGTGCCGATTGTGGTCCGGCTGATTCTTCCGGCGGTATTTGGCGTCCCCTACGCACTGGCGGGGTCAGAGTGGAGCCGCGGGAATTGGCTAGTGATTTACTTCGGGCTGCCGATCGTGATCGCGGTGCTTCTTTTGCACGCAAGCCAATATGATCCCAAGCAGCGAGGCGACTGGCGCGATTTCACGGTTCTTCTTCTCCTCGGATTAGCAGTTGACTTGAGATGGTTCGAGCCAGCGTGGCCAGCCCATCTTAGCGTCATCAGCAAGTTGATTCTTCTCGATTCCGGACTCTACGGTTTTCTGGTTGTCCGGCAACTTACGGATGTCGGATTCGATCTGCGAATGCATTGGGAGGACGTCACGATCGGGTTGCGCGAGTTGCTATTCTTTGCCGTGATTGCAATTCCGCTCGGCTTGGTTCTCGGATTCCTTCATCTCCAAAATCGACTCCCCAAGCTGGACTCAGCGGGATTGACTCTCGTCTTCACGTTTTTTCTGATCGCAATTCCGGAAGAGATTTTCTTTCGCGGCTGGATGCAAAATTTGCTGGAACGCCGTCTGGGCGCGCGCTTTGCGCTCTGGCTCACGGCTGCAATTTTCGGTCTTTCGCATTTCAATAAGCGGGCTACGCAATTCAACTGGCGGTACGTTTTGCTGGCGGCAATTGCCGGAATTTTCTATGGCCGGGCCTGGCGCTCGCGGCGCCGAGTGGCGGCATCAGCGATCACACACACTTTGGTGGATACGGTGTGGTCGCTGTGGCTGTGAATTCGGAGGATCGTCGTAGCAGGTACGCTGATTGCCATAGCTATATAAAATTGGATTCGATTCGAAGATCTGATGTGTTGAAGTGCATCTGAGAGCCCCGAGAGAAATGGCGATGAGCACATTCAAATCGGCGTTGATTGTCCTGTTATGTGTAACGGCTGTTGGGCTGGCACAAAAAGATACTGGTCCGCAGGTGTTAGTGATTGATGGTGCTGCTCCCTCCCATCTCTTTCCGCATTTCTGGGAACACATGTTCGGCTCAGGTCGAGCGATTTTGTCGTTGCGAGAAAGCTATCGCGATGATTTGCGCAGTGTCGAGAACGCCACGGATTTTCAGTACGTCCGCTTTCACGCCATCTTTCATGACGAGGTGGGAGTCTACGACGAAGATGGGCAAGGAAATCCGGTTTACAACTTCTCCTACGTGGATCAGATTTACGACGGCCTGCTTCAGAATGGGATACGCCCCTATGTCGAGCTGAGCTTCATGCCCAATAAGCTGGCGGCAAAAGACACCCATCAAGCCTTCTGGTACAAACCCAACGTATCTCCCCCGAAAGATTGGAGCCGGTGGGAAGAGCTTGTGTATCAGTTCGTGCGGCACCTGGCGGAACGCTACGGCGTCGATGAGGTCGCAAACTGGTACTTCGAGGTTTGGAACGAGCCGAACATCGATTTCTGGGCTGGAGAACCGAAGCAGGATACTTATTGGCAGTTGTATGACCACGCCGCGGCCGGGGTGAAGCGTGTCAACCGGCGACTGCGCGTAGGTGGTCCGGCAGCCGCACAGGCTGCCTGGGTGGACGCGTTCATTCAACACTGCGCGCAGAACCACATTCCGATAGATTTTGTCTCAACCCATGTCTACGGCAATGACACCGCTCAAAATGTCTTTGGAACAAATGAAAACATCCCTCGCGATCAGATGGTGTGCCGCGCGGCAAAGAAAGTTCACGACCAGGTTACCGCTTCCGCCCGTCCCGATCTCCCGTTCTTTATGAGCGAGTTCAATGCCACCTATTCGACCGACACTGCGGTTACGGACTCCATCTACATGGGGCCCTGGCTGGCAGACACGATCCGCCAGTGCGATGGATCGGTGAACGAGATGTCGTACTGGACATTCTCGGACGTGTTTGAGGAACAGGGCGTAGTGAAACAGCCTTTCTACGGTGGTTATGGGCTTATCGCAGAAGGTGGAATCCCAAAGCCGGCGTACGCGGCTTTCGCTTTATTGCACCATCTCGGCAATCAACGCCTGGCATTGGACTCGGATTCGGCACTGGTGACGCGCCGTCCGGATGGGACGTTGGTGTTGGCTCTGTGGAATCTCGTGCCACCGGAACAGAGTGGATCGCCAAAAACGGTCACTGTTCGATTCAAGAATCTCTCCGAACTCCTTCACGCCACAATTTCCCGCGTGGACCATGACCATGGTGATGTTCACTCCGCCTACGAAAAGATGGGATCGCCACGTCACCCGACGCAGGTGCAGTTACAACAACTGCGGCAAGCAGCCCAGCCTCCGCCGCCAGAAATTGAAAATCTCAAGAACGGCGAGTTGACCGTGACTTTTCCCACGAATGGGTTAGTCGTGATTGAGGCGAAGTAGCGACAGGCACAAGATGCTGCCAAAATACATTTTTTGCACTCAAGCGGGAAAATTTTTCAAACACGCGGCCGCAGGCGCGCCTTAGCTCCGGTAAGACTCAGCACGGGAAAAAGGGCAAAATGCCATTCTTTACCGGATGCCAGAGTCACTGCGCTAATAAGGTGAACACCTTAGTTGGGCAATGGGGCGTAAGTGGTTCCAGACGCTGGGCGTGGTGACTTTGCGACTAGAAATGGTTCCCAAGCTGCAAGCTCGTAATGCCAGCCGGGTCTTCTTTCTCTGACCATTAAGATAGTGCGAAGCTGGCTCGCGCTGCCCAGAAATGGCATAACTTGTTGTATGCACAAAGCTTATGGTAGCTTTGTGCATCTTTAGGAAGTGGGTGCCGGAGTAGCCCAATATTCTGATTTCAAGCACCGATCCAGGCGGTAGACTTCAAGTCACTGAGTTCAAACATGGGGCGTCACGAGTTCCGTAGCGGGTGGCAGGAGCGCTTAGCGGCGCTGCGCAATGTCCCCCCGGTTCTTAAGATTGTCTGGGAATCGGGACCTGCCGTCGTAGTGTTTGGACTGTTTTTCCGGCTTTTCGTGGCGGTGCTGCCGGTTGCGTTGCTGTACATCACCAAGCTCATCATCGATCGCATTGTTCACGCCATCTCGGCGCATCAACCGGTGAATCCACAGTTTTGGTGGCTGGTGGCCGCTGAGTTCGGGGTTGCCCTTCTTATCAGCGCTCTGAGCCGCGGAATCGACTATCTGGACTCGCTGCTCGCCGACAAGTACACGCGGCACGTCAGCATCGCGGTGATGAGGCATGCTTCCGAGCTGGACTTGATCGCGTATGAAGACCCGGTTTTTTATGATCGGCTGGAGCGGGCTCGAGTGCAGGCCACCGACCGCCTGGGGATGATCCAGTCGATTGGGCGGCTGTTTCAGCAACTCATTACAGCGGTCACGATGTCGGTTTCCATCATCGTATATTCGCCCTGGCTCATGCTGCTATTAGTAGCCGGCGTGCTGCCCGCGTTCCTCGGGGAAAGTCATTTCGCTTTCCTGGGATATGCCAAGAACTTTCGTCAAACTCCTATTAAGCGGCAGCTGGATTATTTGCGGGTCCTGGGCGGCAGCAAAGAGGCGGCCAAGGAGCTCAAACTTTTCGGTTTGAGTGGGTTCCTCACAGATCGTTTCACCCAACTTTCTAACCAGATTTATCGCGAGGACGTTTCGCTGGCGCGGCGGCGGCTGGTTGCTGGCGCAGCGTTATCGATTATCGGGACACTTGGATATTACTCCGCTTATGCCTGGGTGATCTGGCGTACGCTGGCTGGCGCGCTCTCGATCGGCACGCTGACTTTTCTGGCAGGCGCGATCCAACAGGCCAGCCTTAACATTCAGCAGGTGTTTTCGACGTTGGCAGGAATCGCTGATCAGGCCCTGTTTATTACGGACCTGCTCGCGTTCTTCGATATGCAGCCTACAATTCGCTCCAAATCTGGCGCGCTTTCGGCTCCGCGGCCGATCCGCCACGGATTTGAGTTCCGCAATGTTGCGTTTCGTTATCCCGGGACGGAGCGGCTGGTTCTCAACCATCTGAATTTTCATCTTCATCCCGGAGAACGGGTTGCCCTGATCGGGGAAAACGGCGAGGGAAAGACCACGATCGTCAAACTGTTGACGCGGCTCTACGATCCGACAGATGGGCAAGTCCTGCTGGATGGTGTGGACTTGCGTGAGTACAACCTGGAGGACCTCTATCGGGAGATTGGAGTCATCTTTCAGGACTTTATGCGGTACGAGATGACGGCGCGAGAGAATATTGCCTCTGGATTAATCGAGCAACTTGGAAATCTTTTGTTACTCAAGAATGCCGCTCACAAAAGCCTGGCGGACGAGGTGATTGACCGGCTCCCACAGGGTTATGAACAAATGCTCGGTCGACGATTCGAAGGCGGAGTCGATCTCTCCGGGGGTGAATGGCAGAAGGTGGCGTTGGCGCGCGCCTACCTTCGCGATGCACAACTGCTCATTCTTGATGAGCCCACCGCATCGTTGGATGCGAGAAGCGAATTCGAAGTCTTTCGCCGATTCGCTGAACTCACCGCGGGGAAAATGGCTTTGTTTATCTCGCACCGATTCTCTACCGTGCGGATGGCCGACCGCATCGTGGTACTGGCAAACGGTAAGATTGCTGAAGAAGGAACTCACGAGCAGCTCTCGATGCTTGGCGGACGCTACGCCGAGATGTTCGAATTGCAGGCTGCCAGTTACCGCTGAGACTGATTAGGTATGCCACAGAATACGCATCTGGAGCTGGTAAACGAAGAAGCGGAACGCCTGCATGAGGCCTCTGCCGGAGGCCCAGAAGAAGCCGCAGCCTTGCATTCCAAGGCTTCAGAACTAGCTCGCAGTCTAGCGTGGGTGCCCAGCCTTCGGTCTTCAAGTGCAATCTTTGAGCGCTTCCGCTCCTTGCGCGACGCCATCAACACTCAGTTCCATCCCTTCCGGGCTGCGTTGCCGCTTGACGCTGCAATCCCTGACGATTTTCGCTGGCTGCACGATAACGTAAACCTTATCGACATGGAACTGCACGGCATGGGCGATGGTCTAAAGGCGTTGAGCAAAATGCCCCACGTTGTTACGCAGGCCCGAAGAACGGCTCCCAGAGCGGTGGTGATCGCCGAAGGCTTTCTGGGGGCCGCGCAATACCGCTTTAGCGAGCAGTCATTCACATCGTACATTCTCGCTTTTCAAGAAGTCACAGTTCTTAACATGAAGGAGCTGGTCGCGCTTGTTCCGGCTCTGAAGCTGGTGTTGCTCGAAGAGATCGTGGTCCGTGCTGGCAAGATCCTCGAGGACAAGGATGGCTCCTGCAATATGGGCCTTTGCATAAGCAGCCTGCGTGAGGCGTCGCAGGCATCCTGGAAAGATGTGCTGGAACCGCTGATCCTGTTTGATCGGATTTTGCGCCAGGACCCAGTGGGCGCTTATTCGCGAATGGACTTTGAGAGTCGTGAGCTGTACCGCAAGAAGGTTGTAAAAATAGCGCAGCACAGTGATTGCACAGAAACGGAAGTTGCCAATCAGGCCTTGGCGCTGGCGCGCGAAGCCGCCCAAAGGGACGAGCCTGACCGACGATTGCGCGACCGGTATTCTCACATCGGCTATTATTTCTTGGCCGAAGGGAGGAATCTTCTTTACCGGCGAGTCCATTTCCGCCCCCGATTCCCGCAACGGGTCCAGGATTTTCTACGCAGTCATCCTGACGAGTACTACCTGCCGGGAATTGAGATTCTGACCTTCGCGATTATCTCGGTGATTGTGGTCCTCATCACCAACCGCTACAGCTCCCCAGACCTGATTTTCCTGGCCATCGTTGCTTTGCTGTTGCCGGCATCGCAAAGTGCGGTTCAGTTGATGAACTATCTGACCACTTCATTGCTGCGTCCGGAAATTCTCCCCAAGCTCGATTTTTCCGAGGGCGTTGCGGACGATTGTGTCACGCTCGTCGCTGTGCCTACCTTGCTGCTGAACGAGAAGCAGGTTCGCAGGCTAGTGGAAGACCTGGAAGTCCGATTTCTCGGAAATCGTGATCGTAATGTGCATTTCCTTTTGTTGAGTGACCTTCCGGACTCGCGCCAAACTCCTCGTGAAGACAGCCCGTTGATTGATTTGTGCGCGGAGCAGGTGCGCAAGCTGAACGACAGGTATGCGGGGGAAGGAAAAGGATCCTTCCTTCTGTTTCACCGCCATCGCGTGTACAACCCGCGAGAAAAAGCATGGATGGGTTGGGAGCGAAAACGCGGCAAGCTCATGGATTTGAACAAATTCCTGCAGCACGAGTACGACGCCTTCCCGGTCAAGGTTGGCGATCTCTCGGTGCTCTCGGGCGTGCGGTATGTGATTACCCTCGATTCCGATACGGAGCTTCCCCGGGGATCGGCTCAGCGCATGATCGGCGCGCTGGCCCACCCTCTGAACCAGGCGATCGTTGATCCCGAAAAGAACATTGTGGTAGCCGGCTACGGCATCTTGCAGCCTCGCGTTGGGGTGAGCGTGCAAAGCGCCACCAAGTCGAGGCTGGCGGCGATTTACTCCGGGGAAACTGGCTTTGATATCTATACGCGTGCGATCTCTGACGTATATCAGGACCTTTACGGGGAGGCGATCTTCGCCGGAAAGGGAATCTACGAAGTTGAGGTCCTGCATCGAGTGCTCAACCGCCGATTCCCCAGCAACGCCCTTCTGAGCCATGATCTGATCGAGGGCGCCTATGCGCGCGCCGGCCTGGCAAGCGATCTCGAAGTGATTGAGGATTATCCCTCCCATTACAGCGCCTATAACCGGCGCAAACATCGTTGGCTGCGGGGGGATTGGCAAATTACGGTATGGTTGTTCTCGCATGTTCCTGATGAGTCAGGGCAGCGGGTGCCCAACCCGATTTCCTTCATCTCGCAATGGAAGATTTTCGACAACCTGCGTCGCAGTCTGGTGGAACCCGCCATACTGGTGCTATTCGTACTAGGTTGGACGGTGTTGCCCGGACGCGCCTGGGCATGGACTCTGGCAACTATTGCGATCCTGTTCCTGCCAACCTGGTGTCAGTTTGCATTTGAGCTGATACGGGCAGCGATGCAAAAGAAATCTGCCATCGCCAGGGATGCGCTCAAAGCGTTGTTTGCGGCCAATGTGAATGTGCTCCTCAGCTTGATCTTCCTGGCGCACCAGATGTTGCTTTCCGTTGATGCCGTGGCCCGAACTCTCGTCCGGCGGTTGGTGACTCGGGAGCGACTGTTGCAATGGGAAACGGCGGCAGAAGTCGAGCTTGGGGTTCGGCGACCGACACCACTGGACGTTTATCTGGATTGGACCCCAGTCCTTGCTTTCTGCCTTGGCGCTTTGGTGTGGTTGGTGCGGCCGTGGGCGATTTTCCCGGCCTTACCCATTCTGCTGCTGTGGGCGTGCAGCAAACTGGTCTCACTTTGGCTGAACCGTCCGCCCAGGGCCCGATATCAGGCGCCTTCGGCCAAAGACAAGCGGTTGTTGCGCCATGCCGCCCTTCACACCTGGCGATACTTCACCGAATTCAGCAACGCGGAGCATCACTGGTTAATCCCCGACAATGTCCAGGAGAAGCCTTTCCGCATCGCCGCCCGGTTCTCGCCCACAAATCTCGGTTTGCTGCTTAACGCTCGGCAGGCCGCCTGTGAATTCGGCTATCTAACGGCAGACGAACTGGCAGAGCAAACCTTGCGAACTCTGGCCACGGTTTCAACTCTGGAGCGGTATCGCGGCCATTTGTTCAACTGGTACGACACGCAGACGCTGGCTCCGTTGCCTCCCAAATTTGTCTCCTCAGTGGACAGTGGCAATCTGCTCGCCAGTTTGTGGACGCTGGAGCAGGGATGCCGGGACCGATTGCGTCGGCCTCTTTTCGAGCGCAGCCTGGTGGATGGATTGATCGATCACTTAGGAATTCTGGTCTCTTTGAACGGGTTGTCGCGTGCGCAGGCTTTGGCTGTTCAGCGCAGACTGGAAAATGAGAGCTGGCTGGATGCTCTATTGAGTTTGTCAAATTCGGATCTAGAGCGAACCACCAGCAGCAATTCGAAGCATAGCGGAGACGTGAAATGGTTTGAGGAGCAGGCGCACCAACGGTTGGCGCAGATTCGTCACAGCGTCACTACCTACTGCCCCTGGCTGCTGCCGGAGTTTGCTGAAGTTCGCAGCGAACTCAACCTTACGGCCAGTGACAGCGTGCCATTAGAACGAATCCCGGCCTTCATTGACAAACTGGCAGTAAAACTGGAGCTGGGCGCAGCCGGGAATGGCAATAATAGTCATACCCGTGAGCGATTGCGCTCCCTGCTTACGGCGGCACACCTGCACACTGTTTCTCTGATTGAGGACCTAAAGAAGATCGTGCTCGACGCGGGCAAGCTGGCAAATGAGATGGATTTCCGCTTTCTCCGCGAGAGTCGCCGAAAGCTTTTATCCGTCGGATATGATGCCGGAACGTCCCAGCTCAATGCGGCCTGTTATGATCTGCTGGCTTCCGAGGCGCGCATTGCAACGTTCGTCGCGATCGCCAAGGATGACATTCCGCAAGAGACCTGGTTCCTGCTAGGCCGTGTCCAGACGAGGGACCATGGCCGCACAGTTTTGCTGTCTTGGACGGGCACCATGTTCGAATACCTGATGCCAGCAATCTGGATGCGCTCTTATCCTGACACCTTGCTGGATCGTACACGCATTGCAGCGGTGCAAGCGCAACAGGCCTACACGGCCAGAAAGCGCATTCCATGGGGAATTTCCGAGTCCTCATATGCCAAACGCGATCCCGCGGGGAACTACGGATATCAGGCATTCGGCATTCCTCATTTGGGATTGCGGGAACCGGATACAGACGCGCTAGTCATTTCGCCATATTCAACATTTTTGGCGCTGAACGTGGATCCTGTGGGAGCCTTGCGCAACCTGCGCCGGATGGCCAAGAAGGGCTGGTGTGGACGGTACGGATTCTATGAAGCGGTGGATTTCGGCTCGGGCCAAAAGGGCCCATGGCGGCACAACTACGAAATCGTGCGCTGCTGGATGGCTCATCACCAGGGCATGAGCCTTCTCTCCGTAGCCAACCTTCTGTTCGGCGGCATCGTGCAATACTGGTTTCATTCCAGCCCGCGGGTGCAGGCCACAGAACTGCTTTTGCATGAGAAGCCAGTGGCTCACGTTCGCCCCATACGTACAGGCTACGGAACGGCAGCGGCATAAGCCTCGACACCGATTCTCACTCGGCTGAAGATTACGGAACTTTACGACCATCCTTCATTCGGAGTGAATCTGGCGCGCCCAAAGAGACGGCTAATTCCTAGCGATTGGCGGCTTTACCGCCAGCCCACAAATTGAAGCTTGTTGCGGCAAAGCCGAGTCTAATGAGCACAGTGGCCTTGAAGGGCAAAGCAGGGGAGAATTCGCGTCCAAAGGCCGAACTGCGCAAAGTCCTTCCTATCATCAAGGAGCTCATTCGCCCCCGCCGGGGTTTGCTAGCCCTCGGATTTCTACTGATGGTGATAAATCGAGTCTCCGGGCTGGTACTTCCTTATTCCACGAAATTCCTGATCGATAGCGTCATTGTAAAGAAAGATTATGCCCTTCTGAAGCCTCTGGTGCTGCTCGTATTAGCTGCAACCGCCATTCAGGGAATCACTTCGTTTTCTCTTACACAACTGCTGTCTAAGGCGGCGCAGCGGTTGATTACCGAGTTGCGGCAAAAGGTACAGGCCCACGTAGGCCGGCTTCCAGTCTCTTTTCATGACGCGACCAAGAGCGGCGTTCTGGTCTCGCGCATCATGAGCGATGTGGAAGGTGTCCGCAATCTGATCGGCACCGGGCTGGTGGATCTGGCAGGCGGATTACTAACGGCAATTATCGCATTGATCGTTCTCTTCCACATCAGCGCGCTGATGACGGGACTGGCTTTTGCATTTCTGCTGTGCTTTGCGATTGCACTGCAGAAATCCTTCAGAACCATACGGCCGATTTTTCGTGAACGCGGCAAAATCAATGCTGAGGTAACCGGAAGGCTTGCGGAATCCCTCAGCGGCGTGCGAGTTGTAAAGGGATATCACGCGGAGGATCGGGAAGAGAAAGTGTTTTCTCGAGGCGTGCACCGTCTGCTGGACAATGTACTACGGAGTTTGACGGCGATTTCTGTGATGAGCCTTTCGGCCAGTCTGCTGATGGGTATCGTCGGGGCTGTGATCATGTACGTAGGTGCGCGGCAGATCGCTGCCGGTTCGCTGACTATCGGAGGATTCTTTACTTACACCTTGTTTCTCGGCTTTTTGATTGCGCCAATCATGTCGATCGTCCAAATTGGGACGCAGCTCACTGAGGCTCTTGCCGGTCTGGAACGCAGCCATGAAATCCTAAGCGAAGCCCGCGAAGATCAGGATCCCAAGCGCAGGCAGATTCTGGGTGAAATTGAAGGATATGTGGATTTCGAAAACGTCAGCTTCAGCTATGACGGCAGCCGTGTGGTGCTGAGCGATGTTTCATTTCATGCGGAACCGGGAACAGTGACTGCCCTGGTTGGGTCCTCTGGCGCCGGTAAATCGACCACGATCGGTCTGATTTCAGCGTTTCATGTGCCCAGCAAGGGAAAGGTGCTGGTCGATGGGGTTGACCTGAGCACAGTGCGATTAGATTCGTACCGCACTCAACTGGGCGTTGTGCTTCAGGAATCTTTCTTGTTTGACGGCACGATCCGCGAGAACGTCGCCTTCTCACGACCTGATGCCGGAGAAGAGCAGATTATGCGCGCCTGCCGTATTGCGCGAGTGGACGAATTCGCTGAAACTTTCCCTGACAGGTATGACACGGTCGTGGGTGAGCGAGGAGTGAAGTTGTCGGGTGGGCAGCGTCAGCGTATCTCTATTGCTCGCGCAATCCTCGCTGAACCCAGAATTTTGATTCTCGATGAAGCGACCTCCAGCCTGGATTCGGAATCGGAAGCGCTGATCCAGCAAGGGCTTTCGTATCTGATGCAGGGCCGCACGACTTTCGTGATTGCGCATCGCCTTTCGACTATCCGCCGTGCCGACCAAATTCTGGTAATGGAACAAGGACGCATTGTCGAACGTGGGACTCACGAAGAGCTTTATATCTTGCGTGGCCGCTATTACGAGCTTTACACCAAGCAGTACGGAGTCGAGGCCAACCTGTTTCTCGCTCCTGGAGAAGGTGAAGCTGCTGTTGTAGCCGAAGGTAGCGAATCTCAAAAGCCAGCGGCCGATGAAGGCCCTGACCTGTCAGATGCTTTGCGTCTGGTGAGGGGAGACATTCGTTGATGGGAGCCGTTGCCGACAGACCCAACTCCCATTCCTCTGCGTGTGACGCCGCCCTTGCCGTTCGCACCGAGAATCTCTGCCGCCATTATCGAATGGGAGAAACGCTGATTCGTGCTGTCGACGGCGTCTCGCTCCAGATAAGGGCAGGAGAGTTTGTCGCACTGCTTGGTCAATCGGGTTCGGGAAAGTCTTCTCTGCTGAACCTGATCGCGGGTCTCGATCGTCCAACCTCCGGCTCGGTAATAGTTCAGGGAAGTGTTTTGGCTAGGCTATCGCGACAGGGCTTGGCCAAGTACCGGCTCAGCACGGTCGGCATGGTATTCCAGTCGTTCAATCTCATCCCGAGCATGACGCTGTTAGAAAACGTGGAACTTCCCTTGCGCTTCGCTGAAGTCGACCGAGAAAAACGCCAGGTCATGTGCCGCGAGGCGTTGGACCGAGTTGGCCTGGGCACGCGGCTTCGCCATCGTCCCACCGAACTCTCTGGCGGAGAGCAGCAGCGTGCCGCATTGGCACGCGCGTTGATTAATCGGCCGCAACTTTTGCTGGCTGATGAGCCAACCGGCAATCTTGACAGTCATACAGGTATGGAAATCATGAATCTTATCGGCGAGTTCAATCAGTCACTGGGAATGACGGTGGTGATGGTCACTCATGAGCGCACTCTGGCTGAACGCTATGCTAAACGCATGATCTTCTTAGCTGATGGAAAGCTGGCGGATCACAACACGGTTGCAGGATTCGAGGCAGAGCTTGCCCGCGGAGGCAAACCGTGAAGCTTTATGACGTAGCCGAGCTTGCAGTCCGCAATCTTCGTGAATCCCTCCTGCGAAATTCGCTCACGAGCATAGGTATTTCGGTTGGGGTTGCGTCGCTGGTTGCCATGCTTGCACTAGGGATTGGCCTTCAGCAACTCGCGGACCGGCGCCTGGAGAAATCAGGATTATTCGACACCGTTATCGTGACTTCACGGCGAGAGTTTCGTAATTTCAGTCGCGAACAGGAGCAAAACGGTCCGCTGCCGGCTGAGAGTCCTTCGCTTGATGAGCCAGCCCGTCAAAAAATCGGACAACTGCCCAACGTGCTTGAGGCTTACCCCGATATCCGGTTCGTGACCGAACTGCGATATCAGGAGAAGCCACACTTGACAATGGTGGCAGGGCTCTCCTCTTCGGCCAAGGACAACGACGCATTCGATGGCATGGCGGGAAGCTTTTTTTCATCGCCTACTGTCGCTGAAGTTATTCTCCAAAAATCGTTCGCTGAACAGTTATTGGGAAAAACTCCAAGCGAAAGCGAGGCCATTAAGGTTAGTGAGCTGGCGCAGCCTTTGCTGGGTCAGCAGTTGATTATGCGTTACGCGGAACGCATTGCGGCGCCGACGCAATCTGCAGGCAATGCGGCTGGCGTGGCGTACTCCGTGGTGTCACGCGAGCAAATCTTGAAAATAGTTGGAATTTGTGATCTCGATCCAGACAGTTTGCGTCAGCAAGCCAGGGCGCGCGTATTCTTGCCGTTGCAATTCGCAGAAAGCCTGCATGTAATGCAACCTTCTGATCTGCGCGACACGACAAATGTGCTCAACGGCCAACCCACCTACACCACGGTGGAAGTGAGGGTGAAAAGTCCCAAGCTGGTTCAATCCGTCGAAGACGGCATCAAGAAGATGGGATTCAATACGTTCTCTATCGTGGACGCGACCAAGAACCTGCGGCAGTTTTTCGCCGTGCTCGATCTTTTTCTAGGAATCTTTGGCAGCCTTGCGCTGGCGGTGGCCTCGATCGGAATCGTCAACACATTGGTGATGGCCATCCTTGAACGGCGTCGTGAGATTGGCATCATGAAGGCGATCGGAGCCAGCGACACGGATGTGAAAGGATTGTTCTTCGCCGAGGCGGGGATGATGGGAATCCTGGGTGGCACAGTGGGCGTGGCTCTCGGCTGGACCATCGGACGCGTGATTAATGTAGGAGCGAATTTCTACTTGAAAAGGCAACACTTCCCTCCAGAACAAATCTGGTTTGTACCGTGGTGGCTGGTGGTTGGAGCCATCGCCTTCGCGATTGTCGTCAGCTTGCTATCGGGTTTGTATCCGGCAAGCCGTGCCGCACGTCTCGATCCCATCCAAGCTCTGCGCTACGAGTAAACTGAATTCATACTTATGCTACGAGTTCTGTTTGTCGTGTTGCTTTCCGTTGCATCTGTCGCACAGAGCCGCATAGATTGCAACGCACTGCAGAGCCGTATCGTGGGAGAAATCGTCCACTACTGCGTACTTCTACCTCCCGGTTATGACTCTTCCGCCGGTCAATCGACTCGATATCCGGTGTTGTACTTCCTTCATGGTCTGGGCGAGAACGAGCAAACGTTGTTCAAGTCGGGCGGGTGGAACCTGGTCGAAGATCTTCGCCAGCAGCATAAGATCCGCGATTTCCTGATCGTCACCCCTGAGGCCAAGGCCAGTTTCTACGTTAATTCTGCTGAAGGGAAGGTGCGTTACAGTGATTTTTTCCTGAGCGAGTTCCTGCCTTACATTGAAAGCAGATATCGCATTGGTGGCGATCAGGGGTGGCGGGCGGTTAGCGGCATCTCCATGGGCGGCTATGGAGCTCTGCGGTTTGCTTTTGCTTATCCCCGAATGTTTTCAGCCGTGAGCGCAGAAAGCGCCGCTTTGATGACTGCCACGCCGGAAGAACTCAATGCAACAATGCGGTCCGGCACGCCGTTAGGCCATCTCCTCGGATCTGTTTTTGGCAATCCGATTAAGGTTGCCCATTGGAACGCGAACAGCCCCTTTGTCCTGGCGAAGAAGAACCGTATAGCAATTGGTAAGTTAGCCATTTACTTCAATTGCGGACGGGACGACGAATATGAATTCGAGGATGGCGCCGAGGCGTTGCACCGCCTTCTTGACGCGGAAGGAATCAACCATGAATTCCGTCTTTACCCGGGGGATCACAGCGGCTCATATTTCCTGGCCCATCTCGGCGAGGTGATGCAGTTTCACTCCGAGCATTTTGCGGCTGCAAGAAAATGAAACTAAGAGTCGTCTTGAACTGCAGGGAAGCGCCGACCACCCTTTCGGCGCTACAATTTGTTGCAGGCAACTTTCACAGTCATTGGACAAGCAGATGTTCGCGGTGATGGTAGTTGTGGCGCTCATGTTAATGCTCGGTTTGCCTATGAGCAAGGCGCCTCTGCGCGCTCAGGAATCGACGCAATCTCAGCCCTCGCCGACAAGCAGTGCGCAGAATACGGCTGCGTCGACGCCTGCCGGCAGCTCGAAACCTTGTCCTGCTTCCGCAGACGCTTCTTCGACCCAAGTGGCAAATTGTCCGCCTGCGCGGGAAAAGCACAAGAAACATCACGTGTCTTCCATTACGACCTCAGGCACGGGAACGACCACTGTTGTACATAACGGAAGCACGTCAGATCCCGTCGTTGCAATCTCGCCCACGCTGACCGAGCAACAAGCCTCACAGCAGTTAAGTAAGACGAATCAGCTTCTTGCTAATGCTGACGCCAACCTGAGGCAAGTTACTGGCCGGTCACTAAGCACCGATGAGGAAGACACACTGAAACAGATTCAGGTGTACATGGAGCAAGCCAAAACAGCGATCAAGAACGGCGAAGCGCAGCGCGCCTACAATCTGGCAAACAAAGCCAAGCTACTTTCCGCCGATTTGGCCAGGCAACACCGGTAATTCATCAGGTTTCGGATTCGATCCTCAAACGAAAACGGTGTTTCATTTTCCCTTTGCGCGCGCCGCGTTGACTTTAGTCAGCAAATCCTGTGCCGGCTGTTGCACCGGGCCCGGCATTTTGACAATCTCGCTCAACACCTCGCGTGCTTCGGTTACCTTGTTCAGCTTGGCATAGGCGAAACCGAGCCGGTACATGGCGATGGCATAGGATTGATCGTCTCCACCCTTGAGCAGCGCTGATGCAGTTCGCAACTCGGGCACGGCGGCGGCTGTCTTGTCTTGTTTCATTAGGGCGTAGCCCAACACGGAATGCGCCGCCCCGGCCGACAATTTGCGCTTGCTGTCGGCATCGGGTGCATCGGCTTTTGCCAGGTCAATCACCTTCTGGGCATAGGACTGGGCCTTTGCCAGGCTGCCCGGTTTGGGATCTTCAACATACGTGTTTGCCATCATCAGCAGTGTGGGCAGGCTGGTTGGATTGCTGGCCAACGTCCTCTCCCCGTAGGAAATGACGCGTGGTGTATCCTTCAGCTCCGATAAGGACATCATGGCGTAAGAAGCAACTGGTTCCTGGAAGCGCGAATCGGGAAAAGCAGGAGTGAACCGCTCGATGTAGTCCATGCGCTTCTTGGCGTCGTTTTCATCGGCGATAGCGTTGAAAGCCGCAGCTTCGAGAAATTCGTACGCGCTTTTAGCCGAACTCTTCTCGTCCTCGATGTGGTTTGCGAACTCCTGATCGCTGAGGCCCTCCGGCCTTTTCTGTTTGGCGATGGAGTTGTATAGGTCACCGCCCTTTACTGCATAGTCCATCACTTTGGCATTGTCCTTCATCTGCTGCGCGATACCGGCCTGCGACACTAGAATGTCGAGGTTCCGCGGAGAACTGGCCAGCGCTTTGTCACCGTATGACAGGGCCTTCTGCAAATCACCGGCAGCTTGATAGGATTGCGAAATTTGCCAGTTCCCGTAGGCGACCGCGGCGGGATTTGCGGAGTATTTCTGCACGAACTCCTCATACATCGCCAGTTTTTTTTGCGCATCCTGTTCATTGGAGATCGCCGTTAACGCCTGATCTTCAGGTGTGCCTGCCGCAATCACGATCTTGTCTACTTGAGCAGATAGCGGCAGGGAGCATAGCAAAACCGACAAAATGTAGAGACTCACCCGCCACGTGCGTTTCATAATCGCCTCCCAACTACCGCGCGGAATCGTAGCTCTGTGCGAAGTTAGTTGCAAGCCCATAGGTTAGAACCACGCTTAGAAAGAGCAGCTGAATGCGGGTCGCTCTGGTTCCGGAAATCGCATGATAAAATTGGCCTTATTCCTGACAGGAGCCCGATTACCGAACCGCATCCATGCCCGTTGTAGCCAACGCATTGCCGCAAGAGATCAAGCCAAGGCAGGTAACTGCTGGTAAGGAAGTGGTGTCGATCATTGTGCCCATCTACAACGAGGCGCAGCATTTGGATGAACTTCTGCGGGCAATCGACGCTTCTCCCGTGGCAAAGGAGATTGTGATAGTGGATGACGGCTCGACGGATGGAACCCGCGAGAAGCTGCTAGCACTGCCTCCGAGTCAAAGAATTACGATTCTTTTCCACCAGGCCAATTGCGGCAAAGGGGCGGCTGTCCGGACCGGACTGCGGTACGCCCGGGGGGAGTACGTCCTCATCCAAGACTCGGACCTGGAATACGATCCACAGGATTATCCCGCACTGTTGGCGCCGTTAAAAGCTGGAGAGGCGAACGTTGTGTACGGTGTGCGTCCGGATCGACCGGAGCGTGGCTTGCGCTTCTATCTGGGCGCCAAATTCCTGACTCATCTTACGAATCTGCTTTACCGGGCTGGTATTCACGACGAGGCCACCTGCTACAAGCTGTTTCGCCGTTCTCTGCTGGATGAGATTCCTCTGGAGTGCCAGCGGTTCGAGTTCTGCCCCGAGGTAACCGCCAAGTTGTGTCGCCTAGGGGAAAAAATTTGTGAGGTACCCGTTTCCTACCAGCCGCGAAGCCGTGAGCAGGGGAAAAAGCTGCGGTACTCTGATGGCTGGATAGCAATGTGGACGCTGATCCGTTTGCGGTTCGCTCGCCCTGAACGGCTGCGTCGCCCACCCGAATTCGCTGAAGCTCCGCCATTTGCCCTGGCTTTCAGCCGCATGCCACCGCGGTGAATTCAAGCTCTGCAGTGCTGAAGCAGGCGGGGCCAAGGCTGGTGCCATCCAACGCCCGCATTCGATTGTTATGGATGGTCATTACCTGCTTCGCCCTGCACATCGCGGCGATCGGAATCTTCCATTTCTACCGGTTTCGGACCGAAGATAACCATTTCGGGTATGGCTGGGAGATGGGCCGTATCGGGCAGTCGATCGCCTTGGGCCAAGGCTTCAGCAGCCCATACGGCGGCTCAACCGGTCCTACTGCCTGGGAACCACCGCTCTATCCATATCTGATCGGTGGCGTATTTAAGCTCTTCGGAATTTACTCCGATGCATCTGCCTGGGTCTTGCTGTCCATCAACAGCTTGTTCACTGCGTTGACCTGCATTCCCATATTTCTGATCGCGCGGGCGACGATGGGCGAAAAAGTGGCGATCTGGTCGGCGTGGATATGGGCGCTGCTCCCTTATGCGATGTACTGGTCGGTTCATTGGGTATGGGATACAACTTTGGCGCCGCTGCTGCTAAGCCTCATTTTTCTGACCGCTCTCAGTTTGGAAGACTGGCCGGGGTGGAAGGGCTGGGCATTGTTTGGCGTGGTTTGGGGCGTGGCCGGACTGTGTAATCCTTCGATGCTGTCTTTTCTTCCGTTTTCAGGACTCTGGGCGTGGCACCGGCGCCGCAAACGCGGCTTGCCATCGGCTGGTGGGGTTGCTTTGGCGTCGCTGCTGTTCTTTCTTTGCCTCTCGCCCTGGCTGATCCGAAATTATGTCACCTTTGGCAGGTTGCTGTTCGTCCGCGATGATTTCGGCTACGAGCTCCGGCTGGGCAACTGTCCCGATGCTGACGGAAGACTTATGGCGTACCTGCAGCCCAACTTGAACAACATGGAATTGGACACTTACCGGCGCATGGGAGAGATGGCTTATGAAGAACGTTGTGAACGGCTGGCTTTCGATTGGATTCGCCAACATCCCGGTCGCTTTGCCGTAATCAGCTTAAAGCGGTTCTTCTATTACTGGAACAACACAGTCAAAGCCACTAACAGCGCGGCGCCGGTTGATTTTCGGACCGCACCTTTTCTCGCGTCTTCGATTTTGGCCATCCTGGGATTGGGACTGGCACTAAAAAGAAAAAAAAGAGGAGCGTGGTTGTTCTTGTGGCTCGTGCTCGCATATCCCACTGTTTATTACTTCGTTTTTCCGGGAGCACGCTATCGGCACCCCATCGAACCGGAATTGCTGATTCTGGCGGTATTCTTGTTCTCTGAAGCGCAGACGCGTCCAACACCCGAACTTTCGTGACAGTCGCGCTCTCTGTTTCTTTATTCTTGCAAACTGCACGACTTCAACATAACAGTTCCTAATCGTCAATTGGCGGCTACGAGTTCATCATTTAAATTTGAACGATGCGTTCCATCCTGCAGAGACGGCCTTTGCGCTTCGTCTTCGGAGCCAACGTAGTTTCCATGCTGGGCAGCGGTATGAATTCTGCCGCTGTCGCCTGGTACATTCTGCAGGCCACTCATTCCGAAGTTGCGCTTGGAACTTTCGCCGTTCTTCAAACCCTGCCCGCGATGCTGATGCTGCCGTTTACGGGTGTCATTATTGATCGCGAAGACCGACGCCGGCTGGTGATGATGCTGGATGCCGCGCGTGCCGTCATCATTCTGGCCGTATCACTCCTGGCGTTTGCCCATCGAGTGAAAGTTTGGGAGCTCTACCTGATGAACACCCTGGTGGCCGCGGGTTTCTGGATGTTTTGGCCCACAATCACGGCGCTGATTCAGGAACTTACTCCAGGCGAGGAGTTCGTACACGCCAACACTTTTTTGCTGGCTGGAATTCAGGGGGGATGGCTGATCGCCGGCTCGATTGTTGGATTCGTCTACAACCATATCGGCCTGGGTGGAGTGCTGCTTATAGACTTCTCCACTTACCTTTTCTCCTTTCTCTGCTACTTTGCTGTGCGCAGGGGACGTCATGTCGTGCCTCGCCCGGCGGAAATCCATTCGGACCTGATCGCCGCGGACACCGCCCTGCAACGCTTCTGGCGTGAGATGCGCGATGGGATTCATTTTCTTCGTGGCAATCGCCCGCTGGTGCTGCTTGGACTGAGTTGGGCGCTGTTTCTGGGCGCGATGATGACCGGAGTGGTTGTGACGCCGCCTTTGAGTGACAAGATTTTCCACGCGGGCGCAGTAGGTTATGGCTGGCTAAATGCGGGATGGGGGATCGGCGCATTCCTGAGTGCCCTCTATGCACCGTGGTGCATCGCGAATCTTGGGGTGCGGCGATCGATCGGCATTTCCATGGGACTGCTGGCCATCTGCATGATGCTGGCGCCGCTTGCCCCCGTGCTCGCCATCGCGGTTCTCGCCTATGCAGTCATGGGATCAGGCCGCGGGGTCAGCGGCGTGGCCATGAATACCAGCATTATGGAACAGGTGCCGCACCATTTCATGGGACGGGTGCAGAATACGTTTTATTTCGCTGGCACGGCTTTACAGATTGCTCTGGCATTAATGGTGGGCGCTACCGCTCAAGTGAACCTGGTAGCCGGATTCTCGCTCATTGGCCTGGTGTATGCCCTGGCATTTATCAGCGCGGTCTGGCCGGTGCGAGCGGCGGTCAGTGTTCGTGCGGTTACACCGGCGGACTAAGCAGGAATGCAGAAGTCAGAATGCAGAATGCACAATTTGGAATATCGGCTGGGGCGTTCTAACTTCTGACTTTTGCATTCTGACCTCGGACTTGTCACTTCTGCATTCTGACCTCTTACTACTGACTTTCCTGTTATTCTTTCAATTCTCTGAGGAGACCTCATGTCATCCAGTCTGGAAGGACGCACTGCCGTTGTCTTCGGAGTGGCCAACAAGCGCAGCATTGCGTGGTCGATTGCACAGGGCCTGCACAACGCTGGCGCGAAGCTGGCCATCACCTACCAGAACGAGCGCCTCGAGCAAGAAGCCAAGGACTTGATTCTTTCGCTCCCGGGAGCGCAGGCGTTCATGTGCGATGTCTCAAATGACGGAGAAATCGAGCGTCTCTTTGCTCAGCTCAAAGAGCGCTACGGCAAACTGCACGTGCTGGTGCATAGCGTTGCTTTTGCTCCCGCCGAGGAACTTAAAGGCGACTTCGTGGACACTACGCGGGAAGGTTTTCGCATCGCACACGACGTAAGCGTGTACTCATTGATAGCTCTGGCTCGCGCCGCAGCCCCTTTAATGGAGGATGGCGGCAGCATTATCACGATGACGTACTATGGCGCTGAAAAAGTCGTGCCTCACTACAACGTGATGGGTGTAGCCAAGGCCGCGCTGGAGTGCACGGTGCGATATCTGGCTTACGATCTGGGAAAGAAAAAAATTCGTGTCAACGCCATTTCCGCCGGCCCGATTAAAACTCTTGCCGCGCGCGGTATTTCGGGCTTAGGAGATATGCTGAAATCGCATGCCGAGCGCGCCCCGTTGAAAAGGAATGTTGATGTAGGCGAAGTTGGTAGCGCAGGAGTTTTTCTGGCTTCTGATGGCGCTTCCGGGATCACTGGCGAAGTCATTTATGTCGACTGCGGCTACAACATCATGGGATTTTGAGAAGTCTTGGTCTGTTCAATCTGAAATCTTCTATCCGCGGTCTGAAATCAGGCGAATCCTGCGGTCGTTCTCCCCTACCCCCTGTAATGCAATCTCTACATCTCGTTCACGCACAAAGCGCGCAAACTTCTCGCCCCACTCGATTAGCAGGACGCTATTTTCGGCAATCAGATCATCCAACCCTAGCGTTTCCAGTTGGCGCGGCGTATCCACGCGATACAAATCGATGTGATACACGTTCACCGAAGGACCTCGATATTCATGAACCAGAGTGAATGTGGGACTGGTGACATCGTCTTGCGAAGCGGCGCGAAAGCCTTCGGCGATCCCTTTTACCAAGGTGGTCTTGCCAGCGCCTAGCTCGCCTCGCAGCAGCACCAATTTTGGCGGTGCCAGCGATGCCGCGAGCCTGCGCCCGAGCGCGATCGTCTCCTCTGGCGAATGGGTTGTAAATTCACGTATCTCCATTGCCAGACCAGTATAGCCACCGGCAGGCGGCTGAAAGATGATTGAGCATGTGGTGCTGCCTTGAGGGGTCGCGACTAGTCACTGTCGATTTGAATTGTCATCTGAGCGTAGCGAAGGATCTATGTGTTCCGAATCGTACCTGCATAGATCCTTCGCAGCTGAAGGCTCAGGATGACGGGTCCAAGTGGATCATGGAAGGATGGCTTTGATTCCCGTCAGCTCACAAACATCCACGAGTGCGGGAAAGAGATCAGAACCGTAACCCAAACAGGCATACTCGTTCGTCCAGTTCTGCAGGAGCGCTTCCATATCGCAATGGGCGGTCACGAAACCGTGTGGCCAGAAGGGAATTCCACATTCTTCAAGGCGCTTTTTCATCTCGTCCTTTGGCGGCTCGAAAATGCTGGCGCGAGTGATCACCATCTGGAATTCTCCTTTCACCCTGCCTAACCGTGCCAGAACACCCTCGCCGACTTTGCAAATCAGTTTGACGGAAAGACCGCCGGCTTCGCCCTCGGTGGGAATGCCGTGTTCGGAAAATCCAGCTGGCCCCAGCTTGCTCGCCAGAGAAGGCGGACAGGCGCCGTCGCCAATGATCTTGATTTCCTTCTTCTTCTTGTCAATGTGCTGAAGGTCGCCGTAGTACACGCGTTCTTTGCTGAGTTTGGTCAGCAGCAGAACGGTCAACGCGGTGTTAAAGTCTCCCAGAGTTGAGGTGCCATAGCCGTCCTCGAGCATCATGCTCTGAGCGAAACAAGTTGCCGAGTAGTCGTCGCCAAGGCCGGGAAACGATTGAATCGTGTAAAAGTCAAAATGCTCCTGATCTACGACTTTCTTAAGCGCAAGGTAGAGCCGCATGGAGCGCTCATTGACCAGATTCTTTTCCGGCGCGGCTCCGAACAGCCGGCGCAGCCTGGGCTGAAGATTGCCCAATTCCTTGGCAGAAATCTTTTCGGCAGCACGGATCAACTCGGCGGTGTCGCGTGAATCGATATCGACGCCGAACATTCGCATCCATTGCGATGGATCAGCGACGCCGCAGGTTTGTCCCATTCCTCTGCCGCCAAATGTGCCCATGGTGGACATGTTCAGAAAATTCTTCAGGTGAGCAGCGCGAGCGTAGCTCACAATGCGGTCTATGGCATCTTGATCATCCGCGGCGCCGTAAACGAATTTGTGGGGAACGCCTATTTCCAGCAGCCCTCCGTGCATCACCAGCCCGCCAACCGGCCTCCAGCCTTGTGAACCGGGATGGGTCCAGAGAAGCACGGCCTTGCCTGTTGCCACGTAGTCGCGTATAGCCCCGACTAAATGCGCTGCCCATACCCATGTCCCGGAAAAGAGCACGACCATATCAACGTCGTCATTCGCTTTCATCTTCTTCATGGCGACGCGAGCTTCCTGTTTGCTGGCAATGACCGTGGCATGCTCCACCAATTTCAGGCCAGCTTGCGTCAATGCGCGCTTTGCCTTCTTGATGATCGCATCATCAATGAAGGGCGTGCCCATCGGGTCCTTGAGACCGTTCTTATGAACGCCATAAACAATGAATCCGACTATGGGTTGAATCACTGTTCCTCCTTTGAGATAAGTGGCATCATGCGTTCACTGGCAGCACCGGCAAGGAACGCAGCCACTGGTACTGCTTTAACTGCGGCGCGTACGCCGAGGCGAGGTCTGGGTCCGGCAAGACCGTGGCAGCCTTGCGCACTACCTGGCCGACTGCTTCGCTGATATTCCTGTACTCACCGACAGCAACCCCCGCCAGTATCGCTCCCCCGAGGCACACTGCTTCGGGACACTCCATTACATGCACACATTTTCCAGTCAAGGCGGCTCGCAGCTTTAATCCCAAACTAGACCGTGCACCGCCTCCGGTTGCGTATATGTCCTCGAAATCCCCAACCGCTTTCGCAAATACTGCGGCAATCTGCGATAGCTCGCAAGCTAATCCCTCCAGGATGGCTTTGTATATTTCGGTGCGCCCACTGCCTGGATTCAGACCATAGATGATCCCCCTTGCATGGGGATTGAAATCCGGGTTGCATGTACCAATCAGGTTGGGAGTGACGCAAAGTCCCGTTGGTCCGGAGGGAGTGTGTACTTCCAGGAAAGTGTAGTGTTCGGATTCTGATTTCTCGGCGGCAGATCCGAGTTGGCCATCCCCATCCGCGTACAAAAGATCGTGAAACCACTTCAGCATGATTCCGGAAGGGAAGTAAGCGATCGTGGCAAATTTGTCCGGCACGACATGACAATAGGAATTGAGGCGAGCGGCAAACGCAGACTCGCTAAGTATAGGGCTATCCGAGGCAGCTAGCAGGCACTCGTAGGTTCCCATCGAATCCGCGACGGGACCGGGACCGATGACGCCAAGCCCCAGGGCGGCACAAGGCTGATCGTGTCCTCCGAGAACGATTGGGATTCCGGAAGGCAATCCGAGTTGACTCGCAGAGGAAGCTTTGAGTTCGCCGGCGATTGTCCCCGCAGGAACGGCTACGGGGAGGCGATCGGACTTCAAGTCAACACAATCCAGAATGTCTTCAGCCCACCGCCGCCCGCGAATATTGAATGCAAGAAAGCGCGAAGCGAGGGAGTAGTCGACGTATGGCGGCAAGCCGAGGCGGGAGAGGATGTAGCCGATAACCGTGACAAAACTGGCAGCCGAGGAAAAAACCTGCGGCTGATGTTTCCGTAACCAGAGAATTTTTGGCACTGGGTACATGGGATGAGGTACCAAGCCAGTGTTTTCAAACAGTCGCTTGAGCCCGAATTGCTCTTCAATCCAGGCCGTTTCGCGAGTCGCCCGGGTGTCCTGGTTGAGGATTGCTGGACCGATTGCTTCACCGGCTTGGCTTATTGGAATGAACGTCTCTGCATGAGAGCTGATACATAGCGCGCGGACAGGATCACGAAGCTCTTTGGCCACTGCCTGCGTGCATGTGCAGACTGCGTCCCAGAAGCGGGCGGCATCTATCTCGGCGTAGCAAGGTTTGGGAAAATCGGGAGTATAGGCGCAGGAATGCTGCGCCAGAATCTCTCCGTCGAGCGTGAATGCAACTGCCTTACAGGCACTTGATCCGATGTCAACGGAAAGTAGACTCATGAAACCTGCCTAAGAGTCCTTGTGAGGCTGATGGTCTCGGCAATCAAACGGGTACCCGAGTATCGAGAATGGCACGCGCCTGCTTCAGAAAGGAAAGCATGTTGTTCGCCTGAAAAACGTTGCGGCCGAAGAGAACCCCGGCGGCTCCGGCTGAGACTATACCGCGAACCACCGCGAGTGCGTCCTCCTCGCGGGGGCGGCGACTGCCCCCAAGCACCAGAATCGGAACGGGGCATCCTTCGACCACATGGCGCATGGACTCGGGATCACCGCTGTAATCGGTTTTCACCGCGTCGGCGCCCAGTTCGACCGCCATGCGCGTGTGCAGGTTCAGCCACTTCGGATCGCCGGGATTCTCAACCTGTTGGCCACGAGCCAGACACTCCACGATGAGGGGAATGCCAACTCGTTCGCACTCGCGAGCGACGTCTGCGTTCCTGGTGATTTCTTTGGCTTCAAATTCGGCGTCACCGGTGCCCACGACCATGTAGGTAAGGACCGCATCTGCGCCGTGACGGAGTGCGTCTTCCGGCCGCGCAAGCAAGGAACTACGGAATTCTCCCTTTCCGTCTCGCATGACAGCCCAGACGCTTGTCCAGTCGACTCGCGCGATGAAGGGCGGAATCTCTATTTCCAGAGGTGATTGCGCAAATTGCCGGATCAAGCCGAGATTGAGCAAGATGGCGTTTACTCTGGCTTCGGCGAATCTCCGAATCTGGCCCAGAGGATCTTCGGTGCCGGGAATAGGCCCGAGCATCAGAGCATGATCAAACGCAACAACCAAAGCACGCTGGTCTGGATTGCCGAGGATGCGCCTCAGGCGGATTGTTTTGCCACAATCGCTCACGGTTCCCCCCCAAAATAGCAAGTGGTCTCAAATGATGCGAAAGCAACTCAAGATTCAACGCTCATCCTGCCTACGCGCGTGTTCCGGGTCGTAGGTGGTCTTGATCTCACCAGCAATCGTAATCGAAGCTGTGACGGCGTTCGAAGTATCATCCAGGCCGTCAACCTTTAATACGACTTTGTAAGTACCATTCCGCGTGTACGCGTGATCAACGGAGGGACCTTCGGCAGATACTCCATCGCCAAAATCCCAATGGTAGGCCAGAGGCTGTGTGGAATCCGAAGCGGTAACCGCAGAAAACTGGACAGGTGTCCCCAGTCGAGCTTCACCAGGAATTTGTAACGAGACGGTCGGAGCGCTTCGCGGTAAGGACGTGTCAATGATCTTGACCAGCCTCACGGAATGTGGCGTCTGATCCTCAATTCGCAGGCTCCCGTTGCTGAGCGCCGGTTGCCGATCACGATGGAAAACATCCGCAGCCGCGAAGGAGTCACTGGCGGTGAGCCCAAGTTCAGCGAGTTTGAATTCGTGCGAGCGTGGACTGTCAGTCCAATTGAAAACCACCAGCATGGATTGACGCTTGCCTTCGTGCAAAAGAAAGATGCTGGGCTGCCCGTCTTCGGCAGAGTAAGTCATCAAGTCCAGCGGCTTGGCGGCACGCCGCAATCGCACCATATCCAGCAGATCGCGATTACGGAGTAAGTTGACGCGGTCGGGTTGTCCGCCCAGAGTGGGCAGATCGTCGCCAATTTCGAACATGCCTCCGGCAACGGCCGAGAGCGTGATGAAAACTTCGGCATCATCCAAGGTGAGCGGTGTTCCCGACTGATGCGAACCCGGTTCGGCGAATGATCGTTCAGCGAGATTGAAGGCATCGGGATCGGCGATGTAAAAGTTGTTGTTCATGTAATACCGGGCCGCAATGCCAGGAGCATCATTTCTGTTTGTTTCAAAGGAGTGGCCGGTGTCGGTTGAAATTCGGCCGAGCTCAGTCAGGCCAACCGTGTTGAGCATCGGACTTCCATCTTTGTCGAGGAGAACGTTATCGCCCACGGCATCCCTGATAACGTGCAATCCAATCTGCTGCGCCTGGAGCGCCGTAACGTCTGGCTGATAACGGTAGCCTTCGATGGCGGTGTCGTCCATAAAATCCAGCTTGATGTAACGAACTCCCCATTCCCGGGTCATCGTCTGGTAAGTGTTGCGCAGATACTCTTTCGCTCCGGGATGAGTTGCATCCAATACATAAAGCGGATCCTGGCTGGCTTCGACAAACCCTATCTGGATCGGTTTCCCTTGGGCGTTGTGCACCAGCCATTCCGGGTGATTCTGATAAACCCAGGCTCTTTGCGAAACACGGAACGGCGCAGTCCAAATGGCGAATTTCAAGCCCAGCTTGCACAGCCGATGCCCGAATTGGCGCATTCCATCGGGAAACAGAGCCGCATTAGCGGTTGTATATTCTCCATCCGAATAGGAGTAGCCATCGTCGATGTGAAAATAGTCAAATCCTAAGTCTTTGAGATTTTGCGATAGCCATTGGGCGTTGGACAGGGCAGTTCCCTGTGAAAGGCCGAAGTAATAGGCTGTCCAGCTCCACCATCCCCATGGGGCGCCGGTGGGAATTCTCGGGTTGTAAAGCAGACGGATGGCCTCGCCATAATTCTCGAGCTGCGCGTGATAATCCTGGCTCACGGAAAAAGCTAATTTTTCGGAGGATATTTCACTGCCTGCTGCGATAGGAAGACTCAGCTCAATCTGGTCGGAAGCGGGATCTTCTCGCAGTGACTCCTTTTTCATGATTTCGGTGGTTCCGGTGGAATCGACGGTGTAGGAAGAAATTTGCACGCCGCCTGCGGAAGGCTGAGCCGTGCGCAGGTGCATGATTGTCAGCCAGCGGTCGGAGGTCAGAGTGGCCAGCAGCAGACTAAACCTGCTCTGCCGATTGTAGATTAGCTGGCTGCCGACAGCGAGGTGCAGATTACTGAGATCCTTTCCGAGATCATCTCCGCCTGAATAGGTGAGAGCTTTGCCGAGGTCAAAAATGCGCAGCGTGGGACGATCTTCGCTATAACTGTCGGAAAGCACCCGTTCGGTATTGTCCGGCGCCCCCAAATTGACGCGTGGCTCAGTTGTGACATCCATAACGCGAATGTCTTGAACGCTTGCAGGCTCATGGCCTGTATTTTCGACTTGAACCTGGACAGTTCCGTAGGGCCGCTGGTCATACAACTGCAGCGTGTATTTGATGTCGGGCTTGCCGGACAATCCGCTGAACGATACTTCGAGCCGATGGCCCTCACCCAAGGCATCATGGAAGTCAGACGCAGCGACCTGATGCTTCGGATATTCGGTTGAGAAAACCCACTGGTGATTAACTTCGGCGCCCACGCGGGCCGTCAACACAGGCTCACGAAGTCCCGCTGCACGTAGTTCAAACGAACCATCCGTCGAACGTACCGCGACAGTTAACCAGCGACTCTGAAGGGGTGCGGCGGTCTCACCACTTACGATGGAAGAAAAAGGCACAATGACGACGAACATTGCAGCCAAGAGGAGTTTGCAAAATCGTTTTTTATTCATTTGCCTCCTTATGAATTACAAGCCTGGAATCCAGCGAAGGGCGTTCTTCCGATAAAGCTTTTGTAGAACTGGTTGTGGCAGCTTTAAGCCGTGAACTTGCCTGCCTTCAAAGGCAAAGGTTTCATCAGTTGCCAGAAATCTCCAATCGCGCGCATAAGTTGTCTGCCATTCTTTCAGCGATTCCGGCACATCCGCCGTGGCAGTCAAGTCAAGGTCGGTACCATACAATACGCGGTCCTGGTATTTGATCAGGAATGCCCGTACTTTCTCTGGCGGCGTAATCATCAGGTAGTCCATGCGGGCGGCGGTGTCGACGGCAAAGTTGGGGTAACGATCAAAGTGAGCCGCGATGTCGTCCAGACTTTTTTCCATGCTCCCCAAATGCACACCCACCATCCGCAAGTGCGGATTCTCGGCCAAAATGTGATCACGCGCCTTCAGGATCTCTTGCTTGGAGGGGAATCCCGGCTTGTTGTATAGGAACCACTGCGGATTTTCCTGGTAATAGGACCAGGAAGGGTCAGAGGGGTCAGGTGGTCCCCAGGCGACGTCCGGTTCGGCGAGATGGGCCATCAACGTCTTGCCATGGCGGGCGATGTCCTTGTAAATGGGTTCGAACTTGGGATCGTCGGCCATGATGAACTTGCCGTCAGCATTCTTGATTTCCATGCCAATGTTTTTCCAAATCTTTACCGCAACGGCGCCGTCGGAAAAATCTCGATTGATCTGCTTGATGCTCTCAGCCTCAAACGAGGGATCGTTGAATTTGTAGGGGTCAAAAGTCGTGCAGAGAGCAACGTGGCCCTGGCTTGAGCGCACGAGGGCCAAAGCATCTTTGATTTGTGGTTCGAGTTCCTTGCGATAGGACAAAGTGTCGTCCATCACAAGAATGTTCATCAATTTCAAGTTCAACCGCTCGAGCAAGGCCTGGAGAGCCGGATCGGTCTTGAACACATGCACGTGGACATCAATAGGACGCATCTTCGCCAAGGCCTGCAAGGCTTGTTCTTCACTGCCATTTTCTTGTTTCTGGGACAAAGCAACTGGCGAGCGAAAAAACATGCACACTGTGAGTACAAGGCTCACGCTTGCAACCATCGCAAGAGACAGGCGATTCGAAATCCTCATTCGTCGAACTCCCTCGGCGTCAGCAGAATCGGACCTCAAGGTTCCCTTACCTGTAATCAATTTTTTGCAACTCTGCTCAAGTGTTATTAGCACAAAAACCGTGCCAAAGCGTGTGACTGCGCTACACTAGCCGGCGTTGCAAACGCGTTTCGTAGCAGCCGTGGTTTGCGAACTGAATTCTCGAGGTGAATAGCGTGGCGATCGTGATGCGAATTATTCAGCGCTTTCAGACCGGCAAGAAAGTCGAATTCATGGAACTGGAAAAGCAGTTTGCCGTGCTCGAGCATCAGGGTGTTCTCCTGAAAGGGGAACGCCTGTCGCCACTGGCGAGCCGCGAGCCCGGGAATACGCTTATCTGGCAGGCCCACTTCGCCAACCTGGCGGCGGCTGAAAAAGCGCTCGAGTTTATTGCAAGCAACCCTGAGCATACGCGCCTTTACGACCAACAGAAGCAATACATGGAGGACACGTGGGTTGAGTTCTACGAGATTCTGGACTATTAGCGTTTTGGCATAGAGCGGCCTATCCGCAGTTTTCACTTGACACCACGCCGTCCGAAAGCAATAGTTATGAACCGTAATAATACGAAACCTGCCGAACCGGCGCAAATCCAGGGAGGTGGGTATGCATCGGGTCACCCAAGGTTCCGCTATTCGCGTTGCACTCGCTCTGTTTCTCGGTTGCGCTATTTTCATGCCCTGCGTGCTTCCAGGACAGGCGAGCTATCAGGCACAAATCCGCGGCAACGTGTCGGACGCGACCGGCGCTGCTCTCCCGAACGCTACAGTTACGATCACCGACGTTGGCACGAACATCTCACAAATCGCCAAGACTGATCGCACCGGCACCTACATTCTGCGGGCTCTTCGGCCCTCCACCTACGCGGTGCGGGCGGAAGCGCCAGGATTCGCGATGGTGCAGCAAAAGGGTGTCGTTCTAGCGGTAGACCAGGAGACTAGCCTCAACTTCACGTTGCGTCCTGCGGCCACGAGCACTACGGTCGAGGTGCGTGAAGCTGCTCCTCTGCTCGACACCGGCAGCGCATCTTTAGGCACTGAGGTCACGAACGAATACGTTAAAGAGATTCCGCTGCTCAACCGCAATTTCTTTGGGCTAGTCTTCCTGAATGCGGGAGTAACCGAGACGGCAGGTTCGGGAATTGCGGACAATTACCCATCGGGCACGAACTTTGTTTCCAACGGGCAGCGCAATGCAACAGCCGAGGTGCGGATGGACGGAGCCTTGATCAGCGCGCCAGAAGAGGGCGAGGGCGGGAACTCCAACGTTTTCTATGAACCGTCTGTGGAGGCGGTGCAGGAATTCAAGGTGCAGAACAACGCTTTCGCGGCTGAGTTTGGCAGCAACGGCGGTACCGTGGTCAACATGGCGTTGAAGAGCGGCACGAATGCCTTGCATGGCAGCGCCTGGTGGTTTGGACAGAATGGCGTGCTCGACGCCAACGATTTTTTCAGCAACCAGGCTGGACTTCCGCGGCCAGACCATTCCCGCAATCAATACGGCGTTTCGCTAGGTGGTCCAATCCGCAGGAACAAGACGTTTTTCTTCGTCGACATTGAGCGTGTCCTGGAGGTTGACCCCGTCCAGATTGTCGCGACCGTGCCAACGGCGGCCGAGCGGGTTGGGAACTTCTCGCAGGCGCTCATCACCGACCCGAACACTGGGAATATTGTTCCCAATTTGATTTTCAATCCGTTCAGGCTTGATGCCAACGGAAATCGCACCCCGTTTCCTAACAATACAATTCCGCAAACCATTTTTGATCTGGTGGGTGCGAAGGTTCTTAATCTATACCCACTTCCGAACCAGCCCGGCAATCCGGATGGCACCAATAACTTCCGCGCCAACACCAACAGTGACACGCGTAGCCTGCAGTTTGACACCAAGGTCGATGAGCAGACTTCCAACACCACGCACCTGGCCGCAAGGTTCAGTCATGCCCATTACACCAATGCTGTCCCTACGGTGCTCGGCGACTATGAGTTCAATGACGGAAACAACTACCTCACCAGCGTAGAAAACGGTGGACTGCAATTCGACTGGACACTCAAACCAATTTTGTTACTGAGCAGCCGATTTGGCGTCGATTATGTCCACGCGCCCGGCTTTACCAACTATCCTGCAGCAACTTCAGTCGGTTTTCCGGCCAGTCTGGACCAGGCAAACGATATTTCACGTATGCCGGGGATCCTGGTCGATTCTCCCTGGACTTCCATCTACGACCAGTGTTGCGTCGATACCAAACTGAATCACGTGCTGTACTCGTATTCTTCTTCACTGGCGTGGGCAAAGGGAAAACACAACATCAAGTTTGGCGGTGAGCAGCGCATTTTCTTCAACAATTTTCAGGAACCCAGCTATCCCAGCGGGTATTTTCATTTTGCCCAGACGGTCACCGAAAACGTGATCGGCGCCCTCAATCCCGACCAGGGGAATCCTTTTGCCGACATTCTTCTGGGAATCGGCGACTACGGCGGCATCAGCATTTACCCGATGGCCTTGAACAAGTCGAAGGAGACGGCTTTTTATACGCAGGATGATTGGCGCGTCACGCCCAAGCTCACTCTGAATCTTGGCTTACGCTATGAATGGAGCACGCCCTACAGCGAACGTTACAACCACATCGAGTTCAGCAACTTCAACGGGAACAGCGGGATTACGCTCGACTTGAGCAGCGGTGTTCCGGGGCTGCAATCTCTGGGACTTGGGCCGACACAGTTAACTGGAATTACGCTTTTCCCCACTGCTTCGCAGCGCACCGTGCCTGTCGATCGCAATAACGTGGGACCGCGCCTGGGATTCGCCTATCAACTCACCAGGAACACGGTTGTTCGCGGGGGAGCGGGAATCTATTTCGGAATGAACGTCGCCACCAACTTCCAGTATGTTGGTACCGCATTCCGCAAGGATGGGGTGGTGTATTTCACTAAGAACAATTTCAATTGTTCGACCGGAATCCGGTCCGATTGCCAGTACGCAACTTTGGAAGATCCGTTTCCCGCCGGCTTACCGGCGCCGCAAGGAGAAAAGTACGGAAAGCTGGCGGAGTGGGGATTTATAAACCAGAACGACCTGGGCACGACCGCCGCGCAGAACGCGGATATCTATCAATGGAGCTTCGGAGTGCAGCGTTTACTTCCCGGCCAGTTGGTCATTTCTGCTGACTATTCAGCGAATCACAGCACGCATCTTCCCTGGGGTGGGGCCGCCGGAGCCACAACGCGCGATCGAAATTTCATTCCTTCCCCGATCCGGCAGAAGTTTAACGACAATGGCCAGTGCAACATCGATGGCAGTGTTAATTTCAGCGACCTATACAGCTATAACAATCTCCACTGCAACGTGCCCAATCCTTTCTATTCCATGTTTGAGGGACCGACAGCAATTTTCCATGAGCCCGATTCCCTATACGACGATCCGGTGATTCCGCTCATCAATCTGTTGCGGCCGCATCCGCAGTTCAATGGCAGCTTCGAGGGACTACCCCTGCTCGAAGGCGAATCTTTCTATAACGCACTGCAAATCCGGATGACGAAGCGAGCCAGCCACTACATCAGCTTCGAAGGTGGTTACACTCTCTCCAAGGCGACTGATGACTCTTCCTCAGGCCGCAATGCGTGGGTTGGCGGGCTGGTCTTCGATAATCCTCAGGAATTAGATAACTTGAAAGCTGAGCACTCCATCGGCGCCAACGACGCTACTCACCGTCTGGCCTTGGCGATTATTGGCGATCTTCCGATCGGACGCGGGCGCTGGATCGGTAATGATATGAACCGCGTCCTTGATGGTTTCGTAGGAGGCTGGACTCTGTCCGCCATTCTTACGGAACAGTCGGGCCAACCGATTGACATCGGCATGTCGGAGCCTTCGCTCGATGATGGCAATCAACGCCCCAATGTCATTTGCAACCCCAGCAGCGGAGTGAGCGCGCATCAGTCCGCCTTGTCTGCCTCGTCGGCGAACCCTTTGAGCGTGTTCAACACGACTTGTTTCGCTAATCCGGGCTACGAGCAGCCGGGAAACGCGCCGCGGTTCTTCTCGAATTTGAGGGTCAATGGCATTCACAACATTGATATCGCGCTTGAGAAGACTTTCATTCCGCATGAAGGCATGCGGATCGAGGTACGAGGCGAATTCTTCAACTTCTTTAATACTCCGCGCTTTGCCATCCCCGACAATTTGTGGGGTGACTCGACCTTCGGTCAAATCTCGCAGACGGCAATGGGGAGCACGCCGCGACACGGGCAGCTCGGTGTGCGTTTCGAATTCTAGTTCGTGGTAAAGGGACTCGGTGAAGAGACGCACGTTTCTGAAAGCGAGCGGTGCGGCAGCCCTTCTGGCTGGTGTGGGCGGGGCGACGGCATCGGCGCGAATTCCTGTCCACAACTTCGATGGATATCCTTTTGGCGCCGGACCCCTGGTGACCGATCGACTCTACCAAGGGCCTTTTTCCGCCGATGACTATCCGAGTTGGAATGTGGTGATGGCGACCACTCCTTCCGAGGACGTCGTGTCCAACTATGGCATGGGACTGGTCACATATCTGTGCGATGAGGTAGGCCCTGGTCACAAAGACGGCGAGACTCTGGCACAGTCGCTCGAGAACCTTGTCAAGCTGCCGCTGGGCAGGAAGTTATACATCCGCGTGAATTGGAAAGACGTGCAGTCACGTCCGGGACGACTGGATTTCTGCGAACACTGGAAACTGAGCTTCGACCTGGCACGCCGGTATGGCAAGCGAGTGGGTTTCCGCGTCATGATGAGTAACCCGGATATCCCCGGTCCCGTGCTTCCCGACTTCCTGCAGCAAAAAGTTCCCTTCGTGAAGCTGGGGGAATGGCAACGCAGAGTCAGATACGAGCCGCGATATGACGACCCTGTGTTTCAGGCAGCCTTTCGCGAATTGGTTGACCTGTTGGCCCAGGAGTACGACGGCAGCCCGGATGTAGAGTATGTTGATACGTTCATGTACGGTTTCTGGGGCGAGGGCCACACATGGCCACTTCCAAATAATCCTTTCCCTGATTCCACGACCGCAGAAAACACCTTCGTCAGAATGTTTGAATACCAGGTTGACCGATGGAAAAAGACTCCGCTGGTCACTAATACCCAACCTGATTTCAGCAAAGTCGGCAATTCCGAACTGCTCGATCGTACCGTACGAAGCTTCAATTGGCTGCGCACCGACACAATCTTCATTGAGAATGAGCAGATCGAGGAGCTGAGCAATCGCCCGCCGTGGACAGCCGTCTCGGTGGAAGTCGGGATGTCGGACGGTTCTCCTGCAAGCCTCAAAACCGACGAGGGAGTTACTTACACCGACAATGTGATCCATCACGTGCAGGACGTTGGCCCCTGCTACTTTTCACTATGGAACTGGCATCGAATTCAAGCGGACCGGATCCTGAATTACTATCAGCAGTTTCCAACAGCCATTGATCTGCTGGCCCGGAGGATAGGCTATCGAGTACGTCCGTCCTGGCTATGGACCTATGAGGAAGAAGGATATCCGGGTCTGATCATAGGCTTCGTTAATGATGGCATTGCGGGGGTGCCGGGTGCGTTGCGTGTTGCCGTGACACGAGATGGTGGAAAGGTGCTCGCCAGTGGGAGCCTCGACCCCGGCTATCCGCTTCCCGGCAAGGTCCGTCAGGCGAAGTTTCCTCTCCCTAAGGGTACGGACTGGAAGGGACTGAAACTGAAGGCGGAGATCGAGGTGAAGGGGCAGCGTTATCCGGTGCGATGGGCTTGCCGCCAGGGCATGAATCAGGATGGAACACTGACACTTCGTCCGACCGTTGGACTGGGCGAAAACGACGAGACCGGGGGCGTGCCGCCCACCTAGATTTCTCAAAGACGAAAAATTCTGAGTTATTCGGACAGTTCTATGAGACTAAAGAGCGCACTCGGCGCCTACTTGCTCCTCTATCTGTCAATCCCTGCGATCGGCTCCAATTCAGTCGAGAGGAACTGGACAAACTATGTTCGCATCGGCGCCTATGGGCTGAACTCAGACAATACCGACAAAATCATTGCCGACGCCACGGCAAGCGGAGTCTTTGGCATTGAAGTCGATAATGACATCCCGGGGCGATATGAAAGCTTTGTCAATCCAGACGAAAAGCTGAAGGCACTTCACACTTTGGCGGCGAAGGCTCACGCGGCCGGCAATCGCGCGTTCGTGTACATTGCCGGGCTGGAGTGTATTACCGCGAATGCCGATAAAGCTCGGCATACGCTGGCCAAAGATCATCCCGATTGGTTGCAACGAAAAATTACCGGCGAGCCCGCCGTCTTCGGCGGGGGCACGGCATTCTGGATAAGCAAGGGAGACGAGGATGTGTGGGTAACTCCTTATGCTCCGGAGTGGCGAAAAACCTACATGCAACGAGTGCGGCAGATTGCGGCGACGGGAATTGATGGCATTTACGTTGACATTCCCTATTGGATGACGCACTTCGAAGGTTGGGAGGATACCTGGGCGAGCTTCGACGACTACACGGTTGCGGAGTTCAAAAAGCAAACCGGACTGGATGCCAGGCACGAATTGAAGCTGGGAGACTTTTCTGACTTGAATTTTCGCAAGTGGGTCGATTTCCGGATCAGAACGATTACCGAATTCATGCAGGAGATCGATCGAACGGCAAAATCAGTAAATCCTGAGATCAAGACCATCCCTGAAATATATCCGGGTATTGAAGAGTCGGCCGTTCGTGTAGGCGCGGATGTTTACAGTCTTTATCCCGTTGTGGATGCGATTGCCCATGAATATGAGTACGGCGAAGGCGACCACATGGCATCGTCGCGCTCACCGCTGGATTGGTTTTGTTACCAGGTCGGAATGCACTCGTTTCGCGCATTTGCCCAAGGCAAGGCCACGTGGATGCTGAATTATTCGTGGGATGGCGATAAGAAGGTGGATGCCCGACAAGCCATGCTCAATTTGGCTATGTCAGAAGTGATGGCGGGGGCGAACTTCTGGGATGCTCCGGGACACGTGATGGCCGGCTCGAATGATTTGCCAACGCGGAAGCGGATTTTCTCCTGGATAAGAGATCATGAAAAGACGCTGTATGCGCCGCGAATACCGATTAATCCCATCGGAGTTTATTTCTCGCCGGACACGCGAAATTACTACGCGAAGGAATTTGTTGCCTCCTATCGCGGCATTCTTATTCTTCTCATGCAAAAGCACCTGGAGTTTCAAATTGTGACTCCACGCACTGCTTCAGATTTTCGGGGGAGCACTTTGATCCTTCCCGATGTCCGGATCATGAGTGACTCGGAGAAGAACCTCATGAAGGCATATGTCGAACACGGAAACACGCTGTTGATTACGGGAGAAGATGCAACCGGACTGGATGCATCAGGGAATGTTATGCGTTTTCCGAAATGTCCGGGCAAAGCTTACATGGCTTCGCTGGGAAAAAATTTTGAGGCGACTTTACCTGATCAGGAAGGCGAGTTCCTGAAGCAAGTCAAAGGTGGAAATTCTCTGCGGGTAGTTGCCTCACCCCGGCTGGCAACCTCAATTTCCAATGTCAATGGGAAGCCCCACCTGTTTCTTGCCAATTTTGCCGGGCTTCGCGGCGGAGTAAATCCGGTCCAAACACCGGAGACGGGCGCAGAAGTCACAGTTCCGGGAGTTTCGCGGGGCCAGGGGTTCTACCTCCCTTTTCTTGGAGATGTGCAAACATTGACCGGAATAGCCGATACTGCAGGCATGACTTACCGGCTACCCGCCATCGAAAAGGGTGCGATTTTTTGGTATGAGCCGTGACCGGAAAGCAATCTCAGAGCGCCGGCGTCGTCCCGTGGGATTGAAACCTTTGCCACGAAGCTTTTACGATCGCGATCCGCGCGTGGTGAGTCGTGAGTTGCTGGGCAAGGTTCTGGCACGACGAGAAGGCCGCGTTCTCCTTAGCGCGAGGATCGTAGAGGTTGAAGCGTATCTCGGAAGCGAGGATGCAGCCGCTCATGCGGCTGCCGGCCGGACCGAGCGCAACGACGTGCTATTTGGCCCGCCGGGCTACGCTTATGTTTACTTGATCTATGGCAATCACTATTGCCTCAATGTTTCGTGCTTACCGGATGGAACAGCAGGAGGAATTCTGTTCCGTGCTGCGGAGCCGCTGCAAGGAATCAAGCAAATGTCCAGGGCACGCGGTATCACCGTGAAAAGCCCGGGCGATCTGCGCCTGCTGACCAGCGGGCCGGGCCGATTAGCCGAAGCATTTGGAATCACCCGCGCACGGGACAATGGCAAAGATTTGACCAGTTCAGATTCTGACCTCTTCATTGGTGAGGATGGCTTTCGTGTGTCGCGTGTCAGCGTTACGCCACGGATCGGAATCACCAAGTCGACTGCGCTTCCGCTGCGTTATGTGATTGCGGGAAATCGATTTGTGTCCGGACCGGCGAGGCTTCGCTCAGGCGCCAGAGCCAATTGAGGGCATACGTCGAACAACCAGCCCTGAATTCACTTCCGGTAGGCGCTCCACATATCGTCGATAAACGTGTACTGCGGGAATTCTCCTTGCAGCCAGTAGCGAGTCTGGCCCTGGCGCTCCCAGTTCGCGCTGTAGTCGAAGCCGGTCTGCGCTTTAATTTCGGCGACCGCCTGGGTATCGTCTTCGGTCATCCAGCGATCTGCGTAATCAAAGAATGCTTGGTAGTTCCATACGCTCTCGGCATTGAGTGTATGAATCGCAAGCGCCTCACCCACCCAGGAAACCGACGTGCAACAACGGCGGTAAGCTTCGCCTAGTTGTTCGTTGCCATTGAGCAAAGGCCAATCGATCGGCTGGAGCTGTTCGTAAGGCCCGTACAACCCGGCGCTGACTGGCGTGCCGTCTGCGTTCACTCCGTAGTGACCGCCGTAAATCACGGTTGCGCCTTGCCAGGCCTGCTGATAGCCGCCGGGTATCCGATCGATATAGACGGTTTGCATGTCCTCGCCAAACTGGTTTGGATAGGTTGCGGATGCGTTTTTCATTCCGTCGTTGTTGAGCAGGATTCCGGCAAAAATAATGGGCAGCTTCCTGCCGCTACGATGACCTCCGAAGGCCGGCCAGCCATATCCGGCCTGTAAGCAGCCGTACAAATCAATGCCATACTGCACGAAGTAGTTCGTGAGATTGACTTTCTGATCGGCAGGGAAATCCAGCATGAGAAGAAGCGAGGCATACGAGTCGGCAAAAGCAATATGCTGGCCGTAACTCGGCATGTAGTCAGCGGGAGCGTCGAAGAGAAAGGGATTGGTGTCGATCCAAGGGCGACGGTACCAGGTTTCAAATTGTGAAAGGGGAGGGGTGCCGGACGGGTTAGGCGGCGCAAGCGACGGAAGAAGATTTCGTTGCAATGAATTTGCGTGGTAGATCGTCTGCTTTCGGTCGCAATAGGAGGGCCGGAATGCGTCTGCGGAAGGGGCTGCCGGGAGCACAGTCAGCACAGAAACCGATGCCACCGGACTCGCGCTCATATCTGTCGCCCGCATCACCTCTGGAACCGAGTGAATCTGCGACAAACTGATGGAAGAGACCAAGGCATCTCCAGGTTTCAAATTGATGGGAGGATAAGACCGCAGCGAGGCATCGAACCACCACGACTCGTCAGTTCCATCATTGAGGCGTGAATCGAAACCACTTTTGCTATTCGCCGTAGGCAGGTTCAACACGGAGCCGTTTTCATAGGGTGAGGAGGTTGTGGGAGCAGGATCTATGGCAGTAATCGTGACAGGCCCGACCACGTAGTAATCACCATTGACAAACTGGCCGGCCGTCACTGGCTGGCTGAACGTCCATGTGATGCCATCTTTCGTGATCGATGACGCGGTTACGCCAGAAGGTGGAGGGCTGGAATTTGAGGGGGAGGGACTGCCCGAGCCACCGCAAGCGGCCAGACTCAGCATCGCCAGCAGGCCACAAGATAAGATCGCCACTGTCCGATTTCGCATGGTCGTCAATGCTCGACGCGTCGCCGCTCGACCCTCGTAGCATGCAACTTCCGCCTACATTCACGTAGGTATCGAAAGGGCACGCTCATTGGGACAAGGGAAGTGCAGCAGATGGGCAGAGGGGGTGCCAGCAAATTCTCAACTCGAGCATGCGCGAGAGAGCGTCGGCGGTTCAGCGCGATTTGGGCTGCAACGTCCGACTATGGGGTGAGCAATACATTATCAATCAGGCGTGTGGCACCGACGAAAGCAGCGATGGCAAGCAGCGCCAGGCGCGTAATTTCTGTTACGGGCTTGAGTGTGTCTGGATCGACAATTTCCAGGTAATCCAAGCGTACTCCCGGTTCTTGAACCAAAAGGTTCTTTCCTGCTTCTATGAGCGAAACTGAATTGCGCTCACCCTGTTCAAACTTCTGTTGTACCTGTTGCAGCGCCTGATAGAGAATCGTTGCAGACTGTCGTTCTGGCGGGCTGAGATAGGCGTTCCGAGAACTCATGGCGAGACCATCAGGCTCGCGCACGATCGGGCACACTATGATCTCGATGGGAAAGTTGAGATCACGCACCATGCGGCGGATGATCGCAGCCTGGGCCGCGTCTTTCTGGCCGAAGAAGGCCAAATCCGGTTGCACGATCTGGAATAGCTTGGTCACGACCGTGCTCACACCGCGAAAATGCCCCGGCCGGGACCTGCCGCAAAGCCTCTCGCTCAAGCCTTCGACTGTGACATAAGTGATGGCCTTCACGGGATACATTTCTTCGACCGTGGGCGCAAAAACAAAATCTACGTCTTCTTTCCTCAGTAATTCGCAATCGCGTTCGAAAGTGCGAGGATACTTGGCTAGGTCTTCGTTTGGTCCAAACTGGAGCGGATTTACAAAAATAGAAACTGCAACTGCATCGCATTGTGCGGTGGCTGCCCGAACCAACGAGAGATGCCCTTCGTGCAACGCGCCCATGGTGGGCACGAGTCCCAGGCGTAGTCCCCCGAAGCGGGCAACGCGAGATGCAGCGCGCATGGCTTCAATAGTGGTGCGAATTTTCATGCTGTACGGGGGGAGTTCTCAAGCATTGGGCACCCAATTGATGAGCACCTTGGCTGCTTCCAGTGTGCCGGCCAAAATTGCTCGATTCTTGCGGAGCGCAACGCGATCTGCATCCGAGCTTCCCGCGCTGATTTCCTGCACGGCGACTACCCTGCCATAAGGCCAGGCGGATGCAGGCAGGGCCGCAAGCGCACTGAGCACCTGGTCAGGAGGCAGAGGACGCTCCTCGTTATTGCTCACATCCAGCAACCACAAGCCATCCTGCTTCACGAGCAGGTAAGGATTGTGCCAAGTTTTCATGTCCCGCACGTGGCCGTATTTTTCAGGGTCGGCGGGCGGGATTTGCTGAAGACGAGCCTCAGGCGTCGCGACATCTGATATCCGGGTGGAATTATGCGGCTTCGAGCAAGCCAGGAGCGCAGTGAGGCTCATCGCCAGAAAAAACAGGGTCAGAAATTTCATGACTCGCAACAAGCCGAGGAGATGCCGGCGTCAAGCCGATTATCGCCGCAGCCCTTGTTTCCGTACTAGCACATTTTCCAGCGCCTGCTGCGTATCTTTGGGCAGGTGGTAGGATTCGCTGTCGGATGGATACTGGCGCGAAAGCACATCGGTGCGGAATGCCTGAACAGCATCACTAATCAGCGCGGCGGCGTCGCCATAGCGGCGCACAAATTTTGCCGGCGGTCCGAAGGTCAGGTTCAGGATGTCGTGGATTACGAGCACCTGGCCATCACACTCGGGCCCGGCCCCGATGCCAATCGTGGGAGTCGCAACCTCGGCCGTGATCATAGCCGCGACTTCTCTTGGAATTCCTTCCAAGTAGATGCATGCCACGCCAGCGCGGTCAAGCGCCACGGCGTCACGCATAAGCTGCTCGATGGCTTGAAGCGACTTACCTTGAACTTTGTAGCCGCCCATCACGTTCACTGATTGCGGTGTGAGACCAATGTGGCCGGCAACCGGGATTTCAGCATCGATGACCCGGCGGATGAGATCGGCACGTTTGTCGCCGCCCTCCATTTTCACCGCTTCCGCGCCGCCTTCTTTTACGAAACGGGTTGCGTTTCGAAGCGCTTCGTCAGTGGTCACGTGAAATGAGCCGAATGGCATATCAACGATTAGGAAAGCATGTGTCACGCCGCGTCGCACGGCACGCGTGTGGTGCAGCATTTCGTCAACGGTGACACTGAGCGTGTTTTCGTAGCCGAGCATAGTTTGGGCGAGCGAGTCGCCTACCAGGACCACATCGATGGCAGCCTCATCCACCAGCCGCGCCGTTGCATAGTCGTAGGCTGTGAGGCACGTAATCGGTTCGCGGTGAGCTTTCTTTTCTCGAAGAGAACTGACAGTGATTTTTTGACGGGGTTCGCCAATCGGCGTGAGACTCACAATATCCTCCAGTGCCCCTCCACTCATGGCGGATAGAGCCTGTATGCGTCTGGGATGACGCCTGACACATTCTAACCGCAAATTAAACGCGTGACTAGTGGAAGGCGGTCAGGGATGTGTGTACTCCAATTCGGAACTTTCCACAGGCGGAGTGCCTCAAATTCGCCTTTTCTTCGCTACAGGCGGACTATATAATGAGCGTTACTCAAACCCGCTTTCAAGAGGAGCTTCCGTAATGGCCGACGAACGAACAAAAGCGATTGACCTCGCCTTCTCGCAGATCGAAAAACAGTTTGGCAAGGGTTCGATAATGCGCCTGGGATCGAAGGAGGCGATTGTGCCCATCTCCGTGATCTCGACGGGGGCAATTTCGTTCGATGCGGCGCTCGGTGTTGGGGGCTTTCCTCGCGGGCGAGTGGTGGAGATTTTCGGGCCGGAATCTTCCGGGAAAACTACGATCGCCCTCCAGGTGATTGCGGAGGCGCAAAAAGCTGGAGGCATGGCGGCTTTTGTGGATGCCGAGCACGCGCTGGATCCGGGGTACGCCAAGAAGCTTGGCGTGGATGTTGACAATCTGCTGGTTTCACAGCCCGACTACGGCGAGCAAGCGCTGGAGATTGCTGAAACGCTTGTGCGCTCCAATGCGATCGATGTGTTGGTGGTGGACTCAGTCGCGGCACTTGTGCCTAAAGCCGAACTCGATGGGGAAATGGGCGACAGCCATATGGGACTGCAGGCGCGATTGATGTCGCAAGCCTTGCGCAAGCTCACGGGAATCGTATCCAAGTCGCGCACCTGCATGATTTTCATCAACCAGATTCGCGAAAAAATCGGCGTGATGTTTGGCAATCCTGAGACCACGACCGGCGGCCGCGCGCTGAAATTTTATGCCTCGGTACGCATTGATATCCGCCGCATCGCGGCCATTAAGGAAGGCGATCAGGTGACCGGCTCACGAACCAAAGTCAAAGTTGTGAAGAATAAAGTTGCGGCGCCGTTTCGTGAGGCCGAGTTCGACATTCTTTACGGCGAAGGCATTTCCCGTGAGGGCGATCTGCTTGATCTCGCCGCTGCTCACAATATTCTGGAGAAATCCGGCGCCTGGTTCAGCTACAAAGGCGAGCGTATCGGGCAAGGCCGGGAAAATGCCCGGCAATTCCTCAAGGACAACAAAGACGTACTAAGCAAACTGGAAGCTGAGGTACGCAAGCAGCTGGGGCTCATGCCTACCGCTCAGGCGACGGCAACCGCGCAAACCGGAACAGGTGCCAGGGTCACCACCATGCCGACGGCTGCGCCAGAGCCAGCCAAAGTATCGGGGACGAGAAGGTAACTCACATCATTTAAATCGCAAGCCGCTGATTTTCGGTGGTTATGTTCTTGCGCGCGAGACCGCGAATCACTGCGCTCTGAGTGAATTTTCCACAACAGCAATCAAACCGAACTAAGCAACACTATCCAAGCAATGGTGTGAAAGCTCATGTAGACCGCAGATTTTTTCAAAGCCTTACAAGGGCTGCACAAATTCTGGTCACCGGCTTGTGGAGGGGCTGCACTCGACTGTTCCGAAAGAACATGCGTCCGACAGTTTTTAATTGACGCCAGAAATAGAAGGCGTAAAAAGATACTCGTTCTTTGGCACGTTCTGAGGTTTTCCCGGTTGGTGCGGTGTCCGGGGCTCGAGCTAAGTCACCTTCTGCATCGCAAGATGATTGAAGGAAGGCGAGCAAGGGTCTATAGCTAAGCGCTGGTCGAGGCGAACAAGAACATCATGTCAAAGGCAGGATAGAGTTCCGAGGCGTTGAACTGGTTTATCCGGTTGGCGGTAAGCCCGGAGCCCGAGCACAATCGCAACTGATGCGAACCGCAAGGTGAGCAACGACCGCAGGTTGGCAAGGGTCTAAAGCGAGCTACTGGCCGAGACGAATAGGTTCCACACCACCTCGGGACTCTTTATTTCTGGCTTTTAGCCGCTAGCTTCTAGCTCCTGGCCCCGGTGCCTTAGTTCTTCACTTCGGGTCAAACTCTCTACGCCGCCGATTTCCCCTCTTTCTGACACCGGGATTTTCGGCCTCCAGCGCCTGCTTGCCTCCAGCGGGGTCATTGAGGGTCAACCAACCTGACATCTCGCTACTCTGGGCAAGGGGAACCGGCCTCCAGTCGATTACGTACCTGTAGCTATGGGACGGCATTATCTGGCTCACGTTCGCCGTAACAACGCGTCAAACGAACGGATGATTACGGGCGACCTTATCCGCGACGTAGTTCGAACGTTATGGGCGCACAAGTTGCGCACATTTCTGACCATGTTTGGTATCGCCTGGGGGATTGTGTCGATTGTGCTGATGGTAGGAGCAGGCGAGGGGCTGCGCGTGGGCCAGGCCAAAGTGGCAGAGACCTTGGGCAAAGACGTCATGATCGTCTTTCATGGCCGCACCAGTCTGCAGGCGGGCGGAACGCGGGCAGGACGCACTGTCCACTGGGAAGATCCTGACGTGCCCGTGGTGCAGGCAGAATCGCCCGATTGCGAATACGCCATTCCAGAACTGGAGCAGGAGGATGTCCAGATTCACAGCAATTACAACAATGCGGCTTTCCTGGTGACGGGTTCGCTGCCACAGTTTGCGATTATCCGCAGCCTGAATGTCGGGCAAGGCAGGTTTTACAACTGGGATGATCAGCGTGAAGGCCGCCGCGTGGCATTCCTGGGCAGTGATGCAGCGAAGCAGTTGTTTCCTGGCCGCAATCCGGTGGGCGAAAATTTATATCTCAACGACTTCCCATACACGGTTATCGGAGTGATGGCCACGAAGAAGCAGGATTCCAGTTATGACGGCTGGGATGTGAACAAGATTTTTGTTCCTTTTGCAGCAATGCGGCGCGATTTTCCCGACAAACCGCCCGGCACTCCGACCACTTTTGATCAAATGCTGGTGACGCCAAAATCCGTGGAACAGCACAACGCCTGCAAACATGAGGTGCGCGCTGCGCTTGGACGCATGCACCGCTTCGATCCTAATGACAAAGAAGCATGTCCCATTTGGGACACGGTGCAAGAGGCGCAGGCGTTTCGCGCGATGACTGACGGGATGAAGTATTTCCTCGGGGCGGTGGGAATTGTAACCCTTCTTCTTGGCGGTCTCGGCGTAATGAACGTGATGATGGTGGCGGTGCGTGAGCGGACCCGCGAGATTGGGGTGCGCAAGGCGATTGGCGCGCCTGCTCGCACCATCCTGAAGCAATTTTTCTTTGAGGCGCTGCTGATTGCGTTTGTCAGCGGCAGCGTAGGCCTGGGAGTTGCGTACGGCATGTGTTATCTGGTGAACCTGCTGCCGATGCCGGATTTCTTTGCGGGCCTGTTGCCGACCTGGACGTCGGGGATTCTGGCTTGCTTGCTGCTGGCGAATGCAGCGGTATTGGCCGCACTCTATCCGGCGCGCAAAGCCGCATCAATAGATCCCATTGAGGCGCTGCGGTTCGAAGCCGGGGGATAGCGCGCTGAACGAGTTGCGCTCGGCTAACGCGTGAAGTCTCACATGGTTCAAGAAGATGCTGACTGAGATCATCCGCGAAGCGTGGATTGCCTTAAAGCGCAATACCACGCGTAGTCTCCTGACAATGCTGGGGATTGTGTGGGGAATCGCAACCGTCACCTTGCTAATCGCCTATGGCAACAGCTTTCGCCACATTCTGGTGAGCAGCTTCGATGCATTCGGGAAAAGCGTAGTGATCTGCTGGCCACAGCAGACGAGCGAGCAGCCAGGCGGGCAAAGGGCCGGGAAGAAGGTCGTCTTCGAGCAGGCTGATCTGGAAATGGTGAAAGAGACTGCTCCGCTGGTGAAACATGTCTGCCTGGAAACCGTGCGCCGGCCTGGCATCGCCTACGGCGATCGCATGGTGGGCACAGCTCCGGTGCGCGGAGTTTGTCCGGCCTATGGGGAAATGCGGAACGAAGTGCCCTTAGAAGGGCGCTGGATCAACGCGAGTGATTTTCTGGAGCGCAGGCGTGTGATTTTCCTGGGTGGACGTTTGCGTGAGCAACTATTCAGCGGACGACCGGCCGTAGGCGAGACGGTTTTGGTTGGAGGCGTGCGGTTCACCGTGATCGGCGTGATGGCGCGCAAGATTCAGCTCAGCAATTATTTCAGCAGCGATGATGAATCGTCGTGGATACCTTATAGCGCCGCAGGAGATGTGTGGGATACGCGCTACGCCGCGGTGATGGTGTTTGAGCCGATCGCCCCGCAATTTGAAAAACAAGCAATGGCGCAAGTCCTGGCAGCGGTGGCAATGCGGCAGCAGTTTTCTCCGACGGACAAGAAAGCAATTCAGATGTTCGGCCGTGATGAGTTCCGGCCGATCATTAATGCCATAACCATCGGGTTGCAAGTGCTGCTAACTTTTATCGGAACTCTGACGCTGGGTATTGGCGGCGTGGGCGTAATGAACATCATGCTGGTCTCGGTGGATGAGCGCATCCGCGAGATTGGCCTTCGCCGCGCGCTGGGCGCTCGCAAGCGGCATATCAAATTTCAGTTTCTGGCTGAGACTCTGCTGATCATGTTGTTAGGTGGCGCCATCGGGGTGCTGCTCTCATATGGCATTGCGGCAGCGGTGGGCACGGTGCCGCTGATGGGGGCGCTGTTCGAGGACGAGTCGGGCAAAGCCGATATCCATCTGCAGATCTCCCTGATGACCGTGACGCTGTCCACGCTCGTCCTTCTGCTGGTTGGGGTAATCAGCGGAATCATTCCCGCGATGCGCGCTTCCAAGCTCGACCCGGTAGAAGCGCTGAGGTATGAATGAGGGCTTAGGTTGAGAAACGCCAACGTGTGGCTCATGCTGAAGAGGAAGTGGAGCTTTGCACATCGCGCTATTGCCTGGGCTGGCCTGGCGTTCCTTCTGATTACGTTGGGATCAACGACTGCTGGATATGGCCGCGAGAGAGGGCCACGCGTCGAGGTGGTGTGCCCAGCACCTCCCATCCCAGTAACGATAAATGACAGACAGGTGCTGGTATACGAGCTCCATGTCACAAACTTTGACACGATTCCGTTGACCCTGGAGCGCGTGGACATATCTGGTAATGCGGACAGCAGTGGCGTGAACATGACTCTGTCCAATGAAGAGCTATCGGCGGACATGATGCGGGTTGGCGAAGCTATGGTCATGGATAGCTCCAGTCATCAAGCAAAAGATTCACGCACGATTGAACCCGGGGCCCGCGCCGTAATTTTCTTGTGGGTGGAGATGGCGGTGCGGAAGGCAGCGCCGGCCAGCCTGAGCCACCGCATGGTTTTCTCAAGCCTGCCGAATGGAGAGAAGCCGAAACAGACAACACTTGAGAATTTTCAGGTGCCAGTCAGCAACGAAAATGTACCGACTTTGGCGCCGCCGTTCAAGAGAATCGCTGTTGGGACCAACTTTGACCCAATCAATCGCAAAACGCTCAGCGGAATAAATGTGCCCGTCAATCGCCGTAATTGCCCGGCGATGGTCTGATTTGTTCGATGGTCCGCTACCCGCGAGCCACGTGCCACCGCGCCATGACGGCGCAACCCGCAACGAAAACTGGTGGGGCTGGGGCGAACCGGTTCTGGCTGTGGCGGACGGCGAAATCACCGAGATAGTAGACGGAATTCCCGACAACACGCCGCGCACTCTACCTCCGGTAACGCTCGACAACATCGCAGGTAACCACATTATCTTGAAGATCGCTGCTAATCGATACGTCACTTATGCGCATCTGCAGAATGGAAGCATCAAGGTCCGCTTGCACGATCGTGTTCAGAGGGGAACTACACTCGCGCTTCTCGGAAACAGTGGTAATACAACTGGCGCCCACTTGCACATGCAGGTGACCGATCGAAACTCGGTGCTTGAAGCCGAAGGTGTGCCGTTTGTATTCGCGAGCTTCACATACCACGGCCCCGGCTCCGAGTACGAACTCGATAAACACCCCTCCATTCCCTGGTCGAATTCTATTCCACCCGAAAATGCGGTGGTTGAATTCCAACCCGTGAGCAAGTAGCTTTTTGTGGAACAGCTCGCACTATAATTCCTCCATGAGCATGATTGAGCAGATTCAAAAGGACATCACCGCCGCCATGAAGGCACGCGATGAGCAAAGACTGTCCACCTTGCGCATGGTGAAGACGGCTCTCAAGAACCGCGAAATTGAGAAGATGGCGCCGCTCGACGATAAAGAGTCGCAGCAGGTGCTGAGCACTCTGATCAAGCAGCGCAAGGAGTCGATCGAGCAATTTCTCAAAGGCGGTCGAAAGGAAATGGCAGATAAAGAAGCGGCCGAGATGACGCTGATTGAGACCTATCTGCCGCAGGCGGCCAGCGAAGAGCAGATCGTGGCGGGAGTGCGCACGGTCATCGGAGAAATGAATTCCCCGACCATGAAGGACATGGGAACAGTCATGAAGAATGTCATGGCGCGTTTTTCGAGCGCGGGAGTTCGTGTGGATGGCAAGCTGGTCAGCGAAGCGGTAAAACGGGAATTGGCCCCGAAATAATTCGCCTATTTGCTTCTCTGCAGCTCGCGATAAGCTTCGCTCTTGGAGATTCCCATTGCTTTGGCGAGTTTCTTGAGCGCAGCTTTTTCGTCGAGCTTTTCTTGAGACATGATTCGGTCTAATCGTTGCCGAATGCTGCTATCCGCAGGTGAAGCGACATGGGCGGTATCTTCGGCTTTTCCGATCAGCAGAGTGATCTCGCCTTTAACATCACCACGCGTCTTTAGCACCTGAAGTGCTTCATCAACTCGTCCGCGAAGAAATTCTTCGTGACGCTTGGTTACTTCCCGTGCGACGACCGCGTGGCGATCGGCGCCAAGGACCTCGACAATATCCTCGAGAGCATCTTTAATGCGATGGGGCGCCTCGTAAAAAACCTGGGTTCGCGGAGAATCTCGAATGGTTTCCAAAAACTTGCGCCGCGCGCCGCGCTTTGCGGGTAAGAATCCGCTGAAGCGGAACGAATCGGTGGGCAGACCGCTGGCGACCAGCGCGGCCAGAAACGCCGAGGCTCCGGGAATGGGAATTACTGGTATGTGATGCCGGATGGCCAGCGTGATGAGCCGAAAACCTGGATCCGAAATACCGGGCATACCGGCATCGGTCACGAGTGCGATGCGCGCCCCCTGCTCGAGTTCAACTACCAATTCGGGAGCGCGCGTTAGCTCATTATGTTCATGATAGCTGGTGGTGCGGGTACCAATCCGATAGTGGTTGAGCAGCTTTTGCGTCTGGCGGGTGTCTTCGCATGCGATCAGGTCGGCGGATTTCAGAACGCGCAGGGCGCGCAGCGTAATGTCCTCAAGGTTGCCGATGGGCGTGGCCACAAGATATAGACCGGGAGCTACACCGGACTCTGAGCTGGCGCTGTTGGTTGGCTGTGCGCTTGCCATTGAGGGGAGTCTATCACTGCCGCCGTACCCGCATCGTAGATTGACGGGCTGCAGCGCAGTCCCTAGAATCGAAACAGAAATTCCGCAGAGGTCCATGCCACTTTACGAATATCAGTGCAAGAAGTGCCACCATCGCTTCGAACGCATCCAGAAATTCTCCGATCCTGAGGTTAAGAAGTGCCCGGATTGCGGAGGGCCGGTAGAGCGGCTGTTGTCGCCGCCCGCGGTGCAGTTCAAGGGATCGGGTTGGTATGTGACGGATTACGCCAAGAAGCCGGCTGCCCCACCGTCGAGTGAGGGCTCTTCGGCGAAAACGGAATCGGGAACGAAAAAGGAAGAAAAGCCCAAGGCCGAGCACCATAAGAAAACCGAAAAGAAGTAACTGTCAGCGCCAACTCACGTTGTAACCCAAAGCGAAGAGAATCTGGTTCTCGAATTCATATTCAAGAATGTCACGAAAGTTAACTTCGGAGGATTCCCACGAAGCGGCGTATCTGACGACGGCGGGATCATAGTGCGAGTAGGCGGTCGTGTAACGCACGTTGCAAGGTTGAGGACAAAGAATTAAGCCAGTGGGGTTGGGCCGATAGATGCCAGTTGCCGCATCCAGCACGGCGGAGGACACATCGTTTTGCGGCGCAACCGTGAGCTGATGGGGCATGAAGCTGAGTGCGCGCGGATCGCCGGGAAGGATGTCGGGCGGAGCAGCCGTTTGTAGCGGGTTGAGATTGATGCTACTGGCTAGGTTATTCTGAGCGGCGGACCAGATGCTCCAAAGCGCAGCGGTGGAATGCCTGGTCTGATTCACGAAGCCGACCGGCGCTGTCGCAGTTCGAGTGCCGGCGCAGCCAAGCACAAAGACGGTCAAAATCAAAATGCGCAGACCCCGGCCCACCTCTCACCTCTGAAGAACCTATCGGCAGACGCTGAAAATTGTTTAGTGCTACAACCTGTAGGTGATCCGGGGGAGCTAGCAACAACGACTCAATGAAGGGCGGCGCTGATCAGTCTTTCTGCGTCGGCGCTTCACCGATCGGCGCAGCGTATACTAGCACCGTCATGAAGTTAGGGAAATGGCTCGGCTTGGCAGTCGCTGCCGTGATTTTGGCCGAAGGGGTGTGGGGAATTCTTGTTTCTCTGACCCGGAGCTTGCTGCTGCCCCTGCTGGCGAGGGCTTTGGGCGGAGATCCTCATTCGCCGCTGTATCTGGGGCCGGGCGACATCAATGTACCCGACTTGTTTGGCTCGATTCTCCAGCTATGTTTGGCGGGCATCATTTTTCTTGCAATAAAGTCGTGGGCGGCCAAAGAAGAGACCGTGAGAAGTTTACGCGTGAAGAAAGTTGCTGAGCGAGCCGTGGCACCGGTAGCTCTTAACCCTGCTCCCTATGCACCCATACCCGTCGCAGCGCAGCCAGCGAAGGTCCCAGCGGCGCCTGCCCCGACCAATGCCACGGAACAAGTGGCGGCGCCAACCCCGATCGGTGTCGCCGCTCCAGTGGCGGTGCCTGCTGCGCCGATACAAGCGAAGCCGAATGTTTCAGGGCCCGACAGACCCGCAAAGCCTCCAAAGCCGGCAAAACCTGAAAAGCCACGAGAGGTTTACTACAACATAGTGGGCGAGCCAATCAACCCTACAGAAGACGACGATTAGCGAAGGACACTTGCGCCTTTAGGAATCTCCTGAAAAGAAGGGCACTTTGTCCTGATCCGAGCTCTACTTTTTGGCGGTTTCGGTTTTGGCGTACTTGCGACGGAATCGTTCCACGCGCCCTGCGGTATCCACCAGTTTCTGTTTGCCAGTGAAGAACGGATGGCAGTTCGAACAGATTTCAACGTGGATATCGCCCTTATGGGTGGAGCGAGTGGTGAAGCTGTTGCCGCACGCGCACATAACGCGGACTTCGTGATAAGCGGGATGGATAGCTGCCTTCATGATTTCCAGAACCTCATGCGAACCATTTGATTCTAAAGGATGGTCTTTGGATTCAGCAACGCTATGGCTGTTGCAGCTCCACCGACACCAGACGCACTTCGCTAGTGAAGGTCCCGGTGGCGCGGGAATAGGTCACAAAGATGGTTTTTCCTCCACCGAGGTCATATTCGGGGTGGGAGTTGTGCGTCGTAGACGTTGCCGGAGGTCGGTTGCATCGCGACAAATGCGGTAACCTCACGCGACCAAGGCCCTTCCGGACTGGGCGAGGTGCGAATGACAACGTCCTGGGAAAAGAACGGGCTGTAAACCGCGACGTAAGTTTGCAGGTAGTCGTTCCAGGAAACGCTCAGAATATTGGCCTCCGGAATAACCGAGATGGCGTCGCCTACGTTCGATGACCAGGTCACCCCGCCCGCGTAAAAAGTCCAGGCACTGCGATCAAGCACGCTGCTCGGATCCATTCTCGCGAGCCTGCATCCTGCATTGGAGCTATTGCCAGGGATTCCACAGCCGTAAATATAGAGCGTTCCGTCACGAATGAAAGACGCCGAACCGAATGCGGGTTCATTTTGATTGAACATGAGATCGGGATGATTCGCCACAATGGGTGGATTGAAGTTGGGCCGCTGCGGCTGTTGAGTGAAATCGTGCCACACGGCAACAGAGACCCCTGCGCCGCGGAAGTTGAATGCTCCTGGCAGGGCATAAACAACCATGTAAAAGACCAGCGCCTGATTGCTGCTCGGATCCGGTACCAGCGAAGATGGCCACAATGCCCATCGCGCCCCACAAGGCTGCACCTGGCACGGGTTGCCATTGTGGGCCTGGTTGAAGGCATATTCTGCCGGTGTCTCGACCAGAATCATGCTGGGCGCACCAGATGGGTCCAGTCGTTCGTGGAAGCCGGCAATGCCACCTTGCGCGGTCAGGTCGGTTGTGTACGACCACGAGTCACTAATGAGCGTGCGGCCATCTGCATTCGGTTTGGCCAGGAAGGTGTCCCCATAAAGCCACACCGAATAGCCCTGAAAGACTGCGCTGTATGCCCCATCCCTGCCAAGGATGTCAGGGTTGGTTGGGATGGTTCCGAGATCGGTTGCGCTCACTACCTTTAATGCCAGTGGCGGACCTGGATTCGAATTGCATGCGGCCATCGCAAAAACGGAGAGCAATCCAAGGCATACGCGAAGGGGTGAGAAATCGGAAGCCTTAGGGAACTGCATACGCCCGAAAATAAGGCCAAGAATTGGTAGCGGCGGTTGGACTCCTGCTCTCATTACGAACAAATTCAGGTTGTAATGTTAGGGAACAGCGGATTGTAAAGCATGGTGTCAGGGTGGCGTTTCAAATCGTTTTCAAAACGCCACCCTGATTTCTTGTCCATGACTTCCAGCTGCGCTCAGGTTTTTCGCAGGCTTCCTAGGATTTGCGTAGCCTCGATCTGGTCCTGATCACCAGATGCTGCGCTATGGCTGCGCTCTAAAAGCTTCGAAAACCCTTCCGCCGAGATCAAGCGAGTTCAAAGCGATCGAGGTTCATCACTTTGTTCCACGCCGCCACGAAATCCTTCGCAAACTTCTCCTTCGAGTCCGCGGACGCATAGACTTCCGCGAGGGCGCGCAACTGGGAGTGGGAACCGAAGATCAGGTCGACTCGGGTAGCGGTCCACTTGACCTGGTTCGTCTTGCGGTCGCGCCCCTCGTACACGGCTCCAGAGCCATTGGATTCAGTGGACGGCTGCCATTGCGTGTGCATGTCGAGCAGGTTGACGAAGAAGTCGTTGGTTAGCGTCTCCGGCCGCTTGGTGAAAACGCCGTGCCTGGACTTCTCCACATTTGCACCCAGGACGCGCAGGCCGCTGACAAGCACCGTCATCTCAGGCGCCGTCAGCTTAAGCAATTGCGCCTTATCCACCAACAGCTCCTCAGGCGACAGAAGCTGCTTGCCACGGACATAGTTGCGGAACCCATCAGCCTTCGGTTCGAGCGGTTCGAAGGACTCGACATCGGTTTGTTCTTGCGACGCATCCATACGCCCCGGTTTGAATGGGACCTTCACGTCGTGCCCGCCGGCCTTCGCGGCTTTCTCGATCGCCGCACATCCGCCGAGAACAATCAGGTCAGCCAGCGAAACCTTCTTCCGCTTATTGCCGTTGGACTGTGAAGCGTTGAACTCCTTTTGAATCACCTCCAGCTTCCGTAGGACCTTTGCAAGTTCGGCGGGCTGGTTCACTTCCCAATCCCTTTGTGGCGCGAGACGAATGCGCGCGCCGTTTGCTCCACCGCGCTTATCAGAGCCGCGGAACGTTGATGCCGACGCCCAGGCGGTGGTGACCAGTTGGGAGATCGACAGTCCGGATTTGAGGATCTTAGCCTTCAGTGCAGCAATGTCCTTGTCCCCGATTAATTTGTGATTCACAGCAGGGATCGGGTCTTGCCACGGCAGGTGTTCCTTCGGAACGAGCGGGCCGAGATAACGCACGATTGGGCCCATGTCGCGGTGCGTCAGCTTGAACCATGCCCGGGCAAAGGCGTCCGCGAACTGATCCGGATGCTCGTAGAAGCGCCGTGAAATTTTTTCGTAAGCCGGGTCGAGCCGCAACGACAAATCCGTGGTCAGCATAGCTGGCGCATGACGTTTTGACCGATCGTGTGCGTCCGGGATCGTACCGGCACCCGCGCCATTCTTCGGTGTCCACTGATGGGCGCCGGCCGGACTCTTGGTCAGCTCCCAGTCGTATTTGAACAGGTTCTGGAAGTAGTTGTTGCTCCACTTCGTGGGCGTCGTGGTCCAAATGACTTCCAGGCCGCTGCCGATCGTGTCATCGCCTTTGCCCGTGCCAAACTTGCACTTCCAGCCAAGGCCTTGCTGCTCGATGGGAGCGGCTTCCGGCTCTGGGCCCACATTGGCCACATCGCCCGCGCCGTGAGTTTTGCCGAAGGTATGACCGCCGGCAATCAGCGCGACCGTTTCTTCGTCGTTCATTGCCATACGGCGGAACGTTTCGCGAATATCCTTGGCCGCCGCGATGGGGTCCGGCTTGCCGTTTGGCCCTTCCGGATTCACATAGATCAGACCCATCTGCACGGCACCAAGCGGATTCTGAAGATCGCGGTCGCCGCTGTAGCGCTCGTCGGCCAGCCACTTACCTTCGGGGCCCCAGAAGACGTCCTCTTCGGGCTCCCAGGTATCCACACGCCCGCCGCCAAAACCGAACGTCTTAAAGCCCATCGACTCGAGGGCGACGTTGCCGGCGAGAATCATAAGATCGGCCCAGGAGATCTTGCGGCCGTATTTCTGCTTGATCGGCCACAGCAAGCGGCGCGCCTTGTCGAGGTTGATGTTGTCCGGCCAGCTATTGAGCGGCGCGAAACGCTGCTGGCCGGCTCCGGCACCGCCGCGGCCGTCGCCGATGCGGTACGTGCCTGCGCTGTGCCACGCCATGCGAATAAACAGGCCGCCGTAGTGGCCAAAGTCGGCCGGCCACCAATCCTGCGAATCCGTCATCAAGGCATGAAGGTCCTTGATCACAGCATTCAGGTTGAGACCCTTGAATTCCTTGGCGTAATCGAACTCCTCGCCCATCGGACTAGACAGGTTGGAGTGCTGGTGAAGAACCTGAAGGTTCACCTGGTTCGGCCACCAGTCACGGTTCGTGTGTGTGGGAGTCGCGCCCGCGAACGGGCATTTGGTTTCGGTTGACACGTTTTGCTCCTGCTTGACGAGTTCTGTTTCCATAAGTTCATCCTCCAAGAAAGACTGCGATGAAATACAAAACCATTCTGGCTTTCCGGCTCGGGCAAATCACCGGCCACACTTTGCCGATGCGCGCCATTCATCCGGGAGCCACACACTTGCAAGACTTAACGGAAAGCGCGGCGCGGAGCGCATTTCGTGCAGAGCCCACGGAAAATCAACTGACATTCGCGAACAATTCGCTTACCGAGAGAGCGCGCGGCCGGCCTAGGCACGTCGTACCACTCCAGGTCCTCAACATTGCCACAGCGGTCGCAGATGAAGTGGTGGTGCCGCATGCCTTCCAGATCGAATCGCCCGGCGCGGCCCTCGACGGCCACTTCACGCACCAAGCCTGCCTTCACCAAGTCCCGCAGATTGTTATACGTGGTGGCTCTTGAAGAGCGGGGATCCACGCGATTCACGGCTTCGAAGATTTCCGCAGCCGTTGGATGTCCCTTATGGTCCATCAGAAATGCCATCACGGCGTAGCGCTGCGCAGTGCAGCGCAAGCCGCTGCCCTCCAAGGAGCGTTTAATCGCGTCGGCATCCATAGCAAAGCTTAGATTATATCTAATCTGATATTTTGTCTAGATTTATGCTGTTCCCGGACGGCGCGAGCTGGTGAATGGATTGGTGGCGGCGGTTGGACTCGAACCAACGACCTACGGATTATGAGACCGTCGCTCTAACCACCTGAGCTACACCGCCACTGTTTAACAGTCAACAAGTTACGTGTTACCTTCGTGCCATTTACTGCACGCTGGCTGCACGATAGAATTCTGCTCATGGCTGGAGGGCAGCATGGGCCGAATCCAAACAGGTTACGTGTACGAGGCATCTGGAGCACTTTACATTCGCTACTGGACTACTGAGATTGTAGATGGAAAACCGCAACGCGTGCAACGCTCGGAGTACTTATGTGACGTGGACGAGAGGAGGTACATTAGCCGCGTCAAAAAGAAGGGTGAAATTCGGCTCGTGCTCTCATCCGGCGCGAAGCTGGCACGCAACGAGTTCATGCAGCGAATCAACTCGCAGAACGCTACACGCCGCCCGGGGCAGGACATGCCGATTGTCGCTTTCTGGGAGACTCGATTCCTGCCGTACTGCAAAGAAATTGTCGCCCTCACTGGTGAGCCGCGCCGGAAACCGAGCACGATTAGCGGCTACGAACAAATCTGGAATCAACACCTGAAACATCATTTTGGTGAGACGACGTTGCAGGAATACGAGCCATCGATGGGGATGGAGTTTTTGCAGTCTTTGACCGCGACACAAAACAAGACCACGCTGAAACACATCAAGGCTCTCGGGAGTTCAGTTTTCAAGCGGGCTGTCATCGAGCGACGAATCAAGATGAATCCGTGGCATGAGGTGGAGATTCCAGATGATGCCATTGAGCCGGAGCCGACTGAGCATTACACACTCGAAGAGGCCGAAGACCTTATCTCTGCGCTCAAGGAACATGTTGACTGCCAGCTAATCCTTGCACTGTCCTGTTTCCTCGGATTGCGGCCTGGCGAGATTGCTGCGTTGAAATGGGAAGATATCGACGGCGACTGGATACATATCCGGCGCTCGGTTGTTAACGGGGAAATCGGTACGCCGAAGACAATTGAATCAACGGCTCCGATTCCGATCATCGATCAAGTCAGAGTCCCACTCGAATTGTGGCGTCAGAAATCCGGGAAGTCATCTGGATGGGTATTCGAATCACGTAACGCAACGCCTATTGACCTACACAACCTCATTGCCCGCGTTATCAGGCCACATGTCGAAGGCCCGGCGTTTAAGAGGAACAGGAAGTCGATGCGCTGCGTCCGCTGCGGAACTGTTCCTGAGGCATCGGGTGTACGCTGGAAAGAACTTTATGCGGGCCGTCGTGGTGCTGTGACCGCAGTCATCGAGGCCAACAACGGAAATCTAGCGATGGGGCAAGCCCTGCTCCGGCACAAATCGCAAGTCACTACCGCAACTTTTTACAAAAAGCAGATTACCCCACGAGCGTTCAAAGAAGGAATGAAACTGCTGCAAGCTGCAGCCAATCGGGGTGACAAATGAAAATTCGCGTGGCTGTAACAGGCGAAATCAAAAAAGGAACCTGTGAGAATCCCGATTGTCCGCTAACAAAAATGTACGGGCCACACGAACACGAAATCGAAGGTTCGGTGATGAGAATCATCCCTGAAGAAGTTCGAGATAAAGATATCGACCTGTTTCTGGCGAAAACAAAAGGAATCCAATGAGGCACCTAGCCGCAGCACGCGGCACGCTCGATTCACATGTGACGAAACAGGAGCAGCTATGAAATTCGACTTCGCTTTGCGCGATGAAGGCTCAATCATTCTGCTGCAACCTGTCACTCAGGCTGCACAAGATTGGGCTGAGATGTATCTGGCTGATGCTCTACGTTTCGGAGCCGCAGTTGTGATCGAGCATCGCTACATCGACGCTATTCTCGATGGCATTCGTGAGGCTGGTCTAACAGTTGTCGATATCCTTGAAGGCAAAATCGAAGACGCTTTGTTCACTATGCAGGACGCAGAATTTTTGAAAGACCTCGGGGTCAAGGTGTTCGAATGAACCCGTTTTCTCGCGGTGATGCGACACACGAAACGGACTGAGTATGTACACATACCGCAAAGGGATTCTGAGGGTTGGAGACAAAATTCTCCCGCTGCCCATTGCGGAGAGCTACCGATTGTCTTGCCGCATCGCACTCGCTGTACTCTTGGATTACTTCCAAGGCGAGAATCACGCGGAACGCAAAGCATTCGCCCTGCACTATGCTTTGGCCCGTCGTATCAGTGGCATTTACGATGGTTGGATACCCACCTTCGCCGACCTGAACATGATTATTACCGATATTTTCTGCAGAGCTAAGGGTGAACCAGCACCAATAGAAATTCTCTTTTCGGAGCGACGTGACATTCTCCGTCGTTTGTGCGAATCACCAGAAGGTCGAAATGCCTCATCATGAGATTGAGGGCACATCGCGTCCCCTCACGCAGCAGTGTGATGTTGCAGTCTGAAATACCGGTGCGCTCTTCGTAGCCCAGTCGCCATGTACCTGATAATTTCTTCCCTATGTTCAGACGTGGGCTTAGGTCGCATCTCCGGGTCTTCATCGTGCTCGTGGCAGAGCATCATCATCGGGATCAAGCCCGGGCCGTGCTCCTCATCATTGATTAACTTAGCCCAGCCTTCGTGCCGCATGTTCATGCCCCGTATGAAGCCGCGTGCCCAGTCGTTGCCGTGCGCCACGCCGTTCTCGTCCTTCACCAGAAGGTACGTACACCTGATCCTTGTTTAGAGTTGCGGCGATGGTGTTCCAATGCCGCATCATGAGGTTCAAGATTTCCTGAGCCTCGTCGAGACTGTCAAACCCGCAGATTTCTCGGCGGTGTTTCCCAAAATGGGGTTGAATTCAAGACCCCTGCAGAGCGCCCAATCCTTTGCTACAGTTCCGTCTTCACGATTTTCGCCAACTTTTCATCTTCGGCTGGACGGGGCATGCGATGATTACCCAATGTGCGTGGCGAGGGAACCGACCTGTGGCGCACATGAAGGATGACATGGAGCCTGAAATCATTCCGATGAAGGAAATCGCAATCGACCCACTGGCACAGGAGCTAGTCAGATCGGAGCAGTCTCGACCTTATATCGACTACTTCATGAAGGATTACAGCAACGACGCTGATGGAGTCGAAAAAGCACTTCAGGTGTTGCGGGATTTGCCGCTGGAAAAGCGGTATACGTGGCGGGTGTTTTCCGCCCTCAAATGGGCATTCGCTGACTTCGATGACCAGTATGTCAGACTCGACCTGTCCCACATTCCGGAGCCACAGAAAAGGGATATGGTCAGGGAGCTTGAAATTCGACTCCAGCAGTTGCTGATGTTTCTGAGAGTCTTCAAAGAGTAGGCGATCTAGGTGACTCCGAGGCACTGGAGTCAAGTTGACCCGACGATTTCCGCAACTCGCTCATTAGGCTTAGTTGGCGCTCTAGAGTTACACAGCCAAAAATAGCGGACTAGCCGTGCGCGCCCGTTGCCGACAAACGAATCGGCCTCACCTTCTATAACGAACACTCTGCCCTCGCGGAGGCGGCGGAATGACGCTGAGCACGCGGAATTGGCGCACT
>DASPRY010000090.1:0-2235 GCA_035624215.1 Terriglobales bacterium
AACAACCGTCCCAAGAGGGTCATCAGCGCCAGCGAAATCGTGATTTCAATTACGACGAGTCCCAGGCTGATGGCTCCCAGTTTCAGCACATCGGCCAACACAAAGCGCGCGCCGAGAAGCACAATCCCAAGTTTCAGCCAGAACTCATATGTGGCAATGCCAGGTTGAAAGAATCGTGGGATGGCGAGGGTGTTGGAAATAACCAGGCCGATGAGAATCGCCCAAAGAACGTACTCGATGTTGGGAAACGTCCAATGGTGTCCCTTGGCATAGGCATTAACAGAGTGCTCCAGAATCTTGCCGGCGTATCCAATCCCGGCGAGCAAAAGAAAACCGGGCACGATTCTCAGCCCCTTCAGCAGCGGATTACCGGACTCCACACGCGGTTGGGAAATCGAAGCTGCCATAACTTTTCTCCGTCACAAATGAACTTTGAGCTGCCGTTCGAGCGCTACCAGGGGACGTTCTTAAGAATGTCGAATCTCACTGCCAGGGCCAGCAAGAAGGCAACAATTACCGCCCAGACGTCCAGCGAAAGCGAGGTCTCCGTGCTTGAGGGAGTGATAGTGTCCTTTGACATTGGAGCTTCTCCTTTAATCGTTGGCCCTCGCCCCCGCCAATATCGGCAGCACACTGGGCTCGGCTTTCTTCTTTTCGCTGGTTTTCCGGTTGATGGCCTTCGGAAGAGAATTCCCCGCAGGCCCTCGGCTGATCAGGTCGGCCAGCGTTGTACTGTCCAGAATCCTGGCGGCGGCATCTCGTACTTCGAGAAACACTTTATACAGGGCGCTGTGATTCGCATCGCGATCAATCAGAATGTGCAACTGTTCGGCATCGCCAAACGGCGCTAGCGGCCCGTCAATCAACCGGATAATTTCGCTCAACCGAATCTCCGACGGCGCTCGCCGCAATCGGTATCCGCCCTTGGCGCCGCGCAGACTCTCCACCAGGCGCGCATTCTTCAGTTCTAGAAGAATCAACTCCAGGAACTTTTCCGGCAGATTTTCTTCGTAGGCAATGTCGCGGATCCGGATCGCACCCTGGCTATAACGCCGGGTCAGTACCATCATCGCCTGCAATGCGTACAGCCCTTTTTGGGAAACCTTCATCGTGTCTCGCGTGCTAGTAACTCTATTTGACTAATAGACATTATAGAAAATGCAAGCGCGCTGCCAAAGCACAAAATTTATCCGCCCAGACCAATCGTGTGGTTTCAGCAAGTTACCGCTGGAAGGGGCACCCTGAGAATGAGCAGGTGCAAGGATTTTCACGCTCCTCACCGTGGGCACGAATCTGGGGATTCCGCATCGCGGAATACCAGTGTCCACGCAGACACTATGAACCGTGCCCATGCATGTTTCCTCTTTGCCGCGAACTTGAAGTGGCAATAGTCGATGACCGCAATCGGCGTCTTGCGATCGATCGCCTTCGTCAATGCCGACTCTGGCCAGCCTCGTTCGCGCTTCCGCCAATTGCTCCTCCGAGGCCGCAATCAGCAGAAGCCGCGAAATAACCACCAGCACGATCCCAAGCCCCGAGGTAAATTCTCCTGGGGGCCTTTTTCAAAAGCCGTAAGACATCTGAACCCCAACCTGGTGACGGGACTGGAGATTGATGCCGGAAGCACCGGAGCCATAAACATAGCCCGCGATCTGGGCCACGCCGAGGTCGAAGTTCAGTTTGTACTTCGAGGTCGGAACGAAACGCGCGGCGTAGGTGAGCGTCGTCGGAATGTTGAGGGCGGGCGCGCCACTGACCGTGCCGTCGAAATAGTAGGGATGGTGAGGCTGCTGCGCCGCTTCCGAGGCGAGGATCAGCGTGCTTTTGCCTGGCAATTTGACGACCAATGCCACCGCGCCAAAAGCGCGCGCTTGCCAATCGGGCGCGTTACCACCCATGCCCCAGAGCTCGGCGTCAGTTTCACGAACGCCGGCGCTCAAGAGGATCGGCACAGGCTTCGTCGGGACAACCTTGGACGCAACTACATAGAAGTCCGCATCAGCTTTGCCGCCGACTGTCGCCGGATTTTTTGAGGATTGTTCTACAAAGTTGCCGACGTCGCGCACATTGGGTCGGGCAATAAATCCTGTCGAAATCGCCGGAACCCATTTCGTTTTGCGATAGTTCTCGGGCACCAGATTGACCTTGCCGTTGAAAATGTCAAACCCGTTCTGCCACAGCGGGCTCAACTCCGTGTTGCTGCCAAAAGTGTGAAATTCGTGCGTGTAGCCAAGC
>DASPRY010000100.1:0-7197 GCA_035624215.1 Terriglobales bacterium
AACAACAGCAGCGCGAGGACGTAACTTGGGCCGCCGACCTGCGGGGGAATCAGGTCTTTTCTGACAACGCGGTCCACGCCGGATCACGACTTCGAGTGTTTGGCCAAGACCGGCGTAAACACGCCAGGGACAATGTTTCCACATTTCAGGTCCCGAGTATTAGGTGTCCCCGAGACTTCTGGCTCGGCGGGCTGTCCGTGGTTCAATTTGCGAATGGTGGTATCCTAATGAAGCCGGCGTCGGTTACTCCCAGGTTTTTCGGTAGCGTTGGTCCGGTCGAATTGCGATCAGCAGATCACGCGCTTCAAATGGCTGATTGATCTGCGGGTCCGATGCCCAGCATACAATCGCGAGCTACTGCTTTCTGGTGCTACTTCGAATATTGCCCCGGTGGAGAACCTACGACGGCCTTGAACGCATTGATGAGGTGGGCCTGGTCAAAGTAGCCCAACTCCAGAGCGAGTTGGCACCAGTCAGGCTGTTCGCCGGAGTTCAATCTATCCACCAACTCATGCAAGCGGAAGCGCTGGATAACCCATTTGGGAGTGGTTCCCACATATTCACGGAAAATCCGCTGCAGACTGCGTTTACTCATCCCGGTTTGCCGCTCAAGGTCCTTCACCGCTTTGATGGTGTTGTCTCCGCGGATCTCCTCGATCAGGCGGACTGACAATTCGACGTTGGCATCGGGGGCAGGTTCTCGGTCGCGAAGGAAAGCGGCTGTCACGGCGAGCATGCGGTCTTCATCCCACTCGAGTGTGTGAAGGCGTCCTTCAAGCGCCGAGACCCCCTGTGTGAACACCTCGGCCGCCGGGACGATGCGGTTCGCCAACGCGACTGCCGGTTCGCGCATGAACGGGCGAAAGCCTCCCGGGCGGAACGTGATCCCAAAAACGCCCGAGCGGCCTTCGAGAAGATGAGAGGATTTGCCAGTATTTACGCCTCCCACAGTGCACCGTCCATCCTGGAAGGCCAGATAAAAATTCGGATGGGGCAACGTCTCCTGCAGATAAGGGCAGTCGAGGTCCCAAGTCACCATCCAGAAGCACTCAACCCATAGCGCCAAGTCGGCGGGCGGGTGCAACCGAGCATGTCTTCCGATCCCCGCAGACGGCGGCCAGCGCAGCAAGCCGCGGTTTTCCGCAAGGCCCGGATCAGACCTTTCATCCATCTGCGCTCCGTTCGGGGAATGTCGCGTTTTTCCAATCGTCATCGAGATAAGATCGGCTACCTTGTCGTCTATATGGGAGAAAGCATGAACGGCGCTGTCACCACTCACAAGCGGCGAGTGTTTCCGGCCGGCTTTTCTATTTTAGCGCTGGCTAGCCTCGCGCTCATGCACGGTCAAACATTCGCTCCCACCACGTCCATAATCCAGAAGGATGCACACATGACCCAACATGCCAGCGGACCATTCGAAGCAAAGCTTACTCCACAGAAGCCTGACGGCGAGGTGGAGCACGCGGCCAACATCAGCCGCATGACCAGTGAGAAGGTTTATCACGGCGATCTCGAAGCCACCAGCAATGGGGAGATGCTCGCAACCGGCAACCCGAAGACGTCAGCCGCCTATGTGGCCATGGAGCTTGTGACCGGGACTCTTAAAGGACGCAAGGGCAACTTTGTGCTGCAGCACACTGGAACGATTACGAGAGGCGTTGCGGAGTTGTCTGTGACAGTTGTGCCGGATTCGGGGACAGACGATCTGAAAGGCCTGACCGGGAAGATGAAGGTCCTGATTGCGCCGGACGGCAAGCATTCGTATGAGTTTGAGTACAGCCTGGAGTGAATGCAGCAAGAGTGAGGCGCGGGCGTCGAACACATAAAGGCGGAAAAATCGGACTGGGGAAAACCCATGCGTCGGGGATGGGGGCGCGGGATCGCCTGCTGTTACACTTTCGACAGCTATCTTGCGCACGTGGCTGAGGTCTCGGTTGATAATGACGGCAACGTGCGCGTGCATCGTATTGTGTGCGCCGTCGATCCCGGAATCGCCGTAACCCCTGACGGCGTGAAAGCCATGGCCGAAGGCGGCGCGAATTTTGCCCTAACCCAGGTACTTCAGGGGGAGATCACGATCAAGGACACAACCGTGGAACAAAGCAACTTCGATGGCTACCAGGTGCTGCGGATGAACGACGCGCCTGACATTGAGGTGTACATTGCGCCGAGCGGAGCTGAGATGGGAGGAATGGGCGAAGCCGCAGTTCCGGGAACGGCGCCAGCGGTGATGAATGCGGTGTTCGCTGCCACAGGGAGACGCGTACGGAGGCTGCCGATCGATCCTACTCTTCTGGCTAGGAGCAAGGTTTAGACAATCAGTTTGGGTTGTGGCTCGGCTTCCCGTCGGGCACTTCGGAACATTAATATAGCGGTGGTATGCCTACCGGCTTCCACCGCACGAGTATGTTGTAGTTTTTCTTGCCCTGTTTTGTGCGGCATGGGCGGACCCTGGCAACGGCAAAAACACATCCAGTTTGTCCGTTAAAGTGAGCCGTGCAAAGTTTGCCGCTCCTCCTCGCCGTTCGAGGAGATTCAACCGCACGGAGACTGTTAACAGGCCAAATTCGCGATTTCGGTCGCGCAATGGATGTCTTGGGAAGCTTAATCTTCGCATTGAAAAACTTAGGGAGATTAATTCTGATGAGACAGCCACGGATTCTGCTTCTATCGATGTGGGGTACTACCTGTGCAGTCATCGCAGTACTCATCTCCACGGTCGCTGTTTCTAGCCAGCAAGCAGCGAGCCGCGGCAGCGCCCGCCCCGCGGACATCGTTTACGCTCGCCCCGGCCAGCTCGTTGACGCCGGCGGATTTCGACTGAATCTCTATTGCACGGGGAGCGGTTCGCCTACCGTGGTCTTCGATTCCGGATGGGGAGACTGGGCGCCTGCGTGGTCGAAGGTGCAGCCAGAGATCGCCAAATGGACGCGCGCCTGCAGCTATGACCGTGCCGGCACGGGATTTAGCGAAGCCGGTCCCATGCCGCGTACCAGCGTGCGCATCGCCGGGGAGCTACGGACTGCGTTTCGCCATGCCGGCATCGGCGGGCCCTACATTCTGGTTGGAAGCGCGTTCGGCGGAGACAACGTGCGCACGTTTGCGGACATGTACATGGACGGGGTTGCGGGGCTGGTATTGGTTGACGCCGATCCCGACGACCTCGAACCGGAGGCGATGCGAGAAGAGGCACACCGAGGACATGCTGGGATTCCTTCTGACTTACGCGATTGTCGTAACGCGATTGCGGAGCATAAGCCGTTGCCGGCACTAGGGTCAGTTTCTGGCCGACCGCAACAGACCTGTGCTCAGCAGTTTTTTTTTCGCGGCCTGCCGGAAGCCGAGTGGTCTCCTGAATTGAACGCCAAAGTGTTGGAGATCGCGCAAACCAAAGTTGCCATGTATGACGCTTATTCTTCGGAAATGGAACAAACACCGTCGGACGAAACCTATCTGCAACAGCACCGGCGCTCATTCGGCCCGCGCCCCATCCGCGTGCTGACCTCCGGAAACCACGGTGTCGGCCACCTGGAGGAAAAGCCCCCCGACACGCCAAAGCACGTCAAGTATGAGCAGGAGACCACCGTGGCCCAGGCGCTCTGGCTCACATTATCTTCCAATGCCAAACAGATCTTCGCCCGCAACAGCTCGGAGTACATCCAGTTCGACGAGCCTGAGACTGTGATCCACGCCATCCGTGAAGTCTATGACCAGGCAAGAGGACCGGTCGCTGACGCGTCGAAACGCTCGCCCGGCAGCGTGTTTCGCGATTGCCGCGCCTGCCCGGATATGGTCGTTATCCCTGCTGGCCATTTCACGATGGGTTCATCGGCAGCGGAGAAGTCTTGGGCAGCGTCTCATGGGGGTAGTGCTGAAGCGGTTGCTGATGAAGCTCCGCAACATCAGGTTTCATTGCCGTCATTCGCCCTGGGCAAGTATGACGTCACTCGTGGCGAGTACGCGGCATTTGTTCGGGAGACGGCATACCCGGCCGATGATGGTTGTGGCCGCGGCCGCGCCATCTTCAAATGGGAGAAGGATCCGAAGGTGACCTGGGAAAATCCCGGCATGGCGCAGACTGACCGTGATCCCGTCGTGTGCGTGAGCTGGCAGGATGCGAAAGCCTACGTCGCGTGGCTGAATGGCAAAGTGCAGCAGAAAATCTCGGCTTCGGGTGATGGCCCTTACCGACTGCCCAGCGAATCGGAGTGGGAATATGCCGCCCGCGCCGGAACGACAACTAAATTTTACTGGGGCAATGACGACGCTGCCGCTCCTATGCACGCCTGGTTCAATGGCAACTCCGGCTGCAAAGAAATTAGCGGTCTTTTTTGCGACCATGGCCAGACACATCCGGTGGGCGCGAAGCCGCCGAACGAATTTGGCCTTTACGACATGGCAGGGGACGCTTGGCAGTGGACCGAGGACTGTTACGACAACAGCTACGCCCCGGCTCCCGCCGATGGGCGCGCGAACGAGGCCCCTTCGAGCGACCCCAAGGCGAAGGACGGCCAAGGCAATTGCCTTCGAGTTGATCGCGGCGGATCGTGGATGTTTCCGGCGTGGTTGCTGCGCCCGGCCACACGCCAAAGGGATCCAGCCGACAATCGCAGTGTGATCATCGGATTCCGCGTGGCGAGGACGCTGCCTTAAGAAAGGAGCATTTTGCGTCGTGAATTTCCCGTGCCATTTACATTCGGAGCAAGTTGGGGAGGCGGATGAAACTGATTGTCGTTGCGCTGGCGGGATGGCTGCTTCTCGCCATTTCAAGCGCAGTGAGGGCGCAGACATCACAGCCGCTGCCACGTGTAGTTGAACTGAAGGCTTCTGACGGCACGCTCTTGAAGGCGTCATACTTTGCTGCTGCCAAGCCAGGTCCCGGTGTTTTACTGCTGCAGCAGGACAACCGGGCGCGTAAAGCCTGGGACGGTCTCGCAAGCCGACTGGCGGCAGCTGAAATCAACACGCTAACGCTCGACCTGCGCGGACGTGGCGAAAGCGGCGGAGTGTCTGTGGAGCAGTGGACCTCCCAAGAACGAGCACAACTGCGCAAGCACGCATTGGACGACGTTGACACAGCATTTCAATACTTGATTTCACAGCCAGGGGTGGAGCGAAACGCAATTGGAGTGGGCGGTGCCGGTTACCTCGGCGTCCACAATTCCATTCAGACGGCGCGTCGGCATTCAGAGGTAAAATCACTGGTCTTTCTTTCCGGACAAACTGAGCCCTCCGACCGGCAATTCATGCGGCAGGCGTCGCAACTGCCCGCGTTATTCGTTGTTTCGCAGGGTGACGAATATCCTCCTACCGTGGATTTGATGGAATGGTTGTATAGCGCGTCCCCCAATCCCGGCAAGAAGCTCATACTCTATCCGGGCAAGGAGGCGCCCTGGCTTGAGTTTGAGGACAAGCGCGCGGTTCCGGCCACCGGCAATCACGGGACCGATATGTTCGACACGCATCCGGATCTGCTCGCCACAGTTGTGGACTGGTATGTCACCACCCTGATTAGGAGGTCGGGTCGTGCGCCCAAGGCGAGCAGTGATTCTGCTGCATTCGCATTCGCGTCAATTCTGGAAGAAATCGAGGCGCACCACGATCTTGCGAGCGCAACCCAGCAACTGCAGCAAGCTAGAAGCAAAGATCCCAGAGTGCAGTTGTGGCCGTGGATGGTTGTCAACGCCCTTGCCTATGACCATATGAACGACAAGGAAACGAAGTTCTCGTTGGAAATACTAAAGCTTAACTTCCTGGCATATCCAAATTCTGCCGACGGGGCCAGCAGTCTGTCCGATGCCTACCTAGCAATTGGAGAGAAGGATTTGGCTCGCCAGTATGCCAACAAGGCATTGGCTCTACTCGATGCCAACATTAATGATTCGGAAGGTGACTCACCGGCGCGCCGCAAGCTGATTCGCGATGGCGCGCAGCAGAACTTAAAGCAGTTGGGCGAGCCCGCTAAGTAGCAATCCGAGTGCATGAATGCATATTTCGCGGCGGTGGCAGCAACTCGAAAAGCTGAAAGGATGAAACAAACACAAATCCTGCTCATGGCAGCTTTCATTGCTACTGCCACCTTCGGCCAGCAATCAGCGACCAGTGGCCCGGCGGCGGACATTGCAGTTACATCATGACGTGGAGGTATAGCATGCTGTGCGCATCGCAATCGTGTCCGATATTCATGGCAACCGGACTGCATTCGAGGCGGTTCTGGCGGATCTTCGGGAGACTTCTCCCGATCTCGTTCTGCATGGTGGTGATTTGGCAGATAGCGGATCGAGTCCCACGGAGATTGTGGATCGCATCCGCAATCTTGGCTGGAATGGGGTCCTTGGGAATACTGATGAGATGCACTCGCGACCTGAGTCTCTGGAGGAATTCGCAAGCCAATCGTCGGCGCCGCCCTCTGTCTGGGCGGCCATCCGTGAGATGGCAACTGCAACTCGTGGCATGCTTGGAGAGGAGAGGGTCGCATGGTTGAGTACTCTGCCCCGGGTCCTATTTCAAGAATCCATAGCGTTGGTCCACGCCAGCCCTGGAACTACGTGGCGTGCACCGGGCCCGGAAGCAAGCGATGAGGAACTGAAGACAGCCTACGGTTCGCTCGACCGGCCGATTGTTGTCTACGGGCATATTCATCGGTCGTTCATAAGAAGCATTCGCCATGTTCGAATGGAAGAAATCGTCGTCAATACGGGCAGCGTGAGCCTTTCCTACGACGGAGATGCACGTGCCGCCTACCTTTTGATCGATGACTCAAAACCAACAATTCGGCGCGTGGAATACGATCTGGAGAAAGAACTCAAAACTCTTTCAGACTGCGGTCTCCCACACTCTGACTGGGTTTCGAAAATCCTCCGCACCAGATCTCCCCAGTTGCCATGAAGCGCACTCTTCTCCAATTCGACAAGGTGTAGATTACATGCGATTTCCTTTCGCGAGCGGATCCGGGCAATCCAGAAACTGAGCTACGGGGAGCTGCGCGACCCATGAACGCCATGAGGGAAATCCAACGCTCTCGGATCACAATTATGAAACATTGTCCCTGGCGTAAAGTCACCGATTATGGCCAAGACGATGGATAATCGGCCGTCAGTCGTCATTCTTCCTGTTTTGGTGCCAAATACCGACTCTGATCCGAGCTCAACCGCACGGCGCCCGCAAAGGTGCAGGAGAGAGACACCATCCCTAAGC
>DASPRY010000117.1:0-6484 GCA_035624215.1 Terriglobales bacterium
GTTATAACCAGCAGTCTCATGAGGTGAATTCCAATGCTTAGGTTTGGTGTAATCGGCTACGGCTATTGGGGGCCGAATATCGTTCGCAATCTGCGCGCCCTGGAAGGCTGCCAGGTCGTCGGGATCTGCGACCAGACTCCCGCAGCTCGCAAGCGCATACAAGCCGCGCATCCCGGGATCCCGGTCCATCACGATTTTCAGGAACTGGTGAAGTCTCCCGACGTGGATGCCATCGCCGTGATCACTCCCGTGTGGACGCACCATGAGCTGACCAAGGCGGCGCTAGAAAACGGCAAGCATGTGTTCGTGGAGAAGCCGTTCACCAGCAACGCCGCCCAAGCGGAAGAACTCATTAACCTCGCGGAGCAGAAGAATCTCCAGATCATGGTGGACCACACGTTCTTGTTTACCGGGGCGGTCCGCAAGATTCAGAAGCTGCTCGCAGATGGGACGCTCGGCAATCTCTACTACTACGATTCGACCCGAGTGAACTTAGGGCTTTTTCAGCATGATTGCAACGTGATTTGGGATCTCGCGCCGCACGACCTCTCGATCATGAACCATCTGTTGCACAAAGACGCGGACGCCATCTCGGCGACCGGGCAAGCGCACCTCAACGGTTATGAAGATATCGCATTCATCACTGCGTATTTTCCGGACAAGATGATCGCGCACATCAACGTGAACTGGATTTCCCCGGTCAAAGTTCGAACCACGCTGATAGGCGGCGAAAAGAAAATGCTGGTCTGGAACGATCTCGAAGCCGATGAGAAGCTGAAGGTCTACGACAAGGGTGTGGACGTGAAGAGTCAGGAAGGTGTGTACAACCTGCTGGTCAGCTACCGTTCAGGCGACATGTGGGCGCCGCAGGTCGAACAGGTGGAAGCGCTCAAGTTGGAGCTTGGATACTTCGTGGAATGTGTCACGAAGAGTAAGGCCCCGTTCAACGACGGCCGCGCGGGTCTGAAGGTCGTTCGCATGCTGGAAGCCGCGGACAAATCGCTCGCCAAGCGCGGCGAGCTCGTGTACGTATAACACTGCCCAGGCCGCTAGCAGTCTCCGCGGCCGTCCAGCAAAATGCATTCAGCGGATTGTGAGGCCACTTTTATGGATGAATTCCTCAGCGTTGCCCCCAGTGTGAAACTCGGTCGAGACGTCAAGCTTTCCAAGTTCATCAACCTGTACGGCTGCGAAATCGGCGATGAGACCAAGATCGGCGCTTTCGTTGAGATCCAGAAGAATGCCAGCGTCGGAAAACACTGCAAGATTTCGAGCCACACCTTCATCTGCGAAGGCGTGACGATCGAGGACAACGTATTCATCGGCCACAGCGTCGCCTTCATCAATGATTCATACCCACGTGCCACAACCGAGGGTGGGCAACTGCAGACTGAAGCCGACTGGCACGTCGAGAAGACCCTTGTGAAAAAAGGCGCTTCCGTTGGCTCGGGTTGTACCATTCTGGCCAACGTCACGATCGGGGAAAACGCCCTGGTAGGCGCCGGGAGCGTCGTAACAAGAGATGTTCCTGCCAATGCTGTTGCCGCCGGCAACCCGGCACGAATTCTTCGCTATATCGAACCGACCAAGGAGGTCACCAAGTGAGCGTTTCCAGCATTCCTTTTCTTGATCTTGTCACCCCACATGTTGAGCTCGAACAAGAACTCACGGACGTTTTTCAACAGGTACTTCGAACCGCGGGTTTCATCGGTGGGCCCATGGTCGAGAATTTCGAAAAAGCATTTGCCGCCTTCTGCGGGACAGAGCGTGCGGTAGCGGTGAATAGTGGCACCGATGCTCTCCGTTTCGCACTGATGGCTGCCGGTATCCGATCAGGCGATGTCGCGGTTACCCTGCCAAACACGTTCATCGCGACTACCGAAGCCATCTCGCAGGCAGGCGCGCTTCCGGAATTCGTTGACATCGACGAACACACCTACAACATGGACGCTGAGAAACTTCGCGAGTACCTGGAGAGACAATGCACGGTTTCTGCGGATGGGAAACTCGTCAGCAATCGAAGCAAACGGCCAGTCACCGCCATCGTCCCGGTTCATCTTTATGGGCAGATGGTGGATATGGATCCGATTCTCAAACTGGCGGAGCAGTATCGCCTGATCGTCATTGAAGACGCCTGCCAGGCCCACGGTGCCGAATACTTCTCTCGGAAGCACAATCGGTGGTTCAAAGCTGGTTCGATGGGCCGTGCCGCTGCCTTCAGTTTCTACCCGGGGAAAAACCTGGGAGCCTGCGGCGAAGGCGGAGCAGTCACCACTAGTGATGCGCGCATTGCCGATGCCGCCAAAATGCTGCGCGATCATGGTCAGGCCAAAAAGTATTATCACGATATCGAGGGATACAACGGACGTCTCGATGCAATCCAGACTGGAATCCTGAGTGTGAAATTGAAACACCTGCCGGACTGGAATGCCAAGCGTCGCGAGAGAGCTAGCGAATACAAGCGCCTGTTTGCAGCCTCGGAAGGTGAGATTCAGGCTCCATTCGAGCCTTCCTGGTCTCGCGCCGTATATCACCTCTATGTGATCCGCACCAGCGACCGCGAAGGCATGATGAATCACTTGAAGAAGGCCGGCATCGGCACAGGAATTCACTATCCGATTCCCCTGCATTTGCAGAAAGCCTACGCGTCGCTGAACTACCGTTTGGGAGATTTCCCAGTGGCGGAACGAGTTGCTGCCGAAATCGTCTCACTGCCAATGTTCCCGCAACTTACAGCCGACCAGCAAGCTAGGGTAACCGAAGAGATTATGGCCTTTACTGCCAAGACTGCTCGTACGCAGGCGGAAGGTGACAGATTGTTGGCAACCGCAGAACCAACTGCATAAAAATGGGTGTCCCTCCGGACAACCTCGACACGGGAGGAAAACAAACATGAAACTCTCCGTCATTGGCGCGGGCTATGTAGGACTCACCACCGCGGCTTGCCTTGCACAAATCGGCCACGATGTATTTTGCAGTGAAAGCGATCCCGAAAAACTGGCGAAATTGCAGAACGGAGGGATGCCGATTTTCGAACCGCATCTTGAGGACGTGATGAAGGCTGCACGCAAGGCAGCCCGACTGCGTTTCGGATGCACCGAAGAGGCGATTGACTGGGGCGATGCCATCTTCATCTGCGTCGGAACGCCGCCGCTTTCTAACGGCGACGCCGACCTGCATGCCATCGAAGCGCTCGCCCGGAACATTGCCAAGCGAGCCCTAGGGTACCGGTTGGTGATTGAAAAAAGCACGGTACCGGTACAAACTGGCGCACAACTGCGAAAACACCTGTCAGTACACCGAACAAAGGGATTGAGCTACGAGGTCGCGTCTAATCCGGAATTTCTGCGAGAAGGAGCCTCGGTCGAGGATTTTCTGCACCCCGACCGGATTGTGATTGGAGTTGACTCACCGCACGCGGCTGAAATGCTGCGCGAGATTTATGCGCCGATCATCCAGCAAGAGTTCACTTGTCCTTTGCATGCAGATTGCCCGAAGCAAGAGGATCCGGTTTTTCTGGTTACCGACACCAATTCCGCCGAACTGATCAAGCACGCCTCCAACTCATTTCTTGCGATGAAGATTTCTTTCATCAACATGGTTGCGGACCTGTGCGAAGCAGTTGGAGCAGACGTGACCAAGGTCGCCCAAGGGATGGGGCTGGATCGTCGAATTGGTCCCGCCTTTTTGAATCCCGGGATCGGTTTTGGAGGATTCTGCTTTCCCAAGGATCTCCAGGCCTTTGTCAGGATTGGTGAGAAATCTGGTTGTGACTTCTCCTTACTCAAGGAAGTCGAAAGAATCAACGAGAGCCGAATTGGACACTTTCTAGAAAAGATTCGCAAGGAGCTATGGGTGATACGGGGCAAGAAGCTGGCGGTATGGGGCCTGGCCTTCAAGCCCAACACCGACGATGTGCGGTTCGCCCCTTCGATCGCGCTGCTGAAAGCTTTGACTGCGGAGGGCGCGATGGTCTGTGCCTACGACCCGGAGGCAGCGGCGAAAGCAAGGGCAGTGCTTCCCAACATCAACTACTGTGCCGATCCCTATTTGGCGGCACAAGGCGCAGACGCGATTCTGATCGTTACGGAGTGGGATGAGTTTCGCAGGTTAGACTGGGACCGTCTTCGGAAAATAGTCGAGTGTCCCTTGGTCTTTGATGGGAGGAACGTGCTTGACGCAGAAACCGTAGCGAGACATGGGTTTCACTACGTCGGTGTGGGGCAGCCACCAGTACTGCCCACACACGAGAGCGCAGTAGGCGACCTAGCGTCTCTTCGATCGAGTGTCGAAGGAGGACCTGCAAATGTTTTAGCAGAGGCACAGAGAGACATTCCATAACACAGTCAATGACGAAATCTCCCCCAGTGATGTTGTTCACAAAACAACTATTTTCTCGGAGGAGGCTCAAAGTTATGAAAGGGAACGGTAAGATTGTTGTTGTCGGACTTGGTGAGATAGGTAAGCCGTTGTTCCAGCTCATTTCCGAGCACCATGAAGTGGTCGGCGTGGATATCTCGCCGGTCGGGCAGATCGACCAAGTCGACGTGATGCATGTCTGCTACCCGTTCCAAATCAAGAATTTTATCGGCGAGACCGCGCGCTACATCGAGCATTTTCGGCCGGCACTAACCGTCATCAACAGCACCGTGTCTGTCGGGACAACGCGTGCAATTGCCGAGCGAACCGGTACTCCCGTGGTAAACAGCCCCGTGCGCGGCAAACATGTGCGCATGCTGGAGGAACTTAGGTTCTACACCAAGTTCGTGGGAGCGAACGATCCCGCAAGCGCAGAACGGGCCGCCAAGCATTTCGAGACCCTAGGTTTGAAGGTTAAGATCCTGTCCTCGCCGGAAGCGACGGAACTGGCTAAGCTCACAGAGACCACCTATTTCGGACTGATGATCGCATGGGCGCAGGAACTGGAACGATACTGTGACCAATCCGAGCAGGATTACGAGGAAATCATTTCGTTCTATGACGAGATCAAGTTCTTTCCGCCGGTGAAGTACTTCCCGGGGGTGATCGGCGGTCACTGTGTGATGCCGAACATCGGGATCCTCAGCAAATTCAGACAGTCCGTGCTGCTCGAGGCAATTGAGGCGTCCAACCGAATGAAGATCGAGCGGGAGACGCAGTGCAAGGCGGCGGAGGTGGTCGCACCCGCCGTGAACAGTGCTGAAAAAATCACCGTCAGTCCGACACGATGAGCATGAAAACCAATCTCGCGGGCCACCGCGGTCCAGCCGTAAGCGCCGATCCGCACTTGGCTGGTTGGGCAGATTCTGGAGATCCTACTCTCGCGCTTGGATCGGGCCTTCGCGGAAAGCGCGTGGGTATGGTGGTCTTCTCGTCATATCCCGCCGACCCCCGGCCGCGGCGTGCCGTCGAGGCGCTCCTCAAAGAAGGTATGACCGTGGACCTGATTTGCGAAGGGGAAGAGAAATCACCGAAGCGGGAAATACTCGACAGGCTGGAGATCATACGGATCCCCATCCGGCATCGCCGCGGCGGCGCCCTTTCCTACGCTTATCAGTACTCTGCTTTCATTCTGATCGCCGCCGCCATTCTGGCCTGGCGTTCGCTCCGGAGTCGCTACGATCTAGTGTACGTACACAACATGCCCGACATTCTAGTCTTGACGGCGTTGCTGCCCAAGTTATTCGGTGCGAAGGTCATTCTGGATCAACACGACCCCATGCCCGAACTCATGAGGACGATCTTCCACATGGACGAGAAAAGTTTTGGCGTCCGGGTGATCCGCCGTCTGGAGAAGTGGAGCATCGCGCGTGCGAATTTGGTGATCACCGTTAATGTGGCTTGCAAGCGGATATTCTCCTCGCGTAGCTGTCCTCCCGAGAAGATTGGTGTTGTGATGAATTCTCCTGACGAGGAGATCTTCCCGTTTCAGACGGAGCCCTTGCGCGCGTCCCTAACGCAAGCTCCGAAGAGGCGCTTCGTGATCATGTATCACGGGTCCCTGGTCGAACGGAATGGCGTGGACCTTGCCGTTGATGCAATCTCATTAGTACGAGAGGCCATTCCAACTGCAGAACTCAGAATTTACGGGCGCAAGACGCCCTTCCTCGAACGGGTGATGGAGCAGGTTCGCAGTGAGGGGCTCGAAAGCAATGTGCAGTACTTGGGACCGAGGAGCTTGGAGCAATTGGTTCTTGAAATCGAGGATTGTGATGTTGGGGTCATTCCCAACCATAGAAATGCATTTACAGAGATCAACACGCCGACTCGCATTTTCGAGTACTTGGCGATGGGAAAACCGGTGATTGCGCCTTCGACACCGGGAATTCTGGATTACTTTACAGAAGACTCGCTTCTGCTCGTCGAGCCAGGCAACTCGGCTGATATCGCCCGCCAGATCGAATACGTAGCACGCAATTATCAAGACGCAATCCGGGTCGCCGAACGCGGCCAGCAAATTTATCTGCAGCATACATGGAAACAGGAGCGAAGAACCCTTGTGGAA
>DASPRY010000128.1:0-41862 GCA_035624215.1 Terriglobales bacterium
CACGGCACGATACGTGCCTGGAAGGATAATCTTTTTTAGGACATGTTGAGGTGGCAAGCAGACGCGCTAGCAGGTATTTATTTGCAAACCTGCGAGCCCGTTGTTTTCGATGCTTATTGGTGGTCCCGTTTTCGGCGGGCACAATGCTTTCTTAAATGCAGCAGTTTGGAAAACTTAAAACCTTCAAGCGCCCACCGAAGAAAGAGTGTCTTGCTTCGTGCCGTAAGCACGAGAATTGGAATCTGAATCTTGTATGTATTCGTTTTCTTTCTCCTTTGTTGCACCAACTTAGGCAACTTGCGACCTGGTTGGATCTGAGCACGGCAATGGCAATGTTATATTACGGATGTGGTAGCAGACTTTCCCTCACAACGTCGATCCAAAACGAGTGCTTCAAGGAAACCGACATTGGTGTACTTCACCAGCACAGAGCGCAAGATCGTCGACGAAGCAGCTCGTGTAGAACGCCGAAGTCTTAGTAGCTTCATTGCAAATGCCGCTCTCGAGGTAGCGGATAGCGTTCTGAAACGCCGAAAAAACGCTAAGGATTAACCTTTCAGTATCCCCCGCTCGATCGCTTCTTCCAGCGTATCACTTTTTTGTTGCGATATCACTACGATATTTGTATAATGGAGCCGGCAGTGAGGGCACTATGCGTCATAAGCAATCGACATGGCAGGCATTGAATCGGGGCTTCGCGAAGAAATTGTGGGGATCGGAACTGAATCGAACGTTGTCGCACTCACTAGATTACTTAACGGGCAGATACAGGCTATCAATCCCGGCCGGGCATTTGCTTTTGCTAGATGGTAGGTGGTACGTCACTCATCAGGGACTCCTCGAATATGCCAGAAGATCTCACTGCCGTGGCATTGACGTAGAGTTAATATCGCCGTTTTGTGACCCCACGAATAAGAGGTGGACCTTCAAAGCAACCGTTCACAAGTCCAACACGTGCTTAGGTTTTGTCGGTTACGGCGATGCAGATCCTTCTAATGTTTCTCCCCTGGTACATGGTGCGGAAATGCGGGTAGCGGAAACCCGTGCAGTGAATCGTGCTTTGCGAAAAGCATATGGAATCGGTATTTGCTCGGTTGAGGAAATTGGATCCCCTTCCAAAAACACTCCACAATCTAGCAACGGTAATGGAAACTTCGGAGGTCGCACTGTTCGTGATCGCCTTTGCCAGCTCATTCGCCAGCATCAGCTCGATGCGAACTTGGTCAAGTCGTATGCGACCGAGTTCTGTGGCGTGAAGACGCTGCGCGATGCCACTCGTGAGCAGGTCGAGAACTTCGTTGTCCACCTCGCCGATTGGGCTGAAAAAGACCGAAATGCCCTGCTGTGCCAGCTCAACAGCTATCTGGGCCAGAAAGCAGGTGTTGCATGAGACGCCAGATCGCTGGTTTGCATGCCGCCGATCGCTGCGCTTCCGATCAAATTCCCGATGGCCTTTTTCTGGTTCGTGTCCAGAGTGTTCAATTTCGCAGGTATGGACACAAGCCTTACTACACGGTCGAGCTCACTATTCTGGAGCCCACGAGATTCGGCGGGCACGTCATTTCCAGCCGTCTGTACTGTAATCCCAAAGCTCTCTGGAAATTCAATTGGTTCCTACATGATTTCGGGTACGACGCGGAACTACTCCAACGAGATGAAGTTGACGAAAACCAGCTCATCGCGCTGAGCGGGGTGGTCAAGATTAGCCGTGTCATCCTTAATGGCACTTCCCTGCTCCGTTTCGACGGCTTTGCACCGGCCAACCAATGGCAGGAGCTATCTCCCGCAAATCTGGACAACTGCCAGGTGACATGATGATCTACAGCTACACCCAAATCAGCCATTATCTGGCCTGCCCGCGGCGCTATCGCCATCGCTATCTCGATGGCTGGCAGGAGAAAGATACACGTGCGGCTATGCTCTTCGGCCGTGCCTTCGAACGAGCACTAGGCGCCTACTTTCTGCGCCAGGATGCGGCTGAAACACTGTTTCGGGAATGGCAGACCTACCAGAACCATGGCCTACGCTACTCCAATGGCGACAGCTGGGATCGCATGCTCGAGCAAGGCGTTCAACTGTTCGACCGATTTTGCCAGGACGATCGCGTCCGCATTCGCCAGCCTCGCCGAAGTCTGCAGATCAAATTCACTCGACCCATATCAGAAAAAAATGGATTTGCACGAAGCCATTTCGAACCCAGGGAGTCAAGCCTGCCCTCCGAATTAGCCGACCCTTGGAATCCGAAATTCAATAGACCCGGGGTCGTATATCGACAAGCTCCTCGGTCGCTTCCTTCAAGCTTATGAAAAACAGCTTGCCTTCTACGAGGGCAGGCTCACCCGCTTCAGCATGTTTCGCGACTACCTTGGCCCGAACGCCGCTAATTGCCGTTCTCCTTGGGGCGGCGCAGGCGTTCAATCAATGGAAACCATCGACGGGGGAAGGCTTGCCATCGTTGTCAAACACCGCGTTCGCGCAGGAAGGCGAAGCAGAGGGGACGAAGCAAAGCAGGCAGAACATTACCCCAATGAAGGTTGATCGGATCGCGCCCAATTCAGGTCACCCCAACAATTGCGTCACACATTAGCGCAGTTCGCTTAGAGAGTCAAAGAAAAAGATAAGCGACGTGCGAGCACGTTGATTTTTCAAAAATGGCAACAAAGCTGCCGCGGGTAACTTTCCACGCCATTCGCTTGCGTGGACGTGGCCGAGCTGAATGGCGAGCTTGCTGAAAATGAGCGTGGGTGGGGCCGGATTCCGTTGAGGTTTTCTAAAGCCTGCCGTATCTGCTACTCTGCCGTGCGATGGATTATCTCTGGACTCCTTGGCGCTATGCCTACGTCACCACCGCGGAAAAAACCTCCGGGTGCATCTTCTGCGATCTGCCCAAACTGGGGGATGACGCCGCGGCCCGCATCGTACATCGCAGCCCGCATTGTTACATCGTGCTCAACACTTTTCCGTATACGCCCGGTCACGTGATGATCGTGCCTTTCGCGCACCTCGACGAGTTGCAAAAGCTGCCTCCCGCCGCGGCCCACGAGATGATGGATCTTTCTCAAACCATGGAGAAGGTCCTACGTCAGCTCTACAACCCCGATGGCGTAAATCTTGGTATGAACATCGGCAAGGCGGCGGGTGCCGGAGTTGCGGGCCACATTCACATGCACGCCCTGCCGCGTTGGGTCGCGGACGCCAATTTTGTTTCTGTGATTGGCGAAACCCGGATTCTGCCGGAGACTCTGGATCTTACCTATAAGCGGGTCAAAGAAGCACTGGAATTATCGGCGTCACTCTGAGCGAAAACTGGAAGGCAAGCTCGGCACAGAGTGACGCCGCCATGCCAGGACGCAAAGCCGGCGCTCACAGGTAGACGCCGACGCTCCCGATGCGTCCAAGCAAAGTCCTGCGGTGCGGAGAGAAGGCAAAAGAGCAACGAATTCTCCTTGTGCGCGTTACCACAGCGATCGGTGAGTATCGCAATGCCCAGCAGGACGGGCCAGAGTAGCCAGCCGGGAGGCGGGGCTTGTCACGAGAATGTCATGAGGATGTTAAATGTTGTAAAAAGAGGTTGAAACTTGCTGCAGCTCAGCACGCCCAGCGCAAGAGCGTTGCGCCCGCGGTGAAACCGGCGCCTACTGCCGCAAGCAGAACCAAATCGCCTTTCTTGAGCTTGCCTTCCTGACGCGCTGTATTCATAGCCAGAGGGATGGTTGCCGAGGTGGTATTTCCATAGCGATCGATGTCGATAATCACTCTTTCCATCGGGAGACCGAGCCGGTCGGCGGTGGCTGTGATGATACGCCGGTTCGCCTGATGGGGAATGAACAGGTCGACATCTTTTCCACTCATCCCGTTTCGTTCCAGGAGTTTTTCGCACAGTTCCGCCATTTTTCGAACCGCGAACTTGAAGACGGCCTGGCCGTCCTGGTGCACATAGTGCATTCTTTGATCAACCGTCTCGTGGCTAGCGGGATTCAGGCTGCCACCGCCCGGCATAAACAGCGAACAGCCTCCCGAACCATCCACTTCGTGCAGGAAATCGATCAGGCCCAGGGAATCGTCGGCAGGCTCGAGGATTACCGCACCGGCGCCATCGCCGAAAATGACGCAAGTGGCGCGGTCAGTGTAGTCGATGACTGACGACATGACGTCCGCGCCGATCACCATAACTTTCTTGTGGGTTCCGGTTGTGATGAATTGCGACCCTACCTGCAATGCATAAACGAAGGAGGAGCAGGCAGCATTCAAATCGAAGCCCCAAACCTGTTTGGCTCCTAATTTGTGCTGGACCAGGCAAGCGGAGCAGGGAAACAGCATGTCTGGTGTTACCGTGGCAACGATGATTGCATCCAGATCATCGGGGGCAATTCTCCGTTCGGCTAAAGCTTTCTTGGCCGCTTGCAGCCCCAGGTCGCTGGTTGCTACGCCTTTGTCCACAACGTGGCGCTCTCGAATTCCGGTGCGCTCCCGAATCCAGTGGTCGGTGGTATCGACCATTTTTTCCAGATCAGCATTAGTTAGCAGACGAGGCGGGACATAGGTGCCAAGGGCAGAAATCTTGGGACGAACCAGGTGGCTCACTCGATAAGTTCTCCCTTTAGGACGAAAGGTCTATTGTACGCACGGAGCAATGTCCAAGAAATACCAAGCCAGGCACCGGCAACCCACTGCACACGCAAGAGCCCGTTACCGTTGCTTCCTTCCGGACCTGGCGGGGTTGGCGGGAATGCGTTGCGCGGGACCGATGCCTGACAAACCAATTTTACCAGTGGCCCGTGGTCAGCAGTCAGTGGCAAGCATGCAATTACGGCTTCCAGGCAATGGCTTTACGGATGGCTGACCACTGACAAACCAGCTTCCGTGCTCTTCCTTTCCGCGGCAGAATCACCAACAATAGGGGGAACGGATGTCGGTGAACAGCAACTCGCAGCCGGTGAATCCGCTCCTGCTGGCGGTCGACCGCTATTTTGGAGTAGCGCTGTATTTGCTCGTGTTCGTGGGATTCGGAACTCTGGCTTCAACCGGAGGGCTCGATATTCTGACCGTTCTCCTTGTGAGCGGGGCGCTTTTGTTCCGCGGATACGGGCTGGTGTTACATCGTAACGTCCTGATCCCCGAACGCTGGACCACGCCGCTCACGGTAACTTACATGCTTTTCTACGTTGTGGATTACTTTGTCATCTCGCGCACATTCATCTATGCCACAGTGCACCTGGTGCTGTTCGTCATGGTGGTGCGTCTGTTTTCCGCGCGCCGCGATCGCGATTACTATTTTTTGGCAGTGCTTTCCTTTCTGATGCTACTCGCCGCTTCCGTACTTACGGTTGACAGCACGTTCCTGGTCGCCTTCGCCGGATTCATGCTGGTAGCGGTGGTTACATTCATCCTGATGGAAATGCGGAGTTCCTCCGCGCGAGCCTCCATTCGAGCCAGACCCACAACGGATGCACGAGTGCCACGGCAGATGGGCGTGTGGCTGGCCGCCGCTGCTCCCGGCTTCGTAGCTTTCATGCTGCTGACAGGTGCGGGGATATTCTTTGTTCTGCCTCGGTTTTCCAGCACCTACCTCAGTGCCTTTGCCACCGGCGGTGGGATCGCAACTGGCTTCAGCGATCACGTACAGCTCGGACAAATCGGCGAAATTCAGCAGTCTGGCTCGCTGATTATGCACATCCAGATCGACGGCGACCAGCGGGGCGCCTTCGACCTGAAATGGCGCGGAGTCACGCTCAACCTCTTCAACGGGACCACTTGGTCAAATCCGCATGAGCAACACTTCGTACGGCGTGTCGGCGGGCGCTTCGTCCTGGCCACATCGGGAACACCGCCCATTGCGCCGGGGATCATTCGCTATCGCGTGTTGATGGAGCCGGTGGCCAGCAGCGTGTTTTTCCTGGCTCCCATACCCCTGACGCTTGAGGGGAATTATCAGGTGGTATCGACCGATGCCGGCGGAGCGGTATTTGATCCTGATCCTGAACATCCGGTGAACAGCTACGAGGCACGCTCCAACATCGCGCAGCCAACCCCGGCCCAATTGCGCACTGCTCCCCAGCATTATCCGCCCGAGGTTTTGTTGAACGACCTGCAAATGCCGGGCGCGCTGGATGCGCGCATCGCACGCCTGGCCGAACAAGTTACGGCTTCCGAAACCCATAACTATGACAAAGCTGCCGCCATTGAACGTTACCTGCAGGCCAACTTCAAGTACACACTGCAGCTTCCGCGTACCCTGAATCGTGACCCGCTGGCGACTTTCCTTTTCGAGCGCAAGCAGGGACATTGCGAATACTTTGCTTCTTCTATGGCAATTATGCTGCGCAGCATTGGGATCCCGTCCCGAGTGGTGAACGGTTTCCGTACGGGCGAGTTCAACGATGTGACTTCACAATACTTAGTCCGAGCAAGCGATGCGCATTCCTGGGTAGAAGCATTCTTCCCCGGTTATGGCTGGATCAGCTTCGACCCAACCCCTGCAGGTGCTGTGAGGGCGCGTTCCGGCTGGAGCCGAGCCATGTTGTATGTCGACGCTGCGGCTTCGTTCTGGCGGGAATGGATTATCAACTACGATCTCAGTCATCAACATACCTTGGGCCGCTATGCCGCGCAGAACACGCTGGATTGGCTACGTCAAATGCAAGACGTGGGCCGGCGCGAATACGAGCGATTGCTGGGCGCTGCCAGACGCTACCAGGGAATGGTATCGGATGCACCAGTGACCTGGAGCTTGGCCGCAGTTTGCGGGGTAGTGTTACTCACTTTGGGCGCCAATGCCCAGCGTCTGTGGAAAGCAATCTACCAGCGACGAGTGGCCGCGCGCCCAGAAAAATCGCCGCGTCTGGCCGCGACGATCTGGTACCAGCGTGCGCTGCGGATGCTGGCCAAACGTGGATTCCGTAAAACCCCGGTGCAAACCCCTGCGGAATTCGTGCACTCGATTCAAGATGAAACTTGTAGAGAGTCGATCTTGCGACTCACCGAGTACTATGAGAGAGCGCGCTTCGGCGACTCGCCTGAGGATGCCGCCCGTTTGCCAGAGGTGGTTGCGGAGATCGCCGGTAAAGGCCGGAGATAGGTGAGTTTTCGTTGTTCATGGGTGAAAGGGTGGCTACCGGGGCCGGTAGTGTCGCTGAATGTTAAAATAAACAGATTGCATGTCCCGTCAAGACGCCGCTGTGGCCCCGGAAGTCGATTCTCAAGCGAAATCTGCTAACAAGCCGAAAGTTGGCTTTGTCAGTCTGGGTTGTCCGAAGAATCTCGTCGATAGTGAGGTGATGATGGGGCTGCTGTCCCAGGCTGGTGCACAGCTGATCTCGCGCGCCGAAGATGCTGATGTCATTGTTGTCAATACATGCTCGTTCATCGAGAGCGCGCAGCAGGAGTCAGTCAATGCCATCCTGGAAATGGCGCGTCACAAGATCGACGGACGGGTACGAAAACTGGTTGTGGCGGGCTGCCTGGTTGAACGGTTCCGCGATGAAATTTGCAAAAGCATTCCCGAAGTCGACGCGGTCGTGGGCACCGGAGAACTGCAAAATATCCTGCAAGCAGCAGGAATGAGTGCGACCGCAGCTGTAGATTCTCCTTTTAGGATTTTGAATTCCAGGCCTGAGAGTGAGGCTCGTACCGCGCAGGGTCGGTTCTCGCGTGAATCCTGGGATGGTGCGATTGCGGATCTGCCTAACTATTTATATGACGAGCGCGCTCCGCGGGTTCTCGCAACTCCGAGCTATACGGCGTATATCAAGATCGCCGAGGGCTGCGACCACCCCTGCAGTTTCTGTATCATCCCGCAGATTCGCGGTAGGTTCCGCTCCCGCAGATTCGAGTCGGTAATTGCCGAAGCCGAGCGGCTCGCGCGCTCGGGGGTGCGGGAAATTACCCTTATCGGCCAGGACACAACTTGCTACGGTGAAGACTTCGATCTGAAAGATGGCCTCGCGTTGCTGCTCGAAAAGCTCGCCCGCGTTGAAGACCTGAGCTGGATTCGATTTCTCTACGCCTATCCGAACAAAATCAGCGGACGCCTCCTCGAAGTGATCGCGGCTCACGACAAAATTTGCTCCTATCTTGATGTTCCCTTGCAACATGCATCTGCGAGCGTGTTGAAGCGCATGAAGCGGGGTGGGGGAGCCGACGTGTTCCTTCGTTCCATGGAAAAAATCCGCCGGGCTATTCCCGATGTGACCCTGCGAACTTCGTTCATTGTCGGTTTTCCCGGCGAGACCGAGAAAGACTTTGAACAGTTGTGCGATTTTGTTCGCGAAGCGGAGTTCGATTGGATGGGCTGTTTCGGCTATTCCGATCAGGAGGGTGCAGGTTCGTTCTCGCTGGAGGAGAAAATCTCTGGCCGCGAAATCGAAGTACGGCGCAAGCACCTGATGCAGATCCAGCGCCGCATCAGTAAGCGAAAGAAGCAGGCGCAACTCGGCAAAGAATTTGAACTTTTGCTTGAGGGACCTTCGGCTGAGAGTGAGCTGTTGCTTGAGGGACGGACCCAAATGCACGCTCCGGAAATTGACGGCAAAGTCTTCGTCAATGATATGCCGGAAGGTCTGCCGGTCGAATCCGGTCGGTTTTACCGCTGTGTGATCACTGAAGCTCACGACTACGACATGGTCGCGAAAATTGTGTAACTGCTATGGCCCGCAAGCGCCTTGTTAAGCTCGACTGTCCGACTTGCAAGAAGCCGGTGCGGCGCAGAGATCCTGAATTTCCTTTTTGCAGTGAGCGTTGCCGACTCATCGACCTGGGCAAATGGGCCAGCGGCAAATATGTGATTTCGGCGCCATTACGCGACGTATCAGACTCTATACCGGATGGCCCGCCAAAGCGCTCCGATGGATAGCGATCGGAAAAACAGGCCCAGCGAGTTGAGTGAGGATTTTCAAGCTCCGCTCTGGGCCACTGCGGTTGCAACTTTCTTTGGTATCGGTCGTCTGCGGCCCGGGCCCGGTACCTGGGGCTCGTTGGCGACGGTGCTGATTTGGTGGTCTTTGAGCCTCGCCATTGCTCCGCAGGCGCAGGTTTATACCGCGGTGCTGCTGGCACTGGTCGCGATCCTGGTCGGAATTCCTTCCGCAACACGGGTAGCCTGGGCAGCACAGCTCAAAGATCCTCAATGTGTGGTGATTGATGAAGTTGCCGGTCAGCTGATCACGCTCATCGCCGTCCCGGTCTCATGGAAATCTCTGAGCGTGGGCTTTATACTTTTTCGTGGATTCGACATTGTCAAGCCGCCTCCAGTCCGTCAACTGGAGCAACTTCCGGAAGGTCTTGGCATTGTCATGGATGATGTTGCTGCCGGCCTTTACGCATTGCTGATCATGCACGTGCTATTGCACTTCGGTATTTTGCCAATATAAGGCGCGGTCATGACTGCTGGGATTGAAGCCGATGGGTATCTCTGAGCGTTTGCTTGGACGCAAGAACGTAAACGGAAAGCCGCACATCCTTGGCGTGCAGCCGGGGGCTGCGCTTCCGGGCGGCGAAGTGCGTATTACCGGCACGGATCTGCGGCCCACCGATCTGCGTCCTCCTCGCGTACGCTTTGGCGAGGTAGAAGGCTCGGTAATTATTAGCTCCGATCAATTTCTTGTTGCGCGAGTGCCGCAGGGCGCATCCTCTGGCCCCGTGGTGGTTTCTACGAATGGCCACGCCAGCAATCCGCACCAACTCAAAGTTGCCGTTCCTATTGCAGAAAACTTACACCCGGTGACAAATCCCGCGCTCGATTCCGAGGGCAATATTTACGTCACTTTCTCTGGCAGCCGTGGGCAAAAAGCTCCAGTTTCGATCTTCAAGATTGACACCAACTACAACGTGAAGCCGTTCCTCTCCGAGCTGATGAATGCCACTTCAATCGCCTTCGATCGTGAGGGGCAGCTCTACGTCTCTTCCCGCATGGATGGTACCGTATATCGCGTTGCTCCCAATGGGACGATGTCTTCCTACGCGGAGGGGATGGGAATCGCGACCGGTATCGCTTTTGATCGCTCAGGGAATCTTTATGTTGGCGACCGGAGCGGAACTATTTTCAAAATCGCTCCCGACCGGCAGATCTTCGTTTTCGCCACGCTGGAGCCGAGTGTCTCTGCGTACCACCTTGCGTTCGGACAGCGCGGAGATTTGTTCGTCACGGGTCCGACGACTTCCAGTTTTGACTGCGTGTATAAAGTCGATCCGCAAGGGAGCGTTTCCACCTTCTATCGTGGCTTGGGCCGTCCCCAAGGGCTGACTTTCGACCAGGAGGGAAATCTCTACGTTGCAGCCTCGCTGGGTGGCAAACGTGGCATTGTAAAGATTAACCCTGAGGGCCAGGCGAGCCTCGAAGTCGCAGGCAGCAGTTTAGTCGGGTTGGCGTTTGCTCCGGCACGTTCAGTAGTACTGGCAACCACCAGTGCCGTCCATCACCTTGCCTGGAACATCCAAGGCGCATCTCTCGTTGAGCCGCCGGGTCTGAACTGAACCCACCAATCAGTTAAACTCTTAGCCGTGAATGCCGAGATCATCGCCATCGGCTCAGAACTGCTAACGCCCTTCCGGCAAGACACAAACTCACTTTATTTGACGGAGAAGCTGAACCAGTTCGGCGTCGAAGTGATCTTCAAGACAATTGTGGGAGACAACAGGAAACACCTGGTGCAAGCTGCCTCTCTGGCGCTGTCTCGCGCGGACATCGTCATTTTTATGGGTGGTCTCGGCCCCACCGAAGATGATGTCACCCGGGAAGCCGTGGCGGAAGCGCTGGGCTTGGAACTCCGTCGAGATCCTGAAATCCTTGCCAAGATCGAGCAACGTTTCGCCGCCCACGGCTGGAAAATGGCGCCAAACAACGCCAAGCAGGCCGACATACTGACCGGAGCCTGTGTGCTGCCCAATGGGAATGGAACCGCGCCGGGCCAGTGGATTAGCGGGAAGTACGACGGCAGGGAAAAAGTCATCCTGTTGCTGCCCGGTCCTCCGCACGAATTGAAGTCGCTTTTCGAAGAGCAGTGCGTGGAGCGGCTGCGCGCAAAACTTCCGCCGCAATTCATTGCCACGCGCGAGCTGAAGATCACAGGCATGGGCGAGTCGGAATGTGACTCGAGGGTTGCGCCCATCTACCAGCGGTTCCCCGACGTGCAGACGACTATTCTGGCGGGACCGGGTGAAATTCAGCTGCATTTGAGAACCCGTGCAGCCTCGTTGGAAGCGGCGCGGCAGAGGGTTGACGAGCTGGTCTCCCAAGTGGAGGAAGAGCTAGGAGTTCACGTCTTCTCCGACAACGGGGAATCGATGGAATTGATCGTTGGCTATTACTTGCAGATGCGGAACGCTACCTTGGCGGTGGCGGAGTCGTGCACCGGGGGGTTGATCTCTCAGCGCATCACTTCCGTAGGTGGGAGCTCCCGCTATTTTGTTGGCGGCGCGGTTGTTTACTCGAACGAATTGAAAATCTCGCTCGCGGCTGTTCCTGCGGGGTTGATCGAAACACATGGCGCTGTAAGCCGCGAAGTCGCTTCCGCATTGGCAGAAGGAATTCGAAGCCGTTGCGGTTCGACCCTGGGAATTGGCGTAACTGGAGTTGCCGGACCGAGCGGGGGCACCTCTGAGAAGCCGGTGGGCCTGGTTTTTCATGCACTCGCCAGCGGCAAAGGCACAGAAGTGATCGAACGAAAATTTCCCGGCGATCGGCAACGTGTTCGCTGGTTCGCCAGCCAACAGGCGTTGGATATGGTGCGAAGAAGTCTGATGTGAAGAAGCAATCAGTATTTAGCACTTAGCCGTTCCAGGCTGCAATCGCATCGAGCATGCATCGGCCAAGTGCTAATTGCTAAATGCGTATATTTATTGCTCTTGATATCGACGATGTTATTCGTGAAGGCATTCAGCGGTTCATGGAAGGCGTTCGCGGGTTTGCGCCGGACGCGCGCTGGGTTCGCCCGGAGTCTCTTCATGTGACACTGAAGTTCATCGGGGAGAAACCGGTCGAAGCTGTGGAAGATATCAAGCAGGTTCTAGCCGCCGTGCAGGCTGAATCATTTGATCTCACGTTTGAAGGTTACGGTTTTTTTCCAACCGCAAAAGCGGCTCGCGTTTTTTGGGTCGGAATTGAAGCCGGCCCGCAACTCGGCCAGCTCGCCAAGAAGATAGATGACAGCACCGCTGCTCTGAGAATTCCCCGTGAAGAGCATGCCTTTGATCCTCACCTTACGCTGGCTCGCGGTGGCGGTCGCTCAGGGGCTCCAGGTTGGCGCGAAGGTGATGCCGCAAACAGGCACTTTCAACTGCTACAAGGTAAATTGTCCGGTATGCCGACTCCTGAGTTTGGTACCATGACCGCGCGCGAATTCTTCCTGTATGAGAGCAAATTGATGAGCGGCGGTTCGCGTTACACCAAGTTGGCACGCTTTGCGTTGGGCTCGTCGGCACCCAATCAAGTATGACTGCGTTTCTTATTACCGCCGCTTACAGCTATATGCTTGGTTCAATTCCGTTCGGATATCTCTTGGTGCGGTTTATCCGTGGGGAAGACATTCGCCAGACGGGAAGTGGGAACATTGGGGCCACGAACGTTGCACGCACATCGCCATGGTTAGGCCTCGTCACGCTCATTCTGGATGCGCTCAAGGGGATCGCGGCAGTAGTCATCACACGAAAGCTTTTTCCCAGCCAGGTTCTCCCGATATTTGCTGGTTGCATGGCTATTGCTGGTCATGCCTTTCCGGTATGGCTGCGTTTCCGCGGCGGGAAAGGCGTAGCCACAGGACTCGGCTCCTTTTTGGTTCTGGTTCCGAAGACCGTCCTGATAATGGTTGGAGTCTTTGTGGCAATCTTTCTCTCGTTTCGCTACGTTTCTCTAGCATCGATGCTCACCGTGGCTTTATTCCCATTGGTTGCCTGGATTCTGAATCCATACTTCGATAGCGCGGAAATAATCATTTTCCTGGCATTGGCTTCGCTGTTGATCATTGCAAAGCACCACGCGAATATTCGAAGACTTCTCAACCACACTGAACCGCGATTCCACTGGAGCCGGGGATGAGCCAGGTAGCAGTGATTGGCGCAGGCGCCTGGGGTACCGCACTCTCGATTGTATTGGGGCGCCAGGGCGTACATCGCATTCAATTGTGGGCACATGAAAAAGAGGTGCAAGCATCCATTTCATCCCGGCGAGTGAACGAGTTATTTCTTCCGGGGCAAATTATCCCTGAGAGCGTGTCCGCTACAAGTGATCTTGAGCAAGCTGTATGTGGTGCAGAGATTGTGGTGAGCGTCATGCCATCTCAGCACTGCCGACGCTTGTTTTGTGAGATGCGACCCCACCTCCAACCCGAAATGCTGTTTGTGAGCGCCACCAAAGGACTGGAAGAGGAAAGCTTACTGCGCATGACGGAAGTGGTCTGTTCAGTAATCGGTGCGAACGGTCATTTGTGGCCACGCATCGGAGCGCTCAGCGGCCCCAGTTTCGCCAAAGAAGTGGCGCGAGGCGATCCCACGGCAATCACCATCGCATCGATCGATTCCGACCTCGCGGAAACTGTGCAACAGGAATTCAGCGATCCGCGCTTTCGCGTGTACACCAATAATGACGTCATTGGCGTCGAACTCGGAGGTGCTTTAAAAAATATAATCGCGATCGCCGCCGGAATCTGCGACGGGCTCGGGCTTGGGCACAATTCAGTGGCGGCGCTGATCACGCGCGGGTTGGCGGAGATCACGCGTCTGGTGGTCGCTTGCGGCGGTCGGCAGGAAACCATGGCCGGGCTCGCCGGCCTCGGGGATCTGGTTCTGACCTGTACTGGCGGACTTTCGCGCAACCGCAGTGTGGGCGTGGAACTCGGACGTGGGCGGAAGCTTCCGGACATCATCGCATCTATGCACGGAATGGTAGCGGAAGGGGTGTTCACCACCCACGCTGCGATTCAACTGGCGTGCACTCACAAGGTCGAAATGCCCATCACCGCTCAGATGGATGCCATCCTGCATCAAAGCAAATCTCCCCGCGATGCAATCCAGGAACTCATGACTCGGAGCGGCAAGAGCGAGACGGGCCTGTAGTCGCTAAGCTGCCTAAACACCCATCGGATCTCACCATTTGCCGCGCCGTTGTAGTTCTTCAATTTACAGGCAAGAGGCACGCTTAAGTACCCTGGGCGAATGCTGATTTGAAGTACTTTCGTAACGGGCATTGTCCCCCGAGAGTACGGTGCTTCTCATCCCATTGCCAGTAAACTTTTAGGGAGCAATAGTTGTTCGCCGTCACACGGCGTGGGACCATTTTGCCACTAAAGCTGCCACGGCCATCCCGTCTACCGATCCTCTACGTCATCCTTAGTGTCCTTATTCTGGTGAGCGTGGTGCCGATGTACTTTTACTCGGCGCAGGTGGAATCCATCAACCGGGACCGGCTGATTACCAACGAAAGACTTCTGCAGAACACGGTCACTCGGTCGTTGGCCGACGACATTTCGCAGCACCAGGAGTCCTTGCAATTGATGCAGGCCAATCTTTCTTCGGCGTTGCAAGTCGCCAGCGGGGGTGATTTCACTTCTGAACACGTACAAGCGCCCGAGCTGCGGGCTTTGTTGGAAAATTTTGTTTCTTCCTCGGGGGATTTGGCCTACGCGACCCTGTTGAATTCAGAAGCAAAAGGAATTTCGGCTGGCAGGATAGCTGCCGACGCCTTTCTGCAACGTGAGCTGGAGCGGGCGTATGCCGCAGCTCGCGAGGGCCGTGTGTACAACGGGGAGGCATTGGTGGTGGGCACTGGCAAGTCTGCGCGCACGGTGATGCTGGTAAGCACACCAATCACCGCCGACGGTCGTTTTGTTGGCATGATTGGGTCGGTGGTGGATCTGCAATTCTTGATTCGGCGCTTGCAGGAAGTGAGCCGCGGTGGCCTGACTCCCTACGTGGTTGACAGCCAGGGACGCTTGGTTGCGGGTGCATCCTCTGACTATGCCACCGGCCAGGACATGAACGATCTGGAAATCGTCCGCAATTTCGTCGAGCTGGGAAGAAAAGCGCAAATGGTGGCGGCCACCCGCGAGTTTGATGTGCACGATGGCAAGCACAGCATCAGAATGCTGGGGACTTACAGCCCAGTGACAAACCTCGATTGGGCCGTGGTGGTTCAAAAGCCACGGGCCGAGGCCTATCGTGGCGTGTACGAGCTACAGCGCACTGGCCGCATTTTGGCCATCATGGCCATCGCTCTTAGCGTCGGTATCAGTATTTTCGCGGCCAGGCGTATTACGAATCCCTTGGAAGTTCTAACTCGCTCCAGCCGCGCCATTGCGCGCGGAGACTTCACGCAACGTGTGCATCTTAACAGCCGCACGGAGATTGGCGAACTCGCCTCCACTTTCAATGTGATGTCCGCCGAACTGGAACAGTTCGTGCTCGATTTGAAGCGCGCGGCCACCGAAAATCGCGAGCTCTTCATGGGCTCGATCCAGATGCTCGCCGGAGCGGTTGACGAAAAGGATCCCTACACGCGCGGCCACTCCGACCGTGTTACTCGCTATTCCGTCTTGATCGCGCAGGAGATGAACATCTACAAAGATTTCATCGAAGTGGTGCGGATCTCAGCCCAACTGCATGACGTAGGCAAGATCGGAATTGAAGATCGAATTCTCAAGAAACCCGGCGCACTTACGCCGGAAGAGTTCGAGATCATGAAGACGCACACCACCAAAGGGGCAAATATCCTGCGGCCCGTGGCGCAGCTGAAAGATATGATTCCGGGAATCGAGCTGCACCATGAATCCCTGGACGGGCGTGGCTATCCGCACGGGTTGAAGGACGATGACATTCCGCTGCTGCCTAGGATAATTGCTGTGGCAGATACTTTCGATGCGCTGACGACCACGCGACCCTATCAGCGCGCGCACGAGCCGAAAGAGGCGCTGCGCATCATCCATTCGTTGTCAGGAAAACGGCTCGATCCGACCACAGTAGCCGCTCTGACTGCGATCTACGAACGCGGCGAAATTCAGGTGCCCACGCCTATGCCGATTGCCCAATCAGTTGCTGCGGCTGCCGCTGGCTCATCGGGGTCGACAACTGGCAGGATGGCGTCCGCCGATTCTGAAAGCCATCACACAGTCGCGGAGATGCACACTTCGCGCTTCTAGCAGGAACCTAGCCGTTAAGCAGATCCAGCACGCAGGCAATTCCCTTGCGAAACTCTTCCGGAGGTGTGATCAGGCTCACCACCAGGTATCCATCCTCGGGAAAATCATAAAAGTGACCGGGGTGAACCAGCACACTGACTTTCCGCAGAATGTCGATAGCCAGATCTTCATCTCGCTGGGTTACGGGAACCCGCAATACCGCGTACCATCCGCCTTCCACCACGAGCCGGCTGCAAGTTTTCTGCTTAGCCAGCCGGCGGTCCAGTTCCTCCAGATTGGCGCGAACGCGATCGAGCAGTAACGGCTGGATGTGCCGGCGTTGCTCAAGCATTGCGGGCATGGCTAATTGCAGGGGAGCATTCATGGAGAGATAAGTATCGGCAATGACCTCCAGTCGCGCTACCGCACTATTCATGTGCGCTTCCGGACCGCTGGCGACGAGCCAGGCCACTTTCATTTGGGGCAAACCGGAAATTTTGGAGAGACCGCTCAGTGTGAAGGTCAAGACGGCATTATTGGCCGCGAATGTCGGCCGCATGGCTCCGTCGTGGGCGTAGTCCAGGAAAACTTCATCCACAATCAGCGACAGCCCGTACTCCAGACAAAAATTGTTGAGCTCCTGGCGCTCTGTGGCCGAAACATAGGATCCGGTGGGGTTGTTGGGATGTACAACAACGACGGCACGCGTGCGGTGGTTGACCGCTTTGTACAAAGACGGAAAGTCGATTTGCCAGCCGTGATCATAGAGCAGCGGATATGGCACCAGTCTCACATCGTGCAATCCGGCGAGAAATTCGAAAAGCGGATAGCTTGGCTTTGGGACGAGAATCTCATCGTCGAAATTGCAAAGCAGGCGGAATACATAAGAGTAGCCCTCGCTGGTACTGGTTGTGAGCACGATCGATTCCGGGTCGACATCAAATTCTTCGTGCTGGCTGCGGTAGTACTCGGTGACAGCCCGGCGGCCACTAAGCAGGCCCTTGGGTTGAGGATCGTAGTCCAGCGCCTCCGGCTGGATCAGCGCTTGTAAGATGGCCTCTTCGTCGTAGTGCAGTTGAGCGCGCGTGGGATTGGAAAGGGTAAGATCGATAATCTCCTGTCCCGCGGTGCGGAGCTCCCGTTGCGCTCGGGTGAAGGGATTGGGCGCGAGCTTCCAGTCGGTGCGATGAGAAAACATCGAACAGATGATATCCAATCAGACAATCCCGTAAAAGCTGGACCAAATCAACGGGTCGACTGGATTTCAGGTTGTGCGGTATGAATAATCAGAGGTGCTGGTGGTTAGTTATCCTAAGAGCGTAATTCTGGTTGTAGCAGCGTGTTGTGTCAGTCCATTTGCGAAGTGGAGTCATCTTGACGCGAAGCCTTCCCCCGCACCGACTTTCTATCGAAACGTGATTCCCGTTTTGCAGCAGCACTGCCAAAGTTGCCATCGGCCTGGAGAGATTGCCTCTTCAATTCCACTGATCACCTACACCGACGGACGCCAGTGGGCAGCTAAAATTCGTGACACAACAAACTCAAGGCAGATGCCGCCCTGGTTCGCCGATCCTTGCTGCGGGCACTTCATGAACGATCCTTCGTTGACTGCTGAAGAGATTTCTACGCTTTCTGCGTGGGCGGAATCCGGCACTCCCGTTGGCGATCCCCAGGATGCACCTTTATCACCTCATTGGACAGATGGCTGGAACATCGAACCGCCGGACGTGGTGATCACAATGCCGAAAGCGGTCGAGATTCCAGCGCATGGGGATGTGGAATACACCTATGAAATCGTCCCCACAAATTTTGCGGATGATAAATGGGTGCAAATGTCGGAGGTGCGGCCATCCAGCCGCGAGAACGTGCACCACGCCGTAGTTTACATTCGTCCCCCGGATTCCGATTGGCTGCGCGGTGGGCCGGTGGGGGTGCCCTTCACCGCCTCCAGTCTTGCCGGTGAGCATCTGCGGCACCAGGCCCACGAGACCAAAAGTGACATGCTCATGGTGTATGCGCCCGGAAGTTCGCCGGACCGTTGGCCGGAAAACATGGCCAAATTTGTTCCCGCGCATTCTGATCTGATTTTTCAAATGCACTACACGACGAATGGCCACGCCAGTGCCGATCAGACGAGTATCGGCATAGTTTTGGCTAAGCACCCACCACCGCGGAGGGTAATCACGTTGCAGCTGGCCAACGATCACGACACGATTCCCATTCCTCCGGGGGCGGAGAATTATCGTGTGGAGGTCCACGGCACAATTCCAAACGACTGTACCCTCCTCAGCTTTTTTCCCCACATGCACCTGCGCGGAAAACGTTTCGAGTACAACATCGTTCATGAGGACAAGAGCATCGAGACGCTGTTACGGGTGAACTACGATTTTTATTGGCAACTAAGTTACAGGTTGGCGCAGCCACGTTTCCTGAAAGCAGGAACTGAGTTGCAGGCAATTGCTTGGTATGACAACTCACACAAGAATCGAGACAATCCGGACCCCGATGCTACGGTCTCCTGGGGCGACCAGACATACAACGAGATGATGGTCGGATTCTTCGACATCGCGGTGCCGGCCGGCATGGACAAGTCGGAATTCTTCGTACGCCACCCAGGCAGGTGATCAATACACGTTATTTCTGGGATTGAGGATTCCTTCTTCCCTCGGCTTTGTAACTTTTCTACAATCCCTGAATCTCATCGCTAAAGTCAGCCCCATCTTAGAGATGATGTCATGAGCTCACCAATCAGCCGGCGCAAATTCAGCAGCGTTAGCCGGCGTGAGGTATTGAAGCTCACGCCAATGGTCGCCTTGGGCGCGTTTGCTATCCCGAAGCTTCAGAAGCCGCTTCTCAAGGGTGGCCTGGCTGTCAGCGACTGGGCTTCGGCTAAACTTTTCCGTTCCGGGCGCCTCGCACCTACGTTCGACGACTCCGAAGTTACTCCCTTCAGCAAGTTTCCCATTAACGATTACGACGTGGACGACCCCGAAGTGGACTTAGAACACTGGACTCTGAATGTCTCCGGGGCAGTGCAGAAGGCCGGGGAGTATACGCTGGCACAGATTCAGGCTTTTCCCAAAATCACTCAAAACACCCGCCACCTCTGCGTAGAGGGATGGGATGTGATCGGCCGCTTTGGCGGCACGCGCCTCTCTGACTTTCTGAACAGCATTGGCGCCGATCCTGCCGCGCGTTTCGTGAGCGTTGAATGTGCGGACGACTACTACGAATCGTTGGATATGCCAACCGCGATGCATCGGCAAACATTACTTTGCTATGAAATGTACGACCAGCCACTGACGCGCGAGCACGGTGCGCCGCTGCGCCTGCAGATCCCCACCAAAGTTGGCTACAAGCAAGCCAAGTACCTGACGAGGCTCACCGTTAGCCATGTAATCGACAGAGTCGGGTATTGGGAAGACCAGGGCTACTCTTCTTTCTACGGTCTGTAGTTGTAAACGAGGGTGACATGGCAACGCGCGCGATTGCGATTGAAGACGTCAAGAGTGGCGAACAAAGCGAAGCGGTGTACGAGCATCCGTTTGTGGTGCGTTTGTGTCATTGGTTGAACGCGATTTGTTTGTTCGTGATGGTAGGCAGTGGGCTGCAAATCTTTCGTGCTTTCCCGAGCTTCGGCGCCAAAATCCCACAAAAAGACCTGCTCCATTGGCCTAAAGCGTTCGCCTTGGGTGGATGGCTCGGCGGTGCCTTGCAGTGGCACCTTACGTTTATGTGGATCTACATCGCGACGGGCTTGTTGTATGTCGGCTATCAGGTCTTCAGCGGCAATTACAAACAGGTGCTTTTTGTTCGGCGCGATATACCCGGTATTTGGCCGATGGTGCGCCACTACTTTTTTTTTGGCCCTAAGCCGCCTGCACGAGAAGCCTACAACCCGCTCCAGAAGCATGCCTACACGTCCGCGATAGGACTGGGCGCGCTCTCGGTGCTGACCGGCATAGCCATCTGGAAGCCGGTGCAATTCTCCTGGCTGGCATCGCTGATGGGTGGTTTCCATTGGGCGCGGTTGTGGCACTTCCTGATTATGTGGGCGCTGTTGGCGTTTGTATTTGGGCACCTAGTCATGGTGGTGTTGCATGGCTGGAACAACTTTGTATCGATGTTCACGGGATGGAAGAAGGATCCGGAGTATCGCGTGCAGTAAATGCTCGTTTGCGGCCCTGGGAGTTCAGGGTTGCTGTGAGGAACTATGCCGGGAGGGCGGAATTCGCTGGCAAATCCAGCGGAACAACTGAACGAGGAAACGCTGATCCGGCGAGTTCGGGATGGCGAACGGGAGCTTTTTTATGATCTGATTCGGCCCTACGAGCGGCGGGTATTTGGCGCAGCCTTTGCCATCTTGCGAAATGAAGCCGATGCCGAAGATGTGGTCCAGGAGGCCGTGCTGAAGGCGTTTAAGCACATTCGCCAATTTCGCGCAGAATCGCGGTTCAGCACCTGGTTAATCCAGATCACGGTTAACGAGGCGCGTATGCGCAGACGAAAAGAACACGCCGAAATCATAGAACCGATCGTCGATCGACAAGATGAGGAGGGACACTACAACCCGCGCGATTTTGCTGACTGGCGCGAAATTCCGCTGGAGGTGCTGGAACGCAAGGAGGTCAGGGAGAAGCTGGCTGGAGCGCTGGCATCGTTGGGAGAAAAATACCGTGAGGTGTTCGTGCTGCGCGACATGGAGCACTTAAGCATCGAGGAGACCGCAATCGCGCTCGGGATTTCGACTGCATCGGTCAAGACTCGGTTGCTGAGAGCCCGCCTCATGCTCCGCGATCTGCTGGCGCCGGGGTTGGGTGGCGCTTGGAGCAGCCGATTGTCTTTCGCAAAGGGGGTCAAGCCATGGTAATCAGCTGCGAGCAAGTTTGGCGCGAGATTTCGAACTATCTCGAAGGCGACGTCGATCCCGGTTTGCGGGCCGCCATGGAAGAGCACTTTCGCGGTTGCAAGCGGTGCTCCGCAGTGCTGGATGGTACGCGCAACCTCGTTCAGTTGTATGGCGATGAACGTATGTTGGAAGTGCCCCTTGGGTTCAGCCAGCGCCTGCATCGCAGGCTGGAAGAGAACACTGCCCCTGGGCGAAGAACGTTCTTGGGCTGGATGGTCACGGTAGCGGCAGCCGTCCTGCTGGCCGGCAGCTTCGAACTGGCACGGTCCTCAGTGTCCGAGCATACGCAACTGAGGTCAGAGCACGCGCAATCTGGCAACGGCATTCCTCCCGATCTGATGGTTGTTGTTACAACGGAGGGAAAGACCTTTCACGTGCCCGGATGCCGTTTCATTCACGACAAAACGCATTTGCAGACGATTGCGGCGCAACAGGCAATCCGCGAAGGCTACGTACCCTGCGTGCGCTGCATGAAGAAATACCTGAGTGCTTGACCTCTGAAAGGGAAGGCCGAGTAATTCGGCTGGTTGAGCGGAGTCACTTACTTCTAAGGGATTGAACAAGGTCCCGGCGATCAGGCAGCCGCCGGGACCGGGCTGGCTGCCAAATCAATGCTGCATTTGATCGTTCTTCATGTTGTCGTTCATTCCGCCTTTGGCCATCTTGAGCGACATCACGTGAACTTCGTTCTTGTCGGGATAGACGTGTGCTTTTAAGGTCACATGGTGTCCCTCATGACCCTTTACAGCATCGGGATTGGTAATAGTCCAACTCTTGTTGTCCTTATCGCTGGTGAACATTTTTCCGTCATCGCTGATTTTGCCGGTCACGCTGACGGCCTTGTCGGACATTTTGTCCTGTTTCATATTGTCGTTCTGACCCATGGAACCACCAGACTGTGCGACAGCAGCCATCGACACTGCAACCAGACACATCACCATTAACCTGCAAAAAACTCTTTTCATGGATTCTCCTACCGTAGGTGTAAGTTTTGTCCGCGCATGGGCGGCGCAGATGAGATGTTCCAGCAAGCGAAAGGTTACAGGACCAGATAACTTAAAGCTCGTCGTTGCCGCATGCTACACTGTGCGGTTTTCTTTCAGGAGATCAGTATGCGCCGACGTATTCTCTCCGGTGTCGTTGGACTAGCCCTGGTTTTGATATGCGCGATTCCGGGGAGCGGGCAAACTCAGCTCGCTGCGGACTTGCGGCAGAAAATCGACAAAGCAGCGATCGAAGCTCTGGCCAACACCGATGTGCCCAGCGCTTCCATCGCCGTGGTGAAAGACGGTGAAATCGTTTACTTGCAGGCACATGGCGATGCCAGACTCGAGCCGCGCGTTGCGGCGAAGCCAGAGATGCGCTACAGCATCGGTTCCATCAGCAAACAATTCACAGCGGCTGCAATCCTCCTTTTACAGGAACAGGGCAAGCTCTCACTGGACGATAAAGTGGCCAGGTTCGTCCCCGACGTGACGCGTGGAAACGAGGTCACCATCCGGCAACTGCTCTCGCATACCTCGGGATATCAGGACTACTGGCCGCAGGACTATGTGATGCCGATGATGCTGCAGCCGGTTACCGGGCAAACGATTCTGGACATGTGGGCGCGCAAGCCGCTGGATTTCGATCCCGGCACAAAGTGGCAATACAGCAATACAAATTATGTGCTCGCCGGTCTGATTATCGAGAAGGCGAGCGGCATGCCATTACTACAGTTTCTGCAGAAGAAAGTTTTCACGCCGCTGGGCATGAGAAATGTGGCCAACATCGATCAGCAGAAATTGGGCGATCCCGATCCAATCGGTTACATGCGCTATGCGCTCGGCCCGCTGCGTCCGGCACCGAAGGAAGGAAAGGGCTGGTTGTTTGCGGCGGGAGAGCTGGCCATGCCAGCAGAAGACTTGGCCCGGTGGGACATCTCGATTATCGATCAAAAGCTGATGAAGCCGGCATCTTATCGCGAATTTGAAACTGAAGTTGTGCTCAAGAACGGCTTGGGAACGCAGTATGGCCTCGGAGTATTCATCCGTTCCGAGTTTGGACATCGTGCCTTGTCGCACGGAGGCGAGGTTTCCGGCTTCACGGCAGAAAACATGGTTTTTCCCGACCAGCGCGTCGCCGTAGCGGTACTGACAAATCAGGATGCGGCGGACGCATCCGGCCAGATTGCCCGCGCAATTGCGCCTTTATTGCTGGCGAGCGATGATCCTCAAACCGAGGCGAAACTGGAGCAAGCACGGAAGATTTTTGAGGGCCTGCAGCACGGTACGATCGACCGCACGCTGTTCACAGATAACGCAAACTTCTATTTTAGCGAGCAGGCGCTTAGAGATTTTGCCAGCGGGCTGGGGCCACTAGGAGCACCGGAAGAGTTTATCCAAACTCGAGAGGCGCTGCGCGGCGGGATGAAACTACGGGTATACCAGATTAAATTCTCCGGCAAGACCCTCCAGGCGTGGACCTACGAAATGCCCGACGGCAAACTTGAACAGTACCAGATTGCGGCACAGGATTGAGAGCGATGCTGGGAACCGGAGTGGTGTAGCTATTATCCTACTTCGACGAGTCCATAACTTTTCTGCCAGCGGGCGCGCATGTGGCGCAGGGCGCGCTCGATTTCTTCCTTACTGACGTCCGCGTTCGGTCCGTCCAGAACTGCCGCCGCTTCGCGCTTGGCAGCCTCCAGTAACTTGCGGTCGCGGATCAGGCTAGCCACACGGAAACTCGGCAGACCCGCCTGGCGCGTCCCGAAAAATTCGCCCGGACCGCGCAGTTCCAAATCAAGTTCTGCAATCTGAAAGCCGTCATTGGTGCGTACCATCGCGTCGAGGCGGCGTTCCCCGTCCTCGGAAATTTTTCCGCCGGTCATGAGAATGCAATAGGATTTCGCTGCCCCTCTTCCAATGCGTCCACGCAATTGATGTAACTGCGCCAAACCGAAGCGCTCGGCGTGCTCAATGACCATCACGTTTGCGTTCGGCACATCGACCCCAACCTCGATTACTGTTGTCGAAACCAGGATCTGAAGTTCACCTTTCTGGAATGCCCGCATGACTTGTTCTTTGAGATCCGGATCCATCCGCCCATGCAAAACGCCAACCCGCAAGTCGGGGAAAACGCGCTGGCTGAGCTCTTTGTACATCCGCATGGCAGCTTTGAGCTCGCGCTCCTCGTTCTCCTCAATAACGGGATAGACGACATAGGTTTGCTGTCCCGCTGTTACTTGCTTTCGCACGAAATCCCACACCTCACTCTCGTGTTCGTCGGAAACCCGACGGGTCACGATGGGGGTTCGGCCCGGAGGCATTTCGTCAATTACGCTGATGTCCAAATCACCATAAAGCGTGAGGGCGAGCGTGCGGGGAATTGGCGTAGCGGTCATGACCAGAACGTCCGGTTCGCCGAAAGCCGGGCTTTCCTGCACTCGCACCGATCCGGTACCCGTCCCTCCTTCGCCGGATTTCTTCATCAACTTGAATCTCTGCAGAACGCCAAAGCGGTGCTGCTCGTCAACGATCACCAGCCCCAACTTGGCAAACTCGACCTGCTGCTCGATCAATGCATGAGTTCCGATTACCAGCTGTGCATTGCCTTGTCTGATATGGCGGCGTGTCTCGCGCTTGCTATCATCTTCCAACGATCCGGTCAGAAGAACGATGCGGTATCCAGCAGCGTCGAGGATGCGGCGAGCGGAAAAATAATGTTGTTGCGCGAGAATCTCGGTTGGCGCCATCAAAGCGACCTGAAAATCATTTTCGATTGCGATGATGGCGGCTTCGAAAGCCACAATAGTTTTGCCTGAACCTACATCTCCTTGCAGCAACCGGCGCATGGGCACCGGCTTCTGCATATCGTAAGCGATCTCCTTCAACGCCCGCTTCTGAGCAGCCGTGGGATGAAAGGGCAATATCTTCTTGATGGCGGAACGGGCCCGTTCATCCAGTTGAAAGGCAATTCCGGTTTGTGCTTTCTGCTCGCGCCGTTTGAGTTCCAGCCCCAGTTCGACGAAAAACAATTCTTCGAAAATGAGCCGGACGTGAGCGGGTGTGCGGGATGATTGCAGATCCTCCATGCTCGTGCCGGCCTCGGGCCAATGCACTTTCCATAGGGCCTCGCGAGGTGGGATCAGGCCTAGATGACCGCGAACAACCGGAGGTATCGGGTCGGGTAAGTCCGGAGGGAGATTCTCCAGGAGGGTGTGGATGATCCGCCGGAACCAACGGGAAGTCAGGCGTCCTTGTCCGGCTGCCTCGTAAATGGGCACGATCCGCCCAATTTCGAGCGAGGCTGCCAGCCTGTCTTCGGCAACGGCGGAGGCATTGTCCGTGGAATCACTCAAAATCTCAAATTGAGGTTGGACAATCTGTACTTCGCCACCGCGGTAATCTTCATCTACCTTGCCGTACAGCGCGACTACCTGGCCTGGTTTGAATTTGTCCTGCAGATAAGCGGCGTTAAACCATATACACTTGAGTCGCGCTCGGCCCTGACCGGCGGTCATTTGAAAGATCGGCATCCGGCGAGTGCGGAAAAGCCCTGAATTGCGGACTTCGGCGATAATGGTTGCCATTTCCCCCGGCCGCAGCTCGGCAATACTGCGCGGATTCAAGCGGTCTTCGTAACGAAATGGCAGATAATGCAATAGATCATCAACGGTATGAATGCCCTTGCCGGCCAGCACATCTGCCAAACGAGGCCCGATTCCTTTAACGTATTGAACGGACGTGGCCGGCTCCAGCATCTCAAGGGGATGTTAGCAGGACAATCGTAAGCTGCCACAGAGGTTCACATCGAGGTCGTCAGAAAAACGTGTCTCAGTCAACCGCCAATTTCTTCCATGCTCTCGCAGCTGTGCTGGCAGGCAATACGATCTATTTCTTGCTGGAGAAACATCTTCCGGTGCGGGCTCACCATTCCCCGTTCAAGATCGACTGGGGCATGTTGGTCGACTTTTGGTTCTGCCTGGTCGTATTCGGGGTTATCAAAACCGTGGCGGCGCGAAGGCGGCAATCGAAACTGCCTAGATCATGAGGATTCGGCTTTGAGATCAGAGCGGGGCGCCCCCATACCAACGATCACCACGTTACCTTCGGTACCTCGGTAATACAGGAAAATCCCGATAAAATTTCGCCAGCACCAATGCAGAAAATTGCCATCCTCTACGACGCCAGCCAGGCGGTGCTGTCTACCTTTGATCTCGACGAGGTGTTTCAGCAAATTCTGGTGATCGCGCGCGACTATTTTCATCTGCAAAACGTGGCTATCTTGTTGCTGGATAAGGAAACCGGCGAATTATATGTGCGCCGGCAGGTGGGTTGGGACGAGGGTCAGGATAAGGTGCGAACACGCCTCGGGAAAGGACTTACCGGATCAGCCGCGCAACAGAAGCGTCCCGTATATGCGCCCGACGTTACCAAGGATGGGCGCTACATTCCATCCGCCAAGTCTACTCGTTCAGAGCTGGCGGTGCCGTTGATGGTTCGAGACGAGGTAGTAGGTGTGCTCGATTGCCAGAGCGAGAAATTTAACCACTTCGACGCGGAAACCGTTGATCTTTTAACGCTTTTCTCTACCCAGGCCTCCATGGCGTTGCAGAATGCCCGTCTGCATGCACTGGAGCGGCGGCGGGCCTCGCAGTTGGAGGCTATTAACGCCATTGCGCAGCAGATGACGGCGGTGCTGGAATTGAATGAACTTCTCTCCAAGGTCTGCATACTCATCCAGCAGGCGTTTGGGGTATCTCAAGTTTCGGTGCTGCTGAAGGATGAAGAGGAACTCGTCATGCGCGCCAGACACGGAACGCTGACGGCGCGCGTGCCGGAAGGCGGTCGCCTGTCGCCGGTCGAGGGGTCCTGGGGGCGGGCTTTGGAAAGCGTGAAAACTGTTATCGAGAATGACGCCACTGCTTCGACCAGCACCGGTTTATATGCAGAGAGTCGCTCGCAAATGTCTATCCCCTTGGTCTCCTTCGGACAGGCGCTCGGAGTGTTGGTGCTGGATAGCGCGCAAAAGAGCGCATTCAATGCGAACGAAGCTCAGCCCCTCGAGTCCGTCGCTGATATTTGCGCTACTGCCATTCAGAATGCACATTACGTGAATCGCGTGAAGCAGCTCGCATATCTGGACGGACTGACAGGTATCTTCAACCGCCGCTTCTTCGAGTTGCGAATCGCCGAGGAGATTGAGCGGGCGCGTCGCTTCGACTCGGGGCTAGGCGTTCTCATGATCGATATTGACCATTTCAAACGCCTGAATGACGAGTTCGGTCATTTGCTGGGAGATGAAGTATTGCGCCAGGTCTCCTCGATTTTCCACCAGCAGGTCCGAAAGATTGACGTGGTATGCCGTTATGGGGGAGAGGAATTTGCTATTCTGCTGTCACAAACCACCCCGCAGCACTCGCTTGCGATAGCGGACAAACTGCGCCGGATCGTGGAAACCTGGCAGTTTCCTGGAGTCGCCCGTCCTGTAACCATCAGCGCGGGTGCTGCCAACTTCCCGGAGCACGGTTCAACCCGCGACCAACTTGTGCAGGCGGCCGATGCGGGACTTTATGCGGCCAAACAGGCGGGAAGAAATCGAGTTTGCTTGGCGCCAGACCTGCCACGCAGCCGGGCGCATGCAACCAGCCGGTAATCAAAGCTAAATCTGGGCGCAACCGACCTCATATCTTTGGCAAATCCGATCCAGTTGCCGCTGGTGATCGCATAGCCGTCGCCGCATTTCGCTCATTGCCTTTTGAAAATCACCTTGATGGGCCAGAAATTCTCTTGTGGCTCGTTCTACTTCTGGCCCGATCTTCTGAATGCGTTGGTTGATGGCTTCCCGCATCTGTGGTTCGAGGTGATTCCAATCCGATTCCAGTTGTGCAAGCTGAGACGCCTGAGCATCGAGCTGCGGCAGCTCGATGCTCTCGGTATCAAGCCTGGACTGCTTTCGCTCCGGCAGGCTCAGCGTGATGGTTTGCTCTTTCTTGTCGCGCAGAATGCCGACGCTGGCGGTACTGCCCTGGCGAGAGCGTAGCGCATGAGAGAAGTCACTCGTATCGTGAATTGGTTCATCGTTGATCTTCACAATCACGTCGCCCGCCCGAAAACCGGCCTTGTCAGCGCGGCTCCCCTTCTCGACGGAGCGTATTAGAACGCCTTGGCCGTTCTTGGTGCCGAAGAAATCCCCCAATTGCGGAGTAAGGTTTTCGACCATCAGTCCACTCCGCGCCGACGAGCGCACGACCACGATGGATACAGGCATATCCAACTCCGGCATCACAGGCATGGCGGGCATTTCGAAATGGAAGTCCTTCATCTTCGACCCAAAATCATCGGCAAAACTGTTCTTGCGATCGGCCAGCTGCACGTTGCAAGTCATGGGCTGGCCATTTCGGCTGATGCCCAGCGTTATCACGCGTCCGGGCGGAGTCTCACGGATCATGCGGCGTAGCTGTTCCACGCTGGCGACTTTTTCACCATTGAGCGTCAGAATTACGTCCTGCTCCTTCAGACCGGCTTTGCCCGCGGGTGCATCCTGATCAACCATGGTGATCTCTACGCCGCTCTCTTCCTTCAGGTGAAGCGTACTGAGCTGATCGGGAGTAATATTCCGAGTGTCCACCCCTAAGTACGAATCATCACCAGAATCCTCGCTCGAAACCCCGTAAACTTCCCCATGTGCCGACGAAACTCGACCCGCATAGGCGGCGTATGACGAGAGGCTGAGCAGCAATGCAGTTAATAGAATTCTTCGTTTCATGAGACCCCCAAAATCTTTCTATCGGCCAGCGCGACGGAATGAGATGTCGCCGGTTACGGTCTGCACCTTGAGAACCGGGCCGCCGCCGTTCAGGTTACCTTCTGCCGTCACTGTTTTTGGTCCGTAATCGCCGCCTTCGGTTGTGACCCGAATCTCGGGAAAATCGGAATGAATACTGTGACCATTCGCGACTTCGATTGAAGCTCGAACGCTGAGGTTCACATTGGGCACAATGTAGACGGTGATATCGCCGGCCGAGGTCTCCAGCATGGAATCGCTCGCCTCGCCGGGCACGAACTTGACTTCGATACCGCCTGCACCGGTCTCCGCCCGGGCTGAAGGCACTCCCCAAAGCTCGATCGTGCCACCACCAGTTTCCGCCCGTACCGGACCCTTGGCGGAATTCAGGCGAATGCTGCCCCCGCCGGTCGAGATCTCTGCCGGTCCTCCAATGTCGCCGAGATCGATGCTGCCCCCACCGGTGCTGGCCCTTACCCGGCCTTCGCAGTGCTCCACCTGGATGCTGCCGCCGCCGGTTTCCAGCTCCGCTCCCTGAGCGCAGGAAACTACCACTAAGCTGCCGCCGCCGCTCTCTGCGATGATTTTGCCCTTGGCGGAATTTACTTTGATGGAGCCGCCGCCGGTGTGCAGGTTGACCTCGGATGCCACCGCGCCTACTTCGATGCTGCCGCCACCGGTTTCGCCGTTGAGTGGACCGCCGATGTCGTCGAACCGGATATTCCCGCCGCCGCTTTCGGCATCGACCCGTCCGGCGATACCATCGGAGGAAATACTACCGCCTTCCGTTTCAATCTTTACCTCCTCCATACTGCGAGGCACGCTGATGGTGAATTCTCCGGAGAACCTGTGAGCTCGGCCTCCCTCCCAATCCGCCACGATCCAGGCAGTGTCCCCGTGGACGTAGGCGCTAATTTTGTAATTCTCGAATTCGCGGCGCGCTTTCTCTTCGGACCCGCTATAAGAATGATTGCGAATCGTGTAATCAATGCTCTGCTGGGAACCGCCGTTCACCTTCACTGATCCGACATCTACTTTTATCCGCAGATTCCTTACTGCCGCGAGAGTTCCGGTTATTTCCTGTATCCAATTTCCACCATCCCCGTAAATGCGGGTCTGTTGTGCCGTTGCCACTGGCACCACCAGCAACAGAACGGCTACAAATCTAGGGAGTTGCTTCAAAAGTCCACCTTTCTTTCATCCTCACCTTCATACTTGGCACCATTGAGCCTCCTCAGCGTTGCTCAGGGCAGGTCTGCGCCTGCATCAATCGAACTCCGGAAGCTGTGCCAGCATAGTGCGCGCCTGCAACTTGATGTATTGGTTGGAGTCATGCTCAGCCAGACTCCGCAGAACTGCACGCACACTGCCGTCGGCACGAACCGGTTCAAGCAAATGCAAAGCCTCAGTGCGAACTCCGGGATTACCATCATTCAACAGGGCTTCCAATAACGTGTCGCGAACGCGTGCATCAGTTTTTACATATGCGCCCAGACCATCCAGAGCTTTCAGCCGGACTCCCGGATTGGAATCATAGCGTAGCGCGTAGATCAGGGCTTCTCGTACGTGCGTATCATTGGGCTGTTGCGTGAGCAGATCCACGGAATCCATCCGAACTCCGGAGTTGTAATTGCTGCGGGCCGCGAACAGCAGAAGCTGCTGAATGCGTCGATCGTTGAGCGAACCTTGCGCTTCCTGGGTGGAAACGGTGTCGTACTTTATGCTGATTTTGTCCGACCCTGGCGCTTGCGAAACCGAACGTATGCCCGCTATGGAAGATTCGGCTGGTTCGACTGCCGTGCTGGGAACGCTTGAGCTGATGTTTCCTGCAGCGCCCAGGATCTTGTAAGTGGCGCCGATGCCCGCCGCAAAACCGACAATGAAAAGAGCGGTGGCCAATGCAGGTGAAAAACGAATCTGCCGAAGCCAAGCGCCGGGATCGAAAACTAACCGGTGCCAGAACGTGCCTTGCTTGGTGGTCTCGAGTGCTTCCTGCAGCCTCATCCGGGAGGCTGCCAGCAGATTCGGCGAGGGCTCTTCCACCGGCATCTCGGATAACACAGCGTGGAACTTGCGGGTCGACTTCAGCTCGGTCGTGCAGTCGGTACAGCGTGCCAAGTGTTGTTCGAGTTCATACCGCGCGTCGTCAGGCAGTTCGTTGTAAACATAAAGCAGAATGTTCTCTTTCACCCATTCACATTTCATAATTGCACCTGTTCCTGCTTGGCTGCGCGTAAGCACTTCATCGCATATCTGCCAAGGCTCCGCGCAACTTCTGGGTCGCGCGAAACAAAGTGTTCTTGGCCGTTTCTTCCGTCGTGTTAAGAACTTCGCCCACGGTACGAAGTTTGAGCCCGTGGTAATGTTTTAGCTCGAATACCATTCGCTCGCGGGGAGTCAGTTTTTCCAGAGCGCGAGTGATCCGGCTGGCCAGTTCCCGGCTCATCAGGTCACGCTCGGGATTGGATTCAGCCCGCCCATCTGCTACCTGATCCAGCACATCGTATTGCTTCCCGTCGGAGTCCGTCGCCACTGGAGCTTCCTCTTTGCGGATTTGCCTTTTTCGCAGGTGGTCGAGGCACAAGTTGGTCACGATCCTATAAATCCAGGTATAGAAGGAGCATTCAAAGCGAAAGTTGCCGATGCTCTTGTAGGCCTTGAGGAACGCTTCCTGGTAAACATCTTGAGCTTCGTGTTCCGATCCCGTGAGGTGCATCGCCAGCCGAAGCACAGCCTGGTCATATTGCCGCACTAGCTCCTCGAACGCAGCCCGATTACCGCGCTGCGCTTCGCGGACCAGCAGGGTATCGTCGATCCGGCCTAGATTGTGCCCGGCCATAAGGTCCCGAGAGGGGGAATCCTGGGTGCCGATAGCTTTTTCGCCTTGTTCAACTCCCCTTGGGGAGCACGTGCCAACCGTAAATGGTACAGCCCACGCATCGGCCAGCATATCTGTTATGCATCCTCGACTGTACCGGGACCCTTTAGTCACTTCTCCCGGTTGCATAGCTATGGACGTGTCAGAATGAGAACCGTAAGCAGAATTCCGGGTGTTTTGGCAGGATTTTTGCTCGCTGCGGCCAAGCACCAAGGTGAAGATCGTTTTGCTGCGGCGCATCGCTTCAGCCCGGTAGCCAAGCGCTTTGGACGTACTCAGAAGCTGCTCATTCGGCCGCGTCTTTCTCGATGAGAACCTTCAAATGAGTAGTCACGTCCTTGTGCAGCTTGATGGGAACAGCAAACTCACCGAGGGTCTTGAGCGGCTCGTGCAACTGCACCTTGCGACGATCGACATTAAAGCCCTTTTTCTCAAGAGCCTCCGCGATGTCACCAGATGTAACTGATCCGAAGAGCTGGTCGTGCTCTCCCGAGCGCCGCTTGAAATTCACTGACAGCCCATCGAATTGTTTGGACAACTCTTCCGCCTGGGCCTTTTCTTTAGCGGAGCGGCGCACCGCGGCCGCTTTCATCTGCTCGATAACCGCTTTATTGCCGGCTGAGGCTTCGATGGCGAGCTTGCGCGGCAAGAGATAATTGCGCCCATACCCTTCGGCGACTTTCACCACGTCGCCACGTGATCCCAGCTTGGCTACATCTTCTTTCAGAATGACTTCCATGAAATGACTCCCGTGTAATTAAAGGAATTTGGAGATCGGGCATTCCGCCGCAAAGGGTTCTCGTACTATGACGCTCGACCTGCGAACGGCAGCAGCGCGATATTGCGAGCCTGCTTGATCGCCGAAGACAATCGTCGCTGGTGCGGAGTGCAGACGCCGGTGAGCCGCCGGGGTACGATCTTTCCGCTCTCCGCTACAAACTGCGCCAGCAGCCGAATGTCCTTGTAATTAATGGCCTCGATCTTTTCGACACAGAACTTGCAAACCTTCTTGCGGCGAAAATACTTGCGGCCGCCTGGCCCGCCTTCACCGCGCGGTCCCCCCGGGCCACTGCGAGGAGGGCGACGTTCTCCTCGGTCAGTTCGTTCGGCAGTGGGGGCTGTTTCTCCGGTTGGCGCTGATGTTGGTCTGGTCTCGTCAGTCATGATGCTCCTTAAATTTCGTACGTCGTCCGCCGTTGGTCGTCAGCTTCTCGCTTGGAAGGCCGCATTACGTCGAGTTCGGGCTTTACCCAGCGACGCAGGACTAAGATTAACCACGTGGTTTTATGCCGTCGCTGCCGGAGCCTCTCCGGTCACCTCAGCCGGAGTCGCCGCAGTCGAAGTCTTGCGCCGCGCCTCGCGGATCGCCTTGATCTTGTCCAGGCGCTTCCGCTCCTCATCGATACGCACGGTCAGAAATTTGATCACCGGCTCGCTCACGCGCAGCCGCCGCTCCAGTTCGTGAATCAAGCCGCCACTTCCTTCCACCGTCAGCAGGATGTAAATGCCATCCTGAAATTTGCGCACCTTGTAAGCAAGCCGGCGTTTGCCCATGCGCTCGACGTTCTTCACCTGCCCCGAAGCCGCCGTTACCGCCGACTCCAGCGTGGAAATCAGCTTGTCCTGGTCTTCTTCAGGCATATCGGGACGAACAATGAACATAAGTTCATAAGTGCGATTCATTTCTTCTCCTAAATTCTCCTGTTACTCCGCGGTCAGTGCCGAATGCCGTGCATTGCCCGCATCCACCGAAGATCATGACTCATCCGGCCTGCGATTGAAGCGGCTCATCGCTGCCGCTTCGCCTTCCGTCAAAATCACCTTTACCGCCTCGGCTGCCGTAACGAGCATTTCGTCGACAAGCTTGAGCTGAGCTTTGCGCAACGGCGAAAGCAAATAGCTCATGCCGTCCTCGACCTTCCGGTCGGGAGCAACGCCCATCCGGATTCGCAGGAAATCCTGCGTACCGAGCGCTCCGATCAAAGACTCAATTCCGTGATGCCCCGCCGAGCTTCGGTTGCGATGCAGCCGGACAGTTCCCAGCGGAAAATCCAACTCGTCCTGAAGCACAACCAGGTCGGTCTCGGGGCTGACTTTGTGCTCGGCCACCAGCTCGCGCACCGAAAGCCCGCTCAAATTCATGAACGTCTCTGGTTTGGCCAATAAGACCTGCTCCGAACCAATCGTTGCTCTTGCCGTCAAGGCGCGGCACTGCCGGTTTCTGACTTCCACGCCTCGCTGCTCGGCGATGCGATCAATTGCCAGAAAGCCCAGGTTGTGCGGTGTGAACTGATATTCGATTCCCGGGTTGCCGAGGCCTACGATCAGCTTCACGCGCGCTTAGCTCTTAGCGTCCAGCTACCAGGTCCACTAACAGATCCTTCGCCCCGCTCACTTCTTCTCTTTCTTTTCGGCCTTCTCTGCCTTTTCGGGCTTCTCTGGCGCAGCCTCGGCACCTTCCTCTTCGGTCTCCTGCTTGCCCTTCTTGATGACTTCGGGTTCGGCAGGAGCTGCCGCGGCTTCTGCGGCTGCGGCTTCCGGAGTAGGCGCGACCTCTTCCTTCACCGAAATAATGTGCGCAACGGGCTGGTTCGGGTCAGACAAAAACTTGACCTTGTCACTGTGCTTCAAATCAGCAATGCGCATGACTTTCCCGAACACCAGCTCGCTCACATCCGCCTCAATCGAGGTAGGTATGTCGTCGGGCAAGCATTCGACTTCTACTTCGCGCGCAATCTGCTCCAGAATGCCGCCCTGCTGCTTCACGCCCGCGGCTTCACCCTTTAGCACAATGGGCACGTTCACCCGCAGCTTCTCGTGCATCGCGATGCGCTTCAAATCGATGTGGAGCAGGGCGCCCTTAATCGGCTCGTATTGCCAATCCACGATCATGGCCTTGGTACGCTCGCCGTCAAGGGTGAGATCGAAAATAGTGTTGTAACCCGATTGCGAATGCAGGATGCGCGAAACCTGCCGCGGATCCACGCTCACGGGCAGGGATTGCTTGCCTGCGCCGTAGAGGACGGCTGGAATCTTGCCGCTGCGACGCACGCGGCGCGCATCGTTTTTATCGCCAGCCACACGCGGCTGCGCTTCCAATACGTTGTTTTCAGTTACCGTTGTCATAATCTTTGATTCCTGGTCTATATGAACAATTTGCTGACCGACGTTTCCTCGTGAATGGACTGGATAGCGCGCCCGATGAGACCGGCTATGGTCAAAACTTTGATCTTTGGTTCTCTCTTCGCGTCGTCGTTCAGGGGAATCGTATTGGTGACCACAACTTCCCTGATGCACGATTTTGAGATGTTTTCCACTGCAGGTCCCGACAACACTGCGTGGGAAGCGCAGGCGTAAATCGCAATCGCGCCGTTATCGATCAACGCATTGGCGGTCTTCACCAGCGTGCCGGCCGTGTCGATGAGGTCATCGATGACCAGACAAGTTCGGCCGCTCACATCGCCAATCACGTGCATAACCTCGGCCACATTGATATCGACGCGCCGCTTATCTACGATCGCCAGGGCAGAGTCCATTTTCTTGGCGAAGAAGCGCGCACGCTCTACGCCGCCTGCATCCGGCGAAACCACCGTCAAATTTGGCAAGTTTGCCCGTTTGAAATAATCGACCAGCACCGGCGAGGCAAATAGGTGATCGACCGGTATGTTGAAGAAACCCTGCAACTGTGGCGCGTGCAAATCTACGATGAGCGCACGGTCTGCGCCTGCGGTCGTTAGCAAATCGGCAACCAACTTCGATGAAATTGGTACCCGCGGCTTGTCTTTGCGGTCCTGTCGCGCATAGCCGAAATACGGAATCACTGCGGTGATGCGCCGCGCCGATGCCCTTTTCAGTGCATCCATCATCAAGAGTAGTTCCATCAGGTGTTCGTCTACACTCGCTGCCTTCATGCCAGGACGCGCTGCTTGGCAGGTCGGCTGCATCACAAATACATCCGCGCCTCGAACATTCTCCTGGATCTGCACGTAAGCTTCGCCGTCACTGAAGCGTGTGATTGCAGCCTGGCCACGAACCAACCCGAGGAAAGCGCAGACTTCATCGGCCAGGGCCTCGTTGGCAGTGCCGGAGAAGATTTTGAACTTGTCATCTACCCGAAGCCGGGCAGGCTTGCGCTCCGGCTTCTCCTCGGGGCTCATCGAAGCCTTCTTATCCGTTGCTGTTGCAAGAGTGGCCATAACGTAGCTCTCAGCCATCAGCTCTCAGCCAGCAGAGCCATACCTAAAGCTGACGGCTGAAAGCTCACAGCTGTTATTCTGGCTGGGCCGCTAGGATTCGAACCTAGACAAAGTGCTCCAAAGGCACTTGACCTACCATTAGTCGACGGCCCAGTTTCTAGTTTCCAGTTTCAAATTTCAAATGGAATGCGCGCTTACCAGAATACTAAAAACTAGAAACCCGAAACCAGAAACTTTCTCCAATACCGCCGCCGCGGCAAAGTGCTCGTAACCCGCGCTTCCACGCCCTTCTCGCGAAGCTTGGCCGCGGCCTTTTCGGCTCGCGTTCGAGTCGTAAACAGCCCGTAAACGGCTGATCCGGATCCCGACAGCGATGCGTAGAAGGCGCCCGCCCGTTCCAGCACACACTTAACGTCGCGCAATTCGGGATATTGAGGAAAGACGACCTGTTCGAAGTCGTTTTCGATCCCGGTACGGACGAGGTCGAGAAGCGGGGTCTCGGCCCGGCCCCTGCCACGGGCAGAGACACCGGATAAACCCTTCAATCGCCTAGCGTTCCGCTGAGCGGCCAGCCAGGCAGCAACCCTGCGGCTGAACTCCAACATTCTATCGGAGGGGACAACATGCGTCAATTTTGAAACGTCAGCGTGAGCATGGCCAGCGCCGGCGGTGCGGCCGGCAGGGAGTCCAGCATCCTTTCGGGTGCGGGTGCCCGTGCCAGACATTGCATCCCACTGCGCAAAAGCCTTCGGCGTGGATACAGCGATCTTGGGTAAAGCCAGCACGCACGGAAGCGGTGGCAAATCCGGCAGCGGATAAACTTCCTCCCCGTGCCCAATGCCCAGCACTGTCCCGCCCACCAGAAACAACGGTACGTCCGATCCGACTTCCGCAGCGATACGCAGCCGCTGCGGCCCGGACAATTCCTTTCTTAGGGCCCGTTCCAGCGCGAGCAGTGTGCTAACAGCATTCCCTGATGATCCGCCCAACCCTCCTTGCACCGGCAATCGCTTCTCGATCTCAATGCTGACGCGCCCCCGGACCTTGAGGGCATCTATCGCGAGTTCGGCAATTCGCGAACACGTGTTCGTATCATCTTTCGGCACGCGCGCATCTTGGCAACGAATTTCGATCCCCAACCCACGTTCAACCTTCACACGGACGATGTCATGCAAGGCAATCGTCTGATAAATCGTCCTCAGCTCGTGAAATCCATCCGGCCGCAGCGCACCGATGCGCAGCCCAAGATTAATCTTGGCGAAGGATCGGACCGTCACCGTCATGGAGTGATGATTGTACGGTGTCGATTGTTGATTTGGCAGCTTAGTTTAAGGTGCAAGGGCCGCCAACACAGCCAAGGGTCGTGTGCGGATTTCACAAGGGACGCCCTGTCCAGGTGAGCTAAAACCCTCGAAAACCGGCAATTTCAGTCCTGCGGCATCAGCGCTCTTCTAGCTTCTCCGCTTGTAGTAAATCGCGAACTCGTACCCCGGATTCGCCGGAAACAGTTCGGCCACTTTCCTTAACCGTTCCGCCAATTGAGTTGGCGCAAGGAGGGGATAATCGCGCTCGCGGAGATCGTAATAATCTACATCGATAAACAACGAAAGCAGGTAGATGGAGATCGCGTCCGAAAATGTTGCGGCCAGGTATTCGTTCTTGTGTTTTTCCGCATCCGGACCGTGCCCGGTCGCCAGCTTGCGCGATTCCCAGGCGTCCAACGAAGTTTCGCCGCGCGCATTTCCTTCCACCTGCTTCCAGGCCAGATCGGCGAAAGCCTGCGAGACGCCAACCCGCTCCACAACCGCATGTCCCACATTGATGAAGAACTCAAACGCGACGGAGAATTTATCATCCATCAATCGCGTCGAAATGAATACGCACTGCGAATCGCCAAGATCCAGATTGCGATGGCAGACGGCGTTGTCGCTCAGCGTGACGTCATAGCGGTCGGCAATTACAGTGTCATCGCCCTGGTTTACGGTGAGTGGAACGAAGTAATAAGCCTTTCGTTTGAGGGCGGCAGCGGCAGAATCGGGGACTGCACCCACCATGCGCTCCAGGTCGGATGCCTGGATCGTAACCTCACCGGCAACCGCATAACAGATGCCGTTGGGAGCTTGCGAGACGGGAGTTCGGCGGACAATTTCCGCCGGCGGCCGCGTGATGGCTGGCGCAGCTTGTGACATGAAACGTATTCTACCGCACCTTCCAATTTACTCCGAAAATCACGTGGGGACAGCCGTCCTCGCCTGTCGGCGGCAGCTCTGCAGAGTTGGCGCTAGAATTACAAAGTGCCCTCCGCTAAGCCGCAGCCCTCGAGCCCTCATTGGTACTTCATTCCGGTGCGGGTTCTCCTAGTTACTTTCCTGCTGGGGCTCATGTCATTCGCCATCAGCCTGCTGCTGGGAATTATCGGGATTGTGATTTCGAGCCGCGCGCGCGGCATTCATCCTGATATGGCCCACGCCTACCGCCATGTAGCGTTGCCGGTCGCGATAACAGTCGTCGGCGTAGCTGCGATCGTTCTCACTGTGCTGGAGATTCGAACCTATCGCGAGACCAAAACGCTGGCAGAAATCGCGCGCGCCAGCCGATAATTATCGGGTTCCCTTGTCTCCTCAGCAGCCTCACTGGATGGACGTTTAGACGTTACAATCAGGCATGCGTCCACGGATTGCAATTCCGGTTCCTCACTCTGATCAGGAGTACGCCTGCCGCGCTCTACCTCAGTACGAGAGAGCCGTTGAAATGGCCGGCGGAGAGCCGGTTTCCATTCCTCTGGACCGCGCTCCAGCTGATCTATCGAAACTGATCGAAAGCTGCGATGCAGTGCTGCTGCCCGGTAGCAAAGCCGATGTTGACCCAGCCAAATTCAACGCACCCCGCCATGAGAAAACCGCCGCGTCGGATACTCGCCGAGACGTGGTTGATGAGTTGTTGCTGCAAGATGCTTTCAACAGTAGAAAACCAATTATGGGAATCTGCTACGGTCTGCAAGTCCTGAACGTATATCGCGCAGGGACTCTGATCCAGCACCTTGAGTCCACCATCAACCACGCGGCTGGCCGGGCGGTTCCGGTGGCTCACCAGGTAATCATCGAGCCAGACTCAAAGCTGGCCGAAATCGTTGGAGGACGAGAGGCGAAGGTTATTCCCGTCAATTCCAGCCATCACCAGTCGGCGGATGTGGCCGGCCAAGGCTTGCGTGTTGTCGCACGCTGCCCTACCGATGGCGTCATCGAAGCCCTTGAAGGGACCTCGCCGGATCACTTTGTGCTCGCGGTGCAGTGGCATCCGGAGCGGTCAGTTGATCAAGACCAGGCATCACCGGCGCTTTTTCGAGCGCTGGTCTCAGCGGCCGGCGAGAGGCGGTCTCGATCAACCTCTGAGGTCAAATCCGCGTCTGAGTGAGCTGCCCCGAGGCTCTATTTTCCTGTGTAGCTGATGCGCCAGATCGAGTTAGAACCATCGTCACTCATCAGCAACGAACCATCCGCGGCCACTGTAATTCCTACCGGCCGCCCCCACACAGTTCCATCATCGAGAACGAATCCTGTCACGAAGTCCTCATACTCGCCGCTGGCATGCCCACTTTGATGCAGAGGAACCCGAATCAGTTCGTATCCAGCTCGCACTGAGCGGTTCCACGAACCATGCTCGGAAGCAAAAATATCTCCCTGGTATTCGGCCGGGAATTGCTTGCCCTGGTAGAAGGTTATTTCCAGTGAAGCGTTATGGGGCTGCAATAGTACGTCGGGAACAATCACTTTATCTTGCAATTCGGGGTGCTTGCCTTTTTGCCGAGGGTCCTGATGTGCTCCAATGTACCACCACGGCCAGCCGTAAAATCCCCCGGGCTGCACGTGAGTGATGTAATCGGGGACGAGATTGTCGCCAAGCGCATCTCGTTCATTTACGGAACACCATAAGTCACCAGTTTTCGGGTTAATGGCCAACCCTCCGCCTGCGTTCCGAATGCCGTAAGCGTATACGCTGAGCACGCAATTGACGGGATCACAGGTCAAAATGTCGGCGCGGTTCTTTTCTTGGGGGTTTGTGTCGGTGTCATCGTCATTCGAGGCCGACCCGACCGCCACAAACATCTTCGTGCCATCGGGAGAGAACTGAATGTCCCGCGTCCAATGCCCTCCGCCGATCGGCAGGTCTGCAATGTGCTCCGGCGAACCGCCGCTTTTCAAATCGCCATTGTGATACCTGAAGCGAACTACTGCCCCGGTAGTCCCAATGTAGATCCATTGCGGATTGGGCCCGGGCGGATAGAAATTAATGCCGTAAGGCCTTTTCAAACCGCTGGCAAAGATTGCGCTCAGCTCGGCTTTGCCGTCGCCGGTGATGCCGCGCAAAACTCGGATACGCCCAGCACCGCTTTCTGCCAGAAAGAAATCTCCATTCGGCGCAGTCCGCATCAGGCGCGGATTGTCGAGGCCCTCCGCATACAGCTCAACTTTAAAGCCCGCCGGAGCTTTGGGCCAGGCATTTGCCGGCCGCGGTACAACGTCCGGCCCCTTTTCTGCCGAACGCGTGGCGTACGGCGCCGGAAGATCATTTACCGTGATCTTGCGAAATTTGCCCGGTTCCTCATATCGAAAGTCGGTAAATGGAGCCGTGGGCGGCGGAGCCTTCAATTTTGAGCTTGTGACCGACGTCCCTTCCGGTGAATTCCCGGACGCGGTTTGCGAAAGACCCAGCGCTTTTACATAGGTGACGAGTTGCCAACGTTGTTGGTTGGGCACGCTGGCAAAGGAAGGCATACCATTCTTATTATCGCCATTGGTAATGAACCAGAAAACCTCACCCTCGCTGACAGATTCGAGAACTCCATCCACGAGCGCGGGCACATTGCCCGACCCTTCTGCATTGCGTCCATGGCAGCGGGAACAGCGTGCCGCATACAGCTGCTTGCCTGCATCCGCGTTCTGTTGCCCTTCAAAAGCATTCTTAAGCTGTTTCGCGGAGTCGGGAGCGTTGTGGAAGTTTTGCGCTTCCGGCAACGCGAAGGGAATCGTCAGCGCAAAGATGCCAAGAACCAGGACTGGGATCGCCGATCCAGAGTGAAACCGTCTTGCCATATTTCTCTCCGTGAACCCAAGACTTGCACCATTCGATTGCATCGAGCAGGGACTAGATTCAAGTAGTTGGGATTCACGCAAGTGGTATTCACGCTGATCAGGCTTGGGGCATTTCGCGGGAGTCGGCGGGCGAAGTTCTGAGTGCAGCGAGAAATATGAATCTAAGAAACTCAATAGAATCTGGTAGCGCTACCGGGAATCGAACCCGGGTTTGAAGATTGAGAATCTTCCGTCCTAACCCCTAGACGATAGCGCCATCAATGAGTTACAGCGGTGGATTTCTGAACTTGCATCAAACTTGCATCAATCGGATTAATTTTACCAAACTCACACACTCGGGCGTCACTGGCGGCGATAAAAGCGTCTTGCTTCTTTGCTGCTTCGTGAAGGTCAGTAGTGCTCACGATGTTGTAGCGCCGAAACACGCTGGTGGTTTTGTGCCCACTGATCCTCATCGCGACCTGCTCTGACACCCCGGCTCGGATGAAATTGCGGATTCCAGAGCGACGAAAATCATGGAACAGCAAGCCTGCGAGTCCGGCTCTCTTGCAAGCGGCACGGAACTGCCCGAGATATCCAAACACAGGGCCGTTGGCAGGGTTTTTCAGATTCAGTTTCAGTTGCGTGAACATAGTAAATAGCTCAGAGTTCAACGGTACGTTGCGATCTTCGCCGTTCTTGGTTTCCTCCAGCCGCAAGATTCTATCGAGAAAGTCTACCTGTGGCCAAGTAATCCGCTCAATCTCTCCCCGTCGCATTCCGGTGTGATAAGCGAGCTTCGCGGGAGCTTTGAGGTAGTCAGGCAGGGCAGCATAAAGCCTGCGGAACTCCGGAAGCTCAAGGAATCCCTTGCGGGCAGGAGGTTCGGGAAGCAACTCAATATTCGGCACTGCCGAGAGCGAAAGTTTCTTGT
>DASPRY010000143.1:0-2818 GCA_035624215.1 Terriglobales bacterium
AAACCCCGCGTGTATGCGGTCACGCACGCATCGGCGCTCGACATTCCCATCCTCTACGTCCATTTGCCATTTCAATTCCGCATTATTTTCAAGAGTGAATTGCTGGGGTATCCATTCATCGGCTGGCATCTGCAGCGTTCGGGGCAAGTCTGCATCAACCAGCAGAACCCGGCGGCCTCGATCGGGGCTATCAAGTCCGCGCTGCGGAGCCTGCGCAGCGGCATGCCGCTGGTCATCTTTCCGGAGGGCGGGCGCACGCGAGATGGAAAGATGCAACCTTTCTTGCCGGGCGCATTCTTTCTGGCGATCAAAGCGCAGGCCGATATCGTGCCGATCGCGCTCCTCGACACGTTCGATCTGCTGCCGATGAATACCTACCACATCAAGTGCCAGCCGCTGGAGATGCGGGTCGGGGAAGCGATCTCCACGACCGGGTTGACGGTACGCGATACGGACAAGGTGTCGGCCAAGGTGAGGTCTGCCATAGAGAGTCTGCGTTTCGCTCCCAGAACCACGTAGGGGGCTAGTAGGTGAGCGAAGAAAATCTACTCGTCCAGATTTGCGAGGACCGGACCGCCCTGACGAATCGCAACCCTGGGATTTTGGTACACGATGCAGTTTTTCAGAAGTTTTGCAGGAAGCTTGATCCCGAAAGTGTGCGTGCGGCCACCACGGCCCTCAGCGGCTTTGCTCCCTTCGTACTTCCAGTCTTCTTCGCGGAGAAACGCGATGTCAACGCGCCAAATCGCCACAACCTTGCTGAGCTTCAAGCGCTTGGTTTGGTCGATTGCATAGCGCCAGACGATGTACCAGCCGGGGTGATTGTAGTGCGATTGCAGGGCCCACGGACGAGTCGAGCCTTTCGATTCCAATGCGTGCTGCGGAGGCGGGTTTAGTTTTCCTCGCAATGAAAGATCTGGGAAACGCTGCTGGGCAATGTCAGGGTTCTTATGTTTCTTGTAGGGGCTCAAGGCGTGAAGGGCTTGTATACCAAGAATGCCGACAATCCCGCTGAACACGTTCGCCTGCTCAAAGTAAATGTCGATGAGTTCGTCAGCCCTGTCCTCGACGTGTTCGATGGCTTCCCGGATGTGCGTAATCTTGAGCTCGGGAGGCAGTGCAACCGCGCGGTCGAAACCGTCTGCTTGTAACGCCATCTCGGCAACAAGGTGTCACGGTTCTAGTGGCAAGGCAAGGCTTTGCTGCAAGTCCAAATTGGCTTTGGAACCTATTGTGCTACTAGCTTTCCCATTCCCCGGAAGCGCCGCCAGCGCTGGGATGGCTCGTAGCGCGGCGCTGAAAAACTCCGGGTCGATTTCGATGCCAATACTTTCGTAGCCAATCGAAACCGCCGCCGCGATGGTTGAACCGCCGCCCACGAAGGGATCTAAGACGATTCCCTCGCCCAGAGGCAGAGAAGCGCGCACGATTTGGCGCATAAACGCTTGGGGCTTCAGAGAAGGGTGAGGCGATACGGCACGTTCTTCCGGGCGAGTTGGTGACGAAGCGATTACGTCGCTGAATGGGACTTTGTCAGAAACGCGGCGCAGGCCGCCTGTTTTCCACTTGCGCAGGTTGTCCTGAACTCGTCCCTCACAGGGCTTACGGAACAGACCCCACGGCTCCCATGAAGAGCGTGGCATGACCGTGACCTCCGTAAATTCGTGGTGCGCGTTCTTCGGCCGGTCACCACCCCTCAAGGTCTGCACCAGCCGGATAATTTCGCCCCTTTTCTCAAACCCAGATTCCAGCAGCGGAACATAGACAAGATGCGACAGCAACGGATTCGTGGCAATGAAGAGATGGGCGCCTGGAACCATGACGCGGAACGCTCGCCGCGCAAAGTCGGCAAAGAAATGCCGCAGCTCGGAAAGCTCGTTGTCTGTCAAGACAGTGAAACGGGGAAGCGGGCTGCGCACACAGCCGTCGAAAGCGGGAGGAATTCGCCAAATGCCACCTTTCCCGCGGCGCAGCTTCTGTTTTTCGGGCGCCGAGTATTCCTTGAGACCGTAGGGTGGGTCCGTGACGATGGCGTGAACTGAGTTTGCCGGTTGCTCGTCCATCCAAGCGAGACAGTCGGCCAAGTGTAAGGAATAGCGAACGCCATTGAGACGGAAGGCTGTCGGCTGATGGCTCCGAGCTGTGGAAGAATTCATCTCTGCATTAACTACCACGAACTGCGGTGGATTTGTACAACCGTTTGAAGTAGCCGACCGCGTCGGCGACGTTTTGTGTGGCCTTCCACCGTTTGACCCTCCCGATTCTCTCCTTTAAACTCAAGAGATTCAGCGGAATACCAGGGTCTATCCATGTCAAACAGCATTCATGTAAAGTTCCCCGACGGCAGCACCACGGAAGTCCCGAAGGGCACCACTGCGCTCGAGGTTGCCAAGTCCATCAGCCCGCGTCTGGCCGATGCCGCCCTTGTCGCCAAGAGTAACGGCGATCTGATTGATCTCACCCGGCCGCTCGACTCGGACACCGATCTGCGCATCATCACCGAGAAGGACCCCGAGGCGCTTGAAGTCTATCGGCACTCCTCGGCGCACCTGCTGGCCGCGGCTGTGCTTGATCTTTTTCCCGAGACCAAACTTGGCCACGGTCCCGCGACGGAAAACGGATTCTTTTACGATTTCTATCGTCCGGCCGCGTTCACTCCTGAAGATCTCGAGAAGATCGAAAAGAAGATGCAGGAACTCGTCCAGCAGAACCTGCCCTATGCCCGCGAGTTTCTGCCGCGGAAAGAAGGTCTGGAAAAGTTCAAGGCCGAGGGCGACTTCATGAAGTGCCACTTCATCGAGCAATTCACCAAGCCGGA
>DASPRY010000150.1:0-4295 GCA_035624215.1 Terriglobales bacterium
ACATCCAGTTTAAGCGTCGTGGGAATCAGATATTCCGCCGCAGGCTTGTTGGAATTGATATGAAAGCCGGGGGCAACGTGGAAGTTCAGACTCACCGTCGTGGTTGTTCCGCGGGTGACGGTGGTGACCGGCGCCGGCGACATCGTGACAGACGGAGCCTTCTTGCCGAACGACTCCTGGGCCAGCAAGGAGGCCGTCAGACTCAGAAAAATTGCGAATTTCGGCACATTTCTCAAAGCCGAGTCACTTCTGCGCTACCGCAGTCGAGGCAATGATCCTCTTGATGTTGTCTTCGATCTCGCCTCGCCCTTTCAGACCAAACGCTTTGTCCAGTACTTTGCCGTTGCGATCGATGTAGAAACTTTCCGGGAGGAACTGCACGCCTCCATAGGCCTCGCCTACGGCCTCTTTGCCAATCAGCACCGGATAATTCACGCCCATTTCCTTGGCGAAGTCGCCAATCTCTTTCGGGCTGGCGTCATCCATCGCGATGCCTACAATCTGCAATCCTTCCGGACCGTACTGCTTCTGCAGTTCGACAAACCACGGCATTTCAATTTTGCATGGAGCGCACCATGTCGCCCAGAAATTGAGCAGTACGGCTTTTCCCCGATAGTCGGAAAGATGCACGGACTTGCCCTCGAGCGATTGCAGGGTGAAGTCCGGCGCCGCGTCCCCCTTCATCTGGATCACGGCGGATTGCCGGGGATGCCGCGCCATTCGGAGCCCGATGGCCAGCATTAATGCAATCACCACCGCTACGACGACAATGACAAACGGATCGCGTTTCAAGAAGGCTCCCTCACAGCGCAAAGCGATTCAGGAACGACAAGTAGTTTGAGATCAGAGTAAAACGTCCGAAAATCAACAGCACGCCCAGTGCAATCAACAGTGTGCCGCTGAACACTTCTACGGCGTGCATGAACGACTTGAATCGTCCATAGAATCTCAGGAAGCGTTCCAAGGCGAATGAGGTTATCAGGAACGGAACTGCCAATCCCAGTGAGTAGATCGCAAGCAGGATCACGCCCTTTAAAACCGAGTCCTGGGCGGCGGCGAATCCCAGGATCACTGCTAGGATCGGCCCTACACAAGGAGTCCAGCCGAACGCGAAGGCGAAGCCGATCACGAACGCGCCCCCCGCGGTGCTTCCGCCTTTGACGTTGTGCAGGCGTTTGTCCGCATAGAGCGCGTTGATGCGAAAGATGCCGGTCAAGTGCAATCCAAAAAGAATAATGACAACTCCGGCAACCTGCGCCAGCGTGGATTTGTAGCGCGCCAGCAATTGTCCAACTTCAGTCGAAATCGCGCCCAGAGTGATGAAGACCACGCTGAAGCCAAGAATGAAGCTGACCGAGTTCAGCATCATTTTGCGTAGCAGCTGCGACTCGTGCGATTTGAGTTGTTCTACCCCAACCCCCGAAATCAGCGAGACGTATCCGGGCACCAGCGGCAAAACACAGGGTGAAAGAAACGACACCAGCCCAGCAAGGAACGCCGCAATCGGAAGTGGAAGATTCGTCATCGCAGCCTATTTTACCTGCTCGGCGCGGCTCGCACGCCTGCATTTCCGTGCATGTGATTCGACGTAAAGCCAGGCAAAAAGTTGCAACTGCCAATCAGGAACTACGAAGCTCCCGATTTCGGTGACGATTTTTCTCGGTATTTGCTTTGAAGGTGTGCTCCCCGGCGTCTTCTACGGTGTTGCTCCTGGACTGACTGCGGCTGGACCCTCCGCTAGCGCCTTGCGAATAAATCCGGGCGGTACCGTCGCCGTAAGCACGGCGCGATCTTTCTCCTGCTCAATCTTCAAGCTGTCGAACAGGGCCTTGACGTCAGGATCAGGGCCCTGGGTGCCCATCGAAGTTTCCGCCGCATGGAAAAGATTGAGATAAGCGCTGGCGCGGTCGACGACGTTCTTTGCATCTTGTTCGTTGCTGGTAAAGGCAATGGCTCTGAAATGGACCTCGCGAAGATAACGCAAGGACGCCAGTACCACTGCGGGTTGCGATAACCAGGTTGACCAGCCGGTCGCTTTGAAAGGTTCAGCTGATGGATTGACCCTGAGAACTACCCACGCCAGACTCGCTAGCGGTACACGCTTGTAGTATTGGCGCAGCAGCGCCGGTCCTGCGAACGGAGACGCCAGTTTCCGCGAGCGGTCGATAACTGCGCGAATCAAGTATGGGTCGTCCACGTTAGAGGCAGCAACTGTATCTGGCCCCAGAATGGCAACCCGCAGCGTACGCCCTTCAAGCGGAATGCTGTACACCTCTACCGAGCGGTAATTCTCAGTCGAGCTGGCTAGTTTGCGTAGGTATGCGCTAAGCCGTTCCGCATGAAACTTGCCCACAAGAATTTCCGAGAAGCGGGGCCGCGGGGTCGGCGGTGAATAATGAACGGCAAAGGCGGCTTCATCCAAGTCGCGTTCGAACTGAAATCCGGTTTCTTGGACGAACTGTTCATAGTCGGGATCGCGCTGCACCGCTGGCAATTCACCCAAAAGGCTAGCCCGTCCCATCCGTTGCAGGTTCACGTAGACGAAGCCATCTGCCCCTGGTAAGAGGCGGGCCGCCTCTGGCGGGGCATGCTTCCGCAGGAACACGATTAGACCGACCGCTGCGGCAACCAGCAAAACCGCTGTGACGATAGGTACGCTGCGTCGGAATCGCATTTGGGGAGGGTCGCCTGAAAAGGCGCAGTCTGCTTACCTCCTGGGCCGATCAGGGAACGGCAATCATAGCACTGACGATCAGAGCGCGTGCTGCCAACAGGGAGCTTAGCCGGATCTGTGGAGCTCGTTGCACGTCAGATGCCGTTATGGTACCTTTTATAATTGTCCCGGACATTGCGAAGGGATCTTGTGGACCTATCTACCCCGAAGGGTAGGTGTCCCAAACTGCTGGCGTAGCTCAGCTGGTAGAGCATCTGATTTGTAATCAGAGGGTCAGGGGTTCAAATCCCTTCGCCAGCTCCAGTATTGAAGAGCGAACCGGGGACAAGGACTTGCGCGGCGCGGCGGCATACAGTTTTCCATCGGCACTCCATTAGGAAGCATTTCCAAGTGTGGTGTAATGCGTGCGATAGGGACGTCGTGCGCACCCTGGGTCTTCATTTTTACCCGCTGCCGGAGTTTGTCCGTACACATGCTGAAGCCTGTGGTACCAGACATTGCAGGAGCCGGCATTTGCACAGGTGGGTGAGTGGTTAAAGCCGACAGACTGTAAATCTGTTCCTCCTAGCGAGGTACGGAGGTTCGAATCCTCCCCTGTGCACCAGAGATTTGAAGTGAATCGCTTATTGCTTGGACTGGTCGCATACGTTGGTTTGGGGATTCTGTCGTGGATTACACTCAGCGATCAGCGAATCCGCTTTGCGACGCTCGCGATTCTGGCAATGTTTGCGTTGAAGACATGGTTGCGGCGAAAAGATTTTATGCACCCCGACAGCGGCAGAGACGTCGAGCCATGAGCCGATGTAGCTCAGTTGGTAGAGCACTCCCTTGGTAAGGGAGAGGTCACCAGTTCAATCCTGGTCATCGGCTCCAGAGCTTGTGAGTCTGTGGAGGCTTCTGGCAGAAGGCTGAGAGCTGGTACCAGGTTTAAGGCGGGAGTAACTCAGTGGTAGAGTCACAGCCTTCCAAGCTGTTGGTCGCGGGTTCGATTCCCGTCTCCCGCTCCAGAGTCTTAGGACACGTGTAGACGGTGGGCTTCGAACAAGCTGCCATTAAGGTTGAGAAAGAAGCAGAGTTCGAGGAACTGAGGAGCGCAATCGAACGTGCTTTTGTGCCCAGAACGGTGGAACGGTTTCTCAACCAGATAAGCAAGAAGGGTTTTCGAGCCCGCGACTGGGATTCAGTTTTGGGCAAAGGCGTTCTGGAAGTGGTTGATCAGGAATTGAAGCGGTCAGGATGAAGTGCTGTGGTTCCGGATCGTACGCAAATTCGTGAGATTTATCTGTTTCAGGTCGAGGATGTTGACCCGAAGCTGCGAGCGAGATTTCATAAACTTTATCAGTAACTACTGAGGCAGTTCGCGGGCGAGTGCGCCCGCGCCACATGGAGCTAGAAGGCAATGGCGAAAGAGAAATTTGAACGCACCAAACCGCACGTGAACGTGGGCACCATCGGTCACATTGACCATGGCAAGACCACGCTGACGGCGGCCATCACCAAGGTATTGCAGAAGCACAATCCCAAGATCGTGTTCCGGTCATTCGACTCGATCGACAATGCGCCGGAAGAGAAAGCCCGCGGCATCACTATCGCCACGGCGCACGTCGAGTATGAGACCGAC
>DASPRY010000162.1:0-10467 GCA_035624215.1 Terriglobales bacterium
TCAGTCCTGAGGGCAGTCTGCAGTTGCGCCTGGTCCAGCCATACCTTACCATCTACGACGCCACGGATCCCTTGTACGAGCAACGCGGCAGAGTCACGTTTCAGAAAAACCCCGGATACACCAGAGCGGATCAGTTCCATAATCGCTGCTCGATCGATAGCTGCAGTCACGACCAGAAGCTTGCCCTTGAATCCTTGTGCCTTTGCCAGGCGCACAAATTCCCGGGCATCGTGCTCGCCGAGATCGAAGTCGAGCAGTACCACGTGAATGGCCTTCTGCTTCAGGACTTGCAGAGCTTCTTCAATCGTTCCGCAATGAGCAACAACGTCGAATCCGGGTTCCGCAGCGAGAAGCCGACCTACGCTTTCCCGGAACAGGGCGTGATCGTCTAACAACAAGACGTGAATTGCCTCTTCGGAGGCTTCAGGCATTCTTCCTGGAGGCATCTGGGGCCTGACAACCGGCAAGAGAGAAGGACATTCGCTAGCGAGTTGCTGCATAATCACCTCCAATTCAGAAAAAACAGATGACGGTCTTCAGCTTCGGCGAATTGGTTTTTCTTAACACCGTTCTGGTACTCCGGTGTATCGTGGGTCCCGTTCAGAAGCTCTATTGGATGTGAAAAGCAGTAAGAATCTCGTAAACAGTCCATAAAATGTTCGTAAAGGACTGCTCGTGATCCCAGGAGGAAGCTGTCTTGAACCTGCTACGAAACTCTTGAGTGGAATATGGGAAAATTTTCCTTGTCAGTCGTGCAGGACCGCGTCCTGCCTCAGTGCAAATGCGGCCAAGCACTTATTGCAGAGCGGCGGCTCGGTGAAGCGTCAATGTAGAAAACAAACGTGCTTGAACGGTCTTCTTGAGGCGACGGCTCTTACGCGCAGCGAACACTCCAGGTGCCAGGCAGCATCCCACGTTCCCGGTTTGCAAATCAGCTGACCAAATCAGGTAATCGAGAGCGCCGCCGATTCCGCAGAAACACGATAAGACTGGCCTGGTACCTCCAATCCTAGATCTGATCTCGATGCTGCTCTAAAACGATGCGCACCAATTGACCGCGCGTCCGGACGCCTGTCTTGGAAAAGAGCTGCTGAAGGGTAGCTTTGACCGAGCTCTCGGAGATTCCGATTCGCGCGGCAATTTCTTTGTTGGCAAGCCCCTCGAACGCACAGGAGAGCACCTGCTGTTCTCGCTCGGTGAATGGCCGTGCTCGATTGTCCCGTGGAATTCCGACCTCAGCTGTGAGGGCTGTTTGCAATAGCTCCTGGTCCAGCCACACCTTGCCAGCCATCACGTCACGAATTGCTTGCGCCAGCAATGCGGCAGAATCGTGTTTTCGAAAAACTCCAGCAATCCCAGAGCGGATCAACTCCGCAGCCGCCCCGGCATCCATACCTGCCGTCACAACGAGAATCTTTCCCTGGAATCCCTGTTCCTTTGCCAGTCGGAGAAACTGCCGGCCGTCGCTGTCGCCAAGATCGAAATCAAGGAGAACAACGTCGATCGCGTTGTGGCGCAGAATCTGCAGGCCTTCTCCGATGGTGCCGCAGTGGGCAGCCACTTCGAATCCGGGCTCCGCGGCGAGGAGCCGGCTTGCACTCTCCCGAAACAAAGCGTGATCGTCTAACAACAAGATGTGGACTGTGCTCGCGGCAGTTTCAGGCATTGGCCATCTCCTTCTCTGCCACACACAAGGGCAAGACCACAGCGAAGCAGCACCCTTCCGATCTCGGCTCGTAACAAAGTTCGCCCCCAAAGCTGCGCATAATCGCCCTAGAAACGTAGAGCCCGAGGCCGGTGGACTCGGCGCCCTCGAAGAACGGTCGAAAGAGGTTTTCCGGTGTGGCGATTCCCGTCCCTGTATCTTCGAATCGAATTACTACCGTCCCGCTCTCCTCTCGTGCAGAAATCCGAAGCTGCTTCTTAACGGTAGAGCTCATGGCCCGCTGGCTATTCTTGGCCAAGTTCAAGAAAACCTGAGTGAGTCCGTACCTGTCGGCCCAAACGAAAGGCAGCGATTGCTGAATATCCCACTGCACCTCGATTGTCGATTCATGATACGCGGTTTCGATCAGTATCCAGAATTCGTCCAGTACAGACGTAAGCTCAACCACCTCCCCGTTCTGAGCCGCAGTGGAACCCAGTTCGAGCGACGATATTCTCTCCAGGCCCTGGATCAAGTTCCCCAAGGCCTTAAAGTCCTCGTTCGACTCAAGCTCCTTAACGCGGGAGAGGTTCTTGTGCACCACCAGCGCTGCGCCGGAGAGGTTCCGAATTTCATGGGCCACAGCGCCCATCAGAATTCTCGTGTTCTTCAATAGATGGTCTAAGCTTAGATCCTCATGATTCCGCAGGTCCTCGGAAAGATCCACGATGATGGCCGCCAAACGCGGGCCCGATATCGTGTTGTAAGTCGAAAACCAGACGCCAGCCAGAAAAACTTCCCCATCGCTCCTTTTCCCCGTGCACTGCAAGGTGGTCCGAAATACTCGCGGCTGTGGAGTCGTGAGGATAGTTTGCAAAGTTGGAAGATAGGAGTTGATTTCCTGGCCTTGCAAGGGATTCCCGCCAGGGGCGAGCAAGTGTTGAGCTGCTTCATTTGCCAATAGAACCCTGCCCCCCGAGTCAATTGTGACGATCGCGGCTGGACTGGTTTCGATGAGTGAACGCAATTGCTCCTCGGCGTCTTCGCGTAGACTGATCTGCCCTTCGAGCTCCACAACGTGTGTCATCACCATGCGGCGATTGCGGATCAGCTCGGAAACAAACAATCCTGTGCCGACAAATCCTGCCGAGCTAAACAGCAAGCGGATCACAGCTTCATTTTCAGGCAGGTTGCTAAACGCTTCCTGCAGAAATGCGCAAACCAGTGCCACGCCAATAATCTGAGTCCGTGACAGGAACCCACCGAGAATCATGATAGGAAACAGGTAAAGAAATCCCAGGGAGATGTAGGGCTTCGTCGCCCAGTCAACCGTTGCGATCGCAGCTATCAGGAGACCGGAAGCAGCGATCAGTCTGGCGCGGTTAGCCGGTGTGTAGATGAACAGTGTTCTTCTCATGGGCGGTGCGTGAACGGGCTGCGGCTCTTTCATGGCTACCCTGCTCTAATAGTCTGCTATTCTCACCTGCCAGAAAACTACCTTGTCAAGAACTAACCAAAAGATAGGCTCCAGCTCACCAAAAGATAGGGCTGGAGCTGCTGCAAGGAACGTGCACGGCACTGTCAGGGAAAAAGAGTTGCTGGAGTGTGGCGCGAGCGAGCAGCTTGAGATGCCAATTCCGTTCCGCGATTCTTATTGGCAAAGAAGCCTATTTCATCGAAAGATATGCTGGCGCCCATCGGACGACAGGTTCCGAAGATAGTTGGCTTGCCCGAAAGATGCTCTTCTATTTTCCTCCAAATTAAAATATCGGTGTGAGAGTTCTGGCGTAACTTGCCGTCTGAAAGTTACTTAGAAACCAGGCGAGCCGGAACCGAATCGCCGAAGGAGTCCCATCTGTGAACAAGCAAGATGTGCGACGCCGGATCCAGGAAGTCGGCATTATTCCTTCCATCCGTGTCTCTTCTATGGAGGATGCGCTGTTTGCCGCGGAGGCGATCTCGCGCGGTGGCATCCCTATCTTGGAGGTTACCTTGACCGTGCCCGAGGCGACGAAAGTCATTTCGCATCTAGTGCAACGCCTGCCGGAAGTGATCGTCGGTGCGGGAAGCGTCTTGGACGCGGAAACGGCGCACCGTTGTTTGGATGCCGGGGCCGTATTCTTGACCAGTGACGGGCTTGATCCCGAGACCGTGAAGTTCGCCGTGCAGGCAAATGTCGTCGTCATCCCGGGAACCCTTACCCCGACCGATGTGATCGCTGCGTGGAAACTGGATCCTGATTTTGTGAAAGTTGTGCCTTGCGGGCAATTCGGCGGCGAAAGCTACATCCGAGCCCTGAAGGCGATGTTTCCCAAAGTACCGTTGATTGCCGCGGGCGGCGTGAATCAGCGCACTGCGTTTAATTTTATTGCCGCGGGCGCGGTCGCGCTTGGTATTGGCTCCGATCTGATACCGAGAGAGGCGGTCCGGAACCGGCAACCGCTTCAAATTGCCGAATTGGCGCGCAGGTTGATGAACTCTGTCAGCAGCGCTCGAGGGCAGTAGCCAGGCAGGCGAATTTCGTGCGCCAGACTCCGTAATAAATTGCGGAGCGCAAACTCGCGCTCCTGTTCCAAGCTGCGCCATTTTTCCACCTGGCGAAAGTCCGCTTTTCATAAGCTAAACCAAAAGATAGCTACCTTTCGGCAGCGAAAGATAGTGCCGAAACCCTGAAAGATAGGGTTCCTTTCGCTCTCCATGCCCTTGAGAATAATCACTGCCGCATACAGCACTGCATTTTTCGAGACTTGGAGCGATTGAAGATCGAAGGAAAACGATGAAATATCCGGTTCACATCAGCAAGAGACTTGCCGTTGTATTTGTGACTGCTGCAGCGATTGTTGTCGCAACGGGACTTCTGGAATTCGGCCGCAGTCGCGGTCAAGCCGCGAACGCGGACACGCCGCAGAAATCTGGCGCAAATTCCAACAAGTCCCCGTCCGAAGCGATCTTAGACCTGTCACCCAGCCAGCTGAGCTCGATCAAGATCGAGCCGGTGGGAAGCTACTTATTTCCCGTTGAGAAGGAAGCGGTCGGCAACATTGATTTTGATGAAGACCTGTCGGTTCAAGTCTTCCCCCCTTATCAGGGAACCATCCTCAAGACTTTTGGGGAACTCGGCGCCAGGGTTCAGAAGGACCAGCCCCTCTATACAATTAAAAGCCCCGACCTCATCCAGGCTGAGTCAACCCTGATTGGCGCGGCGGCGGTTCTCGACCTTACCAACAAGGAACTGGCGCGCGTCCAAGGTCTTGGCGGAATTGCCGAGCGCGAGAAGGAACAGGCGACCTCGGATCAACAAACCGCTGAGGGTGCTCTCAAAGCCGCACGCGATGCGGTCCTCGTCTTTGGCAAGACGGATGCCGAAATCGATCAAATGATCGCTTTGCGCAAGATCGATCCCGCCCTGGTCGTGCGCAGTCCAATTGCCGGCAAAATCACATACAAAGTTGCGCAGCCCGGATTTCTCGTGCAGCCAGGGAACACACCGGCACCTTACTCGGTCGCCGACGTGACAATCAAATGGATGCTGGCGAATATCAGCGAAAGCGATCTCTCATTCTTTCACTTGGGCCAACCGGTCCAGGTCAAGGTACTGGCCTATCCCGACCGCATGTTTAAAGGCAGGGTTTCGAAGATCTACGAGACGGTCGATCCGAATACTCATCGAGTAACGATCCGTTCCGAGATCACGGACCCCCACGATGAGCTGCATTCCGGAATGCTCGCGAACTTCGTCATTCGCGTCCACGACCCGGTGGAAGCCACCGCGATCGCAGCGAATGGCGTGGTCCGCGAAGCCGATGGCACGATGACGGCTTGGGTGACAACCGATCGCCGTCATTTTGTGCAAAGAACCCTCAAGATCGGCCTGCGACTAGACGACCGGGTTCAAGTTCTCGATGGTTTGCAGCGCGGAGAACTGGCGGCGGCGGACGGCGCCGTATTTCTTAGCAACATGTTGGAGGCGCCACCAACCGACTAGATTGAATGCCGCTTTCATTTCAGTAAAAGACGAGTTGCCATGTTTAAAGCTCTCATCGCGTTTTGCCTGAGCCGCCGCCCGATTGTGGTGGTGGGCTTGCTGTTGTTTGCCGGCGCCGGGCTCATTGCTTTCAAGATGCTCAACATCGAGGCGTATCCGAACCCAACGCCCGTGATCCTGGAAATTACTGCGCAGGCGCCCGGCCTTTCGGCCGAGGAGATGGAACGTTACTACACACGCCCCACGGAGATTGGCCTCTACACCACGCCCGGCATCGACGTCATCCGCTCCACTTCGTTTTATGGCCTGTCTTTTGTTCGCGTCAGCTTTAAATATGGCGTGGACTATAACTTCGCCTACGCCCAGGCTTCGGTCGCGATCATGCAGAACGTTAACCTGCCAGGCGGCCTGATTCCAGACATCCAAGCCAACAGTTCGACCGGGGAAATCTATCGTTATCAGGTCGTCGGCCCGAAGAATTTCGGGGTCATGAATCTGCGCACGGTTCAGGACTGGATCGTGGCGCGCCGCTTGTTGACCATTCCGGGCATCGCGGCCATCAACAGTTGGGGCGGCCCCACTAAGGAATTCCAAGTCGAGGTGGACCCGCACAAACTCGAAGCCTACAGCGTCACCGTACCCCAGATCCTGAACGCGCTAAGCAACGCGAACATCAATGTGGGCGGACGCGAAATCCGCATTGGCCAGCAGTCCATCAATATCCGGGGTGTCGGCCTCATGGATGACGGCGGCAACGACGATTTGAGGGAAGGTTACAAGGTTAACGACATCGAGAATGTGGTTCTGACCCAAGTCAATGGCGTCCCCGTGTTGGTCAAGGATGTCGGGAAGGTCTCGATCGGCTACCGGCCAAGACTCGGCATTCTGGGCCGCGACCATCAGGATGATGTCGTTGGATCGATCGTGGTGATGAGGCGCACCGAGCAGACCGGCGACATGATTCCCAAGGTCGAAGCGGCAATCGACAAGTTGAATCACGACGGAAGTCTGCCGCCGGGAGTCAAGGTTGTTCCTTATTATGACCGTTCATCGCTGATCGCCCTCACCACGCACACCGTTCTGCACAACTTGATATTCGGATGCGTACTCGTCTTCTTGATCCAATGGATTTTCCTCGGCAATCTCCGCAGCGCGGTCATTGTTGGATTGAACATCCCCTTCGCGCTGTTCTTCGCCACCATTCTCCTGGTGATTATGGGGGAAAGCGCAAACCTGCTGTCGGTGGGGGCGGTGGATTTCGGCATCATCGTGGATTCGGCCGTGATCCTGGTCGAGAACGTCTTCCGGAATTTTCAACGCGATGCGGAAGAAAGGCAGAGTCTGCTCCAACGTCTGGCGGAAGGCGCCTGGGGGCGCGACCCGACGAGAGCCGCAGAATATGAAACCTCAGCCCACAGATGGACAGATCGTTTGCGGCTGATTCTGATCAGCGCGCTACAGGTGGACAAGGCGGTTCTATTCTCGGCGCTCATCACTGTGGCCGGTTTCGTGCCGCTCTTCACCATGCAGGGAGTCGAGGGCCAGATCTTCGGCCCCATGGCGCGCACTTATGGTTACGCGTTGGCAGGGGCGTTAATTGCGACGTTCACCATCACGCCCGTGATCGCTTCCATGCTGCTCCCTGAGCGCCTGAAAGAAACGGAAACGATCGTTGTCCGTTTCTTGCACCGCATTTACAATCCTGCGCTGCGTTTTGCGCTAAATCACCGCGCGCTCGTAGTGGGGATTGAACTCGCCCTTTCAATTGGAACCTTCGTGCTGATAGCGCCGCGCCTCGGCAGCGAGTTTCTTCCCCATTTGGAAGAAGGCAATTTTTGGATTCGCGCTTCCATGCCGACTACGCTCTCGCTCGAAGACGGTGAGGCGGCGGCGAGAAAAATGCGTGAGATTCTCTTGCGACACCCCGAAGTCATTACGGTGGTTGCGCAGCATGGCCGGCCAGACGACGGCAGCGATGCTTCGCCCTTCTCGAATGTCGAATTGTTCGCGCCGCTGAAACCGTTTGACGAGTGGCCAAGCGGCTTGACCAAAGAGAAGTTGACCGAGCAGGTGCAAACGGAGTTTAACAACGAGTTGCCGGGAGTCGTCTTCAATTTCTCCCAATACATTGAGGACAACATCGAGGAAGGGATCTCGGGCGTCAAGGGCGTCAACTCGGTCAAGATCGTCGGCCCCAATCTCGAAACCCTAACCAAGCTGGCCGAGCAAGTCCGGGATCAAATGAGCGGAGTTCGCGGCATTACCGACCTGGGCATCTTCCCGGTACTGGGGCAGCCCAACCTGAACATCAAGGTGGATCGCGCCAAGGCCGCGCGCTATGGCCTCAATTCCGGAGATGTTAATACGGTCATCCAAGCGGCCATGGGTGGAGCGGTAGCGACCGAGGTCTTGGAGGGCGAGCGGCAGTTCGATCTTGTCGTCCGTTATACGCCTGCATATCGCGACAGCATCGATAAGATTCGCAACATCAAGGTCGCCTATCAAACCAGCAGCGGCGCCAATGCCTATATACCGTTGAGCGAACTGGCCGCGATCACCCTGGATACAGGAGCCGCCTGGATCTATCACGAGAGTGTCCAGCGCTTCATCCCGGTCAAGTTCAGCGTGCGTGGCCGCGACCTTGGCGGCACGGTCGAAGAGGCGCAGCAGCGAATCGCGAAGAACGTGAAACTTCCCTCCGGATACCGGCTGATTTGGGCCGGCGAATTCGGGGACCTGCAGGAAGCCAAGAAACGCCTGGAAATCATTGTGCCGATCAGCCTCGTGCTGATTATCGGGTTGCTTTATACATTGTTCAATAACTTACGCGACTGCCTGCTGGCGCTCGCGGGCATCCCCGACGCGGTGGTTGGCGGCATACTCGCGCTTTATATCTCCGGTCTCCACTTCAGCATCTCGGCCGCCATCGGCTTCGTCTCACTATTCGGTGTGTCCGTCATGGACGGCATCCTGATGATTACTTTTTACAACCAGGAAAGGGTTCGCGGCTTCCCGCCACTCGACGCGATGTACCGCGCTGCCTCCACCCGCATGCGCCCACTGCTGATGACGGCGCTTTCCGCATGCATTGGTCTTCTGCCCGCGGCAATTTCCACGGGCATCGGCAGCCAGGTGCAGCGTCCGCTCGCCACCGTGATCGTGGGCGGCATGCTGGTCGGCCCCGTCATGCTGCTTCTCGCTGTGCCCGCGCTGAGAATGATATTCCTGGGCAGTGACAGTCACCCGCGTTCCGGGGAGTTACAATGAAGGCCACCTGTCTTCTTATCCTAGCTATTGGCTGCGCGGCATTGGCACGGGGAACAAGTTATGCGGCCCCATCCCAACAAGCATCGGCGGAGAGTTCCGCGAACACAGCCAGTGGTCGATCAAATGACGATCATTCGCATGACTCTGAGCGCGCCGCTCCGGCGGACGACGGGAAACGTCAGAAGGAAGGAACCCCTGTTCGACAAGCTTATCAACCACGAGACCGCCGCCACGCTTCTGCCAAGAATCACCCGCGCAGCCGGGCCAGCCTAGCTGCGGCAAATCGTCCTAAGCAGCTTCCTAATAGCCGGAAACGTTCCCTGCCTGGAGATGCTATGAATCTTCATCAGCCGCGTTCAGACAAGTCCGGTGGTGCTGCAAAAGGTGGATTAATCCAGAACGAAAGAGTCAACAACGCCCTGCCTGTTAGGCCGACGAGTGTCGCGCGACCCACCGTGGCATCGCTCAACAACGCGCTCAACCCATCTCTCAACAGTGTGCGCCACCGCGGTCCCAACTCGGCGGTCGTTGGTGGACCGGCAAACTCAACCAGCAGCAATACCGGGGCGATCGACGGAAGCCGTATGAACCGCAGGCCATAAGGAATTAATTCGCATGCTTCGCACTTACAAATCGCGGCTCCTCCGCTTGATCGCGGCCGCAGCCTTGCTGCTCACCACAGGTTGCGTAGTCGGGCCCAGATTCAAGAAACCTGCTGCGCCGGATGTCAGCGGTTATACACCCGCCCCAATTTCGACCACGAGCAGTACCAGCAACGTCGCCGCGGGAGAGGCTCAACACATTGTCGATGGACGCGACATTCCAGGAGAGTGGTGGACATTGTTTCACTCAAAACCTCTCAACGATTTGATTGAGCGCTCACTCAAAGCCAATCCCAGCCTCAAGGCGGCGCAGGCGGCATTGGTAGTTGCACGGGAGAATATGCTGGCCCAACGGGGTGCCTACTATCCCAGTGTTTCCGGAAGTTTTTCGGCGACCCGGGCAAAGTCATCGGCTGACCTTTCACCCGTGACTAACACCAGTGCCTTGACTTACAGCCTTTACACCCCGGAGGTGAGCGTCTCGTTTGTGCCCGACGTTTTCGGTCTAAACCGAAGAACGGTGGAATCGTTGCAAGCGCAGGAACAGCAGGCGCGTTTTGCCCTGGCCGCGACGCATATTACGCTCAGCGCAAACGTCGCCGCCGGAGCCATACAAGAGGCGTCATTGCGTGGGCAGATTGACGCAACTCACGAACTCATCACCATCAACACCAACATGCTGCAGATTTTGCGGGATCAGTATGCGAAGGGGTATGTAAGCCAGCTCGACGTGGCGGCGCAGGAATCGCAGCTCGCGCAAGTCGCCGCCACCTTGCCGCCGCTGCTGAAGCAGTTGGCTCAACAACGGGACATGCTGGCTGTGCTCTCGGGCGGGTTCCCGAACCAGGATCCGGCAGAAAAGTTTGAGTTGTCGAGTCTGCAACTGCCGCAGGAACTTCCACTGAGCCTTCCTTCGCAACTCGTGGAGCAGCGCCCGGATGTACGCCAAGCCGAGGAGAATCTGCATG
>DASPRY010000163.1:0-14460 GCA_035624215.1 Terriglobales bacterium
TCCGCCTCGCGGATCGAGTCCCCAAATCCGGAACTCTTCCTCCGACCAGTACAACGGCTTGGTGGTAGGATCGTCGGCCCAAGTACCTATATGGGTCAGCCTCTGGGTTTCGGCCAGGTAAGCTTCGCTGCGGCGTAGCGACTCCTCCGCGCGCTTGCGTTCCGTGATGTCGATGTGCGTTCCGAACACCTCTGTCAGCTCTCCACTCGCGGCGAAAACCGGATGGTGGAAAGCCTGAAGGTGTTTGACTGCTCCGTCGGGTAGCACAATTCTGAACTCGTCATCCCAGTCGGTTTTCCCCGCCACGGAGGCCTCGGCGCGGGCCCGCACTCTGCCGCGGTCTTGCGGATGGATGCGTTGCCTGACCATTTCGTGCGCCATCGCTTGCTGCCGATCAAAGCCCCAGATTCGGAAGATCTCCTCAGAGCAGTACAGAACAGCTCCTCCAGGTTTATATGCAAAACTGCCCGTATGACTCAGCCTCTGGGCTTCGGCCAGGTAAGCTTCGCTCCGGCGCAGCGCTTCCTCGGTACGCGTGCGCTCCGTGATGTCGACGGTGGTACCCACAAACCTTTCCAGATCTCCCGCCTCATTTAGGACGGCGTGCCGGATGGTGTGTATATGTTTGATCGTTCCGTCAGGCATCACGATCCTGTACTCATCGAAACTATCTGCTTTTTCGCGAAGCGACTTCTCCAAACTCGTCTTCCACCGGTCACGGTCGTCGGGGTGGATTCTTTGAAAAACCGCTTCCATGTTCGGCGGGCCCGCGCTAGGATCGAACCCCCAAATTCGGTAGCTTTCCTCGGAATTGTAGATATATCTGAGGTTCGACGGGTCCAAAGCCCAACTGCCCGTGTGGCTCACCCGTTGTGCCTCTGCCAAGAAAGCTTCGCTTCGGCGGAGGGATTCCTCAGCACGCTTGCGGTCGGTAATGTCCATCGAGGTGCCCACCAATTGCACCACGTCTCCCGCATCATTCAGGACCGGGTGCCGGATCAGATGAATATGTTTCAGTGTGCCATCGGGCATCACGAACTTGCATTCATCGGAGGTATCTACTTTTTCGCGGAGCGACCTCTCAAAACTCTCTTTCCACCTGTTCAGATCCTCCGGGCGGATTCGTCGGGAAATTTCTTCCAGGGTCCCTACGCCCTTCTGCGGATCGAATCCAAAAATCGTAAATATTTCCTCGGACCAGTAGATATACGTACCAGTGGTTACGTCCCATGCCCAGCTACCCGTGTGGCTCAGCCTTTGCGCTTCCTTTAGATACGCTTCGCTGCGCCGCAGCGCTTCCTCCGCACGCTTGCGTTCCGTAATATCGATCGCGGTGCCGATTAATTGAACGACGTTTCCCGCTTCATCCAGGACAGGGTGCCGGGTTGCGTAAACATGCTTGACCGCTCCGTCGGGCAGCATGATCCTGAACTCTTCGAAGGTATCCACCTTTTCGTGCAGAGACTTTTCCAAACTCGCCTTCCGCCTCTCCCGGTCCTCCGGGTGGATTCGTCGGCGAACTGCGTCGACGGGTGGTAAACCCTCCTGCGGATCGAATCCATAGATTCGAAACATTTCCTCCGACCAGTAGTGATATTCGTAGCTGGCCACGTCCAAAGCCCAGCTACCTGTGTGGCTCAGCCTCTGTGCATCGGCCAGATACGCTTCGCTCTGCCGCAGTGCCTGCTCCGCCTGTTTGCGGGCGGCCCGGGAACGCAGAGTGACGATACCGAACGCCAGGTCGGCAGCCAGTTCCTCAAGCAGCCGAATCTCTTCTGACGTAAAAGCATTGGGCTCGGTTGAGTAAATTGTGAGAATGCCGAAGGTCTTAGCGTTTTCATCTTTAAGCGGTAGGGAGATGGCAGAACGATAGCCACGCTGCAGAGCGGCCTCTCGCCACGTGAAGTTAGCATCGGTGGCGAAATCTTGACTGCAACTTGTTCTTCCGGTTCGGATGGCCATTCCGCCGGGGCCACGACCGCGTACACTCTCTTCAGACCAGCTGATCTCAGCCGCCGCAAGATAACCATCTTCGACGCCGGACCACGCCACGGGACGAATGCTCTTCACATTGTCGTCCTGAGCGTATCCCACCCAGGCCATTCGAAACCCAGCTTCCTCACAGACAATTCGGCAGATTTGGTCGATGAGACTTTGCTCATCGGTAGCGCGCAGCAGTACCTGGTTGCAGTTGCTGATCGCGCGCAGTTCGCGATTCAAACGAGACAACGTCTCCTCCGCCCGCTTGCGCTCGGTGATGTCATTGTTGGTCTCCAAGATCGCAACGGGCTTACCCCTGCCGTCTCGCTGCAGGGACCAGCGGCTGGCCACGACCACCTGAGTTCCATCCTTCTTGGTGTGCAGAAGCTCGCCTTCCCAACGACCTGTGCACGCCGCTTCCGCTTTAATCTCCTCAAAGGTCGACAGAAAGACTGTCTTCAGCAGGTCGTGAACAACTTTGCCCACCGCCTGCTCCGCGTTCCACCCATACCGTTCCTCCGCGCCACGATTCCAGTACTTGATCACCCCCTCCATATCCATGACAAAGATGGTGTCGTGCGTGAGATTGAGTAGAGCTGCCTGCTTGTGCAGGCCAGCCTCGGCGCGCCGCCGAATGGTGCCGAACCAAGACAGGAGCGCGGCGAACGCTGCAAAAATGATGAAAAATGGGATTTCCGACCGGTAGATGTAGATGGTGCGGACCGGCTCCACGAAGTACCAGTAAAAGCTGATTATCGAAAGGATGACCGTTAACACTGCAGGTCCTGGCCCTCCATACCAGGAACTTATGGCCACCGCAAACAGCAGCAAAAGCGCCGAAGGGACGCGGAAGTGGAAATGCTCAAGGAGTAACGACGCCCCCAGCGCGATACCGACGGATAAAACCGCAAGCGCATAGCGTTGGAGATTCTTCAGGGGAAGACCCGATGATCGATGGGCTACGGGCTCATTCGCCTCGATACCTGACGGGTTCATTTGCCGCACGACCACTAACCTCCTCTGAGTAGGAGGCAGCCCTCTGCGCTCCACCACATAATGCTAGAACGAGTTCATTCAGGATGTGCAGTGATCCGAATCACACCGTCAAGTGACGGACGTTCCCTCGAGTGCTCCTCGTGCATCAGGCCTACACGTCAGCAGATGGCAGTGTCCTTCGGGAGAGGCATGAACTTCATGCTGAGTACTCTTCTTTGGAAAAGCTCACTCTGGAGCGGCCTCAACTTGTATGTAAATGCGCGCTGCACGTCTTCGCGCCACGTATTTCGAGGTCAGGTCGCAAGTGTGCGAGCAAGTTCCGAATTGAGAGTTTTCTGCGGATCTTCTCCATAAAGCGGGATGGTTCAGCTCCAGATTCAAGATTCGCGCACTCGAACCTGCCGCTGGTGACATCGTAGATGAAATCAGGGTCGTTCCACACGGAGGAATCGGCTTGGTAAGTGGCATTCATTTGCGGCCAACCTTTCGTTTGGCTTCTACCCGGTTAATCGCAGCCATCAGCAGGATTTCGGTGAAAGAGAAGCGATGGACCGTTTTATGCGTGATGTTAAACATAACCGGCTCTTTCATTACTCACGCCCTGGAGGCTGCACATAGCCTGCCAGTCCGAAATCCTGCTAAGTAGCTCAGCCACTTGCGCTGGTATTGGTCTAAGTGGCACACGCCGTGCCCACTCAAGGTCAATGCCTGAATATCGGCAGACTGAGAAAAACCGTGGACTGCGAGTGGTCAATCTGACGAAGTGAACCGGAACCATTAAGACGACAGAGCATGATTGGCGCTTTCCTCTGTGAGTTTGTGCCCTCTGTAGTTAACGTAGTAATGGCCTCGCGCCAGTTTGCACGAGCCGCAACCGCCCGGATCTTCGCTGATGTTTTGACCCGGAAGAACTCGCGCCCACATTCGGGCACTGACCAGAACGTGGCAGTCCTCCTCAATGAAAAGCAGTGATTCGACCTCTATCTGTCAATGGGTTAGATCGAGGAAGCGAATGGCAGCACATGTGCCTACTTCCCCTGTGCATGAGAAGAATGCCCTCCATTGGACACTGTTTTGACGAGACGGGCACCACCCTCAAGCGGGTGCATGTTCCAGTCACACCCAATGGTATTCCGTGGTGTCGTCCGGATTCTCAGGAGGAATGCCAGCTGGAAAACCGATTTATAGAGGACAATGCATATGAACGCCATCCGCATAGCCGGCATTTCGCAACAGAAGAATAACAACGTATCGAAGCATCAGGGCGTAACCACTTACGGTGGCGAGCAGTTGTTTCTTGTCCTGCCACTCATTGCTATCACGATCTTCAGCTTCGCACTCGGCGGATGTGCCCGAAGCCACGCTGCATTCAAGCTGCCGGATACGGAGGTGCTCGTCGCGTCTCCCGTTCAGCAAGACGTGCCTGTGCACAGCGAATGGGTGGCGACGCTCGATGGTTACGTCAATGCCGAGATTCGGCCTCAGGTCTCCGGATACATCGTCAGCCAAAACTACAAAGAAGGTTCGGTCGTCCGCAAAGGCCAGGTCCTGTTCGAAATTGACCCGCGGCCGTTCCAAGCAACACTCGACCGCACCAAGGGAGAACTTGCCCAGGCAGAAGCGCAACTGGCAAAGAGCACGATCGATGTTGAACGCGATACGCCTCTAGCTGCGCAAAAGGCTGTCCCCAAGGAGAAGCTGGATAACGAGATCCAGGCGAAACGCGCTGCCGAGGCGGCAGTCGAATCGGGCAAGGCCGCGGTGGAACGGGCAGAACTCGATCTTGGCTGGACTAAGGTCACCTCGCTTGTGGATGGCGTTGCCGGGATTGCCGAGGTCCAGATGGGAAACCTGGTGGGTCCTTCCGTGCGCCTGACCTCAGTTTCACAGGTCGATCCAATCAAGGTCTACTTCCCCGTCAGTGAACAGGAGTATCTGCGGGCGAAGCACCTTACCTCCAGCGGACAGCCAATGGAACTGTTCGACAGCTCGCCGGAACTGATCCTGGCGGATGGAACCTTATATCCGCACAAGGGCAAGATTCTGCTGACCGACCGGCAAGTAGATACCAACACTGGCACGATTCGTCTCGTCGCAGCATTTCCGAACCCCGGCAACATCCTGCGCCCGGGACAGTACGGGCGTGTGCGTATCCAGACGAGCATGAGCAAGAGTGCTCTGTTGGTTCCGCAGAGCGCGGTCAAGGAAATCCAGGGCGGCTACCAGCTCGCGCTTCTGGGCAAAGACAACAAGGCAATCATTCGCCCCGTCAAGGCGGGCGAGAAGACTGGAACGATGTGGGTGATCGACGACGGATTGAAACCGGATGACCAGGTCATCGTCCAGGGAGTGGACAAGGTAAAGGACGGAACTCCCGTCGTTCCGAAGGCGGCAACTATGCAGGCGGAGGCTCGTTAAGCCATGTCAAAGTTCTTCATTAAGCGTCCGATCGTTGCCATCGTCATCTCGATCCTGATGGTGATCGTCGGTGCCATCACGATCACCAATCTTCCAGTAGCGCAATTTCCGGATATTGCTCCGCCGGAAATACGAGTCTGGGCAGTGTACCCGGGCGCCGATGCCGAGAGTATGGAGAAAGCCGTTGCCACGCCTATGGAGCAGCAGATCAATGGTGTGGACAACATGGACTACATGTACTCGCTGAATTCGACCAACAGCTCGAGTACAGCTCTGATGGTCGATTTTGATCTCAAAACCGACCCGAACATGGACCTGATCCTCACCCAGTCACGCCAGCAACTGGCGATTGGGCAGCTTCCCCCCGAGGTCAACCAGATCGGTATCGACGTCAAGAAATCCTTGACGTCGCCCATGATGCTGGTTGCGTTGTATTCGCCCAAGGGGACTCACGACGCGAAGTTCCTGTCGAATTACGCCTACATCAACCTGAACGATCCCATCGCGCGTTCTTACGGTGTCGGTCTGACCCAGATCTATGGCGCCGGGCAGTACGCCATGCGCCTGTGGGTCAAACCCGATCGGCTGGCGAAGTTAGGCCTTGCCGTTACCGACGTCGTCGATGCAGTCGAATCGCAGAATACCGTCAATCCCGCCGGTCAAGTTGGAGGCGAACCGACCGTAGCGAGGCAGCCATTCACGTATGCAGTACGCGCGCAAGGCCGGCTTGAGACGCCGGAAGAGTTCGGCGGCATTGTTGTCCGTGTAAACCCTGATGGCGGTTTGGTGCGCGTGCGCGACGTTGCCCACGTCGAATTGGGCTGTCAAGACTACACTTGGGTGACAGCACTCAATAGTCAGCCCAGCGCGATCATTGGCATTTACCAATTGCCCGGTTCCAACGCGGTGGAAGCGGCCAAAGGCATCCGCAAGCTCATGGCCAAAATGAAGCAAAGCTTTCCCGCGGACATGGATTACACGGTAACCCTGGACACGACCGATGCGGTCCGGGCAGGCATGAAGGAGATCGTCTTCACTCTGCTGATCGCTTTCGTGCTGGTCATCTTTGTTGTCTACCTCTTTCTACAAGACTGGCGCGCCACACTGATTCCCATGGTCGCCGTACCTGTCTCGCTGGTGGCCACCTTCGCTGTGTTCCCATTCTTCGGGTTTTCCATCAACACGCTTTCACTGTTCGGCCTTGTGCTGGCCATCGGTCTGGTAGTGGACGACGCCATTGTCGTGGTGGAAGGGATACAACGGCACATTGAAGAGGGGCTGGCTCCCAAGGATGCAGCTCGCAAGGCCATGGACGAGCTGACCGGACCGGTGGTTGGAATCGCTTTGGTTCTCTCGGCGGTGTTCGTGCCCACCGTCTTCATCCCCGGCATTACCGGCCGTCTGTATCAGCAGTTTGCGTTGACGATCGCCATCTCGGTGATCGTATCGGCCTTCAACGCCCTGACGCTAAGCCCGGCGCTGGGAGCCATGCTGCTCCGCCCCAGGAAACAAACTCATGGGCCGCTTGCCAGATTCTTCGCCTGGTTCAACCGTGTTTTTGCTCGCAGCACGAACCTCTACCTGCAACTGTCGGGCAGATTGATTCGGAAGAGCGCCGTGGCCCTAGTGGCGCTCGCGGCTTTCGCGGCGGCCAGTTTGTTCTTTGCAAAGGTGCTGCCGTCTAGCTTCTTGCCCGATGAAGACCAGGGATACATGTACATCCAGATGCAACTGCCCGAAGCTTCTTCCATTCAGAGCACGTCGGAGGCAGCACGGGCCGTGGAAGATATCCTCAAATCCACCCCAGGGGTCAAGTACTGCACCACCGTTACCGGATTCAGTCTGCTCAGTCTCACGCGCACGAGCTACAACACCTTTTTTTGGGTGACCCTCGAACCATGGGAGAGCCGAAAACAGATTGAGGAGGAGTATCAGGCAATCAAGGCGAAGTTAAACCTCAAGCTTCTCACGCTCCCGCAGGGCACCGTTTTCGCTTTCTCTCCTCCAGCGATCTCAGGAGTCGGCACCTCAGGCGGATTTCAATTCGTGCTCGAGGACCGCTCGGGACAGGAATCCGAATTCCTGGTGAGCAATCTGAACAAATTTCTGGAAGCTGCTCGCAAACGGCCGGAAATCGGCATGATAACCACCACCTACGTTCCCAGCACGCCGCAAAAATACGTGTATGTGGACAAGGAGAAGGTACTCAAGCAGGGCACCAGCCTCAGTGATGTTTACCAGACTCTTCAGGCCTTCATGGGCGGGCAGTTCGTCAACTACTTCAATCAATTCGGCCGCGCGTGGCAGGTCTATGTCGAGGCGGAAGCCCCTTACCGCGCGAACCTGGACAACATAGGGCAGTTTTACGTGCGCAATAACCGCGGGCAGATGGTGCCGCTGTCGGCGCTGACCCGATTCGAGTCGCGCTACGGCCCCGAATTCAAGATGCGCTTCAACGAGTATTCGGCAGCGCAGATTGTCGGAAGCGCGGCACCGGGCTACAGCTCCGAGCAGGCCACGACCGCCCTGGAAGAAGTCTTCCACCAGACGATGCCGCCGGAGATGGGCTTCGATTACATGGGCATGTCGCGCCAGGAGCAGAAGGCGCGCGAAGGCTTGCCATCGTGGGCGGTCTTCGCCATGTCGCTGCTATTTGTGTTCCTGATCCTCGCGGCGCTCTATGAGAGCTGGTCTCTGCCGTTCGGTGTCTTGCTCAGCACGCCGGTGGCTGTGTTCGGCGCTTTCGGCACGCTCTGGCTGCGCCGCACCATACTCGGCATGATCTTCCCGGCGTTCATGGTGCAAATAGAAAACGACGTGTATTCGCAGATTGGGTTAGTGATGCTGATCGGTCTGGCCGCCAAGAACGCCATCCTGATTGTGGAATTCGCGAGGAGCGAATATGAAAAAGGCAACCCACTAGTAGAGGCCGCCTTGGAGGGAGCCAGGCTGAGGCTGCGGCCCATCCTCATGACTTCATTCGCATTCATTCTGGGTTGCGTACCCTTGTGGATCGCAACCGGAGCAGGTTCCGTGGGCCGCCAGATCATGGGGACGGCCGTGATCGGCGGAATGTTGGCCGCGACCGCCCTCGCGATCTTCATCATCCCGGCGCTGTATGTGATCGTGGAACGCGTAGCGAGTATGTCCAAGCGCCATGCGCAAGTATCCGCCGATACCCCGGAACAAACCCCAGTGCTGGGCGACTAGCGTGAGAAAGCGAGGAGAGTGATGTCCGGTTTTTTCATAAGGCGTCCAATTGTGGCCATCGTCATCTCGATCCTCATGGTGATCGTCGGCGCCATTACCATCACCAACCTTCCGGTCGCACAGTTTCCGGATATTGCTCCGCCCGAAATACGAGTCAAGGCCTTGTACCCGGGTGCCGATGCCGAGACCCTGGAGAAAGCCGTAGCCACGCCGATCGAGCAGCAAATCAACGGCGTGGACAACATGGATTACATGTACTCGCTAAACTCAACCGGCGCCTCCAACACATCGCTGATGGTCGATTTCGATCTCAAGACCGACCCCAACATGGGGCTCATCCTCACTCAATCACGCCAGCGACTCGCGAATGGGCAGCTTCCTCCCGAGGTCAACCAGATCGGTATCGACGTCAAGAAATCCTTGACGTCGCCCATGATGCTGGTTGCGTTGTATTCACCCAAGGGCACTCACGATGTGAACTTCCTGGCCAACTACGCATTCATTAATCTGAACGATCCCATCGCGCGCTCCTACGGTATTGGCCAGACCGAGATTTACGCCGGACAGTACGCAATGCGAATTTGGGTGAAACCGGATCGCCTCGCAAAATTGGGCGTCACCGTAGGCGAGGTGGTCCATGCCGTGGAATCGCAGAACAAGGTGAATCCGGCCGGCCAGGTGGGAGGGGAACCGACCGTAGCAGGCCAGCGTTTCACCTATGCGGTCCGGGCTCAAGGCCGACTTAGGACGCCGGAAGAGTTCGGCGATATCGTCGTCCGCGAAAGCCCTCAAGGCGGCGTCGTGCGCATGAAAGATATCGCCTCCGTCGAACTGGGAGTGCAGGATTACAACATCACTACCCGCCTTAACGGCAAGCCATCCGCGGTAATTGGTGTCTACCAATTGCCGGGTTCCAACGCGGTGCAGGCCGCAAAAGGGATCCGGAAGCTCATGGCCAAGATGAAGCAGAGCTTTCCGGCGGATTTGGAATACGAAGTGACGCTGGATACGACGGATGCTGTACGGGCAGGCATGAAGGAGATTGCGATCACGCTCGTGATTGCCTTCCTCCTGGTGATCATGGTTGTGTACGTGTTTCTGCAAGACTGGCGCGCCACACTCATTCCCATGGTCGCCGTACCTGTCTCGCTGGTGGCCACCTTTGCTGTGTTCCCGTTCTTCGGGTTTTCCATCAACACGCTTTCGCTGTTCGGCCTAGTGCTGGCCATCGGCCTGGTAGTGGACGACGCCATTGTCGTGGTGGAAGGGATACAACGGCACATTGAAGAGGGCTTGGCTCCGGAGGATGCAGCTCGCAAGGCCATGGACGAACTGACTGGCCCAGTGGTTGGCATTGCTTTGGTTCTCTCCGCGGTGTTCGTGCCCACCGTGTTCATTTCCGGCATTACCGGCCGTTTGTATCAGCAGTTTGCCATCACGATCGCAATCTCGGTGATCGTATCGGCGTTCAACGCCCTGACGCTAAGCCCGGCGCTGGGAGCCATGCTGCTTCGGCCCAGGAAACAAACTCATGGGCCGCTTGCCAGATTCTTCGCCTGGTTCAACCGTATGTTCGAGCGTGGTAACAGTTTCTACCTCCGGACTTCCGGCCATTTGATTCGGAAAAGTGTTTTGGCCGTGTTAGCACTCGCGGGATTTGCGCTTGCCAGTCTCTTCTTCATGAAGGCAGTGCCGAAAAGCTTCCTGCCAGACGAAGACCAGGGCTACATGTATATCCAGATGCAACTGCCCGAAGCTGCTTCTATGCAGAGCACGTCGGAAGCAGCCCGAGCGGTAGAAGACGTCCTGAAGTCCACTCCGGGAGTTGAGTACTACACCACCGCTGTCGGATTCAGTCTCCTTAGTCTGACCCGCAGCACCTACAGCGCGTTCTTCTATGTGACGCTGAACCCATGGGAACAGCGAAAAAGCTTGGAGGAGCAGTATCAGGTCATCAAGGCGAAGTTGAACCTGAAACTCATTACCCTTCCGCAAGGAACTGTCTTCGCCTTCTCGCCCCCAGCGATTTCAGGGGTTGGCACCTCGGGCGGATTTCAATTCGTGCTCGAGGACCGCTCCGGGAAGAAATCCGATTTCCTCGTGGACAATCTGGGCAAGTTCCTGGAAGTCGCTCGCAAACGGCCGGAAATTGGCATGATCGCGACCACCTACATCCCGAGCACGCCGCAAAGATTCGTGTACGTGGACAAGGAGAAGGTACTCAAGCAGGGCGTCAACTTGAGAGAGGTATATGGCACTCTTCAGGCCTTCATGGGCGGGCAGTTCGTTAATTACTTCAACCAATTCGGCCGCGCGTGGCAGGTGTACGTGGGGGCGGAAGCGCCCTATCGGGCCAGTCTCGACAATATTGCGCAGTTTTACGTGCGCAATAACCGTGGGCAGATGGTGCCGCTGTCGGCGCTGACCCGATTCGAGTCGCGCTACGGCCCCGAATTTAAGATGCGCTTCAACGAGTATTCGGCAGCGCAGATTGTCGGAAGCGCGGCACCCGGCTACAGCTCTGAGCAGGCCACGACGGCCCTGGAAGAAGTCTTCCACCAGACGATGCCGCCGGAGATGGGCTTCGATTACATGGGCATGTCGCGCCAGGAGCAGAAGGCGCGCGAAGGACTGCCATCGTGGGTCATCTTTGCCGTCTCGCTGCTGTTCGTCTTTCTCATCCTGGCGGCGCTGTACGAGAGCTGGTCACTGCCGTTCGGCGTATTGCTGAGCACCCCCGTCGCGGTATTCGGTGCCTTCGGGCTGTTGTGGCTACGCCGCACCGTACTCGGCATGATCTTCCCGGCCTTCATGGTGCAAATCGAGAACGATGTCTACTCGCAGATCGGGCTAGTGATGCTCATCGGACTGGCGGCCAAAAACGCCATTCTGATCGTGGAATTCGCGAAGAGCGAATATGAAAAAGGCAAGCCACTGGTCGATGCTGCCCTCGAAGGGGCCAGACTGAGGCTACGGCCAATTCTGATGACGTCCTTCGCTTTCATTTTGGGTTGTGTGCCCTTGTTCATTGCAACCGGCGCAGGGTCAGTGAGCCGGCAAATCATGGGAACCGCCGTCATTGGGGGAATGCTCGCCGCGACTGCGATTGCCATCTTTATTATTCCGGCGCTCTACGTCCTGGTGGAGCGTGTGGCGAGTATTCGGAAGCGCGGCGTGAGCGAAAGTGAAGAGATTCTCGAACCGCGTCCAATGGAGGCAGACTAACGTGAAAAAAACATTTGTTTTGTTATTCCTGACGCTTTTTGCGTGCGGGTGCGCAGTCGGACCGAACTCCCGAAGATCGTTTGTTGACGTGCCGGGGGCATACCGCGGCGCTCCGCCGCCGCAGAAAGCGGCGCAAGCTCAGCAAATGACATGGCAGGAAGCGGCACGGCCTATGGAGCCATTCTAACATGAAAAAAACAATCGTCGTCTTATTCATGTTGCTCTTCACTTGTGGGTGTGCGGTGGGACCCAATTACCGGCGACCGAAAGTTGACGTTCCGGACGCATACCGCGGAGCTCCGTCGCCGCAGAAAGCGGCGCAAGCTCAGCAGGGAGCACCGCAGCAGCCTTCGCAGTCTCCTGAGCAATCCTTTGGTGATCAGAAATGGTTTGAGGTCTTTCAAGATCCGACTTTGCAGCAACTGATCCGCACTGCGCTTCAGAACAATTACGACGTTCGCATTGCGGCGGCAAGGATCCTCGAAGCACGCGCGCAGTTGGGCATAACCCGAGCTGATCAGCTGCCCACAGTGGCCGCCGGTGCTACTGCTCTAAACGAACGTGATTCTAAGTCGAACTTCCCGGTTTGCACGAATGGCAATTGCGCATGGGCAACCTCTCCTGCATACGAGACGGATGTCAACCAAGTGGGTGCTTCTTTTGCGTGGGATCTCGACTTCTGGGGCAAGTACCGCCGTGCCACTGAAGCGGCACGTGCCAATCTACTCGCCACCGAGTGGGCGCGCCGCACAGTTATCAGCACGCTGGTGAGTAATGTTGCTGCCTCATACTTCGAGCTTCGCGCACTCGACCTTCAGCTTGAAATCTCGCAGCGGACTCTGGCAACGCGTCAGGAGTCGTTGCAACTGACTCGCACGCTGTCCGACGGCGGGGCCGGCACCATGCTCGACGTGCGACAGGCAGAACAGTTGGTGGCGGCGGCGGCAGAGGAAATACCGGACTTCGAACGGCGCATCCAGCAACAGGAGAATTTCATCAGCACCCTTCTGGGAGACAATCCCGGTCCGATTGACCGCGGAATGAAGCTGACCGAGCAGCCGCACTTGCCGGAAGTTCCGGCGGGAATACCCTCGCGTCTACTCGAGCGGCGCCCCGATATCCGCGCGGCTGAAGCACAGTTGATGGCAGCCAACGCACAAATCGGAGTCGCCAGGGCTGCGTACTTCCCGCAAATCTCACTGACTGGTCAGAGCGGTTTTCTGAGCTCTGCGGTGAGTAGTCTGTTCACCGGCCCGGCTGGATTTTGGAGTTTCGGTGGATCGCTCGCACAGCCCATTTTTGCCGGCGGGAGAATCAAGTCCGGAGTGCGATTGAGCGAGGCCAGAAAAAAGGAAATGGTGCTTACGTACCAGCAGACCATCCAGCAGGCTTTTCGCGGTGTGTCGGACTCTCTGGTTGGATATCAAAAAAATCGTGAGTTCCGCCAGCGTCAGGAGGAGTTGGTGCTTGCCGCGCAAGATGCAGCGCGATTATCCGAGTTGCGTTACCGCGGCGGCGCCACCAGCTATTTGGAAGTGCTGACCAACGAAACCAATGCCTTCAATGCAGAACTAGGGTTAGCTCAAGCGCAATTAAATGAGCTTGTGAGTCTGGTTGAGATCTACAGAAATCTTGGTGGAGGCTGGGAATCGTGAGCGGCCGTCGGGAATCTGCTGATGGGATCGAACAAGCGGCGCAGTTCAGTGCCGAATTGCATGCAACCCAACCGGCGCAATTTCAGTCCCGCGCCGACACGACGGTGATTGCTATCGACCACGAGTTTCGGATCGCGATGCCGAGCAGCGCGAGCATCCCGGCCGCTACCAAGTCAAGGCCGATTTGGGATGTTCGAAGCAATACTAGGCCACCAGCAACCATAAGGGTGTATGCGGCGAACGGAAGGAGGACATAGGGAAACAGGTCGGAACGAGCTTCGTAATAGGCACTACCAACTCCTCGCCGGATTGCCAGAGAGCCGCAGTAACCTAATCCGGCAACGCCTTCGAGGCAGACGCAAATGACAGCAGTAATCCGCGTTTGGTTGGGAATAGCCAGAAGCGCGCTCATCAGCAGCACGCTGCTGAAATAAATCACAGCGGGCGTGAGGTAGATCCTGATATGTGGCGTCGCATACTTGAGCCTTCGCTCGGCAGCGAGAGTGATGACCACGAACAATAATCCGAGCAATGTAGCCGCTGCCGCCGAAGTGATGGCGTAGAACGTGGCCCACTGTTCAAATCGCAACTGTTGCCCCGGCATCGCCAGCAATTATAGCTTCGCGCGGGCCCGGAACCGGAAGTGAGTGGTTGGTGAAAATCGTTACTGAAATAGAAACTCGGAAGGATATACGCAATGTCTTCTTCTTGTCTTCAACATCAGGAGAAAGCCTCTTTCGCGGATGATCTCCCGGCGTACCTCGACGATCTCCTCGCTGGAACGGGAGTGGTCCCCGCCGATACGGGAGGGACTATTACCTTTGCGGGTCGTGATCCGCTTTTTCCCAGTGCAGTGCGGCTGGGTTCGGCCTTTGCGCTCGCAGCGATGGCTGCGGCGGTTGGGGCAGCTGCCATTTGGCGGATGCGTACCGGACAAGGCCAGGATCTTTTCATCGACTTGCGCAAGGCAGCTCAT
>DASPRY010000189.1:0-20419 GCA_035624215.1 Terriglobales bacterium
CCACCGAGAGGGCATGGCGGCGTGTGCCGTTGCTGGTTGCAAGATGGCTCTGGGTTGTGACCTTGAGACGATTGAGCCGCGAAGCGACGCGTTTCTCTCCGACTATTTCACGCTGGAAGAACAGCGGTTAGTTGTTATCGACCGCGCAGGCCGCGATTTACTTTTGAATTTGCTGTGGAGCGCCAAGGAAAGCGCTCTCAAGGCACTGTGCACTGGCCTTCGCGCGGACACGTGCTGCGTGGCCGTTTGCCCGAGCGTCCCCCCTTTCGAAGTTGGCACATGGCACCGCCTGCAGGTTCGTCATCTCAGTGGGAGAGTGTTCGATGGATGGTGGAAACAAAGCGGGGGTTTAGTGAGGACCGTGGTTGCCGACTGTGCCTTCGCCCCACCGGTCCCACTTCGTACGTCGGGAAGAATCGAAAGAATTCACGCAACCGTACAGGAAGAATCAACCAACTTCTCGCTCACCTAGCATCCGCGCCAGGGTGCCTTCATACCCTAGAGCAAGCAGAATACTCTCGAACGGAGTGCAGTGGCGTCTGCCAAGGTGCGATGCGCGCATCGAAATTTTCTGCGACTGCTTCACTGTTAGTCGCAATTCATGTGCGAACTCGCGTAATCGTGGCGGGCTCGCACGTTTTCTAACGCGGCGGCAAAGCTGGCGGAGTTTCGGGCTCTTCAATCTCTTCATGATCCCTTTTCGCAATTGACACAGCCTATCGGGGCACGAGGCAGAGCGGAAGATCAAAATATTGATAGTCAGGATTTGATAATGCGATGAAGCCAGACAGGGACGCATGCGGCGGAATTCATACTGGCGCTGACGTTGTCGGAGCGGCGGGCAGCAGGCGATCCAGAATGGCCCGTTCGCACTGCAGCCACAGGCGGCCGGTGTAGAGCAACGCGCTGCATTGCAAAGTGATCCAGTCCTTTGTCATCAGTGGAGAACGGAACATGGCGCGGTCGGTGATCCAACGCTGCGCCACGTGACGCGCGATAGTGAAGCCCATCCTGGTATCCGATTTCGTAATATCACTCAGAATTCCGTCCAGCGTGAATATGACCTTGGACAACATGATCAACGGCCCCGGAAATGTGACGCCCTTCACAGCGACGCGTTCCAGCAGTTTCATGGCGTCCGCACCGCTGGGCAGGCGTCTCACCGGCAATTCGTCGATGAATGTCGCCACCGATTCGCGAACCATCTGCGCCAGTCGCGAATCGCTTCGGATGCGGTGCTGGCTGAGCGCCAGGATTTCATTGCTCGCACCGACTGGATCGCGCAGGCTCACCATCAGAAATAACAGTGCGAGATGCCGCCGCTGTTCACGGTTCAGGTGCTCCCGCAGGGCCCAATCGATGATCGTCAATTCTCCCGTACGATTTTCGTAAAGCAAATTGCCGGCGTGCGGATCACCGTGAAAAATGGCGTCTTCTTGCGCGGAGAGCAGGGGCGCGGCGACGAGTGCTTCGACCAGTTGCTCGGCAACTCCAAGACGACGCGAAGCCGGCAGCCGGGCCGCCGCATTCGTCACCTTGATTCCCCGCTCCTCGCTGAGCGCCGTAATTCCGGCTGTACAGAGCGGCTTAATCAGGCGCGGCACGCGCACGCCAGGCATAGATCGATAAAGGCTCCAGGCTTCCGTTAATGTTTTTTGCTCGCGAACAAAGTTGACTTCGTGCTGTAGCAAGCGACGAACTTTCTTGAAGGTATCGGGGATCAGGTGGCGAGGAAATCCATAGCTGTGGTGACGGTCTGCGAAATATTCCGCCAGACCATGCAGGTAGTCCATGTCCTCGGCAAAATACTCGGGAATATGCGGCTTGAGTACTTTGAAGACGCCGCGTTCACGCCGGCCAGTCTCGGGGTTTCGCCAGGTGAAACGCACCACTGCGCTGACGCTGGCTTCGGAGAGAATGCGGGTCGCGATTTCGACCTCGTACTTTTCGAGCCGCGGCCCAAGATCTTTTTCAATGATGGCGCATATCTCCTCGGGCTTGACATCACGGATGCTGTTTTCCAATCTGGCGAGCGCATTTCTCAGCGCCGGACGGAGATGCTGATTGCGCGCAATTACCTGTCCGAGTTTTTGCAGGCCGGGGACTCTCGCGATAAGGCGGAGCAGGCGCGTTTCGGGTGACGTTTTGACGGGCAGCTCAAGCTGCTCCAAAAGCTTGGGGGCGAGGCGCGCGGGTGAGATTCGCGTGATCACGAACACCATGCAGTCGCGAACCGGCGGACGCCACGTCACGTAGGCTTCCGGAACTAGCGCGTCTACTGGAACAATTTCGTCCACGATCCAGCGCGCCATCGCGTCGCGCACGGATTGAGCGGCAGGACTTCGCAGCGCAGTTTCAATAGCGCCGACTCGCTCCGCCGTAGTTGCATTCTTGGGGAGAAAATTGGTGAGCGCAGCGCGCAATTGGTCGGGCGCTAGCTGCGGCAGGCCAGCGGCGATGACGGAAGAAGCCAGCATAACTGTACGATAACTTTGCCTAACGCATTCTGGCAGTGACCATGATCACCCGCGGGTGAGAAGTTACTCGACCCAATCTAATGAGCGGGTCACCGCTTTCTTCCATCGCCGGTACAGTTCCTCTCGTTTTTCCGCTGCCAGTCTTGGCTGCCAGATATGCTCGATTGCCCATTTCTCGCACAGGTCCTGCAAGTCCTTGAAGAATCCGACAGCAAGTCCAGCCGCGTATGCAGCGCCAAGCGCCGTCGTCTCCTTAACTAAAGGCGCCACCACGTGGCGGTTGAGGATGTCTGCCTGGAACTGCATTAATAAATTGTTCTCGACCATGCCGCCGTCGACACGCAAGACCGTCAGAACGCTGCCGCAATCTTTCTCCATCGCTTCGACAACCTCACGTGTCTGAAACGCGGTAGCTTCAAGCGCGGCGCGGGCCAGATGTCCCTTGTTCGCAAAACGAGTCAGCCCGACGATCACGCCGCGAGCATCCTCTTTCCAATACGGCGCAAATAATCCGGAGAACGCGGGGACGAAATAAACGCCACCGTTGTCATCCACAGTCCGTGCCAGCTCTTCGATCTCGCTGCCGCCGGCGATGAGCCCGAGATTGTCGCGCATCCACTGGACCAGCGCGCCGGCGATGGCGATGCTCCCCTCTAGCGCATAATGCGCCGGCTCATCACCAAATTTGTACGCGACCGTGGTCAGCAGTCCGCAGTTGGATTGAACTGCCCGTTTACCCGTGTTCATCAGCAGAAAACACCCGGTGCCATAGGTATTCTTGGCTTCTCCCGGCTTGAAGCAGGTTTGTCCCGTGAGTGCCGCTTGCTGATCGCCAAGAATTCCTGCGATAGGGACGCCTTTCAAAGCGGGATGAGTGACAGTCCCGTAGATTTCCGAACTGGAACAGATTCGCGGCAGCATGGCTCGTGGGACATCAAATGCGTTCAACAGCTCCCTGTCCCATGCAAGCGTGTGCAAGTTCATTAGTTGAGTGCGGCTGGCGTTGCTCACATCGGTGACATGAACTCCGCCGGCGGGACCTCCCGTCAGGTTCCATACCAAGTACGAATCGATATTGCCGAAGACCACCTCCCCGGCCTCCGCTTGGTCTCGAATTCCCGGTACGTGCTCCAGCAGCCAGCGAATCTTCAGAGCGCTGAAGTAAGTGCTCAAGGGAAGGCCAGTCTGCGCGCGAAAACGGTCCTGGCCGTGATTGCGACCAAGCTCGGCAACGTAGTCAGCCACGCGGGTGTCTTGCCAGACGATGGCATTGGCTACTGGCTGGCCGGTTCTGCGATTCCAGACAACAGTGGTTTCGCGCTGGTTTGCAATGCCGACTGCCGCAATATCCGCGGGCGGAATTCCCGATCTTTGCAGAGCTTCGGTGATCACCTCTTGGGTGCATCGCCAAATCTCCGCCGGATCGTGTTCCACCCATCCCGGCTGCGGATAGATCTGCGCATGCTCCTTTTGGGCGGAGGCAGCAATCCTGCCAGACGCGTCAAATAATATGAAGCGAGTGCTGGTTGTTCCCTGGTCGAGGGCTGCGATGTAGGAAGCCACGAGGGATTATGTTACTGGAATCGCTAAGGCGGGGTGGCCCGGCCTTGTGCGCACTTTGCGAAGGCCGCGGTGTTTTTCGTCGATACGAATTTTGCGACAACCCACCCTTCGATCACCGCGAAGGGTGGGCATCCCGCGAACGACGGACGACCAAGAACTAGCGACAAACGGCTATATGTCGTAGTACAGCGCAAACTCAAATGGATGCGGCCGCAAACGGACCGCGTCCACTTCTTTCGAGCGTTTGTAATCGATGTAGGTGCTCAACAACTCCTCGGTGAACACGTCGCCTTTGAGCAGGAACGTGTTGTCGCGGCTCAGCGCGTTCAGAGCGTCTTCAAGCGAGCCCGGCATCGAGGGTACTTTCGCCAACTCTTCAGGGCCGAGATCGTAAATGTCTTTGTCCAAAGGCTGGCCGGGATCGATCTTGTTCTCCACGCCATCCAGTCCTGCCATCATCATCGCGGCAAACGCCATGTAGGGGTTGCAGCTCGGATCGGGGGGACGGAACTCGACGCGTTTGGCCTTCGGCGATGCCGAATACATCGGAATGCGACAGGCCGCCGAGCGGTTGCGACGTGAATACGCCAGGTTCACCGGCGCCTCAAAACCCGGCACCAGACGCTTGTAAGAGTTGGTTGTGGGGGCAATGATCGCGGACAGCGCCGGACCATGCTTGATCAGCCCACCGATATACCAGAGCGCCATTTGCGACAGGCCCGCATAACCGTCCCCGGCAAAAAGCGGCTTGCCGTTCTTCCACAGTGACTGATGAGTGTGCATGCCACTGCCGTTGTCCTGGAAAATCGGCTTTGGCATAAACGTTACGGTCTTTCCGTACTGGTTGGCGACATTCTTCACCACGTACTTGTAGAGCATCATGTGGTCGGCAGAACGCACTAACGAGTCGAACTTGAGATCGATTTCGGTTTGTCCGCCGGTGGCCACTTCATGATGATGGCATTCCACCTCGAGGCCGCAATTCAGCATGGTCATGACCATTTCGCTGCGCAGGTCCTGGTAATGATCGGTCGGCGGCACGGGAAAATAGCCTTCTTTGTAGCGCGGCCGATATCCCTGGTTATTCGCTTCTCTTCCCGAATTCCAGCGGCCCTCCTCGGCATCAATGAAGTAGAAGCCATGCTGCTCGCGCTGATCGAAACGCACGTTATCGAAGATGAAAAATTCGGCTTCGGCGCCGAAATAAGCGGTATCCGCCAGCCCGGTAGAAGTCAGGTAAAGCTCCGCCTTTTTGGCGATGTAGCGGGGATCGCGATCATATCTTTGCTTAGTGACCGGATCGATTACATCGCACACCATCACCAGCGTTGGCACCTCGGTGAAGGGATCGAGCAGGTGGGTATTCGGGTCAGGGATGAGCAGCATATCGCTTTCGTGAATCGCCGCCCAGCCACGGATCGACGAGCCGTCCATCCCGAATCCTTCTTCAAACGACGGCTCAGTCAACTGCTCAATGGGAAAAGAAACATGGTGTTGCAGTCCCGGCAGGTCGGTGAAGCGGAGATCAAGCATTTTAATGCCGTTTTTCTTCACGAACTCCAGCACGGTTTTCGGATCCGCCATAGAACACTCCTTTTAGTTGTGCGGTGATATTTTGGGGAGAGTACGCCTGCTACAATTCTGGCATTTAACAAAACAATCAAGTTTAGAACCCTCCCCGCACAGGTGGAAATTGATTGTTTTTATGAGGAGGATAAGCGCCACTTATCGGGCTCAGCTTCCAGCACTTAGCAATTAGTATTTGGCCCTTGAAGACTGTGCTCGTTACTGCGTGGCCAAATGCCAAGTGTTGATTGCCAAGAGTTGCTCCTATGGACTTTGATCAACTGGAAACGTTTCTTGAAGTTGCGCGGCTGAGCTCGTTCTCGCGGGCGGCCGAGAAGCGTTTCCGCACACAGCCGGCCATTTCGTCGCAAATTCGCTCGCTGGAGGAGGAGGTCGGGGCAAAGTTGCTGGACCGATCGGGCGGCAAGGTTTCCCTAACCGCCTCGGGCAAATTGTTCCTGAAGTTCGCCGAAGAAATGCTCGAAGCGCGCAAGATGATGCTTACCGCCGTCGCCGAGAATGAACGCATACCGAAAGGCGAGATTGTGGTGGGCGCCAATGAGGGCACTTGCCTGCACATTCTCCCGGAGGTGTTTGCCGAGTTCAAGAAGCAGTATCCGGACGTGAACATCAGCATTACACGGTCTGATTACGGCAAAATTCTGGAATCTGTGATCGATAATTCAGTTGATTTTGGGGTGGTTTCGCTTCCGGTCAACGATCCTCGCTTGACCGTGGTGTTGATCCATCGCGACGAGCTGGTGGTCATCGTTCCCGCTAGGCATCCCTTGGCTAAGCTGAAATCGGTGACGATTGCCGAGGCTGCCGGTTTTCCCCTCATCGTCCCTAAAGCCGGCCATACGCGGGACGCCCTCGAAAACCTGTTCTACGAGCGCAAGCTCAAGCCACGCTACACCATGGAACTCGATTCCAGCGAACTGCTGAAGCGATTTGTAGCCGCAGATGCGGGTATCGGGTTTATCGCGCGCTCCAATGTGCTGGAGGATGTGCGGGCCAACGCTCTGGTTGCGATTCCTATTTCCGATGCGACGATTCGCCGCGATTTGGCACTGGTTTTTCGGAAAGATAAGGCCCTCAGCCGCGCCGCACTGGCTTTCATCGATACAACCGTGAGACTCAAGAGCGTAGATGCCACAGCCTCGGTCAAAACCTAGCGGCCTTCTTGCCCCTCCCCTGCCCGCTGTGCCGAAGTGAGGTGCCGACTGCGCTAGAATTTCCTTAGGTGACATTCTTCAAGGTTGCTGCGTCGCTTCTTGTTCTGCTCATCGCGCAGGTCTCTTCGTCCCAAGCCGGCAAACCATCCACGCAGCTTCCGCCTTCAGCTTTCAAGCTCATTTCGGTGCAAGTCTCCGGCACAAAACGGTACAAACCGGAAGATGTCGCCCGCGGATGCGGGCTGCAGCTTGGTCAAACGGTACACGACGACGACTTCAAGTATGCCGTGGGGCGGCTGGGTGAGACTGGCGCTTTCGCTGACGTTACCTATAGTTTCGACTACTCGCCGGAGGGCACCAGGCTGACCCTAAAAGTCAAAGATGCGGAACATTTTGCTCCGGCGCGGTTCGAGAATCTGGTCTGGTTTTCTGATCAGGAGCTGCTTGAGAGGCTTCATGCTGAAGTACCGCTGTTCAATGGGGAACTTCCGGTTACGGGGCCTCTGGCGGATGATGTTAGCCAAGCCTTGCAGTTGTTGATGGATGAGAAAAAGATCGCGGCCCAGGTCAATTATGTCCGCATAGCGCAGGGAGACGGTCCCACAGAAGCCTTCGTGTACAGTGTTGCGGGGCCACGCATATTGATCCAACATGTTGAATTTTCGGGTGCAAGCCTGGCGGAGTTCCCAGCGCTTGAGGCGGCTGGTAAGAAGCTCCGCGGCGCCGAATATGAGCGGTCCGCGATGCGCCAGCAAGAGAACAAGAGTTTTCTTTCAATTTTTCTGGCGCGCGGCTACCTCAAAGCGACTCTTGGGGATCCGGTGGCGAAGGTCAGCCAGAGCGATCAGGACGAGGTCCTGGTTGAAGTGACTTTTCCGGTTGATCCTGGGCCACAGTACAATCTGACAGGCTTCGAAATCTCCGGGAGCAAGGTGATCCCAGCGGATCTCTTGCGGCAAGCCGTTCAGGTGAAAGTGAGTCAGCCTGCCGATGCGGTTGAGATTAGCAAGGATGCGGAGAACATGAAGAGTCTCTACGGCATGAAGGGCTACATGGATGCCACGATTCGAATTGAGCCGGAGCTTGACGATTCGCAACACACAGCGAGGTACCGTTTTATCATTCGGGAAGGCGACATCTTCAAAATGGGAGATTTGGAGATTCTTGGCGTGGACTCGCACACAAAAGACCGCCTGCAGAATAACTGGACCTTGCTGACAGGAGACACTTACAACTCCGGCTACACCCGTCGCTTTGTCTCCCAGGCACTGCAGGAAGTACTCAAGACTGGAGAGTGGGATACTGACATCCAGGAGACGCTGGATCGGAAAGACAAGACGGTCGATGTAATCCTCCGTTTCATTGCGAAGTAATAAATTGCTGTAACATTTAAGCGCAATCGGCACTCAAATACTTAAAGAGCAGCGGACGGATTCCAACTTAAAGGAGAGCGATTTCCATGCACAGTGTGCCCACGAAGTTCCGATTTCTCTTGATGATCCTGTTGTTGACCAGGGTTCTCTCGCCATTCTCCTTTGCCGCCAAGGCGCAAAGTTTCACGGGAACCGTAAGCGACGCGATGTGCGGCAAGAAGCACATGATGGAGGGTGACCCCGCTGTCTGTCTCCGCGCGTGCGTGCAGAAAGGTTCGAAGTACGCGCTGGTCGTGGGCGACAAAGTCTACACATTGGACACTGAGGATAAGGCTACGCTCGCAGCTCTGGACAAGCTCGCCGATAAGAAAGCAACGGTAAAAGGGCAAGCCAACGGCGACGAGATCGAGGTTAGTTCGGTTTCTGCCGCAAAATAGTCCCCCCGCGGCTCCGAAATCGGCGGAAAACTAGAATTGGTTTTCCGTCGGATTTTTTTTGGACTCCGAACCTATTTTCATATTCCCTTTACAGTCCACTGTGTTAGATTGACCGTCATCAAGGGAAAAGCGGAGGACTCAGGGAATTGGGCAAAGACATGGTCCCCAAGCGGATTTTCTTCACCAAGGGGGTCGGAAAGCATCGCGAACGTCTCACCTCATTTGAGCTGGCTTTACGTGACGCCGGCATCGCTGCACAAAACCTGGTGCGTGTATCATCCATCTTCCCGCCTAACTGCAAGCTGATTGCGCGCTCTCAGGGGCTGAAATATCTGAGCCCCGGTGAGGTGGTTTTTGCCGTGGTGGCGGAGAATTCAACCCGTGAGCCGCATCGGCTTTTGGCTGCGAGCATCGGAGTCGCCATTCCGGCCGACCGCAATACATACGGCTACCTGAGTGAGCACCACTCGTTCGGCGAGACCGATAATGCCGCCGGGGATTATGCCGAAGAACTTGCGGCTGAGATGCTGGCGACGACCCTAAACGTGGAGTTCGATCCCGACAGATCCTGGGACGAAAAGAAAGAGATTTACCGCATTTCCAATAAAATTGTGCGCACAGCGAATGTCACTCAATCTGCAGTGGGGGATAAGCGGGGCTTGTGGACCACGGTCATTGCCTCCGCCATTTTTATCTTCGATTAGTTACACGAGCCGCACAATCCACTATTTCCGTGCCGCAACTTTCTCCTTTTTCGCGGCTGAATTGTGCTTGTCTTTTCCTAATCGTTCGAGCACAGCGGCAACAATCAAGGGCAAACCGACGGTCGCATCGACGAACACCTCGCCGAACCGGCCGCCCTCGGCTGGCGGGACAAACTTTCCCCAGGAAACCGCCTCGCTGTAGGGGCTGCCCGACAATCCGCCCCAGTACACCGGCTCGGGGCAAATGCGGACACCGTAGTGATAGCGTTTGAGGGGCACATGTTCTCCCAAGCGCCGATGGCGCAATTCGATGAATGGGCCAAACTGCTGCGACCAGTTGCGCGGCACACCCCCGCCAATCGTAAAGATGCCGAGGCGCTTTTGCCGTAGCAAGGTCGCGGCGAAGTGCTCCAGGTCCTCAAACGGGTCGAAGCGCAGTTTGTGCCGGCCTGTCGACTCGCGAATGCGGTTGTTGAGAGCAAAATCCAGGCCCAGCTCCGAATCTGTGAACGCGGGAACGAATACTGGTACTCCCTTTTCATAGGCTGACTTCAGGATGCCGCGCTCTTCCCTGGAGCGCTTGGTCAGGTGCTGGCCGATCGCGTGGTTCAGCTTGTAGGAGCAAACCACTTCGTTGTGGTCCCAATCATCCAGAATCTCGGACAATACTTCCTCGACATCGTCAAGGTTCCGCTCGGGTTCCAGCGTGTCGTATACCCGGTTGTATCCCTGCTCATATAACACTTCGTCGGATACGCCCGGGCTATACCGGAAATGGGAAAGTCCCGTCGCCTCCACCAGACCGTGCGCCATTAATGCCCCGGTGGAAACAATCGCGTTCACAATTCCGCGATCGATCAACTCGGCAATGATCAGGCTTTGCTTGGCTACGGTCATGGCCCCGGCGAGAGTCATCACCACGAAACACTCTTCATCGCGCGCCATGGCTTCGAGGACGTCCGCCGCTTCCCCGAGTTGTCGTCCGGTAAAGGCGGTTTTGGCCATGGCTCGCACCAGGTCGTCAATCGAATGCACCCGTTTCAAATCCAGCGATTCCAGTGGAATCAACCGGTCTTCGACGGGATCGTGCAGCTTACGCTCGATCCCGGACCCGTCATGATTACCTTGTTTCATAGGGGCTCTCCATTTTTTCAGTAAATACTCTACTAAAACCTGAGAATCTCCCGCTAGGAGGAGTTAACTCTTCCGCGGTGAGGATGAATTCCTGGAACTCAAAACTGGTATTCTGTCATTCCGATAGGAGGGTGGGCATTTGCCGCCAGAAAATTTCCGTGTCGGCCTGATCCAGATGTCGGCCACGCCCGATCCGGAAAAGAACCTGCAACGGGCCGTCGAACAAGTCCGCAAAGCCGCCGGGAGTGGCGCTCAAGTAGTGTGCCTCCCGGAGCTCTTCCGGACGCAGTATTTCTGCCAACGCGAAGACGCGTCGCTGTTTGACCTTGCGGAACCGATTCCCGGCCCCACCTCGAACCAACTGTCAGAATTGGCCAAACAGCTCCGCATTGTGCTCATCGCTTCGCTTTTTGAGAAGCGGGCGCCGGGCGTCTATCACAACACCGCGGCAATTTTCGATACAGATGGAAGGCTGGCCGGGCTTTATCGCAAGATGCACATTCCCGATGATCCGCTTTATTACGAGAAATTTTACTTCACACCGGGTGATTTGGGATTTCGCGCCTTTGATACTGAGGTGGGCCGTGTTGGCGCCCTGGTGTGCTGGGACCAGTGGTATCCCGAAGGCGCGCGGCTCACTGCGCTGCAAGGCGCTCACGTTCTTTTCTATCCGACAGCGATTGGCTGGCATCCCGCTGAAAAAGCTGAATTCGGCAAGGCACAGCATGATGCTTGGCGCACCATTCAGCGGGCACACGCGATTGCCAACGGTGTTTACGTGGCAGTGGTCAACCGCGTGGGTTTTGAAACCGGCGATATTCGTGGGAAGTCGGCATCCGGGGCCGGACTCGAATTCTGGGGCGGGTCGTTTCTATGTGATCCCTTTGGACGGGTAATCGCCGAGGCTTCGCATGAAAGAGAAGAAATCCTGGTGGGCGAAGTCGACTTGCGTCTGCTCGAGGAGATCCGGCGCAATTGGCCATTTCTACGGGACCGCCGCATCGACAGCTACGCGCCCATTACGAACCGTCTGATTGATTGATCTGACCGCGGCAAGCTCACCGCGCGCCGGCAAGCCCGTCACTACTTCTCTTACTCTATGTGATCATTCGTCGATCCCTGCCCGCATAAGCTCTCCCGCCGGCCACAAATGGCCGGATTGATCGCCTTAGTCCCGGTCACTTAGGTAACGTTGGCGGGTCAAGACGCCCATGCTACGCTCCGGCATAGAAAGCTCATAAATAAGTAGGTTCCGAGGAAGCTCGATGCCCCACCGCTGGTGGATTTGCCCGCTGCTCGTGTTGTCATCGGTTGCCCTCGCCGGCGCCACACCAAGTCCGAAACAAAACGCGGCGGGACATCCTTCGAAGATACTTCCCGTCACAACCTCATCGGCGGCGGCACGCAAGAATTTCGAGCGGGCAATGCAGAATTACGAAAGCTACCGGGTCAACGAAGCCCGGCACTACTTGCGCCAGGCGACAAAAGAAGATCCCAATTTCGCGCAAGCTTTCATTCTGATTGCCGAGATCACCAGGGACCCCGCCGAGGAGGCGGCAGCACGCCGACGTGCGAGAAGCCTGGCACCAAAAGTAAGCCATGGCGAGCAGTTGTTGATCAAGTGGATAGCCGGAGCGCAAGAGAACAACTATATTGAGGCTATTGCGGCCATGAACGACCTTCTGGCTTCCTACCCGATGGATCGCCGCCTGGCGTTCCTGGCCAGCGGTTGGCTGAACTCGCAACAGCGTTACGAGCAGGCCGCGCAGGTGCTGGAGCGTGCGCTCGCCCTGTACCCCAGGTATGCCGCGGCATTGAACAACATCGCTTATGCATACGCCTACTCCGGACGCTTCGACAAGGCATTTGCCGCCATGGAACGCTATGTCGCCCTGGAACCAGAAGAACCCAACGCGCATGATTCCTACGGCGAGATTCTGCGCATGGCGGGAAAATTCGATGCGGCGCTTGTGCAGTATCGGATGAGCGTGCGTATCGATCCGAATTTCGGTTCGGAGGTGGGCATTGCCGATACTTACGCGCTGATGGGACGCGAGGAGGACGCACGCGCGGAATACGACCGCGCCATCGTCTTCGCTGGAAGCCAGAGCGAGAAAATTGCGTACGAGCTGCAATCGGCGGTGACCTGGATTCGGGAAAACAATCGCGAGCAGGCAGAAAAAGCATTGGGCGAAGTCGCCAACCATGCCAATGCCGCAGACCTGCCTTTCTATGAGGCTGAAGCACAGCGCGTGCTCGCGATGTATGCAAACGATTTAAAGTCCGCGATGAAACATCTGCAGTTGGCACAACAGATCCTGCAAGAACCGCACGAGCTTTCCGCCAGCGACCGCAACGAAGAGCAGGCCCGTATTCTGCGGGTCCAGGCGACGCGCTCGGCCGAGGCGAAGGACCTGCAAACTGCCGTGGAAGCGCTCAACCAACTACAGGCAATGGCGGAAAAAAGCCGCAGTCAGACAGTTCAGCTTTGTTACCACGCAGCTGCGGGAGCAGTGCTCTTAGCCCAGGGCAGCTCCGCCGAGGCAATTTCAGAACTTGAAGAGGATTCCGGTGACCCGCTCTCGATGCTCTTACTTTGGCGCTCGTACACCAGCACAGGCGCGTCCGAGCAAGCCCAAGCCTTGGCCACTAAACTGGCAGGGTTGAATGTGCCGACAGTAGAGCAAGCGCTCGTGGTTCCCCAATTCCGGTCGAGCCTGGCCGCTCAGGCGGCACATCCCTAACCCAGATTCCAATGCCGCGCATCCCCATCTTCAGACTTGGTTCCCAGAAAGAGGAAATCGCTCCTCCCCGTTTGACCTCTTATGCTCCATCGCTGGCTCTGCAGGGACTTCAAGTGGGAGTGGATAATCTGCGGCATGACGTCTATCTCAGCCCCAAATTCGTCGAGCAGGCCCGCTACCACATCACACGCCTCTTGATCCGGCACGGGGACCTGGAAGGGCCATTGGGAGCAGCAGCGCCGCCGTCCAACAACAAGACCCAGTTCATCCAGTCTAAGTTGAGCAGCAAGGCTCAGAGCGAGCCCTCCGACCTGAAAACCCTGCTCACTGACCTGCATGTGGCCGCCCTGAATAGCGCGAAAGCCCAAGAAAGTCCGGTTCTGGACCTGTTGGCCAGAGCGGCAATCATCAAATTTCTGCGTGTGGAACTCAACTCGCAGTTTGCCCAGGTGCTGGAGCGCTGCCGGATGACCCTCAAGGGCTATGAAGGATTCCGGCACCAGAAGGCGCTGGAATACCGGGAGCGAGTCGCGGCGTTTCAGGTTGCCAAGAAAACTATTCTGCGCAAAACCGGAGACGAGTTATTTCGCACCTTGCGAGAAGTCGAGAAAGAAACGTTGGCGCGTAGACGCCGCTCGCTTTTCGGGAGCAGCGCTGATGAACAGTACAAATTGTTTCTCAACACGCTGACCTTTACCGAAGATGGCTGTGACGCCCACGTCAATGCCGAGCATTATGTCATGCTGGGCAATTTCGAAAGTGACCCGGACCGCTTCGCCAGCGTTCGCGCACTGGCTTGTGAATTTCTGCAGTCGCTCGCGCTGGACATGGGCGAGGACGTTCAACGCACGCTGGATGGGTGGCTCAACGTCCCTGACAATGCGCAAGCGCTGGTGGGAGCCGGGATTCCCGACGATTCCACTGCCGAGGGCCGGTCCCAAAAGACGCGCCTGACCGCATGGCTCGGCCTGCTGGAGCGCGACAAGGTTCTGGAGCACGTGATCGCGGCGTACGAAGTGGTGCCGCTGCTGGTCGAATATTCTTCTCACATCAATGCCCAGCAGCTGAAGCACGCGCTCATCTCGCGGGAAGAGCGGATGCGAGTCGAAAAACTGATGGCGGAGCACGGCAAGATTTCGCCGGCCAGCCTGCATGCGGCAATCGATCGTGTGGCCAGCTGCCGGGGGCCTGAGCGTTCAAAGATTGCCGGACGGTTTCTGCGGGATTTCCTGCGCTACCACCGCGATCGCCGGCAACTGGAAACGCTCACCGGAACTCTCGACAGCGTGAATCTTGCCAACGATAAGATCCGGCAACTCTCGGCAATGAATGGCACGCTGTACGAGTTCTTATTGCCAGAGGAACAAAAATCCGGCGAAGAGAAAGTTGTGCGGCATGTGGTCATTAAAGCCGATGTAAGAGATTCCTCCCGGCTCACCCGGTCCTTGCTGGAGCGTGAGTTAAATCCGGCGTCTTACTTCAGCCTGAATTTCTACGATCCGGTAAACAAGCTGTTGGCCAAATACGGAGCTATAAAAGTGTTCCTGGAGGGGGATGCGATCATCTTGGCCCTGTTGGAGCGGCAAGGCGACCCTGGCCTCACGGTTGGCCGCGGTGCAGTGCTGGCCCGCGAAATTGTCGAGATCGTCAGAGGATACAACCAACTCTTGCAACGGTCCGGTTTGCCAAGCCTGGAGTTGGGTATCGGCATCTCCTACCAGGATTCTCCACCCATGTACCTGCTCGATGGCGAGCAGCGCATCATGATCTCGGACGCGCTCAACGAAAGCGACCGTCTCTCATCCTGCAGCAAACGGCTGCGAAAAACCGTCAAAGAATCGCAGAGTCCCTTTCATGTGTATGCTTTCCAAAGTGTCAGCGACACCGAGATGGAAGACAGCCCCGAAGATTTCATCCTGAAGTACAACGTTAATGGCATCCGCATGAGTGAAGCAGCCTTCCACAAATTGGAGCAGGAAATTTCGCTGCAGCCCTGCAAGCTGGATCTCCCGGAGCTGAAAGACACAGGCGAATGCCGGCTGTGGAGCGGGTTAGTGCCGATTGGAAACGATATTTTTCGCAAGATCGTGGTGCGTGGCAGCCGCATGCCGCAGGTAGATGCCCGTACCTTTTCAATCCAACATTGGACGGAACACTGGTATTACGAAGTGGCCTCAGACCCCGCTATCTACGCGCGGCTCGAAAATAAGGCGACCGCTGGCAATTGAGGCACGCTGCATTCTCCTGATCACTGCAAATCGTGAGTGAGATCTACTGCCCGGCTCGCACCGGAGACATGAGGAAGCTTCCCGCGCCCTTCTTCTTGGCGTCAGACTTGTCGGGTTGATAGAGAAGATCCAGTGACCCTTCATTGGTGGTTGAGGCTTCGGCCAGCAGACTTGCCAAGCCGCGGAAGGAACGCGCGACGTCCACCGTTTCATGGAACGCCACCGGAGCTCCTTTGTCGATGGCTGGAGCAATAGCCTGATGGTTGTTCGGAATCTTCCAGAGAATCTTGCAGTTGGTGGCCGCCTCGACATCTTCGTCACTGAAACCCGGAATCTTCTTGTACCGGTTCAGCACCAGGCGCACGCGGTCACGGCCAGCGCCCTCATCAAGAAAGGTGCGCATCCGGCCGGCACTCCACAGCGAAACCACATCGGCTTGGGCAACCAGCAGAACCGCATTGGATAAATCGCACAGCACACGCGCCGTGTCGTCTACCCGATTCGAGCAATCCACCACCACGTAGCGGAATTGAGACACCATCAGGTCGAACAGGCGCGCCAGTTCTGCCACTGCGGGCGCGAGAACCTGCGGCTGCTGCGGACCTGCCAGCAATTGCAGCCCGTTCTTGCAGGAGGTCATAAGACCCTGCAGCAAGGAAGTATCCATGCGGTGCAGGTTCTGCAAGGCGTCAACCAAGCCGAAGGTTGGCCGCACATTCAGATGGAGCGCGGCATGCCCTAAGTGGGCAAAGTCCACGAGCAGCACTCCGGGGTGCGATTCTTGCAGGGCAATGGCGGTGTTGACGGCCACGGTGGTGGCGCCCGATCCGCCCTTGGCGTTAGTAACTGCGAACACCCGAGCCCGACCGGCAGTCGTGCGCGCCTTGCCGCGTAAAGCTGAGAAACGGGTGAACGCATCCACGATGCTTTCGGCGGAGGCGGAGCGTTCGAGATATTCGCGCGCACCGACGCGCATGGCAGAAACGATCGTTTCCGGATTGTTCATCGAGCCGATGGCGAAAATTGCAATCTCGGCCGCCAGGTTGTGGACCAGTTCGATGGCGTGGATGGCGCGCTGCACATTCTGCGGATCGATATCTACCAGCACGACTTCCGCACGCACGTCCTGAATTTGGCGGAGGATTGGATCCGTCGGCGTAGCGGGAAAACCGACATGACCGAAAACATTGCGGCCGATCTGCGTGCTCTCCAATCGTTGTTGGAGCAAAGCCAGCCGTTCTTTGTCCTCGGTCAGGAGGGTAACTGCAATTCCATGCATGAAGCCGGCCTCAAATGTCTTCTATATAAGCATGTTATGAAGACTTCTATGTCACGCCAAGTGACTTCCGTAACCGCTTCTCCCAGGTAAACTCGCCTCGCGCGAGATTCCCACCTTGATGAAACAGAAGCTGCAGCTGAGAATGGCGCAACGAGGGGGATCGTGGCTTTAGTTGGTATTGTATTCGAAATTCCCCGGATTGCAACCCGGGTAGCTGTGCAAAGCGGACCGCGGGAACCGCCGGAAAGCGGCTCCAGAAGCCTGAGACGAAGCGGTACATCTTGGTTCATGGCCACAGTGCGCTAGGCGCGGACGGTATGCGCATCCGTCTCTGCCAGGCAGGCACGCACCTTCTCCAGCAGGTGTGGAAAGAGAAAATTTTTGGGCAACCACAAGGTCACGTGCTCGCATTCCAGCGGTTCGTAGGCGGTCATGACAATGATCGGAAATTTGGACTGCCTGGCACGAATTTCGCGGGCTAAGTCGAGACCACCCATCCCCGGCATAAGGCAATCGGTAACTACCAAATCGAATTCTTGTTGTTCGAACGCCTCAAGCGCCTGGGCGACGCTGGTGGCAAACGCAGTGTGGTAGCCTTCTCCGCGGAGGATATCGCAAGACAGGCGGCACAACATCTCGTTCTCATCGACCACCAGAATTCTTTTCATGACACCTCCTGACTGGCGGGCGAACCCGTGCCGGCGTTTCCGCCGGCTTTGCTGAAGCCCAAGCTGCCGTCCGGCTTCATATCTACTGTGATGCATTCGCCGCCCTTGATCTGGCCAGTGGCAACCAGATTCGCCAATCCGTAAACAATGTTGCGCTCGATGACCCTTTTCAAGTGGCGCGCCCCATACTTGGGATCAGTTCCCTCGCGCAGCAACCAGCGTTTAGCTTCAGGAGTGCAGCGAAAAGTGAAATGGTTCGGGCCAACGGCGTGCGTAATGCGGCGCTGCACCTTCGCCAGCTCCAGATCCAGAATCTGTTCCAGCTGTGCCGGCCGCAGTGTGTTGAAGACCACAATCTTATCGAGACGATTCATGAACTCGGGAGAAAATTTCTTGCGCGCGGCTTCCGTCGCGCTGCGGGCAATCTTTTCGTCGAAGCGGGTGTCGGCACTGCTCGGTTGGGCTGCAAATCCGATGCCGCCCTCGGCGAGACGGCTCATTTCGGTCGCTCCCAGATTGGAGGTCATAAAAATCAGGCATTGCGAGAGATCCACCTGGCTGTTGTCGCCGAGCGTGAGAGTCGCCTTATCGAGGATACCCAGCAGAAGTTGCCAGAGCGCCTCGGAAGCTTTCTCGATTTCGTCGAATAACAACAGCGAAAGCTTGAGCTTGTCGGTGTGCCAGCGGGCCAGCGCCTCCTGGGTAAGCAAAGGCGGGGTATGCATGTGGCCGATGTAGCCGGGAGGTGATCCAATCAACTTGGAGATTTCATGATGTTCCTGAAACTCGGCACAGTCGATTTTGATGAAGGCTCGCGGATTCCCAAACAAAGCTTCGGCCAGAACCTCGATGACATAGGTCTTTCCGGAGCCTGTTGGTCCCAGAAAAAGTAAACTGCCAATCGGTCGGTCACCAGAACACATGCCCACGCTGAAGATCTGGTAAAGTTCGACGACCGCTTCAATCGCGGCATCTTGCCCCACGATTCTGCTACGAAGAAATTTCTCGAGTTCTCGCGTGGCTTCGCCCCGCTGGCTGGCGTCGAGGGATTCATGGTCTTGCAATACCTGAACAGCAGCCGCTTCCGCATTCAATTGATTGGACATACTACGGCTTCAGCTCCGCCGGTCAGGTACGCCATGATGGGGACTCGACTCAGGCAGAGCGCGCTAACGTTTCGGCCGAGCTTCTGCATTCCAATCTTTCCAGTATCCGTTCCAGGAGCTTTTCTTTGCCCTTCAGCGCAGCCTTAAAAGCATGATGCTCCGCTCGGGAAATCTCGCGCAGCAACGCGCGATGATGCTCTTCCAGAATCTCCAGCAGAAGTTCCCTTTCGCTTGAGCTGAGTGTCAGTTCCATAACTCCTCCCACAGATCAACTGCGAGGGTTCCGCAGATCGAAGGGCCGGTCCCAGCTCAGGCAGCCTCGGCCGCTCGTTTTACCGCCGCCAACTTCATCAGCTTGGGATGAACCAGGCTTTCAAAATCGCCCCAGGACAGTCGCACCAGCTCGCGATGGGAACCTGCGTTGAAGGCGATTTCCTTATCCCGCGACAAGCCTTCATCGGAAAAAACGCTAAGGCCGTATAGATTGCCGAATGGTGGCATGGCACCGGTTTCGCAATCCGGGAACCTGTCTTTAAATTCGTCCTCTGTGGCGATTTCCACGGCCTGGGCGCCGGTCGCCGTCTTCAGCTGTGCGAGATCAACATGCTGCGACGCTGAAACCACCGCCATTGCCAATGCATTGTCAATCTTTACAATCACGGTTTTGGCAAGCTCTTTGCCCGGGATATGTGTGAGCGCTGCGATTCCGTTGGCTGTATAGGCAATGGAATGGGAGATCACAACGTACTTGATCCTATGCTCGTCAAGAAATTCCTTAAGCCTGGATAGCGGCATACTGGTTCTCCTTTCTTGCGATTTGCAGAAGATGGCATCAGGTGCGATGGAATTTGTAATCCCTTCGCGGCACGGCTGAGGCCTTCCTCTCCACTGTCCTTCCGCACTTCGAAAACGCTGTCGTTACCGCAGTATTCCTGCTATTTCGTTGATCGTACATCTATGTTAGATGCCACAATACCGCTATGGCATGCTTCGCACATCGTTTGTCCCTGGATTTGGTTTAGTCTCCGCTCAACTTCCGCGGCAGTCGGACTTTTAGCTTTGTTTGCTTGCTGTTGCTCTGCAAGTTTCAGCAGATCCTTCATGAGCTGTAGCTGATCTGACAGCTGCTTGCGAACCGACGGGTCAGAAAACCAATACCCAGTGTCTTCCGCTTCAGCTCGCGCGACACGGTCGCGCAAGCTTTGCAGTTCTGCTTTCTCTAAGTCCAGCTCATCCAGTGGCACAACCCGAATCTCCGCTCGCCGCCACATTCGCGAGCCGTTGTATCCACCCCAGGAATCTGTGGCGCCCGGAGTTGGTCGATCGTTCACGGGAGGGACATACGATTCTTGCTGGGCAGATAAGCCGAGCCCTAGAAGGGCCACCAGACATAGCGCAAACAGAAAGGCCGGGAGACGCATAAACACCCCCTTCTGCTGCTTACGTGATTTCTCTGGCTTGATCGTCAGACTCCTCAGCAAAGAGCGAAAGTGCAAGGCGCACAGTCGCTTGTGACGGCTGCGGGGCAGCACATCATCACCTCGGATCCCAAGAATTAAGGATGAGTCGGGTTTACGTTTTGTCAGATCACCCAGCGGGAAATCCAAGGCGGGAAGGCGCTATGGCAACGGATTCTTTTCTGGTAGGCTGTTGTATCTCCTGGTGCGGAAGATGTGGGGCCCGGGCCACGCTTCCCATGAGTGTGTTCCGGCCTATTCCCTGGTAGGTTTCGCGATGGATCTATGGGTGCGCCTGTTCCAAAGCTTTCGCGTATCGGCAGGTACGAAGTCTCCAGCGTTATTGGCTGGGGCGGAATGGGAACGGCGCAATGACCTTCGATCAGCACACGCAGGTCGGGATGATTGTTGAGAAAGTGGGCGTCATTAACAATCGTGCTCTGCTGGTCAGCCCGGATCACATACTGATCCAGATCAAAAAACACATCTTGCCGTCCACCCTCGGGCG
>DASPRY010000001.1:0-7749 GCA_035624215.1 Terriglobales bacterium
CGCCCTGGCTTGCGAAGCGGTGATGAACTGACTCTTTTTGCTGTCAATATCGACAACGTACACGCCGTTGTTGGCAGCTCCCAAAAGTGCGCTGAAGTAAACGACGTGCTTTCCATCTGGCAAGAACTGCGGATGACGATGACTTTGGCCGGCCCTCTCAGGAGAAGTGATCTGCACCGGGGTACCTCCGGAATCAGGCACGGAAAAAAGAGCGCTGTCTCCCGCTGGCGCGAACACGATCGTGCCTTGCTTGCTCCATGTGGCTCCACGTCCGTCCACCGCATCGCAAATCGTTTGCACGGCGCCGCTTGACAGGGCAATTTTCTTCAGTTTTCCGGGAGTGAAAAATCCGATGTAACTGCCTTCGGGCGACCAGAAGGGGTAACTGGCTTCCTCCGTGCCCTGAATCGGTTGTACGGTTAACGCGTCCAACGACCGCAAATAGAGCTGCTGCTTGCCGCCTTCGCCCGCCGCAGCCATGACGAGTTTCTTTCCGTCGGGTGAGAGCGCAATCGCCGTGTTGATGGAATCTAGCCGCAGTTTGGATGGCAGGACGACGTTCGAACGCAGCACAGGCTGCTCGGCCGGAAGATGAAGGAACCAGCCGGCACCAAGCATCACGAGTGCAATGAGTGAGGCGACCGCCCAAGTCATCCAACCGCGCCGTTTTCTGCGCACGCCGATCGGTTGCGCGATTCCAGCCTGGGAGAAAGCGCCCTGGCTGATCCATTTCAGTTGCAGCTTGACGTCTTGCGCGGTCTGAAAGCGTTCCTCCGGATCTTTGGCGAGGCACGTTCGAATGAGGTGCTCGAGCGCGAGCGGGGACATCGGCTGTATCGTGGAGATCGGCTCCGGATCTTTATCCAAAATGGCGCTGGCAACAGAAATCTGACTCTTGCCCTCGAACGCACGCTTGCCGCTGGCCATTTCGTACAGCACCGCGCCCAAAGCAAAGATGTCCGAACGGGCATCCACCTCTTTCCCTTCGATCTGTTCGGGGCACATGTACTGGATGGTTCCGACAATGCTGCCTGCGGTCGTCAACGGACTGACCGGGGTCGGTCCGCTCATAGTGCGTGCCGCCGACAAAAGCGGCGCCGCTGAGGTACCCGGCGTGCCACCCAAAGTGGGTTTCGCCAGGCCGAAGTCCATGAGCTTGGCGCCTGCCTTAGTCAGCATGATATTGGCGGGCTTCAGGTCGCGGTGCACGATGCCGGCACGGTGAGCGACCGCCAGGGCCTCCGCGATGGCAATTCCGATTCTGTAGATTTCGGTCAGCGGCAATGCGCCTTTGTGCAGCCTTTCGGCCAGAGTTTCCCCTTCCAGAAACTCCATGACAAGGTAATCGGTGCCATTCTCTGACCCGATGTCGTAAAGGTGGCAGATGTTGGGGTGATTGAGCGCGGAAATGGCGCGCGCCTCGCGCTCCATGGGCTGCTTCAGCTCCACCGAGGAAGAAAGGTGAGAGGCGAGAACCTTGATGGCCACAGTGCGGTCAAGGCGTGTGTCCCTGGCCTGATATACCTCGCCCATCCCACCCGCGCCGAGCTGGGAGAGGATTTCGTAAGGTCCGAGTTTCGTGCCGGTAGAAAGTGCCATGAATGTGTGCGCGCCATTATAGTGCAGGCCTGCACAGGCGGTTCTCATCATTTTGGTGGGCTTTTAGTGGTCGCGCCAAGCCTTCCGAAAACACAATCGGGCCGGGCTGAGTAGCACTTCACCGAACTGCTGAGATCAATTGGACGTGTGGTCGGCAAACGAGAAACTGACGATGTATTTCGATGAGTTTCGGTTTGCCCGTAATTGCGAACTAGCTTAATCTGAGGCGAATCCCTGGAGGCAGAGATCAAGCAGTGATCGCCGCGGATCGCATCGGTGGAACTGACATTCTGGGCATGAGGATAACCCCGGACGCCAAGTCCTATGGTTATTCTCACGAGACAGCATTGTCTCAACTTTTTCTGTTCACTGGTTTGAAATAGCCCGATGAATCTGGGCCCGAAGCAGCCGCCTTCACACGGGACTGAAGGCACTCTCCGGGGCGCCACGGCGGCCCACATTTCTACGGCTTGCACCCTGTACCGCCGATTCCTGTGGGGACGGACAACGGTGCCTGTTTGTTGGCGGCGAGAACTGCGTTGAAGGCCACGAGGTCCTGTTCGATCAAGTGCTGCCAGTTCGCTAGATCCTTGTCGAGGGCCTCGCAACTTTGTTGCGCTGCTGACCGGACGGTGTCTGCCGGACGGATGTCGGCGCCCTCCACGCTGAAGAGGATCCGGGCCAAGTCGCGGTTCACGGGACCAAATCCCGGAGCGCGCTTGGTCCCGTTGTCAATGGCATCGATCTTCTTTTCAAGGTCGGCCACTGCGTCCTTTGTCTCTTTGTTTTCAGACTGCTTCAGCGCGTCTGTACGTTGGACTAAAGCCTTACGCAAACTTTTGACCTGAAAAAAGCCATCGGAACTCGCCTTCATGCCCCTTCCGATTTGCTGCGCCAAATCGAGTTGGTCAGAAAGGTCGGACGGGAAGGCATGAACTCGTGGATCAAGTTCCACCGTAAGAGGCTGTCGCAAGGTCTGACCGCCAACCCGTAGTTCGACGGTGTACTTGCCGGGCGACACCAGCGGTCCGCGAGGTTGCAGGCGCGGCGTGAGGCCGGGTACGGCATGATCAGCCAGTGTATATTCGGTATACTCCAGCAGTTTGTCGTAATACCCGTACGGAAGCGAAACAGGGGGCGGATACCGCAGATCCCACACAAAGCGATTGACGCCCGCTGCCTTTGACAAAGTGGCTTCTGGACCAAACCAGTAGCTGGGAGCATTGGCCGGAAGGTACGCGGTTGGCTTTGTTTCGCTCGAAAATCGCGCCACCTCGGCGCCCTTGCTGTCGTACATCGTCAGCGTCATGTCGCCCGCCGGCAGCGTCTTCAGGCAGTAGTAGATAATCGCTCCGTCGGGCGGGTTCTGGCCGGAGGGAGTCTCGATTGGATAGGGCGTGTCCTGATAGTTGTCCCATCGCACACGCATGGCAGGTGCAGGTACGAAGAGGTTGACATCGGCAGCGGTGATTTGGGGACTGATTTCGCGGAGAGGAGAAATGTCGTCGAGAACCCAGAGGCTCCGTCCGAAGGTCGAGATTACCAGGTCGTTGTCATGTACCTGGAGATCGGTGACGGGTGTTGCGGGGAGATTCAAGGAAAGCGGCTGCCAGTGGTCGCCGCGATCCCACGAGACGTATACACCGGTATCTGTGCCGGCATAGAGCAGGCCTTTACGCTTGGGATCCTCGCGCACCACGCGGACCATTTCGTTTTCCGGAAAACCGTTGACGATCTTCTGCCAGGTCTTGCCATGGTCATCGGTGCGAAGGACATAAGGAGGAGTGGACTCTCGCGTTGCACCCGCCGTCAGGTACGCGGTCGCCGGGTCGTAATGCGAGGCTTCGACGTAGAGGATCTGGGTGGGTTCGGTCAATCCGGGAGGAGAAACGTTTTGCCAGGTCTTTCCACCGTTGCGGGTAAGTTGAACCAACCGGTTGCTCGTGCCGACCCAGATTACGCCAGAGCGCACGGTTGACAGAGACAGGGCTGTGATCGCCGGAGGACGTGGCTTGTCCGGATCGGGCTTCTCCGGTTCCTCTTGCTCGCCATAGCCGGTAAGGTCAGGGCTGATCTCCCGCCAGCTTTGTCCGCCATCAACCGTCTTGAGCACAAACTGCATGCCTAAGTACAGGGTGGACGCATCCTGGGGCGAGAAGACCAGAGGCGGCATTGCCGAGGCGCGATATTTCTTACCGCGCTCGAAGACAGTTGCGATTTGGCCGGTGGATTGGTCGCGACGAACCACCGAGCCGTACCATCCTCCGCTGTAGACGAGGTTGGGATGCGCTGGGTCGGGAGTTATAAACGCGTACTCGAAGCCCCCAGTCGAATACCAATCCTGCAAAAGGATCTCGCCATAGTCGCTGCGACTGAGCACAGCCGCCGTACCACTGTCCTGCTGGGCTGCATAGACGCGATAGGGGAATAAGCTATCGGTGGAGACGTGATAGAACTGCCCCGTGGGTTGGTTGTACCAGGAGGTCCAGGTTTTGCCGCTGTCCACAGTGACGATCCCTCCCTGATCCACACCGAAAATCATGCGCGCCGAATCGCGGGGGTCGATCCATGCCACGTGGAAATCGTCGCCGCTGGGAGCTCCAGCGAAGGCTTCGAACGTCTTGCCGCCGTCGGTGGAGCGATACATGGAGGTCTGCGATACGTAGAGCACGTCGGGATTTCGGGTGTCGACAAAGACGCGACTGAAATATTCATTGCCAATCACCCGTGGATCTTTCGTGGACTGTTGCCAGGTTGTGCCTCCGTCAACCGAGTGGAAGAACCCCTGCTCCATGATTGCGTACAAGCGTCGTCCACCGGTTCCAGGGGCGATCGCAATGCCAAGCCTCCCGCGCGCCTTTTCAGGCAGACCGGTGCTGGCAAGAGGAGTCCAGGTAGAACCACCATCTGCAGACTTCACGATGTCTGAGGTGGCCTCCTTCGCCGACTCGCCGAAGCCGGATGCAGGACGATAGATCACTGCGTACAACGTGCCGGGATCGCCAGGATCGGAACATAGGTCAACAACCCCGATCGAATCTTCGGCAGAGAACACTTTCGTCCATGCCTTGCCACCGTCGACGGTGCGAAAGATTCCACGGTTGGCGGTTTTTGCGGTTGCCGGAAGCGGTCGCCAAAGTATTCCCACTCCAACCGAGTTTCCGCCAGCCACGGCGACCTCGGGATTCCCTGGATCGACGATGATCGCCTGTATGAAAGGCACGTCCTCGAGCCCCACGTTCCTCCATGTATTGCCTGCATCCGTCGAGCGGTAGACACCTTTGCCCCGCGTCTGTTCCCCGGTTCCGACATATAGAACGTTGGAATTAGACGGAGCAATGGCAAGCGCGCCGACAGATGCGACCCGCTCCCTATCGAAAATCGGGAACCAGGTTTGTCCTCCGTTGGTAGTTTTCCAGATGCCACCGCCGGGGGTACCGAAATAATAGGTATTCGGGTCAGGCGCGCCAGCGACGGCCGTAACGCGCCCGCCGCGAAATGGGCCGATTGACCTCCACTGCATGCCGGAAAGAAGTTGGCTCGCGATTGGTTCCTGGCTCGAAAGATTGGCGGGCAAAAGAGCGATCGAGGCGATGAGTGCAAGAAAGAGCCGGAACTGTGCTCGGTGCAGGGCAGCTTTCATTTGGATTCCCATCTTCTGATGGCACCCGTTCTGGGTCGCATCGTGGTGACGTTTAGCCGGAACTACGCTACCACAAAATTTAATTCACACTCTGGGGTGTATACCACGGCCCGTGTTCTGGGAACGTTGTACGCTGCGGAGGGGCTGGAGCGAGCTCCGACCGATGGGCGATCTGGAACTCGAACCCACGAAAAGCCCTGCGGTCCATAAGTCGGCTTCGCGGACTCGAAGCCCGTTTCTGGCCGGTCTCAGGATTGCCGAACATGTGGAAGAATTCGCAGCTTCTTTTGTGACGTCTTAGGCGGTTTATAATGACTCGCACCAATGGCCCTGAGCTCTGGCACGAAACTCGGCCCGTATGAGATTCAGTCTCCGCTGGGAGCCGGTGGGATGGGCGAGGTGTATAAGGCTCGAGACTCTCGCCTCGACCGCACTGTTGCCATCAAGATTCTCCCCTCACATCTTTCCGAGAACACTGAAGCCAGGCAGCGGTTCGATCGGGAAGCCCGCACGATTTCTTCCCTGAGTCACCCGAACATCTGCACACTCCACGATGTCGGCCAACAGGACGGGATCCACTACCTGGTAATGGAATACCTGGAAGGCGAAACGTTGTCCGACCGTTTGCACAGGGGCTCGCTACCGATCGATCAAGTATTGAAATATGGAATCGAAATCTGTGAAGGGCTGGAGAAAGCACATCGCAGCGGCGTGGTACACCGCGATCTGAAGCCCGACAACATCATGCTGACCAAAGCTGGGGCCAAGTTGATGGACTTTGGCTTGGCGAAGGTGTCGCTAGCCAGCCCGGTGGCGACCTCCGGACTAACCGCAACTCTGACCACGCCGCCCGGCAGCCACCCACTAACCGCACAGGGCGTGGTCGTCGGAACGTTCCAATACATGGCGCCGGAGCAAGTCGATGGCAAGGAAGCCGACGCGCGCTCGGACATCTTCGCTCTTGGCGCGGTGATGTATGAAATGGCGACGGGCAAGCGGGCATTTGAGGGCAAGACCGCAGCCAGCGCGATGGCGGCCGTGCTTGAGCGTGATCCGGCTCCTATTTCTTCTTTACAACCGGCGACTCCTCCCGCGCTCGATCGGCTGGTCAAGACCTGTCTAGAAAAAGATCCGGACGAACGCTGGCAAACTGCGCACGATGTCAAGTTGCAACTCCGGCAGCTCAGCGAGCGTGGACCGCAGACAGGAACGGCCAGCTCGTCTTCGGTTGCGAGTCCACTTGCCGCCGACAAAGACAAGCGCCGTTATCTGCGATGGACGGCGCTGGCATTAGCCATAGTTGCTGCGGCGGCCATCGGATTCTTCTCTCATCGCCCTAAACCGGCTCCAACGATCTGGGGAGGCTTGAACATTGTTGGATCTTTAGGCGAGGAAGGCAGTTTTGTGCTCTCGCGTGATGGCACCCAGTTGGCCTATGTGGCTGCCGATCCCCAGGGCCGAGTTCTTCTATGGGTGCGGAAGCTGGATTCACCCAAAGGCATTCCGCTCGAGGGCACCGAGGGACTCGAGTATCCCTTCTGGTCGGCAGACGGCCGCAATCTCGCGTTCTTCGCGGAGGGCAAACTCAAACGCATTGACGCCGCCGGCCAGAATCTCCAGGTCGTTTGCGATGCTCCAAACGGCCGCGGAGGCACTTGGAATAAGGATGGCGTCATCGTGTTCACTCCCAATGCGGTCGGTGGCTTGTCCAAAGTAAGTGCGGCCGGAGGAACACCTGTGCCGGTCACTCATGTGAGCGAGGGGACCAATCATCGGTTTCCATACTTCCTGCCAGACGGTCGGCATTTTCTCTTCACCTACGCCTACAGCAAGGACAGCAAAGACGGAATCTACGTGGGCAGCCTCGATTCACCTGACATTAAGCTCATTTCTTCTGGTCCGAGTTCCGACGCTGCTTACGCTTCTGGCTATCTGCTCCTGGTGCGCGAAGGTAAGTTGTGGGCGCAGCCATTCGATGTCCGCGGCCTGCGTGTAACCGGCGAACCGTTTCTCGTAACCGATGGAGTGCGCTGGGCCTTCGATCGCCGCGCTGCCGACTTTTCCGTCGCCGACAACGGCATGCTGGTCTTTCTCTCCACAGCAGGCAGCGGTCAACGGCTGGTATGGTTCGATCCCGAGGGAAGAGAACAAGCAGTCGCTATACCTGACATTGGAAATCCCACCAGCGGCCTCATGGCCGGTGCGCTCTCACCCGAGGGTGATCGGGTTGCCGTCGCCCGCGCCCGCGGAGCCGGCTCCGATATCTGGATTTACAACCTGAAGACCGCGCTCGGAACACGCCTGACTTTCACCGATGATTTCAATGAAAGTCCGGTGTGGACTTCGGATGGCAGGAATGTCGTTTTCACGCGCAACCTGCTCGACCACTATGAACTGCGATTGAAGTCGGTGTCGGGCGCAGGCGAAGAGCAAGTGCTCGTCAAAACTCCCGGAAACGTAATCGCGAGTGCCTGGTCCCATGATGGCCGATATCTCTTCTATGGCGC
>DASPRY010000031.1:0-2919 GCA_035624215.1 Terriglobales bacterium
CAGCGATTCCTCTGCTTCGGGCACGCTGGACGCTTGAACAATCGCCAAACCGCAGGGTGAGATTAGATCAAGCAACGCACGGCCATTCTCAGAGTCAGAAGTCGCCAGCAGAATCGACCTTGGCTGCGACGGTTCCATTTCAGACTACCTCCGCAAAATCACGTCGCGAACTAGTTCTAACCATTGTTCTCTCGGAAGCGCGGGATGTCGAGATGTCAACGGTCACATTCCGGTGGTGTCTTTCGGTTTCGCGATATCCACGCGGAGTTCGGACACCTGCGGGAGCGCACCACTCATGGAACTCCGGGCCAAAGGTTGAGGCTGGCGGGCAACTGGTTATGAGACTTGGCTGGCTTGACTGGGATGGGCACCTCTAACGGGATGTATCACATGCGGCGAGGATCGCCAGTGCCTGAGGAAATCGTCAGCGAACCGGGCTGCAGATCGGCGGACTTTGGTTCGGCGGACTTTGGTAACGATTACTCACCTTACACACAGACGCCTTCCAGATGTAAGAAAATGACCCCGACAACTTGAGGCAAGGAGCCTTACGACGCCGGCACCCAATTCCGCCGCTCGATAAAGGTCGGGGGTTCGTACGTGCGTCCTTTCGCCAGCCGACGTTCTTCCCGGCGTGAGGACCACCACAAAATAGGACCCAGCGATGCCGCGGTGAGGCGGGCGACGACCGGGAACTCCTTCTCGACTTCACGGCGGAGCTCGTGAATGCGCTCACTCACGCTGCGGTTGACTTTCTCGAATTCCCGCTCCATCACCCAAAGCGCCGCATTGTAAGCGCTGTTCAGCTTCTTCACTTCTCGCGCAAACCGCTCCCGGATGCGTGGATCCGGGTGGTCCTTATAGCGTTGCCAACCCAGGAGCATGGTTTGGCACATGCGATAAAGACTCGGCCCATTATTTTCGAAATCGCGCCAGAACGCCCAATCCAGAAACCTCTTGGAATCCTCGCGTGAGATGGCGGCGTGCCGGAAGTTGAATTTGAACTGACCATGGATATCGGCGGGATCCATGTCCGTCAGCAAACGGCCCTGTTCCGCCATTTCCTTGTAGAGCGGCGTGCCCGGGACCGGGGTGTAGAGCATGAACTGGTGGAAGTCGGTCTGGTAACCAACCGCCGATTCGATTTCGCCGACAATATTGTCCGGCGTATGGTGCTCCAGTCCGATGATCGTCGAGCCCTGCACTCGTATCCCGTGTTCGCGCAGCTCCCGCGTGAGTTGCCGGACGTCATTACCCTGCAGTTTGCTATAGCCGGCCTTGGGAGATTCCAATCCCATCCATACCCAGGAAATACCGAGTTCGACCAGTTCCAGCATGGTGTACTTGCGAATCGCATTGGCGGAAGCAAAGATGGAAAGCTCCCAGCTCTTGCCGGCCTGCTTCATGAGTTCCAGCAGACGCAGGGCCCGCGGACGGTGCAGCAAAAAATTTTCGTCCATCACAAAAAACGACTTTACTTTGAGCTTCGCTTCGATCCCGCACATCACCTCAAACAATTCGTCGCCGGTCTCGTAAAAGTTGACGAACTTTCCTTTGCCGCCAAAAAATGAAGACGTGGTACAAAAGTTGCACCCCATGGGGCAGCCCACCGACGGAATAATGGTTGCCGCCGTCCCGCCTTTTCGATCCGGCAGGCGTATTCCCATGACGCGTGTCTCCAGACCCGAAACAATCAAGGGATGCCGGATCGGCGCCTTCTCGTCTTCTCCCAAGTACCGCCGCATCCACGAGATCCCTTCTCCGCGTACGATGTGGTCGGCGTCGATCATGGTCTCCACGCCGGGAATCGCAGCCACGTGTCCGCCCACTACAATCACCGAATCCGGCGATAGTTCCCGCACCATGCGGCACATCTCCCGCACCTTGCCAACATTCACGATGATCGAAGAGATCCCAACGATGTCGTAGTGGTTCTTGGTCAATTCCCTGGCAAAAGCTTTGCGGGTAGGAAAATCGAGCACGCTGCACGGCGCCGAAATATTTTCCTGAATCATCATAATGCCCCAGGAGCGATGAAACATGCGCAGCGAGAAACTGCCTTGCGCCCGCGTGACCTGATTATGATAGAGCTCCATCGGATTGATGGTCCGGCTGCCAAATTCGTCGTCTTGCGCATAAGGCCCGAAGACCGAACTCAGCAGAATGCGCGCGTGACTACCCTTGGGGTGTGTTTCCAATTGTTTGGGGTTCATAGATTATTGCTCAAGGATAGTTGCTCGGAAGAATTCTGCACCGTGACCTCGGTTACATTACAAAACTATTACGTGTGCTCTGGAGTGCATGTCCTCGAGTACATGTCGAGCGCTAATTTCGTATTCACGATGCGTATCTCACGATTGGACCAAGCGAGAAGCCGAATAAAAGATTCAAAAACAGCACGTTTGCTTTACGAACTTTTTATGAACGGTTTATTCGAAATTTATGGCCCGTCCTATCGAATACGGTTGAGTTGTTTTAAGTCGTGCCGCAAGTTGTCCAAAAACGGCTCGCGCTTCAGCGCGCACATAAAAATTTCTGATAGCACAAATAAATAATTCTGATTTACTTAAGCCTCTCCCAACGATTAGCGTTATGTCGCACTCATTCGATTAAGTTAAAAGGAGTCAACAGCTCTCCATGCGAAAGTCCCTGACCGTTTGCCTCTTGCTGGCAATGGTAAGCCTGTTTCCGCTCCGCGCGCTGGCTCAAACTTCCAGCGCGAACCCGGGCTCCGGCGGGGCGAACGCGGCCAGCGACGCCCAATCCGAACGAATCGCGAAACTCGAGCAGGCCGTGGCCGAGGCCAAAAGTTCCGGCGATAACGCCTGGATGCTGACCAGTTCCGCCCTCGTCCTCATGATGACCGGCCCCGGCTTGGCCTTGTTCTATGGCGGCCTGGTACGTAAGAAAAATGTCCTA
>DASPRY010000044.1:0-7767 GCA_035624215.1 Terriglobales bacterium
TAGCACACGTTAATGATCGTGTCCTGAATGCGGCTATGCAAGTTCTTCTGGTCGTGGGTGCCAGTTTGTTTGTCGCATTATGTGCGCGCGTTACCGTGCCTTTGCCTTTCACCCCTGTGCCACTGACTTTGCAGAATTTCGCTGTGCTTTTGATCGGTCTGAGTCTGGGAGCCCGCCGTGGATTCGCCGCGCTCGTGCTCTATCTCGCCGAAGGGATGTTCGGATTGCCGGTTTTTAATCCCACAGGTGCAGGCGGACTCGCCCAGTTGGCAGGCCCCACAGGAGGATTTCTCCTCGCCTATCCTTTCGTGGCCGGTATCGCCGGACTGCTTATGGAATCCGGTAAGAGAACCTTCGCCCGCGCGGCGGTGGCTGCATCTCTCGCTGAGGTTGTGTTATTTGTGGGCGGGCTTTCCTGGCTCGTCATCCTTACCCACTCCTTTATGCAGGCTCTACGTTTCGGGCTTTACTGGTTTGTCTTCGCGGAAATTATCAAGGTCATGGTAGCCGCTGGCCTTGTCGCGGGATGGCAGCGAATTCGAAAGGTTCAGGAGTAACCCATCAGCATAAGCCCCATGAACTCGGAAGACGCCAACGCCGAACCGCACGGTTCGTCGGCGGGTACGCTGTCCTCGCATGTTCGCGAGATCACCATCGCCCATAGTCCCGATTCCGATGATGCCTTCATGTTTTACGGCTTGGCGACTGGCAAAGTCCGGGCGCCAGGCCTGCGCTTTTCGCATGTTCTCTGCGACATCGAAACGCTCAATCGGAAGGCCATCGAAGGCGTGTATGACGTTACCGCAATTTCGTTTCATGCTTATCCTTACGTGCAGGAACACTATGCTCTTCTGCCCACCGGCGGCAGCGTGGGTGAGGGCTACGGTCCAATGATCGTGGCGCCCCGCGCGTACTCGATCAGCGACATCCGGCAGAAGCGCATCGCCGTTCCCGGTAAGATGACTACTGCTTACCTGGTTCTGCAGCTCTTCGCACCTGGAATTGCTACCGAAGTAGTTCCCTTCGATCAGATCATCCCGCAAGTGCTGGAAGGCAGGTACGAAGCCGGCCTCATTATTCATGAAGGTCAACTGACCTACGACAAATCAGGCCTGCACCGTATCGTGGATCTTGGCAGATGGTGGCAAAAAATCACCGGGCTCCCGCTGCCTTTGGGTGGAAATGCCATCCGCCGCAGACTCGGGCCGCGGTTGATGTCGCAGATCGCCTCGGCTGTGCGCGAAAGCATCCAGTACGCTCTCGATCATCGTGAGGAAGCATTGGCTTACGCCATGCAGTTCGCTCGCGATCTAGATCCGCAAATGGCCGACAAGTTCGTAGGCATGTACGTCAACGAACGCACACTCGACTACGGACCTGATGGCCGCGAAGCAGTGCGACGCCTGCTCGACATGGGATATAGAGCCGGAATCATCTCGCACGAGGCTGCCGTGGAGTTTGCGGCGTGAGAAGCTTTTGGCTCCTGCTGCTGGAGACCTTAGCCGCATAGGTTCGGAGTTGTACCGTAATATCTAATCCAGAAGCTAGCAGCTTCCCCCAGCTATTCATGTCTGCAACAACAAGTTCCAACGGCTCCCAAACGCTGCTCATCGATGCCGATGACACGCTCTGGGAAAATAACATCTACTTCGAGCGCGCTATCGCAAATTTCATTTCGTTCTTGAATCACCAGGAATACACGCCGCAGCAGGTGCGCGAGGTCTTGAACCAGGTTGAACGGGAGTGCATCATCAGCCATGGCTATGGCCTGCACAGCTTCGCTCATGCCCTGGTGCAAACTTTCGAGCGCTTGTCGGTTGAGCCGCTGACTCCTGCATTGCATGAGACCATCAGCGGCTTCGCCCATACCATAGCCGAGCATCCGATTGAGATTATTCGCGATGTTCCCGACACGCTGCAGTATCTATCCGAGCGCCACCATCTCATTATGATGACCAAGGGCGCCTTTGCTGAGCAAACTGGCAAAGTCGAGCGCTCCGGCCTTAAAGAATATTTCGCCGCGATTGAAATTGTGGCTGAAAAGGACGCTCCCACATATCGAACCATCATTTCGAAATATGAATTGGCGGCCGATTCCACATGGATGGTAGGGAACAGCCCGAAGTCCGACATCAACCCGGCATTGGCCGCGGGAATTAATGCTGTCTTTGTCCCTCACGGAAACACCTGGATACTGGAACACGATGAGGTAGCCGAGGCCCAGCCGCCCAGCCGCTTGCTGGTGGTAGAAACCTTTGCCGGCTTGAAACAATACTTCTGATCTTCCGAAAAATCTCCAACCGTGTACCAACGGCATCGATACAGAACTTCTCGCAGACCTTTTTAGCTCCACAGCGATATCGGCACCTCCGCCATAGTGCCAGCCTTTACAATGTGCGATATGTCAATGAAGAATCGTTTTCTCTTCGTCCAGTATGATGTTTTTACTGCCGAACCGTTTCAGGGCAATCCTCTGGCAGTCCTTCCCGACGCGCGGGGGTTAAGCGATCAACAAATGCAAACGATCGCCAAGGAAATGAACCTTTCCGAGACTACGTTTGTGCTCCCACGCGATCCCGCCATCGAGCGTGAACGCGGCGTGCGCGTGCGCATTTTCACCGTGCAAGAAGAGTTGCCGTTCGCCGGTCATCCGACGTTGGGGACCGCTTTTCACCTGCGCGGTTCAAACTCCGCACCAGAGGTCGCGCTGGATTTGAACGTCGGCAAAGTTACGGTTCGTTTCGAGGTGGCAGCTGGCAAGCCGGTCTTCGGTGAGATGACCCAGGTCGATCCGCAATTCGGGGCTACGCATGATCGTGAAGAAGTTGCCCGCGCTTCCGGCCTGAACTATGGCGAAATCGACCCTTCACTGCCCATTCAAACCGTGTCCACCGGCGTGCCCTTCACCATCGTGCCCTTACGCGGCCTGGAGACGATGGGCAAGATGAACATCGACCTGAAAGGCTCCTCCGAATACTTGGGAAATGCCGGCGGAGGTTTTTTCTACTTTGTTACCCGGGAAACCACAGATCCGCAAGCGAGGTTGCACGCTCGCATGATCTTCTATAACGGCGAGGATCCGGCGACGGGTTCTGCCGCCGGCTGCGCGGCCGCATGGATGGTCGCTAATGGAGTAGTTCAGGCTGAGGAACGTGTCTTGATCGAGCAGGGAGTGGAAATGCGGCGTCCCAGTCGCATTTTTGTTCGCGCTTCGAGGCAGGATGACCGAGTGGTTAATGTGCGTGTCGGTGGAAATGTTGTCGAAACCGTGCGCGGAGGAATCTTTTTCTGACTTCCCCTTGGAAGAACCATCCCGAAAAAGCTGATGATGCACAACCAAGAAAAGTTTTCAATCGAAAAAGTTTGCCATTAGCATCGGTGACACTTTACACCGGCAATTCTCGCCAGTTAGGATTCCAATCACTGCAGGTTCTCCGCGTTTTTGGATCCGGACGGTACTCGGTACAACGCTGCGGCAAGATCAATGAAACCGAAAAGAACAATCCTTTGTGTTGACGACAATGAGCAGGCGCTCTCCATCCGCAAGGTTATGTTGGAAACGCGGGGCTATCGCGTGATCGCCTGCACCAGCGGCCAGGCGGCCCTGGAGATTTTTCGCAAGCAGGGTGGCATTGATCTGGTGCTGGCGGATCTTATGATGCCAGACATGGACGGGTGCAAGTTGATCGACGAAATTAAGGCCGACTCGCCCCACACTCCCGCCATCCTGTTATCGGGCAAAGTGCGCATCTGCGATCGCGAGACCCGCGCTGACGTGTTCCTGCCCAAAGGCATGTACGCCCCTGCCGAGCTGCTGGAGCGGATTCGCTTGCTTCTGATTCGAAAGCGCGGCCCAAAGCGTACCCGTCCGTTGGCAGACCATGCTGCTTCGCGGACCAGCGCCGCTTAGTTACCCTCTAATTCCGGACCTCTCTGTCTGCTCCGCCCGGCGGCATTCGTGTAATATCGATGAATTGATGGGCCATTTCATCGAAGCCGTGGATCTCTGCAAGACCTATCATGTGGGCAAAATCGAGGTCCCAGCCTTGCGAGGCATTTCCTTCAACGTTCAAAAAGGCGAGTTCGTCAGTGTCGTTGGTCCCTCGGGAAGCGGCAAATCGACGCTATTTTATATTTTGGGAGGGTTGACACAGGCCGATTCTGGTCACGTCATTGTTGATGGAGCGGATTTCGCGCAGCTCTCTGACGCGGAACGAACGCGCATGCGCAAGCATAAAATCGGCTTCGTGTTTCAGAAATTTAATTTGCTTCCCACCCTCGATGCGCGATCCAACATCCAGATCGCGCTCGATATCGCAGGCGCCAACGGAAGCCACGACTCGTCCTATTTCGACAGAATTGCAGGTTTGTTGGGTCTGGAGAAGCGGCTCGCCCACCGGCCGGCGGAACTTTCCGGGGGCGAACAACAGCGGGTGGCATTGGCGCGCTCTCTGATCAATAAACCAGCCATCGTGCTAGCCGACGAGCCCACCGGCAACCTCGATTCCAGGAACTCCGAAATCGTGTTAAATATGTTGCGGCATTCCAACCGGGAGCTCGGGCAAACTGTGCTCATGATCACCCACAACCCGGGTGCGGCGGAATACGGTGACCGCGTCATCCACATGCGCGATGGCCAGATTGTGCCGCCGGAAAACGATCCGCAATGGACGGGCCACGAAGGTGTCCCGGAGTAAATAGCTCCATCATCTCTGCAATGGACGATCTGAAAAAGCCGATTCTTCCCGGGAAAGGCAACTCTGATTATGAACGTTACCTGCGAACCGATGACTTGCTGTGTCTGCAGAAGCCTGCGCAGGAAATGCTGCACGAAGATGAGCTGACATTCCAGGTGGTCCACCAAAGTTCGGAGCTGCTGCTGAAGGGCATTGCCTGGGAGTTGGGGCGGGCGCGCGCGCTCATCGAAAAGGGCGATTTCGCCGACGCGGCGCGGCTGCTGCGGCGCGCCAATCACATGCTCGATTATCCCATCTCCATGCTCCACGTCCTCGAGACCATTACTCCCTACGATTACCATGTGATTCGCGCCGGTCTCGGTCATGGAAGTGGCCTTGATTCTCCCGGTTTTCTTGCGCTGTTGCACATTGGCCCGCGGCTGGGCGATGCCTTCCACGCACAACTGCACAAGTCCGGGCTCAGTGTCGATGATGTCTATCGGCGGCATCAGGAACTGTTTGGCCTTCATGATGTTGCCGAGCGCCTGTTGGATTTTGACGAACGCGTGCATTTGTTCCGCTTTCATCACTTGAAACTCGCGCAGCGAATCATCGGTGGCGGCGTAATTGGCACTATGGGCACTCCGGTTGAAGTTCTGCATCAACGTATGGAACATCTTTTCTATAAGGATCTCTGGGACGTGCGCAATCAGATCACCGAAAAGGCCAACGACGCGTTGGAGAAGGCCAAACGCGGAGCGCCTTGACGGTCCGGCATGGCGCCAGGCCTGACCGCAACTTTTGTGCCCCGGCCGGGCTTCATATTAGTGGCATTCGCTGGGTTGAACCACTAGCGATCGGGCACCCTCAGATAAACAGAGGGGCGGGAGTTGTAACGGCCAAAACGTTCCTTCTGCCCTGCATCGGTTAAGTCAACCCTTAGCACGTACGCGCTTCCTCGCTTGTTGAGGGAGGACAGCGATGAGTTACTCGGGATTATTCCGGCTGTGCTTCCTGACGATTGCCCTGTCTGTCGTATCCCTCGGAAGCCTGTCTTGTGGTCCGTGCAACCGTCGTGGCGTAATCACCTCGATTTCTCCTGACAGCACGACTGTTGGCGGCGATCAGTTTGTGCTGACTGTGAACGGCTCCTACTTCGTGCCACATTCGCGTGTGATCTGGAACGGTTTCCCGGTTGTCACGACCTATGTCAACAGCAGCCAGTTGCTCGCCGAAATACCCGCTTCCGACATCGCGGTTGCGGGCACGGCTCTGGTGTATGTCTTCAATCCTCCCGGCAGCAGCACCTATATATTCACCTTCACCCTGAACAACGGTTGTGGGGGAGCATCGAATGGCGTTTCGTTCACGATAAAATCTTGAGAAGTACTTCCAAGACTTTCCCGCGCGCGTGAAATTATCCACTCAGGCCGCTCGCTACGAACCGATCCCTGTGCGCCGGGTCACAGCGCCGTCTGTCGCCCAAACCACAATATGGGAAAGACGGAGGCAGCCTCATGCACGGGAATGAAAAGGTAATTCAACAATTGAACGCGGCTCTCAGTTCGGAGTTGACCGCCATCGTACAGTACATGACGCAATCCGAAATGTGTCAGGGCTGGGGATACAAGCGGCTGGGTGAACTCACGAAAACGCGGGCCATCGAGGAGATGAAGCATGCCGAAGGACTGATAGAACGCATCATCTTTCTCGACGCACTTCCCAGCGTTGACGTCGGGCTGAAGCCCCAACTTGGGAGCAAGGTGCAGGAGCAGTTGGAGATCAATCTCAAGGACGAAGTTGATGCCGTGCGCCAGTATAACGATGCCATTCAAGTCTGCGTCGAAGCCAAAGATGACGGATCGAAAGCGTTATTTGAAGGCATGATTCGGGATGAGGAGCGGCATGCAGACTACCTGGAAGCTCAACTTCACTCGATCAATGAAATAGGCATTGCAAGCTATCTGGCGCAGCAGTTGGGCGGGGGAAATTAGCTGCGCCGGTGTTCGACCCTGTGCCATGCGAGTCGGCTCCGCCTAAGACCGAAAGTCGAGCGCTGGGGCCAACTGGTAGCGCGTTGATCCAGTTGCTAGAATGAGCCCCTGCCTCTTCGCGGAGGTGACATGTCGAACTCTACCGAAACCCTCAAAGCCCGTCTTGCCCGCCACCGCGAGATCAAGGTCAGCGTCACTGGAAGAAAGTCTGGGAAGACTATCTCAATTCCGGTCTGGTTTGTGCTGGAGGGCGAAAAACTTTACCTCCTGCCCGTCAGCGGCTCCGACACTCAGTGGTACAAGAATGTGCTTAAGAACCCCTCAGTTCGAATTGATGCGCGCGGCGCAACGACAGAACTCAAAGTGAAGCCGATCACCGAATCCAAAGCGGTGAAATCCGTAATCGAGAAGTTTTGCGAAAAGTACGGCGCTGGCGACGTGAAGAAGTATTACTCGAAACTCGATGTCGCCGTCGAGGCTGAAGTCGGCTGACCCTCCAAACCGACCGGGCGAGATAGCATCGGCCCTAGCGGCTTGCCGGCGGAACGATGCCGTTCATGCGGACGTATTCAACCAATTGACCATAGTGGTCGGAGATGTGCCATAACGCCGAGTTCAGCACTTCCAGCCGGTTATCGCCCGCATAGGGACCTTCCATGGGAGCCATTAAATTATCCAGCCTGGCCTTCGCAATCTCGCCGTCCATCATCACGAATGTTTCATGTAGGTAGGCCAGAATCTCAGCCTTCGTCTTTGCCGGGTTCGGTCCGCCGGTGTCGCAGCGGTCTGGCGGTTGTTCGCCACGCAACTTCTTCGCCCATGCCTCATTGCCGCAAGCCACGTGCTTCACCTGCTGGGCAAAAGTGCGCGCTTCGGCGAACGCTCCCTGCGTCGGTTTGAAGTTCCATTTCTCTTCCGGCATGGCTTCCGCAAGCGAGGTAAAATCCTTCTCCACCATCTTCCACATGTAGTTAATCGAGTCCGAGACTGTCTTTGCCGACGCCGGCGCTTGCTGCGCGATTGCTCCCAGGGAACTCAGCAAGACAAGGGCGATTTGCACAGCGAGCAGGGTCTTCATGAAAACCTCCTGTCTCTCA
>DASPRY010000052.1:0-5280 GCA_035624215.1 Terriglobales bacterium
GAAAACGTGATGCCAAATCTGTCATATAGGACTCCGAATGAAAGAATTTACCAACTCATTCACTACATCGAGAAAAGCGATTCACGACCACGGATCGATAACCACCTTCATCGAATCCGGAGCCATAGATTTCTTCATCGCTGCCTCCACCTGCCGCAGGCCAAAGCGGTGCGTAACAAAGTCTTTAAGTGGATACTGGCGCATGTAACGCGCCATCTGCCTCATGCTCGGTCCGTAAGCTGCCGGTTCTTCGCCACCGATGCCGAGAATCCGGACATTCTTGGCGCACAGATGACGATGCGGACTGATACTGACCTCGCCCATGTCTGAGAAATTACCAGCTTCCACCAGAAGGCCCCCGACGCGCAGCATTTCCAGGCCTTCGCGCACGGAGTAAGGCACACCTGCGCATTCCACCACAACATCGGCGCCGCGGCCGTGCGTAAGTTCGCGAACCAGAGCCAAACATTCCGCTTCTGAGCTCCGCCCGGCATTGACTACAGCATCGGCCCCCAGTTTGCGGGCGAAATCCAGCCGGTAATCGGAGAGATCGATTGCAACGATTGTGCCCGCGCCCAGCATTCTCGCCTTCATCACGAAGCACATGCCCAGCGGTCCCGTCCCAAGCACGACGACCGTGTCATCGAAGCGAAACGATTCGTTGGGAAACGATGAGATCTGCTTGGCGCGATCCAATCCCACTGTCACCGCCATGATCTCGGTCAAGACAGCAATCTCCGAGGGCAGATCATCCGGCACTCGCACCACGAAGCTGCCGGGTATTACGTACAGATACTGCGACCAGCCGCCGAAAAGATGCGGCGGGTCCTTGGCGCTGATGTTATTTCCGTAGTCGACCGTGTTTTCGCAGCAGTAATAAGGGAAATCGTGACGGCAGTAGTAACAGCTCCCGCAGCTTACATTCGGGCCGACGATAATGCGATCGCCGATTTTCACCTCGACACCCTCGAAGTCTGTATACCGCCCGTCACCACCGATGGCGGCGATGGTCCCGACATTTTCGTGCCCCTGAATAATGGGAAAAGGTATCTGCCTTGGCGTGCCATGACCGCCGTACTGGCCCGTGTATCCCTGATAAGTGTGTTTGTCGGTTCCGCAGATCCCCGACATTTCCATTTTCACTAGCAAGCAACCGGGACCGGGATCCGGTATCGGATATTCCCGTAGCTCATAACGTCCGGGTTCGACCAGCGTTGCTGCGAGAGCGCTTTGGGCAGACATAAACCGTGCAGCGTTGTCGAGATCCTGGGCTTAGGATCCGGGGTTGTCGTGGGAGAAGAATCCCGGGAAACCTTTGCAGGTTCCCGGGATAAGGTTCGTTTGTCCGCCGTTCGTTAGAAGGTCAGTTTCAGTGCAAGCTGAGCAATCCGAGGCGGCGCGGTCTGAGAGACAAAGCCAAAACCACCTGTCGTGGCTGCACCGGTAGCTATGTTGAAGCCGGTAATTCCACTTGGGGTCAAGAACTGAGCATGATTGAAAATGTTGAAAAGCTCACCCCTGAACTGCAGGTTCACACGTTCTGAGATCGCGGTGTCCTTCAGCACGGCGAAGTCCCAATTGTTGACGCCGGGGCCGTGGAAGAATCGACGAGCTGAATCGCCCTCCGTGCCCTCCGCGGACGGTCCAAACGCCGCCGGGCTGAAGTATTGTCCTCCCGTTTTGCGCGGATTCGCAATGTCCAGCGGTCCCACCAGATTGGGAGTGTCTGCCGGAAGAATGATCGGCCCGCCAAAGCCAGTTCCCTCCAGTGACTGATCGTCGGTCTCGACCATGGTGACCGGAAGGCCGGTGGCAAAGCGCGTGATTCCGCTAATGGCCCATCCGTTGCTCAGGCGCCTGGGTCCGCCCAGCTTGTCGAAAGGCAGGAGGTAGTTGTAGCTGACTACGAAGTTGTGTGTGCTGTCGAAGGCCGATAGGCCGCGACTAAGTGCCGGGTTGAAAGGATTGACTTGTTCGCCGTAACCGGAAGCATTGTCGATAGCTTTGCTGTAGGTGTAACCCAGAAGCACTTGCGAACGGCCGCTGGTGTGCCGCCAGTTGACCTGCGCGGAATTGTAGGCGGAATTGCCAATAGTGTCGAAGTAAGAGTCGTTTGAGAAGGGGATAATCCCGTAATTGCCGTTGGGAAGCAGGGTCCCTACCGTTGAACCTGTGCTAGTGATGGCTTGTGCCGGGGTAAGTTCCACTCCGCTGAAGGGTTGGCGCGTTCCGAGCACAACGGAGTTGCCATTGATGTAGATGTTGCTTTCCCCGCCAGGCCCGCAACCTGGGGTCGCCAAGCAGAGAGCCGGAATGCCGGGATTCGCAGAAATTGAGGACAGCAAACGGTGGCCCTGCGTGCCCACGTAGCTGAGTGTCAGCACATCCGTGTGGGTCAACTGGCGCTGCAGGGAAAGCTCATAATTCTGTGAGTACGGCAGTCGATTGTGGTTGTAGAAGGCCGGCGAACTGCCGATTGTACCGTAGGCATTGAAGAAGTCGGCCAGGGTGTCATAGGGAGGGCCGCTCGCTGGATGGCTAGCTGAGAAGTTCTTGGGGGGAGGGGCGACCGGGAAGAAATTGCTGATAGATGTTCCCTTAGCCCGGTTGGTGAAGGGCGCCGCAAAAGTGGAATCAAACTGGCCCGTATAGTCTCCAAATGGAGCGTCTCCAATTTCGTTGAAATCTGTGGCGCCCTCGAACGCGGTATAGAACAATCCGTAACCCAGCCGAATGCTTGTAGAGCCCGGGCCGCCCAACAACGTGTGCAGGAATCCACTGTCGGCACTCGGCGAATAGGCCAGACCAAGACGTGGAGCAAAGTTGTTCCAACGGGTGGGAGCCAGGGAACTCGGCACTCCGGGATCACCAGGGAACAGCCAACCTTTCGGCGACCCCGGGAAAACAACCGACTGTTCTCCGGGAATCAGGGTCTGGATTTCGTTATATTTCTCGTGCCACGGCTGGCTGACGTCATACCGCAATCCGTAATTGAACGTCAGATTTGATTTAACACGCCAGCTATCCTGACCGTAGAACCCCAGGTAAAAGTTTCTCCCATAGGAAGGGAAAGACTCCCCTTGCACATAGGACGTGGGAGCACCTAACAGGAAATCGACAAAATCGTCGCCAGTTTCACTGTATCCACCACCGCTGAAGTTGGTGCCGAAGAAGAAGTTGCCGTTGGCAACGTTGGAGAGATTTTCCTCCAACTGGTTGTAGTGATACTGCCCGCCAAACTTCAAAGTATGGGTCCCGATGACTTTGCTGTAGTTATCGAGAATCTGGTAGAGGTTGTCTAAAAGGTGGTTCGGGCGGCTGGGCACTCCGATGACGAAGTTATCGAAGTCAATTTCCGGGACGCCCTCAACGCTCGGGGTCCCCGGGTAGATTCCAGGGGCGCCGCTGGCGCCGGAAGCGAATCCCAAGGCGGACAGCGTCGTGTTGGTTCCACCGAGCGGCCGGTTCAGCTTGGTGTCCAGGCGGAAATAGCCCACACGAAATTCATTCACTGCTGCTGAACTAAGGGTCTTGGTAAGACCGATGTTGATATTGTGAGTCCGTCCTGTGCCGTCGATGGCGAATCCCGGATAGAGGGGCGCATTCCCCAGCCAATATGGATCCACGCGATTAAATCGATCAAAATAGTAATAGAGGCTGGCAAGCCCCCAGCTCGAGTTATCGTCCAACCTCGTGCTGAACTTGTTGTCATTCAGATTTATCTGTCCGGAGTCGGTGGAAAAAGTTCCGGTCCCCGTCGCAGGGTTGACCGCGCCAGTATTCGCCGGCAGAATGTAGGGCAGCAGCTTGGCCGAGATCGGATTGAGAAGGCTCGGCGCAAGCTTTGCATTAGGAAACACACACACTGAGTAGCTGGTGCACCCAGGCTTGTAGTAGGCCTCTCCGTTGGTAATCGTCTGGCCTAGCTCGTTGCTTAGGGTTTGCGCCCACGCGGGACCACTCACCGAGCCGCTGATGGTCTGCGTAACCCCGGAAAGATCCCCTGATTCCGTCGCCGCGGTCGGGGCGCCATTGATCACTTGCGGCACAGCCTGTATCAGCCGATTTCCCTGATAATCCCCAAAGAAGAATATCTTGTCCCTTTTAATGGGACCGCCAAAGGTGCCACCGAACTGATTCTGGTGGTACGCGCTCCGCACTCCCTGGCCGAAATAGTAGGCAGCATCGAGGTCGGTGTTGCGCAAAAATTCAAATGCGCTGCCATGCCACTGATTCGTCCCCGACTTTGTGATCACGTTGATCTGGCCGCCGCTGTAGTTTCCATACTCGGCGTCGAAGTTGTTGGTCAGAATGCGGAATTCGTCGATGGAATCCAGATTGGGGATGGCTCCGGCCCCAGAGTAGCCCATCTCCTGCACGCTGATCCCGTTCAGAATGAAGCCATTCGCCGCTTCCCGCTGGCCGTTCACCGACAGCGCGCCGGAGTTCAAATCGCCGGAGACGAGCGGCACGGCAAAACCGGCCGACACGAACGCCCCCGCGTAAGCCCCTGTCATTCCCGAGGCCTGCGACACGACGCCCGGTTGCAGTGCCAATAAATCGGTATAGCTGCGGGTGACGAGGGGAACACCGGTCATTTCCTTGTTCTCAATCACCTCGCCCATCTGCGTGCTGGTGGTTTCAACGTGCAGCGCCTCACTCGTGACCTCGACTTGCTCGTTCACCTGTCCAACCTGCAGCTTCACGTCCGCGGTCAGGGCGGAGTTCACGTCCAGGACAAGCCCGGTCTCGCGATAAGTCTTGAATCCCGCCTTTTGCACTTCAATCGCGTACTTTCCAAGAGGAAGCGATTGGAACGAGTAGAAGCCTTGCCCATTGGTTGCCTGAGTGGTCTTTATGTCGGTTTCGACGTTGATCGCGGTCACGGCAGCGCCCACAATCGCCGCGCCGCTAGGATCCTTGACGGTGCCGGAAATGCTGGCCGTAACGCCAGCGAACACCTGACTACACAACAGCAAAACTAACGCGAATAACAGAACACTCCGAGACCGGCTGCACCTTATGCTCCACATATCCCCCTCCGAGGTGACAAAAGATCGGCTTATTCCCGCGTCGCCCAAACGACAGGATCCGAATTTCATGTTGAACGGAGCTCTTTCTCTGGCCCGCCCGCGACCGGAGAAACCCGAACAAAATCTAACCGCTTAGTTGCTGCCAGCGCTTATAGTTGCATCGGACCAGTTTTGTCAAGTATTTTGCGGGTCACTCGCGTGCCCGGCTCGGCTGCGCCGCGGTCCAACGCGCGTCAACCAGGATGAC
>DASPRY010000063.1:0-8270 GCA_035624215.1 Terriglobales bacterium
TTAGGCTGCCGGGACTCCCGCATTGGATCCTTCTTCCTGGTACTTCGGAAGAGTGAAGTGAAACATTGTGCCCATGCCATTCTTGGATGTAGCCCATAACCGGCCTCCATGGGCCTGAAGAATGGAACGGCTAATGGAAAGTCCCATGCCCATGCCGCCGGGTTTGGTGGTGTAGAAAGAGTCGAAGATCTTGTCGATCATCTGCGGGTCAATACCTATACCCGAGTCTTCGACCGTCACATGCACCTGGTCCGCATCAATGTTCCGCGTGGTGATTACCAGTTCTCGCGCTCGTTCACCTACACTGCTCATCGCCTCGATCGCATTCATGGCCAGATTCAACGCCACCTGCTGCAACTGAACTTGATCGCCGGAGACAGAGTAAAGGTCATCGGCAAACTGCGCCCGGATGTGCACGCTTCTTCTTTTCGCTTCGTCCCCGACGAGGGCGAGGACTTGCCGAAGGGTTTCATTCAGGTCCAGTTTTTCTCTGGGTGTCGAAGTCTTTTTCGTGAGGGCCCGAATCCGTGCGATCACTTCTCCGGCTCGCTTTCCGTCGCGAACGATGCGGCGGGCGGCTTCCCGGGCCTCCTCAAGATTGGGTGTATCTCCCGCCAACCAACGCAGGCTAGCGCTGGCGTTGCTCACCACGCCCGACAACGGCTGGTTGACTTCATGCGCGATCGAGGCCGTCAGTTCCCCCATCATGCTCACCCGATTGATGTGCGCGAGATCTGCCTCGAGTTGCCGCAGCCTCTCGCGCTGTTCCTCGGAGCGCTTGCGGTCCTCTATGTCGGTCGCCAGGCCGCACCACTTCACATCTTTGCCGGGTTTGTCGCGCAAGGGCACGACGCGTGTCTGGAACCAGCGGTATATCCCGTCACTGTGACGTAAGCGCATCTCATACTCGAACGGTTCGCCCGCAACCAGCGACGTCCGCCATTTGTCCAGAACTCGCTTGAGATCGTCGGGATGAATGACGGCTTGCCAACCGGAGCCTAATGCCTGCTCCAGCGGAATCCCCGTGTACTCGATCCAGCCATTATTCACGAAGCTGCGGTATCCGTCAGCGTGGGCAACAAACGCCAAGGCCGGCATGGTTTCGACCGCTTCGCGAAACTTTTCTTCTTGCTTCCGCAGCTGACGAAGGCGCAATTGATGCAGCACCCAAATCATCGCCAGGAGCGCCCCCATGCATAGCACGCGAAACCAATTCGTCTGGTACCACGCTGGAGGGATGACGAAATCCACGGTCGCACCCTCTTCGTTCCACACGCCGCTGTTGTTGCAGGCAATCACGCGAAACCGGTAAGACTTCGGGGGCAGGTTCGAGTACTGCACTTCGCGATCATTGACGACCTCTCTCCAGTCCTTGTCCTGGCCCTCCAGTTTGTAGCGGAAATGTACCTTCTCCGGCACGACCAGGCTCAGCGCCGTGTAATCAATCGTGAGATCTCGGACGAGCACGGCTAAGTAGACGCCGTTGGCTGCATCATAACTTTTGCCATTCGCGATGATCTTCTCGATCTGGACTGGAGGCGGCAGTTTGTTGAGTGGAAGATGGGTCGGATCAACGATACTGATCCCATCGCCGGACACGAACCAGATTTTTCCGTCTCTGGATCTGCCTATTCGCGGAGAGAGGCCAGGGGTTGCCAATGGCGTGGGTCCGTCGGAAGCGTCGAGAACGGTTTCTCCAATGGTGCGCCTCGGATCAACGAACCACGACTCCAGATCGGAACGAGCAATGCGCACTAAGCCGCAACTCGTGTGCAGCCACATGGATTGGGTGTTATCCCGCACAAACTCGTGAACGGAGTTGCAGGGCAATCCGTTTTGGGTGCTCAGCGTGTTGATTCGGCCCTTCTGGAAACGGCTTAGCCCTCCTTCAGTTGCAGCCCAGATGGTGCCGTCCTGATCGACTTGAAGGTTGTTGACACTCCCTTCCGGGAGACCGTCGGTCGCCGAATACCAGTGACGGACTTGACCGTCCTTAAAATAGGCGACCTTTCCCTGAGAAAATCCGAGCCACAGGCCGCCGACAGGATCACTCGCCAGGGCTGGCGCCAAGCTTCGGCCACCGAACTCAGCCCAAGGAATGCTTTCGACCTTGCCTGTCCGCAGAAAGTGGAAAAAACCTTGATCCTCGCTGATCCAGAGATCGCCCTCACTGTCCTCGGCGACGGAATGCGCATATCCACCGGGCAGGGCGGGTACCCGTACAAAGCGGCCACGCTCGTCAAGGTAGGCAGTTCCCGTACGAGAGAAAGTCCAGATTCGGCCACGATGGTCCTCGTACAGGGCGCTGTGGAAGTCATCAGGCAAACCAGGATCCACAATTTGGCGAACAGTTGCGGGCAACTGGGCACGCCGCTTGCGGTAAAGCGTCAAGCGTCCATTTTGCCATCGGTCTAAGCCATTTCGAGTCCCGAACCAAACGGTGCCATCCCTTGCAGTTAGAACCGATTCAACACTAGTAGCTGAGAAACCCTGGCTGTCGGGCATTGGGGACACAGCAGATTCGTGAAAAGAGTCGAGACCACTCGACGTTCCTACCCAGATATTCCCTTCCTTGTCCTCAAACAAATCTCCGATGCGATCGCTCGAAAGACCGCCAGATTTATCAAAAAAATCTGTCTTTCCCTGGTGAACATGGAGCAGACCACGGTCTTTGGTTCCGATCCAAAGACCACCATCGCGATCAAGCAGCAGGGCGAAAGGATTGAATTGTTGATCATAATCCGGAACCCGGTACGCCGCACTCTTTACGCCAGTGACGCTAACGATTCCGCCACGGGTAGAGACCAGAACGTCGCCATGGTCTCCTTCGATCAGAGCATGAGTCTCCGAAGCAGAACTCGGCAGTGAAATAGATTTCGGGGAATCGGGCCTCCATCGCCACAAGCCAGTGCCGGTTCCCGCCCAGAGGTTGCCTTTTCTATCGCAGAGTAAAGCCCCCTTCCCCATCCCTAGCGTGCCTTTGTCCTCAATGCAACTGACGTCCCCGTTTTTTATTGAACAGAGTTTCCGGACCGGTGCCTCCTCCACCCCTGCCCATATCCTTCCTTCACTGTCTTCCGCGATTGCATCAACGGCTTCTGCGGGTAACTCGGGGTACAAATTCAGCTTGCGCTCTTTCCAACTAGCCAGTCCTTTTTGAGTGCCAATCCAGAGAGTTCCGTCATGAGAGACAAAGAGCTTGCGAATGATATTGCTGGGCAGACTCTTATTTTGGCGCGGTTGCCACGGCACGCTTCGAACACCATCAAAGCGATACAAACCTAAATCGGTCCCTATCCAAAGATAACCATCGGGTGTTTGCGTAACCGTGTTGATGGGAGCGGTGAAAAAACCTTCGCGTATTTCCCATGACTTATGTGCATACTGACTGACGTCAAGTGAGGGATTCAACGCGAAAACGGCAGAGCAGCACAGCAGGAAAATAACTTTCGCAATAAAGTTTTTGGTGCCCTTATATGCGAGTCTCCATTTCTCTTGGCCAACTGCGATAGAGGCAAGCGATGCCCCCATGGTGGGAAGATGACAGCGGAGCCATCGTGCCCTCACGATCCGAGTTCGAGCTTGTCTGAGTGACTCAGAAACGGTCATGTTTGTGAGCGTGACTCTCAGCGCCCCTCCGGTCACCGGCGCCAGTTTCTGCGTACCGGCAATCGCGGTCACGCGATTAGAATGTCAGTCTCGCTCCGACTTGCATAATGCGCGGGCTATACGCAGACGTAATTCTACCGTTGTTTGGGGAGTTTAGGTTCGCAGTCGGCGCACTCAGGCTGATGAGATTGAAGGCATTGGTCGCCTCGCCTCTGATCTGAAAAACAATTCCGCGCTCGAAGTGAAAATCGCGCAGCAGCGCCAGGTCGACGTCACGGTAACCTGGAGCACGCAAATAATCGCGAGGCGTATTGCCATCTGCACCACCCGGTCCGATGCCACCTGGTACGCCGGGGCCGTTCTTGACGAATGCCGCCGTATTAAACCACTCGGCAGCAGCCTGCGAGCGTGGCCTATGCGGGCTTAGAAATGGGCTGACGCCAGCCACGAGGTCCGGGCGATTGTTGCCATAACCATCGAAGTTCTCACTGATGCCGGTCAGGATGTTCACTGGCAAGCCGCTGTAAAGAGTCACGACAGGCGAGATGGTCCAGCCGTTTGCAAGCGCTCTGACCGCGCGGTTCTCGCCATGAAAGTAGTCGACATTCCAGATGCCAGAAATCACCGCCATGTGTCTGCGATCAAAGTCCGTGGGCCCGCGTTCCTCCCACAGATTGTCGTAGTCTTGAGTTTCTCCACCGATGCCGGTTGCGGTTCCATCTGCGCTCTCAAGAGACTTGCTGAAGACATAGAATCCGCTCAGTATTAGATCGTGGGACATCTGCTTTCGAAATGACATCTGCAGTGAATTGAAGGAAGCTGTAGCAGTTGATTCCAAGTACTGCACCTGCCCAAGCACTCCCGGATCGTAGGGACGCCGCGCGTTGGTATTGCTCGAATTCGCCGATGCGCTCCAGACCGGGTAGTTCGCGTCAGTAGTAAACGGAACATCGTGAGAAAGCGAGCCCACATATGCTGCTGTGACAGCCACTCCGCTAGGCAACTGGCGCTCGACTGCCAGATTCATCTGGTAGGTCAGGGGCCACTGATATTTCAACGAGATGGTTTCGATGCTGGCCGGAGTGAGGAAACGTGGACTCTTCGGATTGTAGAAGTACGGGAATGGATCACCATTGGGGAATGACGAAGGAATTCCATCGGGAAGCGTGGGACCGTAGGGATTCGTAAGGGATGCAACGTCCGTAAAGGTTTGACGGACGGCAAAAGGCTGTGCGTTGGCGGGTTGATTCCATTCGTTCGCATCGACTTCACCGCAAAAAACGCCCGCCCCCGCGCGAATCGCGGTTTTGCCATCTCCAAAGGGATCCCAGGCAGCACCCAGGCGCGGGGAAAGGTGGTGCCAACGGATCGGAATCGGACCTCGGCTGACATCGCGATCCCCAGCAAACAGCATTCCTGTCGGAGCACTTGGTACTACGCTGGATTGCAGACCCGGAACAAACGTTGCGGTTAGATTCGACGATTCATAGGGCGGCGTCTCGATCTCATAACGCAATCCCAAATTCAACGTGACCGCGGGCCGGATTCGATAGGAGTCCTGCAAGAAGCCAGCGTAATACCATGTGGAGGTTAGGCTGTGGTAAGGAGTGTCCTGCTCCATCGAGCCCACAAGACCCGCGACAAAATCAGCCAGAGCAAATCCGATTGAGTCGGGACCATTCGACACAAAGTTGAACAAACCGAAATTCTCCAGGTTGCCGGCGATCGGATCGTGTTCCATGGCCAGTTCGCCGCCCATGTCGATCGAGTGTTTACCTTTAATCAGGCTCAGAACGTCACGCAGCGAGTACAGGTCAGTGTCACTGGCCGGACCGGCAAACGCACCACCTCCCGAGAAGTAACCGGAAACGTTGATCGCGGGAAGCGATGGCACTCCCTGCGTTGTATAACTGGAGCCGAACGCGGAGATCGGTGTCACGGGCAGGTTCCGCCGCCCTGCCGAGATGCGCAGGTACTCGAGCCAAGTCTGGTTTGCCAGTGTCGGGCTGAATGTGTGGACATCACTGATGTTCACATTCTGCTGCCGGGCAAAGTTCTGGTTCACTGACCAGAGAATGTCGCCGTTTCCGTATGCTCCGTTAACCGTGTGCATGTTGAAATAGGTGATCGCCAGATTGTCTCTGCTTCCGAGAAGCTGGTTGTACTTTGCCAGATACTCGTCATTGTTGGTTGGCGCGTTGTAAAAGCCCGACCAGCCTCCCGCCAGGCTTCCGCTTGGAATGTTCGGCAATGGTACTAGGGCAAGCAAGTTGGCTGCTGTCTTGTCCAAAAGGCTCGATGGAATGCAATTAAGAGTGTTTGGTTGCGAACACCCAGGACCGCTATTTTGGCCGGTCAAGGGCACAGGTGTGAGAGAGGTACCGCCCAGGCCGTTCTTATTTCCGGGATAAGTGCCGGGCATGTACAGCGTGACGTTCTGTTGTCCTGGCGGAGGAGTGTTTCCCGGAGCCAGTAACGTAAAGTCACCAAGACGCTCCGCTGCAGTGGGCGTAATGGCACCGGTCAGTTCCTGACCCACGACTTGGCGCAATCCGCCGTAGCTGAAGAAGAAGAAGGCCTTGTCGCGCTTGATTGGTCCGCCAATCGTGCCGCCAAAGTTATTGCGATGATAAGGAGCATTGATAAATCCACCCGTCGCCAGGTTCACTGCGGATTCCACGGAAACGCGTTGAAATCTGTATTGCGGTTGAATTCAAACAGCGACCCGTGAAATTGATTGGTCCCCGATTTGGTCACGGCAGTGACAACGCCGCCGCCCATGCGGCCATATTGGGCAGAATAGTTGTTAGTTTCGGCGCGAAACTCCTCCAGTGCATCCGGATTCGGCAACTGGTTCCCGTAGTTGCGGGCCCCGCTCATGTTGATGCCCCCATCCAGGTAATAACTCACCATGGGGACACCTTCATCCACTCCCCCGTTGATCACGACATCTGTGGATGGAATGCCAATCTGGAAGTTGGGAGTTCCTGAAGGGTTGCTGAACTGGCCCGCGCTATTGAATTGCACGCCAGGCGTCAACGACAACTCTTGATAAGCATTACGGTTCACCAAAGGGAGCTCGATGATCTCTGCTGAACTGATCGTTCTGCCAATCTCGACGCTTGAAGTGTTCACCAAAGGCGGCGCTTCCGTTACTGTGATTGTCTCGGACGGTCCCCCAGGAGTAAGCGTGATGTTCACGGTTTGCGTTTGATCGACCGTGAGCACCACATTTACTTGCACGAACTTCTTGAAGTTGGGGGCACTAACTTCCACAGTGTACGTACCAACCGGAAGGAATTCGATGCGATACTCACCGTATTCATTGGCACGTGCTGAGCGACCCAGGCCTGTGCTGGTGTTCTTGGCTGTGACTATCGCCGAACTGACCAATGCGGCCTGCTGATCCTTCACACTTCCGCTGATGGTTCCGGTAGTCTGCTGTGCTGATGAAGGGAGAAGCCCGACGACAACGAAGATTGTGAACAGCAGTATGCGTGCAGGCTTCGCGATTTCGACGAAACTGGACATTCCTGGCGAGATTCTGAAGCTTGACTGACGGATATCCTGGAAGCATCGCACCAGTCTGATCTGAGACTACGCCAGTCGCGGGCGCCAACGCGGTTGGGCCAGCGGCCAAGTCTGTGAAGCAGGCTGCGATTGCAGCAAGTAGCATTTTCAGAGCAAAGCTAGCGTTAGTTATTGCGTTCCGCGGCACTAAAATGTGAATATCAGCTGATCGGTCTTTTCGCGAACCTCCCCCTTTTCGCAACTTGGTAATCTAGCACTTTCTTTGCTGCCTGTCAGTATTTCGGGATGGGTGATTTTTCGGTATCCTGAATTGTCCGAATTTCTGAGCGTGGAGTGCTACGCGGGCCACAAGGCCGATGAACGTCCTGTCCGATTCCGGCTCGGCGAAAAGCAGTATCACGTCGACGCCGTGCTCGATCAGTGGTACGGCCAGGACGGAATCTTCTTCAAAGTTCGAGCGGACGACGGAAATCTCTATATCCTTCGACAACAGACAACGAGCCCTGATGGCACGTGGGATCTTGTTTCCTTTCGCGAAGAGAAGCGGTGACCGTTAATGCGCGCTAGTCCTGGTGCTGAATCGCGAGCCATGCTTGTCTCCCGTAAAAAGCCAGGTTCATCCCGCAGACGATTACTCCTGCTACGGTCAGTGCCGTAGCCGAAATGTTTGGGTAGACTAGCTTGTTTACGTAATGCAGCAGAAACCCGCCCTGGTAGGGCTGAATGCCAGTCTTGCCTTCGAGCCAATTGCCCGCTTATAGCGATCTACCTCCCCGTTGTAATCCTCGACGAATTTCTGCATCCTCTGTTCAAGCGTCTGGCGGTCGAAATCGTAGGCAACATCGTCGCGGGCCGTGAGCACGCCCACGGTGTAGCTCTTGAATATCGCGTCGGCATCCGTGCTGGTGAGTTGCTGCCCCCTTTTGTCTCCTTCGTACCCAGGGGAACCAGCGATGTGAATTCGTCTTCGGTCTCTATGGCTGGTGACTCTCGTTACCAAGACGGTGAGTTACCTATGCTTACATTCTGTAACTGTCTGCGAGACTTAAGCCAGCATTCTTTCGAGTTTGCCCCGAAGCACAACGAACCGCGTTGGTCGAGTTTCCTGATAGCAACGGAGCCAGTTATGA
>DASPRY010000009.1:0-15592 GCA_035624215.1 Terriglobales bacterium
ACCATGTCGAGATAATTCGCCAGCGTGTGGCCGACCACCTCCGGCTGCTCGTGGATTTCCTTGGCCATGAAATGGCGGTGATTGCCCTTGTCGATGAGCAGCACCGAGGCTTGCGACTTGATCACCGGGCGCTCGACCACCGCGCCGTTGACGTCGTGAATTTCGGCGCCGGTGCCGCGGATTACCGCCCAGTCGCCGTCCTCGAGATAGCTGACCGTGTCGGTAAAGGGCGCCAGCGCGATCGCGTCGGAGCCGATGAACATCGCATCCTCGCCGAAGCCGACCGCAAGCGGCGAACCCCGGCGCGCGCCGATCAGCAGATCCTCCTCGCCGGCGAACAGAAAAGCAAACGCGAACGGGCCGCGCAGCCGCGGCAATGCCGCCTTGACCGCCTCGACCGGCGTGGCGCCGCGCTTGATCTCCTCGGTGACGAGATGAGCGACGACTTCGGTATCGGTCTCGGTGGCGAATTTGGCGCCCTTCGCCTCGAGCTCGCGGCGCAGCTCGCTGAAATTCTCGATGATGCCGTTGTGCACGACCGCGAGCTTATCGGTTGCATGCGGATGCGCGTTGTTCTCGGTCGGACGGCCGTGCGTCGCCCAGCGGGTGTGACCGATGCCGATGGTGCCGGAGAGCGGTTCGTGGGTTAGTTTCTGTTCCAGATTCTTCAGCTTGCCTTGCGCGCGCCGCCGCGTCAGCACACCGTGCTCGAGCGTGGCGACGCCGGCCGAGTCATAGCCGCGATATTCCAGCCGTTTGAGCGCGTCGACGAGCTGCGGAGCGACAGGCTCGTGGCCAATGATCCCGATAATGCCGCACATCGGTGCAAGTACCTTCCCTAAGCTGAAACCGTAACGACAACCGACATCAACGTTGGATCGTGAAATCAGCGACTAAAGCATCGAATCTTAGTGCATCGTGTCACGGCTTACTGCTCCGGGAGGCGCCACATGAACCACTCTGTAACCGCGGGTCTTTAGCTCGGTTAGCAATTTCGGCAAGGCCGCAGCGGTCTGTGGCTGGATATCGTACAGCATCAAAACGCCTTTTCCCTTTTTCTCGACCGATGAAAGCGCACGCTCAACAACTTGATCAGGTGTTATGTTCTCCCAATCGTCCGCCTGGGCATCGATGCTCCATAGCATCAGATGTCGCGAGATCAAATAATCGTCCAGCGCCGGTGTGGTTTCCAAATAGGGAGCTCGAAAGAATGGAGCTACCATCGCGTTGTCGGGCAGAGCGGCGGCCGCGGTCGCTATCCCATCGGTGATTTCCCGTTTTGCCTGTTTAAGCGGTAGTTTGGAAAGATACCTATGAGACTCGGTGGCAGTCCCGATCGTGTGCCCCTCCGCGTAGGCGCGGCGCAACGTGTCGGTCGAATCCTTCACCATCGCGCCAACCACGAAGAAAGTCGCCTTCACGCATTCGGCGGCAAGGGCATCTAGCACCTTGTCGGTTTCGGGGGAGAGCGGGCCGTCATCAAAACTCAGGACTATTTCATGGTCATCGAGCGGCAGCGTTTGGGGAAACTGTATGGTGCCGATCTTATGCGACCGCACTGGGTCGGCTACTAATATCCTACTCGTCCCCAAAGCGGATGGATTGTTCTTGCAGTTACTCCCATTGCTGGCAAAACTCCGAGGTGTCGCCGCTCGATCGTGCGTTTCTGTGACTGCGGCGTCGACAGAGCCGGGCGCGTTTTTTCCAGACGGCAATGTCGCACCAGTTGGGCTCGTCTCGCGAGCGCCAGCTCGCAAAGTCGGCGCTACTGGATTCGGGGAGGATGCAACACTAGGAGGGGCCGCTTGGGACGAAACCGATACGGCCTTAGGTGCGGCTACCGCGGCTGGAACGACGTGAACGATCTTGTACCCGCGAATTTTCAGTTCTCGGAGCAACTTGACCAGGGCAGCGGATGTATGCGGCTCGATGTCATGCAAAAGCAAAATACCTTTGTGGGTCGCTTCAATTCTTTTCAAGGCCAGCGCGGCAACCTGATCGGCCGAAATCGGCTCCCAATCGTCAGCTTGAAAATCGATGCTCCAAACAGCGACGCGCCGCGAGCCAAGATAGTGCTCTAGCCGTTCGGTCATCTCTAGATACGGAGCTCGGAAGAATGGAGCTAGAGCCTTCGAGTCGCCAAGTGCGGCGATCGTTGAATCCATGCCCTTTTCAATTTCCTCTTTCGCCTTTCGAAATCCGAGTTTGGGCAGATGGGGGTGGGTCTGGGTATGGCTACCGATCGAATGGCCTTCGCTGTACGCCCTTCGCACGAGCGCTGGTGCCTCCCGTGCCATTTCACCCACGATAAAGAACGTTGCCTTGACGCACTCTGCCGCGAGAGCATCCAACACGTGCTCCGTGTACGGAGATAGTGGCCCGTCGTCGAAGGTGAGCACCACTTCGTGATCGTTGAGTGGCAGTGTCTCGTCGTAATCAACGGTTCCGATTTGAGAATATTCGCTCGGGTCAATCGCGAGGACACGGCTGGTACCGATGGCGTTCGGATTTCCAGGACAGTCCGCGTAAGCCGATCCGGTTCCCAGGATGAAGGCCAACACAAACCCGACTTTTATACCCCTTAGCATCACTGAACCTCTGCCCAGGCGCGCTCGGCGATTTACAAGACGATTGCGCCTTGTCTGTTTATGTCTGAACTTTGGATTTCCAGTCCGTGCTTGACGTCACGCTGTCTCGCGGGAGCGAGTGACTATAAGCCTGGGACGATTAAGTTCCATAGATGCATGTGTCGGTGGTAAAGAGGCTGTTGCTGGAGTTGTTTGATGTTCACTGCCGATGGAGACGCCGCATCTACCAAAGAGGCGATAGTGACAATCAGGCCCAAGGGGTGCGACGATAATTGCCGATGTCGGATCGAGTGTCTGCGAGATTGTTGCCGAGCCTGATCCGCATAGCGACGACTTAAAACTGAATCCAATTTTTCGAAAAATGAATTGGCGTCGATCGATACGGCGATCAAAGGCCCTTGGGACTAGTACCGGAACATCGGGTGCGATGGCTTGACGGATGCAGTTGGCTGACACAATGTCTCCATGTGGGATGGGAGATCTTCGTGCGGTCGGTGTTCACAGCTGGGTTAGTGGTGCTCAACTTGAGCTTGTCAGGATCTCCACTGTTGTCCGGGCAGATTGCTGCGGTTGCGGGAGAACCAACTGAGGTTGGGACTCTATTCGCTGGCCAAGATTCGCCTGCGCGAAGACAAGCGATCGCTTGGCGCCGGTCGCGGCCGCACGAAGCCTCTCTCATGGACTTCCTGGCCGAGCAACCTGTCGCGTACTGGTTCGACGGCACTGACGAGAGCGTCTACGAGTCGGTGCATAGCGTCGTGCGTGCGGCGGCGAAACACGCCTCAATTCCTGTCCTCGTTGCCTACAATATTCCTCAACGGGACTGTGGAGGTTACTCGGCAGGCGGAGCGCGCTCTGAACAGGACTATATCGCGTGGGTCACTTCGTTCGCGGATGCGATAAAGAATAATCGGGTCATTGTGATTCTAGAGCCCGATGCACTGGCGGACACACGCTGCCTGTCGACAAACGCCGAGAGTCTCCGCCTGAGTCTTCTTTCGCGAGCTATAACCATCTTCAAGCAAAGCACCGCTGCTGCGTCCATCTACATCGATGCCGGTAACCCTCATTGGGTTGCCGCTGAGGAGATGGCGACGCGCCTGCAACGTGCGGGAATCGAGCGGGCAGAGGGTTTCGCTTTGAACGTCTCAAATTTCGAGACGACGAAAGATAACGTCGACTACGGAACGAAAATTTCACGATTGCTCAATGGCAAGCATTTCGTGATTGACACTTCTAGAAATGGGCTAGGTTCTAATGGGGAGTGGTGCAATCCACCGGGTCGCGCAGTTGGAGAAAAGCCTACGCTGTCGACCGGACATGCCTTGGTGGACGCGTTTCTGTGGGTTAAAGTACCGGGTGAATCGGACGGGACCTGTCACGGCGGCCCAAAGGCAGGCGAATGGTGGCCCGAATATGCGCTCGGACTGGTCGAGAGAGCGTTCACCACTGGTGACTTGCGTCGACCGTAACCCGCACGGGCGAAATAATCAGCCGACGTTTTGCTGCGGCGCATCAGTTCACGTGAGATCGTGACCTGCGCTTCAAGCTGCTGCTTGCTTTTGTGAGGTGATTAAAAACGCCCTTTATTGAGCGGCGTTGCGCCAAAGACGTCCGAGGTACCCAAGAATCATCGCGGCTATCGGCGCCGCTGACCATACCATAGCGGTCCAGTAAATTTGGATCGGCTGTTCCGCCATAATAAGATCATCGTGAGGGCTCAACATGGCCAGGTTCAGCGCCGTCACCGCCGCGGTCATTGCCGTATAGATCCGTTCCCCGCAATACCCGGTCGCAATCGCCAGAATGACCGCGGGTATCGCGACTGCAAATTGTTCCACCGGCATAACAATCGCGAGTAGAGAAAGGATCAGCGCGATCAAGGCGATCGCCTTTACGGTCCGCGCCGGTCCAGCTTCTGACTTCGGCGTCCTCCCATCTTCCCGACTTGGAGCCCCCGCTATAGCGACGTATTTGCCCAACTCGTTGTGGTCCGTTTGTTGCTGATCGCGTACCTCTCTCAATCCGAGTTCGTGATCCTTGGCCGATAAAGTCTCCAATTTATCAGTCGATAGCCGGCTCAGTCTTGCGATTGGGGTCATGGCAGCGTGCTCACACAGAGATACTCGGGCTGGACGCTGGCGGACCCTCGGCCCCGGCCTGCGAGCCAAAAGTCACCGACCCAGCCCTGGCGAGCTTGTTCCAACCCTGTGCGTCGCCTCGAAGGCAGGACAACAACACGCGCAACGTGACGACATAGAGGATCTGTCTGTAACAGAACCTCTGTAACGGCAGGTACGCGAGCAGTCGGCGATCCTCGTTCGGTTCCAGGCTGAATGCAAACAATGCAGTAAGAGCATCGATCGCGAAGACAACCAAATATGCGCCAACACCCCAGCCAACGGACTGGAGACTATAGGTCGTTGGGTGCATGACCATGTCAAAGGTCGTCTCAATGACCGTCACCAAGAGGAAAAGGTCCATAGCGGGACTCACTAGCGGCAACAACACTGCAAACAGAATGATGCTCGGCAGCGAAAAATAAGAAAAACCACGAAATCTGAACTGAAACATCGTGTCGATGTGGCGATAACTAGCCTGCAGCGTCCCATAAATCCACCGAAACCGTTGCCTCATAAAGCCACGCCACGTATCTGGGGCTTCTGTCCAGGCGATCGCCTGCATCTCATGTTCAATCTTGTATCCGGCACGGTGAACGCAAAACGTTAGGTCGCAATCCTCCGCTAACGTCGCCGAGCTGTATCCTCCTGCCCGGACCACCGCTTCTCTTCGCCATGCTCCGATGGCGCCCGGAACAACGGTAATCGCGTCCAGCGTTACAAGTCCGGCGCGTTCCAGATTTTGGCTGGTTACATACTCAAACGCCTGGAGCTTGGTAACGAGGTTGATCCGGTTCCCCACTTTAGCATTGCCCGCAACCGCGCCCACCTTCGGATCTCCGAAATGCCGGGCTAGCAACCGGATCGCGTCTGGCTGAAGGAGCGTGTCAGCATCAATCATAACGGCAACCTCGGAGCGGATTCGCTCGAGGCCGAAGTTGAGCGCAGACCACTTGCCAGCGTTTGACTTAGTGAAAATGCGGACCCTTGAGTCATGCGCAAACGCCTTCCTGACGGCGGCCGCGGTGTTGTCACTCGATCCATCGTCCACAACCAGAACTTCGTGCAGATTCGGATAGTCGGATTGCAGTACACAATTTATTGCGCGGACTATAACTTTCGCCTCGTTGTAGGCCGGGACGATCACGCTAACGTTCGGCGGCTGATGGGAATATGCTTTTCGCGAATGGTGCTCCAGGAGCGCAGATACGATCAGAATCATGAAGCGGAGAGCAGTCAGTAGTATGAAGGCCCACACCGCGCCTACCAAAACCCGGCGGCCGAGTGACATGCCGTTGAAACCCAGCCTGGCCATCTCCACCCATCCCCGCTGGTCCACCGGGAGAGGAGTCGTTGGGCTTGTTCCCTGGCCGATCAACTCGGAAAGGGAGATAAAACGAAAACCTCTGCCCCGGAGTACATGGATGAGCTCGGGAAGAGCCTCGACGGTATTCGTACGATCGCCGCCGGCGTCATGCAATTCGACGACCGAACCCGCACCGTCCTCGGCTTGTTGGAGCACCCGACGAACGATTTCCTCTTTCGACGGCTTGTTCCAATCTTGTGGATTGAGATTGGCGCCGATCAGGAGGTAACCCATGCTGCTGCCCAGTTCGACAACATGAGCATCCTTCGCGGTTTCTGCCATATCGTCCGCTGCGTAAGGCGGCCGAAGCAATCGCACTGAACGCCCCGTAATCACCTGCAGTAGCCGTTGCGTGGCGTTCAATTCGAGGCGCACCAGAAAATCCGGCAATTTCGAAAGATTAGGATGAGTCCAGGTGTGATTGCCCAGTTCATTGCCTTCCTGAAGTATCCGCCGGATGGTGGCAAAGTGTTTGAGGGCCTGCCCGCCGGTTACAAAAAAAGTAGCTTTCACGTGCTCGCGGTTGAGAATGTCAAGGATGCGATCTGTATACCTTGGCTCCGGGCCGTCATCGAATGTGAGCGCGATGCTGCGGGGTAGGACTCCGGACGCTGCAACCTGCCAGGGTCGGGGCAACGTGCGGTATTCCTCCTCTAGGTCACCGGAAGCGCTCGTTGTGACGGTCCTCCGTCCGGACGTCGGACGCGATATGAAGCGATAAATTTCACCTTTCCCAACGACGTTGATTGAGTCGGTGAAATTGAGCTCTTCTAGCGTTGACGCCGCAGGCAGATTCAGAAACCCCTTGCGTTTGAACAAGCGCCACAACGATTCGTCTTCGGCCCCCAGCTCGAGTCCCCACAACGCTAACGCCTTTAGTGGTAACTGGCTCAGAAAGCGAATCTGATCCAAGCAAGTCACGGCATCCAAGAACCAAATCTCGTGCCGCTGACCGCTGGAATCAAAAAACTGCAGGTATGGATTTCTATTTCCTGGGTCGAAGCTGATCTCAGCACCTGGAGTAGCCGCCGCAAGCATCACGGACTTGAAAGAAATTGGCTGCAACTCCTTGCGATTGAGCCACTCCCTGCCAAAGGAGGCGACAGCAAAGATGAGTTTTTCCGAAGGAATCTCCGCGGTGCGGAGTGCCACAACTTTCCTCACCCAATTCGCAGGTGCGAGCGCTTGCGGTTCCGGCGCGTCGTCGTTAAACAGTCTCAAGATGGCGAAATCGCAGGCCGAAGCGAGCGCCTTGTAGTCAATAGCTGCATCGGCTGGCAAAAGTACACCGACTGTCTTTTTCGCTGGCAGAAGTAGCGCCTTAAGTTCGCTGAGCAGCCCGCGAAAATAGCGTACGTCTACTCCGGCAAGGTGGGAAAAGTTCACCACGACACCGTCGAATCCGTGCTTCTGCAACGCTCTAATGATTTCCAGCTCAATCTTCGATCGAAAAGTTGAGTCCGCCAACCGCGCAAAGTTTGCTTGCTGGTCGTTCTCGTCCGACAGCATCGCCAGAACTTGGAATGGGCGCGACCGCACAGCCCCTAGCGCTGCATCTATGTTGTTGCCCGGGTCCGTAGGTTCTCCCTCTTCGACCACGTTGCCAAGGGAATTGATGGTTAGCCAATCGCCTACGATCCCATCTAGGTCCTGAAGATGCCGGCTCAGCGCCGCTTGCGTCGTTTCAGATGTGCTATCGACGAACGCGAGTCGAAGTGGGGAGCTCGGGACGTCGGCGATTTGGTCTCTCGCATCGAAGCCAGCGCCGTCGTCGTACAGCTTCGTCGTGCCGCTCACCACCAGGCATAGTGCGAGCGGCAAGCAAGGAACCAATCTGCGGATCTTCGCCGCCAAACCGTTAGTATGCTGAGCGTCCAACAGTGAACCCATCATCTTTGTTCTTGGATCCAACTATTACGGCCCGAACCACAAACCGGTCATCGGTCGTTTCCGGCTTGCTGAGGGGAGCCAACCATAGTCTGCTGCAGGTTGTCAGATCGCTCAGGCAACACGCCCACCTTCAGGATGCTAAGTGCGAGGACAATCGGCAGCATGAGCAGGGCAGTTACGATGCTGATCAGGACAACACGCGACAGCCTCCAGCGTGAACCCGTTTCATCAAGGAATATGGGTTTGTCCGACATGACTGGTCGTTCACGCATTACTGACTACTCCTCGTGGATACGTCGACAGGCCGCTTGGGCGTTCAACAGGGAGGGTGGCATGGTTTGTTGATCAACGGGTATCCTATGGACGAAGGTCGGTGCGAGTTGAGTAGGCGACGCTGGTGAAGACCAAAGCCGCTCCACTCACTTGTTGGTGAGCTGTTTGATCAATGTTTAAGCGGCTGCGCGAGGGGAGCGTATTGACACCCTCACGACAGGACGGTGATACGAAGTGGCTGGTAGTTCGGCTCGGCTTCCGACGTAACCGTGCAACGAAACGGTACATGGTTGACCACATACTTCCGTATGTTGGAATTTGTGTATGTTGGACTACGCAGGCATAGCGTTGCTCGCGTTAACACCGTGTTCAACACGATGTTGGGAAATCTCGGATGAACTTTACTCCATCTTAGGGAGTAATTGCGTCGGGCTCTCTGCACGGGCAAGCGGCAGAGCCGTTTAAATAGGAATACCGTTCTTAAAACTCGATGTTCAAGCCTAGATCAACGAAGGCTCCTGAACCAACCGAGCTGTCGCGCGCGTATCCGGCCGAAAGATCGACCTCAACCTTTCCAAATTTGATTTGCGAAATGGCGCCGCCAACGCGCCATTGGTTAAAGCGAGCGTCGCCGAACGCTATGACCTGTGGTCCGAAAAATATCTCGTTCCCAAAGATATCGTATCCAAATTTTACCGAGCTAAAATAGGTCTTAAAGGCGGTCCCATAATCGACCTCTCCTTCGAAAAGCGTCCTCGGAGTCGGATTGACCGTAAAGTCACTCCGCACCTTGATGCCGCCCTCGGTGCCGTGGACGGGATCTGTGGGGTCCACTGCTGACAGGATATCATTCTCGGCGCTAACTCCGGCGAGGAAGTTAATGTCGTAGTTTCTCCCTACAAATCCATAGCCGCCAAGAAAATCGCCAGTTGAGTAAACGCCGTTGACCATTCCGCCTTCCGTACCAAACTGGTACCAGCCAACGCCTCCCGAAAGATAAAGCCGTGGACCCGATTTCTGGAGGTCATTCGTCAAAGCAAACAACCCAGCAATCACGCCATCAGCACTATCTTTTCCAACCGACATCGATGGGATTGCGCGGATGGTTTTGGGTGAATCATCGTCATCCGCGGCCATCGCGCGCTTCCCGTAAGGCATGACCGGGATATCGGCGCCCAGGCCAGAACCATTGAACCTATAGTCAAATCCCACCTTGATTAGTTGCATTGTCTGCCTGATGTCTTGAGGCAAGGAACTGCCCAGACTGTCTGAGATCATAACCGGCCGCTCGCCGAAATTCATGTAATCGTATTCAACCCTGGCCGACCAGTTCTTCGAGAACAGGTACTCAATACCCACTCCCGCGGTCCAGCCGGGCCTTATCTGACTCCCTAAATACGTTTCGCCGGCAAATAGGTTTGTGACTGTGTCGCGGCTCCAAGCCAAGCCACCGTTTACGTAAAAAAGGGCGGGACCGATCGTGCTGCCGACACGACCAACGAGTGTCGCGAACCACTCTGGTTCCGCGCTACAAAACTCGGCAGCGCCGCATAAGTTGTTCCTGGTGTCCGCCCAATCGAAGTTGCCCTCGGCGCCGAAGACAAGCCCATCGATTTGATAGTTGTAACCCAAGTGGAAACCGCCGACCCAGCCGCTTACGTTGGCCATATCGGCGCCGAGATAAAATCCGGTCCACGGGTCCGCTAAAACCGGGCGAGCATTCGGTGCCATATCTGCTGCGCCAACGGACGCAATGCCGGCCCCTATGATTAATGCTCCCAGCGCTCCTATCAGCGAGCGCCTCATGATCCGTCCCCCATCCGGCAGGTGACCCATGGACGACGATCATCGCGGTATCTCTTAGAGGAACTGTTAGCGCCGCAATTCGCGTAGGGGCTTTTCCTAAGCTGTGGTTATTTAATCGCTGTCTATTCGGTTCGGTAAAGCAACCAATAAGACAGCAAGTAAACAAGGTATTTGTTAGCTCTCGTGCTTGGAGAAATAGGCATCGTTAGAGGGACGCTTTAAACGTCTCTTTATCAGCAGCTGCTCATCCGCTGGTGTCCGAATGGATGTCCACCGATCGTTGAGATTAATTTAAACTCTTTGTTTGTGATCTGGCCACGATTGGCGTTTGTAGGGCTCTCGTTTGAGCGGCCGACACAAAATTTCAATGACGTCAGTTTCGCGATTGACGGAAGGGAGGTTTCCAAATGATTGGCGGTGCTGGTAGCGTGAATTAACTGAATGCGCCGCGCCAGCCATTTTATCCCGAATGGGGTTACCTCGCTCCCGCGCCAGGAGTCATTCGCATAGGGCGAATCGCTTTCGTGGCGACCACAATCGGCGCAACTGTAGGAGCAGGGGTCGTGCTCTCACTGCTCGTTGCCGGAATCGCTGACCGCCAGATCCTGTACTGCGCCATGGAGGGCCAATAGTGTTCTCTAAAGCGATAGAGTCTGCCGCTGGTCGAATTCAGCTCATCTGTTGGCAGAACGAAGCCAATTTCTTCCAGCCGTTTGCGGCAAAACCCGCCTACAGCTGCTGTCCGACGAGAAGGCGGGGGGCGCTCCGGAAAACTGCGAACCCGTCTGATCCGGCTGTGGCGTCTTCGATCGGTCCGAGCGCCCCAACCCCGACTGCAGTTGATCGACCAAGGCTGCTGCTTGATTTACTCCCCTCAAACGAAACAGCCTGATAAGAAGTGACAATCCTTCCTGCCCGGGAGTCTAACGTGACCACGGTGGTTGGAGGTGGTTCGACGAGCGAAGAAGCGGGTCGCTGGACAGTGGCTTCATGTCCCAAATGCGGAACCCGGATCGTGATGCACCGAACGTTGGATCCGCGCATCGATAGCTTCGGATTTGAGAACTACTTTCTTAAGTGCGATCAATGCGGTGTCTGGCTAATTGGTATCATCGATCCTTATGACGAGGCATTACTGCTCACTGAAATAGGAGCTTAGCCGACCGTGGGGCCCTCGGGCGAGCGTGCCAGAGTGGCTCGAGCTGAGAAAGCGCGCGCGTCAATGGCCTCGATCGCCATACTGACGGCCTCCTCTGCCGTCAATGAATCTACGTGGGTAACGGATTGAGCGATCTTCACCCTGTGTGGGCCCAGAGGCGTTGCATCTGATCGCTTGATACTTGCTCGCCACTTACCGGGCTCTTGTTGGAATGCTTGTACGACAAATGCTTGTACTCCATGATCGATCCCCAATGTTCCACACCTCTCGCGAAAGTAGGGCAGAAAGAGTGCAACTCGCCTATCCCCTCGGATTGGGGGGCCGGGGAGGTCGATTAGCTCGGTCGTTTCGCCAGTCCCGCATGGGTTGCAGAATTCGTCAAATTTTACAGGGTACTAGCATTTTTCAGATTGCGATCTGCGCGGAGGTCCAAAGAGAAGCCCCGCGAACGGAGCAGTTAGCAGCTTTTTCGGGGGGCAGGGCGGCTCGGATCTGAGGCCATTTCGGTGTCGCACTTCGTCGCCCTATCGCTAAAGCGAAAGATTGTGTCGCAGGTCACAACGGCAATTGGTTGCTCAAACATATGCCAAACGTTCGGTCGAAAGAGGCGGCCGCGGTCGCGGGCATTGGGATAAACTAGGCGAGTGCCCAGCTGAATGGGGAAGATGGCGGCTCGGCAGAGCTGTATGAAAGATGCGGCCGCTCATAAACCCGACCCTTCGACCTGTGATGCTTGCCGCTTCAGCGGCGACGCAAAAGCGCGATCGGGTTTGCTACAGACAGCGAAGCTGATTAGTGGCCGTTCCTGTCACGCCACGACGGTCGATCTGGCAGCAGCCGGTGCTTCCTGTCCAAGGATCTGAGTGCGAATTGCATCCTCAATGCGAGACAGCGCACGCTCGCACTCCTGCGCACGCGCCTCGGCGCTCCTCGCACGCATTTCGAGCTGAGGTAGGCGGTTCTCCGCGGCTTGTACGCGAGCCCGTTCTCTCCTCAATGCTTCCCCAGCTTCTTGGAGCTTGAGATGGGCCTGCTGGATGCACGTCTCGGCCGCCTGTTGCTTTACCTCAAGGTCGTGAATGTGCCTTTCGGCAAGCTTTAATTTTTCATTTGCCTGCTCAGCAAGACCTCGAGCACGACTCTCAAATTCGGTGGCTCGATTCTCTATACCCCTGACCATCTCCGCAGCCTGATAGACAAGTTCCAATGCGGTTTCGCCATCTCTGGTTTCGCCATTTCTGCTGGTGGCGGCAGAAGCAACCGGAAAGCTCAAGACCCTATCGTCCAATTCGATTCGAGCCGAGTTGGAAAGATGATCCCGCATATGTTTGTTTAGCCATTCCAAGTTGTCCATTGTCGAGCCCTCGGTCTGCGAGATGACTAAAATGGCCTTAAGCCGCACAACATTATTGGACAAATGGTAAACAAGTCCTTTACGGAGAGCATTCTTGCTCGCCGCGGTGGCGCAAAAAGAAAGAGAAGGAGGAATCGTCTAGCGTCGCTGCGTGAGAAAGAGGCCAGCTGTTCACGCGGTAAGCACGCGCTAGCTAGGTGTGAGCTTTCCATAGGTTGTCCATCCGGCCCTTGCCGGGAGAAGCTGAAGTTGTCGAAGCCTCAGCAATCCCGGAGGACCGGATGAACATGCACAAGAATGCCCGGCTGACGCCGCGCGGTCGAGAGCGGATCGTGGCACTGGTGGCGAGCGGGCAGACGCCGAAGGCCGTCAGCGCATCCGTAGGCGTCTGCCCGCGAACAGTGCGCAAATGGCTGAAGCGATATGACAGCGAAGGTATCGCCGGGCTGCAGGACCGCAGCTCGCGACCCCATCGCCTCCACCGGCCGACACCGCAGCTGGTTGTCGAACGCATCGAGGCGCTTCGGCGTCAGCGGCTGACGGGCAAGGCGATCGCGGCCGAGGTCGGCGTCTCGGAGGCCACGGTGAGCCGTATTTTACGCCGGTTAGGGCTCAACAAGCTGAGTGCCGTGGAGCCGGCTGAGCCGGTCCGGCGCTACGAACGCGAGAAGCCGGGCGAACTCCTCCACCTCGATATCAAAAAGCTTGGCAAAATCGGCTCCGTGGGGCATCGCATCACCGGACGCCGAACTGGCATCGTCAACCGCCATCTTGGTATCGGCTGGGAGTTCGTTCACGTCTGCATCGACGACGCCTCCCGCATCGCCTTCAGCCGCGTGATGAAAGACGAGAGAAAGGAAAGCGCTGTCGCCTTCCTCAATGTAGCCGTCGCTTACTATGCCAGCCTGGGCGTGAAGATCGAGCGCGTCATGACTGACAACGGATCGTGCTATCGCTCCAAAGCTTTCGATCGGGCTTGCAAACGGCTCGGCCTCAAGCTCATCTTCACCAGACCGTACACACCAAAAACCAACGGCAAGGCCGAGCGCTTCATCCAGACGAGCTTGCGCGAATGGGCTTATGCTCGCGCCTACAACACTTCAGACGAACGAACCGCCGAATTGCCAAGATGGCTTCACCGCTACAACTGGCACAGACCTCATGGCAGCATCGGATCAAAACCGCCTATCAGCAGACTTGGTTTGGCTAGAAACAACCTGTTGAGGCTCCACAGCTAGCTAGCCGGTCGCGTGGTCAAGTAGCCTATGTCGGGGCGGTCATTCTGCCACTAACCTGGCCAGTGGTGGCATGCCGGTTTACTTTCAGACAAGTAATCGTGCCTGTCGACCGCGATCTCGACGATCGAGGCGATGCTAACCGGCGTGGTGCCGCGTGAACAGACCGTGGAGATAGCCTCACCTTGCTTCCTGTTGCCCAGCTTGAGGCCGAGGTCATGGCAATGATAATGCGCGCCGAGCCGCTGCAAGCAATTATAACGTCTCTGATCAGCGTGGAGATGCATCAGCAAGACGTGCACCCTTAGCTGCCAGAAAAGCGACGAGTTCTCCGTATTGCAATGAGCTTTCCTCGCCGTTGAGGCTATTGATCAGGACGCGAAACATCTGCTCGGACCAGTCGGGATAAAACTGAGCAAATTGCTCGTAGCAAAGATAAAGATCGCGTGTGAAGCGATTGCTTCGGTCCATGGTGACCTCAAATCCGGAACGCACAATTCTTCGCGAAAACCATCGGTGTATCGATTGTTCGACTCCGCTCCGGCGGCCTTCCTCCAGCCACCTTGGCAATCGCGAGAACTCGGTTTGCAACGAAAAAACGTGACTGACCATCTCCGGGCCAATTTGGAACGGCTCGATATCCCTCGCAATATCATCTCCTGCAAGGAACAGGCATTGTGTCTTGAGCAGCATATGAAAATATGGCCGCCTCTGGTTGGCGTGGATTTTATCGAAGGTGGCACGGTCGAGGCGAGAAAGCTCAAGACCGTTCACAATGGCCAAGTTTGCTTCGACGATACGCGCCAATTCGATATCCGCCGGATCGAAGTCAGTCTCGGAGAAATAGAAAAAATCAGCATCGGAAATGTTCTCGATTGCCAATCCCCGGGGGATCGAGCCGCGGAGATAGACCGAACGGACACCCTGGCGGTTCATCAAAGCATTTTGCACGAACGCAACCAGCGGCTTCCAAATCGCACCGATTTTATCAATCGCGACGTCCGGTTGGACATACCCGAATTCGTCGACGCTCAGGAAGCGACCGATGCGTTCTGGCTCGATCACTGCGCACCCGCGTTGGTCAATCCACCAGTGTCAGGAAGCGTTCGCCGTGCAGATATCGCGCCAAAGTGAGCTTACCCTCGCTGTCGAGTGGACCTGAAATGTCTTCCAGGCAAAATGATTGCCTCCTGCACATCTCGTCAATCGTCACCCGGATTTTTTCGGGAAGTACGAACTTTTTGCCTGCGAACTCCATGACGACTCCGCGCGGTTCGATTGAGACGTGATAGCTGCCGACGTCAGGCGCTTTGAATCGCGTTTGCAATCCGATCACCCTTGCATCTGAATTGAACGCTTGTTGCGGGCGAACCCGGGCGGACCTGACCCTCTGCAAAAAGCCGTCAATCAATCGCTCGGCATCGACGTTGGCGCGTAACAGATCAAAACATTGGAATAGGCTGTGCCGCAGCGTCTCTTTCAGCTCCTCGCGCGTGGTGAAACCCGGCGGCAAAGCTTCACGCAGAGTGGGCATTTCCTTGGCCGCGTTGGCAAGCTCCGCAATAAGCTCGACCCAGGTGTAGACCGTTATTCCGACCGTGACGTGCGCGGAGTGGCCGTGCAAGGTGTTGGCGGCATGGACAAAACCGCGCGGCAGATACAAAAGATCGCCCGGCCTGAGTTCGAGTTCGAGCGTCGGCGCGGGCAAGGAATAGCCGGTTGGCGAGAAGGATTGGGTCCGGTGCGGCAGCGGCAGCGGTGGCTCGAATACGCGCCAGCGTTTTGTTCCGGCAATCTGTAG
>DASPRY010000093.1:0-21940 GCA_035624215.1 Terriglobales bacterium
CTGACGGCGGCCATCACCAAGGTATTGCAGAAGCACAATCCCAAGATCGTGTTCCGGTCATTCGACTCGATCGACAATGCGCCGGAAGAGAAAGCCCGCGGCATCACTATCGCCACGGCGCACGTCGAGTATGAGACCGACAAGCGGCACTATGCCCACGTCGACTGCCCGGGCCACGCCGACTACATCAAGAACATGATCACCGGGGCGGCACAGATGGATGGCGCGATCCTGGTAGTGGCGGCGACGGACGGCCCCATGCCGCAGACCCGCGAGCACGTGCTTTTGGCCCGCCAGGTAGGTGTGCCCTACATCGTGGTGGCGCTCAACAAGTGCGATGCGGTGGATGATCCCGAACTGCTGGACCTGGTGGAACTGGAAGTCAGAGAGTTGCTCAAGAGCTATCAGTTTCCTGGGGACAAGGTGCCGGTGGTGCGGCTGTCGGCGCTGGGGGCGCTGAACGGGGAAGCCAAGTGGGAGAAGCAGATTGACGAGCTGATGAAGGCGGTGGATGACTACGTGCCGCTGCCGCAGCGCGAGACCGACAAGCCGTTCCTGATGCCAATCGAGGATATCTTCTCGATCTCGGGACGGGGCACGGTGGTGACCGGGCGAATCGAGCGGGGCAAGGTGAAGGTGGGCGAGGAAGTGGAGATTGTGGGCTTCCGCGAGACCCGCAAGACGGTGGTCACGGGGGTGGAGATGTTCAAGAAGTCGCTGGACGAAGGTCTGGCCGGCGACAACGCCGGGCTGCTGCTGCGCGGCATCGGCAAAGATGAAGTGGAGCGCGGCATGGTGTTGGCCAAGCCGGGCTCGATCACGCCGCACACCAAGTTCAAGGCGGAAGTATACATTCTGACGAAAGAAGAAGGTGGGCGGCACACGCCGTTCTTCAAGGGCTACCGGCCGCAGTTTTACCTGCGGACGACGGACGTGACGGGCGTGGCGGAGTTACCGGCGGGGACGGAGATGGTGATGCCGGGGGACAACGTGGCGCTAGTGATTGAGCTGATCACGCCGGTGGCGATGGAGAAAGGGTTGCGGTTCGCCATTCGCGAGGGCGGCCACACGGTGGGCGCCGGCACCATCAGCGAGATTGTGCAGTAAGGGAAAGGCAGAAGCAAGAATGCATGAGTAAGAAACAAGAATGCAGAAGTAAAAGAGCAATCGCACGCAATAACTTCTGCATTCTGAATTCTTACTTCTGCATTTGAATAGCGGCTTGCATCATGCCGCAAGATCTTTCCTTCCGGACGAGCCGGGAGGAGCAAGAGAGAAAAAAAGTGAGTGCAAACGAGAAGATTCGAATCCGGCTGAAGGCTTACGATTACCGCATTCTGGACCAGTCCACCACTGAAATCGTGGAAACCGCGCGGCGAACCGGAGCTGACGTCCACGGGCCGATTCCATTGCCAACGATGAAAAACAAATATTGCGTTTTACGGTCACCGCACGTGGATAAGAAGTCGCGCGAGCAGTTCGAGATTCGTACTCACAAACGCTTGCTGGATATTGTCGAGCCTACGCCGCAGACAGTGGATGCGTTGATGAAGCTCGACCTCCCGGCAGGCGTGGACGTCGAGATTAAGGCATTCGGCAAGGAGCACAAATGACCGCGTTTTGCGGGCGTGAGCAAAGCGGGAGCCCGCAGCGGTCGTCCCGAGCGAAGCGAGGGATCTCAGCCGATAGCCACTGAGCCGAGCTCGGAACGGAGTAGGAAATGGCAAAAGTAGCAGGAATTTTAGGCAAGAAAGTCGGCATGACGCAGCTCTTCGATGATAAGGGCAACGTGCATCCCGCAACCGTGCTCCAAGCCGGGCCGTGCGTGATTACGCAGCACAAGACCGAGACCAAAGATGGCTATGTGGCCGCCCAGATTGGGCTGGTTGAGTTTGTCAAGCAGTCGCGCCTGACCAAGCCCGCCCAGGGCCACCTGGCCAAACATAATCTTCCGCCCGTAAAGTTTGTGCGCGAAGTCCCTATCGAGGTCGAGGAAAAGGCTGAAACAGGTGGTGACGGAATCAAGGCTGGGGCTCGCGTACTGGTGGATATTTTCGATGGCGACAAATTCGTCGATGTGGTTGGTGTCAGCAAAGGACGCGGTTTCCAGGGCGTAGTGAAGCGTCACCATTTTGGCGGTGGGCCAAAATCGCACGGTTCGATGTTCCAGATCCCCGGTTCGATTGGCTCATCTGCATTCCCTTCGCGCGTGTTTAAGGGAATGAGAATGTCGGGTCACATGGGCCACGAACGTGTAACGGTCCGTAACCTCCGAGTGCTAGGCGTCGACAAAGAAGACAATCTGCTGGTGGTGGAAGGCAGCGTGCCGGGCCCGAATGGCGGGTACATCGTGATTACCAAGGCCAAGAAGCCACCGAGGGAACGGCGCGGCTTTGCTGGCGCGGCCACCGTCGATCCGTTGAAGGCGGCAAAACGAGCGGCCAAGAAGGCGTAGCCAGGAAAAACAATGGCAACGATTGACATTCAAAATCTGAGCGGGGCCAAGGTTGGGACACTCGAACTGGCCGACGAAATCTTCGGCGCAGTAAACGAAGACCTGCTTTGGGAGGCGGTGAAACAGTATCGGGCTGCGCAACGCGCCGGCACTCATGCCACAAAGGCGCGCTGGCAGGTTTCCGGCTCCGGCAAGAAGCTTTGGCGGCAAAAAGGTACGGGCCGGGCGCGTATCGGATCGATTCGTTCGCCGCTGTGGCGTCATGGTGGAACCGTGCATGGGCCGCAGCCGCACTCTTACGAATACGCTTTCCCGCGCAAGAAATTGCTGGGAGCTTTGCGATCAGCTCTGGCGGCGAAGTTTGCCGATGGCAAGCTGGTGGTGGTGAATGCCTTTGACGTAAAGGAAGTGAAAACCAAGGCGTTTCGCGAAGCGTTAGACAAATTGAAGGTGCATGGGACTGCCTTGCTGGTCGAAGTGCCCAAGCATGGCAATCGCAACCTCGAGCTCAGTTCGCAGAATCTGGATGGAATTGAGTTGATTGCGGGCAACGAGGTCCATCCCTATCACCTGTTGCGATACGATCGCGCCATCTTTACTCAGCCGGCGATCGAAAGGTTGCAGCTTTCTTTGAAGAATTCGCTTCCTAAGCGGCAGCGCGAAGCCAAAGAGGCCGAGGGTGAGCCGAAGAAGGCCACTCGTACCCCGCGGCGCCGGGTCAAGCACGAGAAAGCTGCGGAGGTGGCCTGATGAAATCTGCGTATCAGATTTTGCGTCGTCCCGTGATCACCGAGAAAGGTCTGGCCATTAAGGAGAACCAGAACACGTTGGTGTTCCAGGTGGCGCCCAAAGCCACGAAAACTGAAATCAAGGAAGCGGTGCAGAGCATTTTCAAAGTGAAAGTGGAGTCGGTACGTACGGCCAATTATCCGGGCAAGGAAAGACGTCGCGGAAAGTTTGCCGGGTATCGACCCGATTGGAAAAAGGCGTACGTGCGGTTGAGGTCCGGCGAGAAGATGCCGGAATACGCACAGAACCTGTAAACCTGTCGTTGGCCGTTTGCGCCTTGGCAAAGGCACGGTACGACGTAGGAAGTTGCGAACGACGCGAGCAAAGTTAGAGTCGAACATGGCGATAAAAACTTACAGACCGACAACACAGACGTTGCGCTTCCGGACCACGCTGGTCAGCGATGACATCACCAGCGCGAAGCCGTACAAGCCGTTGACCGAACCCAAGCAGCGCACCGGCGGACGGCGGAATGCGGGTGATATTACCAGTTGGTTCCGCGGCGGCGGGCACAAGCGCAAGCTGCGAGTCATCGATTTCAAGCGCGATAAGACCGGGATTGCGGCGAGCGTAATTTCGATCGAATATGATCCAAATCGCTCGGCTCGCATTGCCTTGCTGGCCTACGCGGATGGCGAAAAGCGGTATATCCTGCAGCCGAGTGGTTTGAAGGTTGGGCAAAAAGTTGTGAGCGGCCCGGAGGCGGACATCCTGGTGGGAAATGCCTTGCCGTTGCGTAATATTCCGCCCGGCACGACGATTCACAATCTTGAGTTAAAGCCGGGGAAGGGGGCGCAAATGGTGCGCTCGGCGGGTGGCGCCGCGCAGTTGGTAGCCAAAGAGGGCGACTACGCGCTGGTTAAGTTGCCTTCCGGCGAGACCCGCAAGGTGGACCAGAATTGCCTGGCCACGATTGGCCAGGTCGGCAATGTGGATCACGAAAACGTGACAATTGGCAAGGCCGGCCGCTCCCGCTGGCTGGGCAAGCGTCCACACAACCGCGGTGTTTCGATGAATCCGGTCGACCATCCGCATGGAGGCGGCGAAGGCAAGACTTCCGGCGGGCGTCACCCAGTGACACCCTGGGGCCAGCCGACGCGTGGTTATAAGACGCGCAACAACAAGCGGACGGATGCCTTCATTGTGAGCAGGAGAAGCAAGTAGTAGCCAGAAGCTGGCAGCGAGAAACTGAGAGTCGATTTATGGCACGTTCAACCAAGAAAGGACCGTTCGTGGATGGCTATCTGCAGACGCGGATAGAAGCCATGAACTCGCGCAATGAGAAAAAAGTGCTGCGCACATGGTCGCGGCGCTCGACGATCATCCCGGAATTCGTGGGACACACGATTGCCGTGCATAACGGCAAGAAATTTATTCCGGTGTACATCACCGAGAACATGGTGGGGCACAAGCTGGGGGAATTCAGTTTCACCCGCCAGTTCAAAGCGCACTCTATGAAGGCAGCAACGGAAGCGGCGGTTCGGCCGGCCGGTGTGCCGGGCGGCCCAGGGGCCCCGGTTCCCGCAGGTGGAACCACAGGAGCTGCGCCGGCCACTCCCGCTGCGCCTGCGCCACCGAAGAGCTAAGGACAGAACGTTTATGGAATTTCGAGCTCAAGCACGGTTCATGCGCGTCTCGCCGCAGAAGGCCCGGTTGGTGTTGGATTTGATCAAGGGCCGGCGGGTTGAAGATGCTCTCAACACGCTGGCTTTTACCAAGAAGCGAGTAGCGCCGACGATTGAAAAGTTGGTTCGCTCGGCGGTGGAAAACGCCACTTACTTGAGCAGCGAGAAGGGCGTAGACGTCGATGTCGACAATCTTTACGTGAAGCGAGCGGTGGCTAACGATGGGCCGCGCATGAAGCGTATTCGTCCCGCTCCCATGGGACGCGCTTATCGTTATGTACGGCGCATCGCTCACATTGAGATTGAACTGGCTGAGCGGGGCAAAAATGGAGCAGCCCTGGCAAAAGTTGTGGCTGAGGAGCCCCCAGCCACCAAAGCGCCGGCCAAGCGAGCTGCGGTAAAGAAAAAATCAGCAGGCGGCAAGAAGGCAGTCGCGAAGTAGCAGGACCGGCGCCTCGCGCCGGCAGGAAGCAGGAGAAAAGATGGGACAAAAAGTTCATCCGTACGGATTTCGCCTGGGCTACACAAAGCCGTGGAAATCGCGCTGGTTCGCCGAGCGCGATTACGACAAGCAGTTACTCGATGATGTCAGGCTGAAAAAGGAGCTGAAAGAGAAGCTCAAGTCGGCCGGCGTGAGTTCCATTGAAATCGAGCGCCCGGGCAACAAGTTGCGCGTGATTATCAAGACGGCGCGCCCTGGAATCATCATCGGACGCAAAGGCGCCGAGATCGACAAGCTAAAACAGGACGTGCAAAAACGCATGGGTGGGCGCGAGGTTTACATCGATATCCAGGAAGTGCACAAGCCGGAGCTGGACGCACAACTGGTTTCGGAATCGATTGCGCTGCAATTGGAGAAACGCGTCGGCTTCCGGCGTGCCATGCGGAAAGCGGTGGATTCTGCACTGCGTTTCGGATGCAAAGGAATCAAGGTCCGGGTCAGCGGGCGGCTGAACGGGAATGAAATCGCCCGTTCGGAATGGTATCTGCAGGGGCGGTTGCCGCTGCACACTTTGCGTGCGGACATTGAGTACGGTTTCTCTGAAGCCATGACGACCTATGGGGTCATCGGCGTGAAGTGCTGGATTTATCGCGGCGAGATTCTGCCGCAGAAAAAGCGTGAAGGCCAGCAGGCACAGCAGCCGGCGGGAGCGTTCTAGAAGGCAGAAGTAAGAAGTAAGAAGTAAGAATGCAGAATTAATTAGCTAAGAGCTGATTGTTATGTTGATGCCGAAAAAGGTTAAGTACCGCAAGCAGCAGCGGGGCCGCATGACCGGGAAGGCCTGGCGCGGCAGCGAACTGGCCTTCGGAGATTACGGGCTGAAAGTGCTGGAGCCGGGCTGGATCACCGACCGGCAGATCGAAGCGGCTCGCGTGGCCATGACCCGTTTCATCAAGCGTGGCGGCAAAATCCAGATTCGCCTGTTTCCCGACAAGCCGGTGACCAAAAAACCCGCTGAAACCCGTATGGGAAAAGGCAAAGGAGCCCCGGACCACTGGGTTGCGGTGGTTCGTCCGGGCAAGATTTTGTTTGAGATGGAAGGCGTTACATTCCAGGATGCTTCCGAAGCCATGCGTCTGGCGTCACACAAACTGCCGCTACGCACTACATTTGTGAAGCGGGAGTCGGCAGCACACTGAGAACCAAGAACTGGAAACTGAATTTCTATGAAGCCCGAGAAAGTACGCAACCTAACCGACGAAGAGCTTAGGCATCAGGAGCGCGATTTGAACGACCAGCTTTTTAAGCTGAAGTTTCAACTCAACATGGGACAGACAGAAAGTCTCAAGAAAATCCGCGGCTTGCGCAAAGACATTGCCCGTGTCAAGACCATTGCCCGGGAGCGCGAATTGGCCGGTAAGACGGAGAACAAGTAATGCCAGAATCAAGCTCACAAACTCAGGCCCGGGCCGCAGGCAGACGGAAAGAGGTGGTCGGCATGGTGGTCTCCAGCCGCATGCAAAAAACGATCATTGTGCAAGTGGTGCGGCAGAAGAGCCACGGCTTCTATGGCCGCGTGATTTCAAAGGCAAAGAAGTTCTACGCTCACGATGAAAAGAATGAGGCGCATGTGGGCGACTTCGTACGGCTGGAAGAGACTCGTCCGCTTTCCAAGCTGAAGAGGTGGCGGTTGAAAGAAGTGATTCGCAAAGCTGCGCTGGCGCCCGAGGTTCCCAGCGAAGCGGTGTGAGTGGTACCGCGCGGCAAGGCCGCCGAACCAGTGGCGGTAAGGAGATTCGACTATGGCCGTGATGATGAGAAGCATGCTCGAGGTCGCCGACAACTCGGGCGCCCGCAAGCTGCAGATGATTCTGCCGCTGGGGGGCGCAACCGGGTTGAACGCCGGTCTGGGAGATGTGGTGACAGCCAGCGTGAAAGAGGCTTCTCCGGACGGTCAGGTGCAAAAAGGCAAAGTAGTTAAAGCGGTGATTGTTCGCACCCGTAAAGAGCATCGCCGGCGTGATGGTACCTACATCCGCTTTGATCAGAACGCAGCCGTGCTGATCAACGAGGCGGGAGAACCGGTTGGCACCCGCGTCTTTGGCCCTGTGGCCCGCGAACTGCGCGAGAAAAAGTTTCTGAAGATTGTGTCCTTAGCGCCAGAAGTACTTTAGGCAAGTTTTGAGTTTCAACCGGAAACTGAAAATTTGTAACTAGGAACTGAGGTTGAGAGATGGCGACTGCAGCAACCGTGCACAAACGGGTCGATATTCGCCGGAATGATACCGTGAAGGTCATCACCGGCCGAGACAAGGGCAAGGAAGGACGTGTGCTGCGGGTGTTTCCGGGCGACGGTAAGGTGCTCGTGGAGCACGTCATGATGGTGAAGAAACACGTGCGTCCCAACCCGCAACGCAACGTGAAGGGTGGAATTGCCGAACAGGAGAGCCGCATCTCGCTGTCCAACGTTCAATTGGTGTGTCCGACCTGCGGGCCGGTTCGCATCGGCCACGAAGTTCGCGGCGACCGTAAGGTTCGCGTGTGCAAGAAATGTGGAACGACGTTAGACAAGTGACGCCGTTTTGCTGGGCGTCTGCGCCCAGCGGGCGTCGTTCTGAGCGAAGCGACGGATTTGGCGGGAAGAAATAAGGTACTAAGCAAATGGCGAAGGACAAAAAAGACAAAAAAGGCGCAACCCAGGAAGAGCAGCGGGCGTCCGAAGCTGCACGACACAGCGCCAAGGAGACGCCGCGGCTCAAGGAGCGCTTCCGAAAGGAAGTGGCTCCCACACTGATGAAGGAATTTGATCTGAAAAACCCTATGGCCGTGCCGCATCTGCACAAAATCGTCGTCAATATGGGGGTGGGCGAGGCGACCCAAAACGCCAAGGTGCTGGATCCGGCGGTCAATGAGCTCGCCCAAATTACGGGCCAGAAGCCAGTTGTTACTCGCGCCAAGAAATCGATAGCAGCGTTCAAGGTGCGCGCCGGGCAGCCAATTGGAGCCATGGTCACATTGCGCGGTGATCGCATGTATGAATTTTTTGATCGCCTGGTCAATGTCGTGCTTCCCCGGGTACGTGACTTTCGCGGGGTTTCGACGAAATCATTTGATGGGCGAGGCAATTACACCCTTGGCCTGCACGACCAGTTGATTTTTCCGGAAATCGACTATGCGCGGGTGGACAAGCTCAAGGGAATGAACGTCACCATTGTGACCACAGCAGCGAGCGATGATCAGGCCCGCTCCCTGCTGCGGCACTTGGGGATGCCGTTCCGGGCGTGAGGGAATGCGGAAGGAAGAAGTTAGAAGGCAGAAGTAAAGGCATGGATTGGGGCCAACGGCCAGAAGCTAGGAGCTGAATTTAGTGGCAACTACGGCAAAAAGAGTGAAGGACGGCGCCGAAAGTGCGGTGAAACCGGCGCACGTGAAGAAACCCAAGTTTTCGACGCGCAAACACAACCGCTGCAAGATCTGCGGACGGCCGCGAGCCTACATCCGCAAGTTCGGCATCTGCCGCTTGTGTTTCCGCGGATTGGCTTTGCGCGGCGAGATTCCCGGCGTTTCCAAGTCGTCCTGGTAACGAAACGCTGGGTGATTGTCGCGGTCGGCGAACGACCGACGACAAAGATCAGGTCACGCCAGGTTCTTCGGTAAGTGACGAAGCAAACGGTGACGAGGAGAAGCAAAACGATGAGGTTGACCGATCCGGTCGCAGACATGCTGGCGCGCATTCGCAATGCGATTAGCGCGCGGCATCAGAAGGTGGACGTGCCCGCCTCCAAGCTGAAGGGGGAAATTGCGCGCATCCTGAAGGAAGAGGGCTACATCGCGAATTTCAAGGCCACGGAAGAAGAAGGTCACAAAATTCTGCGGATCTATTTGAAGTACAGTAACAACGAAGCCGCCATCTCGAATGTGGCGCGGGTGTCGTGTCCCGGTTGCCGTGTGTATGTGCGCCGCAGCGAGATTCCGCGTGTGCTCGGCGGTCTTGGCATCAACATCCTGACCACGCCTCGCGGCGTGATGACCGGCCGGCAGGCACGCAAGGAAGGCCTCGGCGGTGAAGTCCTCTGCGAGGTTTGGTAGCCCGAGCAAAGCAGAGTAAATAAGAGCTGAACTTATGTCACGCATTGGAAGAAAGCCGATCGCAGTTCCCAAGGGGGTTACGGTAAAGATCGAAGGGAATACCGTGGCGGTGCAGGGACCCAAGGGCAAGTTGGAAACTATCCTGCCGCGCGGCATCCGCATGGAGCAGCAGGACGGGCACCTGGTCGCCCTCCGGGAGAACGATTCGCAAGCTGCGCTGCATGGATTGGCCCGCGCGCTGGTGAATAATGCAGTCGAAGGAGTCACTAAGGGCTGGACGCGGGAGCTGGAAATCGTGGGCATTGGCTACCGCGCCGAGATGAAGGGAAAGAATACGGTGGTGTTCAGCTTGGGGTATTCCCATCCGATTGAATATCCGCTGCCCCCGGGAATTGAGGTCGCGGTCGATCCCAAGCAGACGCGCCTGACGATCAGCGGCATCGACCGGCAGAAAGTAGGTCAGGTGGCTGCGGAAATGCGCGGCTTGCGCCCTCCCGACCCGTATAAGAACAAGGGTGTCCGTTATGTCGGCGAACGGCTCAAGAAAAAGGTCGGCAAAACAGGAGCGAAATGATCGCGCTGAGCGCAGCGAAGGATCTCTGAAGGAACGAGGCAATGCTTACCAAGATTTCGAAAAACACGAACCGCCGGTATGTACACGAGCGCATCCGCAAGAAGATTTTGGGAACTGCCGAGCGACCGCGGTTGAATGTGTATCGGTCGTTGAATCACATCTATGTGCAGGTAGTCGACGACCTGCACGGGACTACCCTGGTTGCAGCGAATTCCGCGGAAGGCACTAAAGGCGAGAAACGCACCGGGGGAAACGTAGCCGCGGCAAAGGCGGTTGGTAAAACCATTGCCGAACGGGCCAAAGCTAAGGGCATCAGCAAGGTAGTTTTTGATCGCGGGGGTTATATTTATCACGGACGTGTGAAGGCCTTGGCCGACGCCGCCCGTGAAGCAGGATTGCAGTTCTAGAAATTTTGTAATTTGGTAAGCGGGTAATTTGGTAATTGGAGCCGCCGGCTCGATCCGTAAATTACAAAATTACGAGATTACAAATTAAAGAGAATCGGATGCCAACAGCAGCGAAGAAAATTGATGCCGGAGCCTATCAGCTCAAAGATCAGGTGGTCGCGATTAATCGAGTGACCAAGGTGGTGAAGGGAGGCAAGAATCTGTCGTTCGCCGCTCTGGTCGTGGTGGGTGATCCGAGCGCTGCCATCGTGGGGTACGGGTCAGGAAAGGCCAAGGAAGTTCCTCAGGCGATCCGCAAGGGGATCGAATCGGCCAAGAAGAACCTAGTCAAGATCAATTTGACTCAAACCACCATCCCCCATTCGGTGCTGGGGCGTTTCGGCTCCGGGATGGTTCTGCTGAAGCCCGCTGCCGAAGGTACGGGTGTTATTGCAGGTGGAGCGGTACGCGCGGTGATGACTTCGGTCGGCGTTCAGAACGTGCTCACCAAGTCGATCGGAACGACAAACCCGCACAACGTGATCAAGGCCACATTCGACGCTCTCAAGAAGCTGAAGAACAAGCATGATGTGGCGGCACTGCGGGGAAAAGCTGAAGAAGAACTGTAACGCGCGGTGTGAATCTGTAGCGCCCGACGATACCGTCGGCTGTAGTTGAGAAGGATTTTGCAATGACTGCAAAGAAGTCAAATTCGGGGGCAGGAACCATCCAGCTGAAATGGGTGCGTTCCGCAATTTGTGCTCCCACAAAACAGAAGAAGGTAGTTAAAGGGCTGGGCTTCACGCGGCTTTATCAAGTCATCCAGAGACCGGACACGCCGGCCATTCGTGGAATGGTGGCCAAGGTCCCTCATCTGGTGGAAATTGTTCAGTGAAGCGGTCACCTCTCGGCAGGCCCGAAAACTGCGCTGAGAGCCGAAAGCTGAGAGATTGCCTATGAACTTATCCAATATTCACGCGCCGAAAAAGGCGTCGGAAAATCGCAAGCGAGTGGGCCGGGGCATGGGTTCGGGCATGGGGAAAACTTCGACTCGCGGCCACAAGGGACAACGTTCGCGCAGCGGTTCGCGGATGATTCGGGGTTTTGAGGGCGGCCAGATGCCACTGCATCGGCGCATGCCAAAACGCGGGTTTACCAACGTCTTCCGCCAGGAGTACAACATCGTAAATCTTGAGAAACTCGCCGGGCTGAATGAGACAACGATCACGCCTGACGTTCTCCGCAAAGCTGGTGTAATCAGCACCAACCGTCCGGTGAAGATTTTAGGGGATGGCCAGCTTTCGACGCCGCTTACCATCCAGGCGCACAAGTTTTCCAAGTCGGCCGAGGAGAAGATCACCAAAGCTGGCGGCAAATTTGAGGTTTTGCAGTAATGCTAGAGAAATTCGCAAATATATTTCGTATTCCGGACCTGCGGCGGCGCATTCTGTTCACTCTGGGATTGCTGGCGGTATACCGTTTGGGCGGCCACATTCCCACGCCCGGGGTGAACGCCGATCGGCTGCAGCAATTCTTCGAACAAAACCGCGGCACCTTCCTGGGCTTTGTAGATTTGTTTTCCGGCGGCCAGCTTCGCCGGCTGACTATCTTCGCCCTGGGCATTATGCCCTACATTACCGCCTCCATCATTTTGCAGCTCCTGACCGTGGTTTACGAGCCATTGGCCAAGCTGCAGAAAGAGGGTGAACTGGGACGCAAGAAGATCACCCAATGGACGCGCTATTTGACCGTGCTATTGAGCGCGGTGCAGTCACTCGGTATCGCCATCAGTCTGGAGAAGTCTGGCGATTTCGTGGTGAATCCGGGGGTTGGCTTTATCCTGATGACTATGCTCACCCTCACCACAGGAAGCGCCTTCATCATGTGGCTGGGTGAGCAGATTACCGAGCGCGGTGTTGGCAATGGCATGTCTCTGCTGATCTTCGCCGGCATTGTGGTGGGTCTGCCGCGCGGTGTCGCCGACCTGATTGATAAAGTGCGTACCGACGCCTGGGGCGCTTTCACGGCTCCCGCCATGATTTTGCTGATCGGGATGATGATTCTTGTGGTCGCCTTCATCGTCTATGTGGAACGCAGCGAACGGCGCATCCCGGTGCAGTACGCCAAACGCGTAGTCGGACGCAAGGTGATGGGCGGTCAATCCACGCATTTGCCGTTGCGCGTGAATGCGGGCGGCGTCATGCCGGTCATCTTTGCCTCCTCGATATTGACCATGCCGCAGATGGTCTTTCAGGGCTTGCGAAACAATCGCTACTTTGGTGACCTGATTCATGCGCTGGGCTGGGGCGAACCCCTCTACACTCTTCTTTATGCTGTGGGAATCATTTTCTTCGCTTACTTTTATGTATCCATCGTCTTCAACCCGAATGAGGTTGCGGACAATATGCGGAAATACGGTGGCTTCATTCCAGGCATTCGTCCTGGCAAGCGAACTGCGGACCACATAAACGAGATTTTGACTCGCATCACACTAGTCGGCGGACTTTATCTAATCATTATTTCGTTTATTCCAGAGTGGATGATTGCCGGCATCCATCTCAATCACCTCTGGGGCCCGGTTGGAGCCTTCTTCGAGCGCTTGCCTACGTGGGTGACGAATGGTCTGGGCGTAACGTTTTATTTTGGCGGTACTTCCCTGCTGATCGTAGTCGGCGTGGCGATGGACACGGTTACGCAGATTGAAGCTCAGTTGATCATGCGGCACTACGACGGATTCACGCCACGCAGCGGGCGGATTCGCGGCCGTCGCACCTGGGCCTAAGTGCTGCCCGCCCTTGTGGGCAAGAAGGTTGCTGTGACTCCCGGCTTCGGTTGGGGGAATTGGGGTGGGGAGAAACGAGGCCGTCTCGAATGGCCGAGGAAAGCTCGGGCAGCATCGGGCCAGTTATTTTGCTCGGCCCGCCGGGTGCAGGCAAAGGCACCCAAGCCAAGCGGATCGCGGAACATTATGGAATCCCGCAAATCTCCACGGGAGATTTGCTGCGGCAGCATGTGAAGGATGCTACCGTCTTGGGACTTCTGGCCAAAGATTTCATGGCACGCGGCGAGCTGGTGCCCGATGAGCTGCTCTATGACATGGTGGCGCAGCGGCTGCGCCAAGCGGACTGCGATCGTGGCTTCATCCTTGATGGTTTTCCGCGAACGGCGGCGCAAGCAGGATGGCTGGACGCCTTCCTGGAACACGAGTTCTTTGAAAAATCGAAGCAGCGGAAGTGCCTGCCAATTGTGATCCGCATTGATGTCGACTATAATGACTTGATACTGCGGCTTACCGGGCGCAGGACCTGTCCTGTCTGTGGTCGGATCTACAACATCCATTTCCAGCCACCCCGCGTCGATGAACTCTGTGACGTCGACGGCTCCAAACTGGTCACCCGCAACGATGATCGCGAAGAGGTGATTCGGGAGCGTCTGCTGGCATACGAGCAGCAGACCCGGCCGGTGGCAGGCTACTATCAGGACAAGGGACGGCTAGTCTCGGTCTATGGAAGCGCGGCGGCGGAACAGGTCTCCAAGCAGATTTTTCGCGAGATCGAAAATCACGCGCGTGGCTGCTGAGGGATGGCAATTGTTTGCAAATCGGCGGCTGAAATTGAAAAAATGCGGCGCAGCGGCCATATCGTGCGGCAAGTTCTGGATCACTTGTGCACGCTGGTGGCACCCGGCGTCACCACTATGGATCTAGAGCGGGCGGCTGAGACGAAGATTAAGGAGCTGGGCGCGAAGCCCGCATTCAAGGGTTATTACGACTATCCCTGCGTGCTTTGCACCTCGTTGAACGACGAAATCGTTCACGGCATTCCGTCCGAGAAGCGGGTGTTAAAGGCGGGAGACATTGTTTCCATTGATTGTGGCGTGGTAATGGATGGCTATTACGGCGATGCCGCCATCACGGTTCCGGTGGATGGTCTGAATCCTGAAACCCGCAGGCTGCTCGAGGTAACCGAAGCTTCGCTCTACAAAGGCATTGAGCAAGCGCGGATCGGAAACGCGATTGGTGACGTGGGCGCGGCCGTGCAGGAGCATGTCGAAGCCAACGGCTTCAGCGTCGTGCGTGAGTTCGTGGGCCACGGGATCGGCACCAAGCTTCACGAAGAGCCGCAGGTTCCAAATTTCGGCACACGCGGGCATGGCACCAGGCTGCGTGAAGGCATGGTCCTGGCGATTGAGCCCATGGTAAATTCCGGCAAACCCGGCGCCCGCGTGCTGGATGACAAATGGACTGCGGTTACCACCGACGGTAGTTACAGTGCTCACTTCGAGCATTGCGTAGCAGTGACAAGAAATGGGCCGATGATTTTGACGCTGTGATCCGCTACTAGCTGCTAGCTCCTAGCTAAGAGCCAGAAGCTAAGGAGTCGATGAGCGAATAGGAGTGCATGAGCAAAGAAGACGCGATTGAGGTGATGGCAACGGTCCTGGAACCGTTACCGAATGCGATGTTCCGGGTTGAACTGGAGAACAAACACCAGGTGCTGGCTCACGTTTCCGGCAAGATGCGTAAGAACTTTATCCGCATTCTGCCCGGTGACAAGGTTGCCGTAGAACTTTCGCCTTACGACCTGAATCGCGGAAGGATTGTGTATAGGTACAAGTAAGCTGGCAACGGAGAACTGGGAACTGTTTTTATGAAAGTAAGAGCATCAGTAAAGAAAATTTGTGACAAGTGCAAGATCATCCATCGCAAGGGCGTGGTACGGGTGATTTGCGCAAACTCCAAGCACAAACAGCGTCAAGGATGAGCGTCAGCTAGCCCCGAGGCTTCTGGCGCGATCAAAACGCGATCCGCCCGAGGCCAGTGGCTAGGAGCTGGAAGTTCCGGAGGAATTATGGCACGTATTGCAGGCGTCGATCTTCCGCGCAATAAGCACGTGTTTATCGCGCTCACGTACATCTACGGTATTGGCAACCCGCGCTCGGCGCGCATTCTGGACGAAGCCAAAGTGGACCCGATGAAAAAGGTTCAGGATCTCGGCGAGGACGAGGTCAACCGGATTCGCCAGGTCATTGAGGGCGAAGGCATGGTCGAAGGCGACCTGCGCAAAGAAGTCCAGATGAACATCAAGCGGCTGATCGAGATCGGCTCGTATCGCGGATATCGTCACCGCCGCAATCTGCCGGTTCGCGGACAGCGAACACACACTAACGCGCGAACCCGCAAAGGCCCGCGCAAGGGAACCGTGGCCACTAAAAAGAAATCGACGGCCAAGACTTAACGAACAGGGGCAAGTGGCGTGTGATTAGTGTCAGCTAACCACGATGACTAGCCACTGGTCACTGACTACTGGAAGCTAAATTATGGCAAAACCTGCAGCAGCATCGGCAACCGGCGCGCCTGCCGCGCCAGAGAAAAAGGGCAAAAAAAAGACGTACAAGAAGAAGGAGCGCAAGCACGTTTCGCACGGCGTGGCCCACATTCAGGCGTCTTTCAACAATACAATTGTGACCATTACCGATCCGGCAGGAAACGTGCTTTCCTGGAAGAGCTCTGGCTCCCTAGGGTTCCGCGGATCGCGTAAGGGCACGCCCTTTGCCGCGCAGCAAGCGGCAATGAACGCAGCCAATATGGCGCGCGATCATGGTGTTCGCAGTGTTGAAGTACGAGTCAGCGGCCCTGGTTCTGGACGCGAGTCGGCAATTCGCGCTTTGGCGGCCGCCGGCATCGAGGTTCGCACCATTAAAGATTCGACTCCGATTCCGCACAATGGCTGTCGTCCGCCGAAACGGCGAAGAGTGTAGACGCAGGAGGAGACAATGGCGCCCAAGTTGAGCTACGTCATCGAGTTCGTGGCTGATATGGATCGTGCCGTGAAGTTCCACCGGGATGTGCTGAAACTGCCCCTGAAGTCTCAGTCACCCGGATGGAGTGAGTTCTCCACCGGTGAAACAACACTGGCCCTTCACCCGGCGTCAGACAAAAACCCGCCAGGCAAGGTGGAAATTGGATTCAATGTTGAGGACCTCCAGAGATTTTATGAGGAGATGAGGGCAAAGGGCGTGGAATTCCCGATGCCTCCCAAGAAGCAAGACTTTGGTGGGATGCTGGCGTAATTGCGCGATTCCGAAGGCGGCCACATCAGCGTCGCCGAGGCGCAAGCCGCTTGACTGCCAGGCTGTTTTAACGTCCGGGAATGAAGGGTGAAGCCAAACCTGTAAACCGGTCATCTAAAGGAGAAGAAAATTGGCCCGTTACACTGATCCTGTCTGTCGTCTCTGCCGCCGCGAGGGCATGAAGCTGTTCCTTAAAGGCAGCAAATGCTTTAGCGACAAGTGTCCGCTTGAGAAGCGCAACTTCGCCCCTGGCCAGCATGGCAAGGACCGCAAGACTAAAGTTGTGGGCTACGGTCTGCAGCTCCGCGAAAAGCAGAAGACGAAACGTATTTACTTCACCCAGGAAGCGCAATTCCGGAATTATTTCGAGAAAGCCGCGCGCACTCGGGGTGTGACCGGCGCAATGCTCCTGCAACAACTGGAGCGCCGCCTGGACAACGTTGTTTATCGCCTGGGCTTTGGCGTCTCTCGGCGCCAGGCGCGACAATTAGTGCGCCACGGCCACGTGCAGGTGGATGGCCGCAAGGTCAATATCCCTTCGTATGAGGTGAGCGCTGGCGAGGAGATTGCGATTCGTGAAGGCAGCCGCAAGCTGCCCATCCTGGAGCAGGCTAAGGAATTCGCCAGCCACCAGAACGCGCCCTCCTGGCTGGAAATCGATCGTGATAATTACAAAGGACGCGTGTTGTCGCTGCCTAAGCGAGAAGAAATTCAGTTGCCTGTGAATGAGCAGTTGATCGTGGAGCTATACAGCAAATAAGCAATGGTTGTGTGGGGACGGGCGCCCTCGCCCGTTCAGGCCGAGCGAAGCTCGGCAGCTTTCGGTCCACTTTTCGCGCCAGATCAGCCTGGCTTGGCGCCTGATCCAGACTTGGACCAGTCTGGAGAGCCAAGCCTGAGCCACATGGCCGGAGGAGAAGGTAAATGCTTTGGAAAGGCTTTCAAAAACCAAAACGTCTCGCGGTTGACACAGCAACCCTGACAGACAAATACGGAATTTTCTGGGCGCAGCCCTTTGAACGCGGTTTCGGCACCACTATCGGCAATGCGCTTCGGCGCGTGCTCTTGAGCTCCATTGAAGGGGCTGCCGTTACTGCCGTGAAAATCGATGGCGTGCTGCACGAATTTCAGTCAATTCCCGGTGTGGTTGAGGATGCCACCGATATCATCCTCAACCTGAAACAAATTCCCTTCAAGCTCAGCGGAGATGCGCCAAAAGCTATCTATCTGCGCGCTGATCAGCCAGGAGTAGTTACGTCAGGCATGATTGAGGCCGACGCGGACGTTGAAGTCCTGGATAAAGATGTCTACATCGCGACGGTTAGCGAAGGCGGCAAACTCGATATGGAGATGCGGCTTAAGCGCGGGCGCGGCTACGTGTCAGCCGACAAGAATTTCGATGAAGATCTTGGTATCGGGTTCATTCCCATCGACTCGGTCCACTCCCCGGTGCGCAAGTGCAATTACACCGTGGAAGCCGCGCGCCTTGGGCAGATCACCGACTACGACAAGCTGACGCTCGAAGTGTGGACGAATGGCTCGATTACCCCGGCGGACTCGGTCGGACTGGCTGCGAAGCTGCTCAAGGATCACATGAATATCTTCATCAACTTCGAGGAAGATATTGAGACTGCAGCTTCTGCTGAGGAGCGCAAGCCGGAAATCCGGAACGAAAATCTGAATCGCTCGGTCGAAGAGCTGGAACTTTCAGTGCGCAGCTACAACTGTCTGAAGAACGCAAACATTCAGACCATCGGCGAGTTGGTGCAGAAGACCGAAGCCGAAATGCTGAAGACCAAGAACTTTGGCCGCAAATCGCTGAACGAGATCAAGGAAATTTTGGGAACCATGGGTTTGAGCCTGGGGATGAAGATCGACGAGCATGGAAATGCCGTGCCCGGTCCGACCTCCAACCAGATTCTTCCCGCATCAGCCTACGGCCCGGATAACGAACTTTAACAGAAACAGTGGCCAGTCCTCAGTGGCTGGTTCCCCGGCCGCTGGCAACTGGCCACTGACACTGAGGTTTTCTATGCGTCACAAAGTAGCCGGTTGGAAACTTGGACGGAACACCGCGCACCGCCGTTCCCTGCTGCGGAACCTGGTGACATCGCTGATTCTCGAAGAACGCATCGAGACCACGGTGCCCAAGGCGAAGGCCATGCGTCCGCAGGTTGAGAAAATGATTACGCTCGGCAAACGCGGTGACTTGGCCGCGCGCCGTCAGGCCCACGCCTACCTGATGACCGGCGCCGCCGTGGACAAGCTGTTTGACACCATCGCGCCGCGCTTTGGCGATCGTAACGGCGGCTATTTGCGAATCGTGCGCACCGCCTGGCAAAAGGGCGACGGCGCCGACAAGGCGTTTATCGAACTGCTGGGCAGCGAGAAAGTTCTCGATGAGAAGCGCCAGAAACGCGCCGAAACTCGAGCCAAACGGGCCGCCGAAGCCAAGAAGGCAATGGAAGAAGCCGACAAAGGTGTGGAAACTCCGGCTCCCGGCTCCGAGGGCGAAAGCAAGGCCGAATAGTTCCACGGGAACAAAGAATCCCTTCCACCGCGCTTCCCTGAGGCAGCCATGGACATTCCACATTTGTACATGTCCTTCCGTTGGTCACGACCGTAATCTAGCGAACCTTTCCCAAGAAGCTAGACTTTCTGCAGGATGGAAGTTCCGCGGACACAGCTCGCCATTGCGGCCGGCGCCGGAGTGCTGGTGCTCCTGATTTTTTTCGGTTATTTGATGTGGCTCGATCATCAGGGGCCGGTGCTCGCCCGTTCCGAAGATCGTGATCCGCTATCCGGCATTCCATCATCGATTTCGCTCAATCCCTTGCGTGATCGCACTTCCGAGCACATCGCCAACAAATATCTGGATGCTATGAGAGACGGAGAGTGCCAAGAGGTGCTGGCGCGCTGGGAAAAGGACTATCGCCGAAGGTACGCCAAGTTTATCTGTGAGTCAGAGGCACAACATCCGCTGGTCTCGTGGAAGATTGTGGATTGGGAAGACACACCGCCGCTGCGCATTCTTCATTACCGCGGGAAACGCCGCAACAGCTCCAGCGATTCAGCCACCTACAAAGAATTGTTCTCGGTCACGCTGGAGAACAAGGACGGGGCGTGGGAAGTTACTAAGTACGACGCCATGTACTAGAACGTTCCTCACTGGAATCAATTCTCTTGCTCTACAGGCGGCCACTCGTAATGGGCATCGCTTGCTCCTCGGCCTGCTTCGAGCTCCACCACTGCACTGCCAGAAAAACCACAATTTGAGCGACCAGAGCCGCGAAGCTGTCCAGTATCGCATCACTCACTAATCCAGTTCGGGAAGGAAGGAATGTCTGGTGCCATTCGTCCATGCTGCCGACAAAGGCGGACATGAAGAATGCGATTGCCGCCCAACGCAGCTCCCATAGCGAGCTCGATGGCAGCGTCGCCCGCCAGGCCCGAAACAGCAGAACGCTGAGGGTGAAATAGCCGACGAAATGGCCCGTTTTGCGAATGTAGTGATGCCAGATCGCGAACCGCATCGGATCCATTCCAAACAGGAAATGCAGAATCGGATAGAGCATGCGCGAAGTGTTGGCGCTGGAAAGATAGTTCGTGGACTCGATTGCGATCAGCACCAGCCACAGCCCGGCGGCGATCCAGGCTTTCAGTATTTGTTTTTGATGTGGATTCAAAATCCGGCTTCCCTGGTTGGTTTGAGACTCATGAGCGTTTATTCGGACGGTTTACTCGACGGCGTAATTGGGCGCTTCCCGGGTGATGACGACATCGTGCACGTGACTCTCGCGCAAACCCGCCATGCTGATTCGGACAAAACGGGCCTTCTGTTGTAACTCGGCAATGCTGCTGCAGCCACAGTAGCCCATTCCTGATTTCACACCACCGACCATCTGATGCACAATCATCGCCACCGAGCCGCGATAGGGGACTCTGCCTTCAATGCCCTCCGGAACCAGCTTCGCCAAGCGATTGGATTCTTCCTCAATGACCGGCATCGCAGTGGAAGCGTCGCCATCGTTGTTCTGGAAGTAGCGCTCACTTCCTCCGGTTCCCGCCGCCATTGCTCCAAGTGATCCCATGCCGCGGTACGACTTAAAGGTGCGGCCCTGATAGAGGATCAACTCGCCGGGACTTTCGTCAGTTCCGGCAAACAGCGAGCCAATCATCACCGCGGCTGCGCCTGCCGCCAATGCTTTGGTGATGTCGCCCGAATACTTGATGCCGCCATCGGCGATCACGGGAACGCCTGCGTCCTTGGTTGCGCGGTAAGCCTCGGCGATAGCGGTAATCTGCGGCACGCCTGCTCCCGTCACGACTCGCGTTGTGCAGATAGATCCCGGACCGATGCCAACTTTCACGGCATCCACGCCCGCGCGAGCTAATTCGCAGGCGCCGTCGAAGGTGGCTACGTTTCCAGCGATCAAATCCACTTCCCGCAATTTCGCCTTGACCTCCCGGATCGCCGCCAGCACGCGCGTCGAGTGACCGTGTGCGCTGTCCAGGGCCAACAAGTCCACCTTGGCCTTGGCGAGCTCCTGCGCGCGTTCGAGAAAATCCCCGGTAGCCCCAATCGCGGCAGCCACGCGCAATCTGCCGTGGGAATCCTTGGCTGCATTTGGGTACTTCAATTTCTTCTGAATGTCCTTTACCGTAATCAAACCTTTGAGGTTGTATTTATCGTCGACCACCAGCAGCTTTTCTACCCGATGTTTATGAAGGATTGTTTCCGCGTCCTGCAGTGTCGTACCGACAGGAACCGTAATCAGGTTGTCCTTGGTCATGACCTTGCTGATCGGAATGTCGAAGCGGGTTTCGAAACGCAGGTCGCGGTTGGTCAGAATGCCGACCAGCTTCCCATTCTTGGTGATGGGCACACCCGAAATCTTGTACTTGCGCATCACCTCTAGCGCGTCCGAAACCTTGGCGTCGGGCGACATCGTGACTGGGTCCACAATCATCCCGCTCTCCGAACGCTTGACCTTGTCTACCTCATTGGCTTGCTGTTCGATGGTCAGATTGCGATGAATGATGCCCACCCCACCTTGCTGCGCCAGTCCGATTGCCATGTGCGACTCGGTCACGGTATCCATGGCTGCGCTGACAATGGGAATATTCAAGCGAATATTGCGCGTTATCTGGGTCTGTGTGTTGGCCAGAGCCGGAACCACATCGGAGCGGGCGGGCAGCAGCAACACGTCATCGAAAGTGAGCGCCTCAGGAACGGGAAAATGGATCATAATTCTTTAGCCGCGAAGTAGTTTCTATTCTAGAGACGGTTGCCAGTTGAGGCAAATGCCGCACGACGTAGAAAGCGGATTGAGTACAGTCAGCTGATTGGTATCTCTTGGCTGCGGGATTAATGAGATGGTCCGCCGCTGAGTAGGATAACTCTGCAGTTTCAACTAGGAGGATCATCGTTATGCACATCGCATCCATCGGCATCGATCTGGGGAAAACCACATTTCACCTGGTTGCATTGGGAGAACGCAGCAAGGT
>DASPRY010000020.1:0-52222 GCA_035624215.1 Terriglobales bacterium
GGCCCCTCACGACCATCTACCCGGTCCATGAAAAATGACTCGCGAAGAACCAGTGCCTCACGACGTGTGCCGTGCGCGTACCAGTAATCGACAACGGTAAATCGCTTGTTCTGCGTGATGAAATGAATGTCAGTGCCTCTAGCTTTTATCTCTAGCCTTGACAGGGCAGAGTTGCGGTCAGAAGGCAGGCTGACTCCGACGGTGCCCTCGAAGGCCAGAAATTCTGCGACCGCAACGACGAGCACAATCAAAGCAACAAAAGCGGCTCGTTTACTGCTTAAATGCGGCAATTGCATTCCCGCATTATGCCGCACTGCCACGCCGATTCAATGTGACTGAAGTAAACAGGCGATAGCACTCAAAACCCCTGCCAGGACCGTCTGACCTTTTCGCCTCTTCCATTGACGATCTATTGCGTGGTCCTCTGCTAACATCAATTCTGTGACGACGAATTCTCCGGTTCGAGTACGTTTCGCCCCCTCGCCCACGGGCCAGCTGCACGTCGGGAACGCACGTACTGCGCTTTTCAATTGGCTCTTTGCACGGCAGAAGAAGGGAGCGATGGTGCTACGTATTGAAGATACCGACGTGGAGCGCAGCGAAGCGCGCTTTGAAGATCAGCTTATCGGCGATTTGAAGTGGCTCGGAATTGACTGGGACGAAGGACCAGACGTGGGTGGCCCATATGTTCCGTATCGGCAATCCGACCGGCTCGGAATTTATCGCGACCATGCCGAGCGGCTGCTGAACCAAGGTAAGGCCTATCTCTGTTTCTGCAGCGAGGACGATTTGCAGAAAGAGCGTGAGAAGGCCATTGCTGAAGGTGGGCAGCCGATTTACTCCGGTAAATGCCGGAACCTCGCCGCCGAGGAAGCCAGAGGGCGGCGCCAAGCCGGCGAGCCATGCGCCATTCGGCTCAAAATCCCCGAGCATCCCATCCGCTTTCACGACATCGTGCATGGAAACGTGGAGTTCTCAAATGAAGTGGTTAGCGACCCCATTATTTTGCGATCTAACGGAATGCCGGTCTACAACTACGTGGTGGTGATTGATGATGCGCTGATGAAGATCACGCACGTGATTCGCGGGGACGATCATCTTTCAAACACGCCCAAGCAGGTTGCCTTGTATGAAGCTCTGGGCTGGCCGGTGCCGGAATTTGCTCACCTTTCGACGATTTTGGGCGGCGATCGTGAGCGGCTTTCAAAACGCCACGGGGCGACCTCGATTGCAAATTTCCGTGACATGGGCGTGTTGCCCGAGGCGCTGGCAAATTATTTGGCGCTGCTAGGATGGGCCCCTAGCGGCGGCACGAGAGAAATCTTCAGCCTGCAGGAACTGGTGAAAGAGTTCTCGCTGGAGCGCATTACGCCCTCCGCGGCGGTGTTCGATATGGAGAAGCTGTACTGGCTCAACCGGCACTATATGAAGCAGGCTTCGCCGGAAATAATTCAACGTCTCGCGCTGCCCTATTACACGCGAATGATATTCAAGAAATCGGCAAGAGCGAATACCACGAGGGCCCTCGACGCCCCTCAGTCGTGGGTTCCACCGCAGAGTACCATCGATTGGCTGGGCAAAGTCACGCAACTTTTTCTGCCGTACGTGGACCGTCTGGAGCAGCTACCGGAACGTGCAATGCCGGTTTTTCATTACGACGCAAAAGCCGCACTGGATGCGCCAGACAATGCTGAAGTCCTGGGCTGGCCTCAAACCCCGGGGGTGCTGGCGCGTTTCATGGTGAAAATCCTGGAGCTTGAACCGCAGCCGAGTCCGCTAACCTCCGAGCATTTCAAGAAAATCATTAACGAGGTCAAAGCTGAAACTGGGGCAAAAGGCAAAGAATTGTTTCACCCCATCCGCATCGTGATTACCGGGTCACATTCAGGGCCGGATTTCGACAGGCTGATTCCGATCCTTGAGGAAGGCAGCCGTTTAGCTCTGCCTCGACATGTGCTGAGCGTGCGGGAGCGCGTGAAAGAATTCAGCAGTGTCTACAAGCCCATAGCGCCCAAGGATTGCGTTGCCGGTTGAGTCTTAGCAGCAATGGCCAATGCACCGATACAGGACTCTGTGATCGAAACCACGAAGTATTGTGAGGCTAAGTTCGGAGTATGTTCCGCAAGCAACCTTCGAGATCAATTTGTTGGAAAACGTAGCCACTGGCGAGAAGTCGAGCCGGTTCCACCCGCTGGCTGGCCATGAAGAGCTCGTCAGCCATTTCACCGAAAGCGATCCGCGCCGCGAATGCAGGGATCGGAAAAATTGCCGGGCGCGAAAGCACAGACGCCAGAGTCTTAGTGAACTCCGCGTTCGTTACGGGATTCGGCGAAACCACGTTCACCGGGCCGCAAAGGGAGCTGTTCTTAATGACATACAGAATTGCGCCAACGACATCCTGCAGATCGACCCAACTCCACCATTGGCGGCCATTTCCGATTCTTCCGCCCAGTCCAAGGCGAAAAGGAGTAAGCATTTTGGCCAATGCTCCCCCTGCGGCGCTCAGCACAACCCCAAAGCGCATTTGCAGAGTTCGAATTCCAGCGTCAGCCGCAGGTTTGGTGGCGGCTTCCCATTCCCGACAGACTTCCGGCAGAAATCCAGTTCCAGAGGGACTACCCTCGCGCAAAACCTCTTCTCCACGATCACCGTAGTACCCGATGGCTGATGCGGAAATAAAGACCTGAGGGCGCTGCGGCGCTCGACTCACAGCTTCAGCCAGATTCTTTGTCCCAAGCACGCGGCTATTGCGAATGGCCGTTTTCTTTTCCTTCGTCCAGCGGCCCACGATTGTCTCACCAGCCAGATGGATGACTGCGTCGAAGCCGGAAACCGAGCCGGGTGCAAGCGGTTTCTCGGCGTCCCACGAGATTCCCCCCTCTTCGGAGGAGCGTCTTCGAACCAGCCGGGTGATTTGATATCCATTTGCTGCCAGCAATGGGCAAAGGGCCGATCCGATCAAGCCCGAACCGCCGCTGATGAGAATTTTTCCCCGCACCGTGGTCATGGCGATCAATTTATCAGCTTGCCTTCCCGCTTACTACGTCCGCTTCGGGCGGCGACTGGGCGCTATAATCAAAGCAAGAACACTGGCTGACGCGAATCCTGGCAGTACGCCCCGCGCTATAATCCAGCATGGCGACGCTGCGCGAACAAATCGCGACCACCGCGCTTACGGTGACTAAGTTCCGCGAACTTTTGCGGACCCTGCGTGCCAACCGCCCCGGAGATAACCTCGAACTCGTCCGTAAAGCCTACGAGTTCTCGCAGAGGATTCACGCCGGCCAGACGCGTGCCTCCGGAGAACCTTATCTTGTTCATCCTCTTAGCGTGGCCTTAGTACTCTCGGAACTGAAGATGGATCCTGTAGCTATAGCCGCCGGCCTGCTGCACGACTCGGTCGAAGATACCTCTGTCACCGTAGTCGACATCCGAAAAGAGTTCGGAGAGCAAGTAGCCCACATTGTAGAGGGCGTTACCAAGATCAGCCAGATTGATTTTGCCACCCGCGAACAGCAGCAAGCCGAGAACCTCCGGAAGATGATGTTGGCCATGGTGGATGACATTCGCGTCATCTTGATCAAACTGGCCGACCGTTTGCACAATATGCGGACCCTGGAACATTTGCCACCGGATCGACAGCAAAAGATCGCCCAGGAGACTCTCGAGATCTACGCTCCCATTGCCCATCGTCTTGGCATGGGCAAAATTCGCGGTGAACTGGAGGATCTGGGTTTCCGCTATATCGATCCCATCACCTATCAACAGGTACACGACGCCGTTGAAGCGCGCCGTAAACAAGGTGAGCACTTTCTGGCGGGGGTGGAACAACTACTACGGGAAAAGTTGAAAGAAGCGGGAATCAGCGCGCGAGTGGAAAGCCGCATTAAGCGCCTATACAGCATTCACCGAAAACTGGTTCGGCAGAAGATCAACGTCGAGCAGGTCTACGACCTGTATGCCATGCGCGTGATCACCCAGTCGGTGCAGGACTGCTACGGCGTGCTGGGCATCGTGCACAACGTCTGGCGGCCTGTGCCGGGGCGGATCAAAGACTTCATCGCCATGCCTCGGCCGAATTTTTATCAGTCGTTACATACATCAGTGATTACTGAGGATGGCACGCCGTTTGAGCTTCAGATTCGGACCGAAGAAATGCACCGCATGGCGGAGGAGGGGATTGCCGCGCATTGGAAGTATAAAGACGGCCCCGTATCAGCCCAGGACGAACAAAGGTTGGCGTGGCTGCGGCAGGTCGTGGAGTGGCAACGCGATGTCTCCGATCCCAACGAGTTCCTGTCCACTCTCAAGATCGATTTGTATCCCGAAGAGGTTTATACATTCACCCCAAAGGGCAAAGTCGTCGTACTGCCGCGTGACTCTACTCCCATCGACTTTGCCTATTCCGTTCATACCGAAGTAGGTCATAGCTGCGTGGGCGCGAAGGTGAACGGGCGAATGGTGCCCTTGCGGCATCGGCTTCACAGTGGCGATATCGTCGAAATCTTGACTCAGCCCGGACACAAACCCAGCCGTGATTGGCTTGCGCTGGTCAAATCATCGCGCGCCCGCAACAAGATCAAACATTGGCTCAACATTCATCAGCGCGAAAGGGCCATTGAAATCGGCCGTAAGCTGATCGAGAAAGAGGCGCGCAAGTACCGCGTGGCGCTGAAGGAGATCAAGGAAGAAGAACTGCGCAGGATCGCTTCCGATTATGGCCTGGGACAGCCTGACGACTTGATGGCAGGAATCGGGTATGGCAAATATTCCGCGAGGCAGGTGCTGGGGCGCCTGGCGCCCGCAGCCGAGCCAGTTGAAACTGGCACGGAAGAAAAGTCCGGCGGGCTGGCCAGCGTAGTCCGGCGCGTGTTTGGCGGCGAGCACCACAACGACGCGATCCGGGTAAAAGGACAGGGCGATCTGTTGGTATATCGTGCACGATGTTGCAATCCCATCCGGGGTGAGTCGGTGGTGGGCTACGTCACTCGTGGAAAAGGGGTCGCTGTGCATGCCATCGATTGTCCCAACGTGGTCAATCTGCTGTACGAGCCGGAGCGAAAAATTGAAGTGGAGTGGGCCCACGATGAATCGATCCCGAGCTCCTACCCGGTGAAAATTACTGTCTTCTGCGATGACCGGTTTGGCATGCTGAAACAAATTACCTCTGTGATCAGCGACAGCAAAACTAATATCCGGAACGTCGAAGCGCGCACGTACAATGGCCACGGCAATATCGACGTAATCCTCGACATTGCCGATCTCAAGCATTTGGAAAACATCATCAATGGCGTTCGCAAGATTCCGGGTGTCCATGATGTGCAGAGGCTGCAGAAAATTTAGGGAATGCAGAATGCAGAAGTAAGAATGTAGAAATAAGCCCGTGAACTAATTTCTGACTTGGGAGCTCGCGATGCGAGAGGCAATTTCGACCAAAGATGCACCGCTGGCCATAGGGCCGTATTCGCAGGCCATACGGGCAAATGGATGGGTGTTTGTTTCCGGTCAGGTGGCGATCGACCCGGCGACGCAGCGAGTTATCAACGGCGACGTCGCCGCACAAACCGATCGCGTGCTGCAGAACTTGTCGGCGATTTTGAAAGCCGCGGGAAGCGGACTGGAGAAAGTCCTGCGCTCTACGGTTTTCCTTAAAGACATGACGGATTTCGCTGCCATGAATGAGGTGTACGCCCGTTATTTCAGCGCAAATCCTCCGGCACGATCGACGATCCAGGCGGCCAGGTTGCCCAAGGACGTCCTCATCGAGATCGATGTGATCGCTCTCGCCTGAATTCCCCGGTTTCCGGTTCTATTGTCCTGAAGAAGGGCCGAATACCTGCTCCTATGCGGGTGCGAGCATGATCATCCACGGAGATAGTGGCTCGTCGCGATACAATAGCTTTTTCCGGAAGGCTCGGAGACGCACGCCCCTGGGGCCCGACAAATCATGTTCGAAGTCAGCGTAGAAGATTCGTTTGCTGCAGGACATTACCTGCGCAATTACAAAGGCAAATGCGAGAATCCGCACGGCCACAACTACAGGGTGCGGGTCACATTAAATGGCAAGGAACTTGACAAGGCCGGGTTGCTGCTGGACTTTAAGGACTTACGCGAAGTTCTGAGACATGTCATCGACCGGCTGGATCACCAAATGATGAATGACGTGGAACCGTTCACCAGTGTGAATCCTTCGGCGGAGAATCTGGCCAAATACTTTTACGATCAGGCAAACAGCAAGCTGGCGCGCGTAACCAACGGACGGGTGCGGGTGAAGGCCGTAACGATCTTTGAGACCGATACAACTACCGCGACCTACAGCGAGTAAGGGCTGAAAAGATTCAGTTTTCAGGTCACGGTTCCGGCTCTCAGATGCAGGTCACAGAAATTTACAAATCGATTCAGGGCGAGTCCACTTATGCCGGGCTTCCCTGCGTCTTCGTGCGGCTGACGGGATGCAACCTGCGCTGCTCCTGGTGCGATAGCGAATACACGTTCAGCGGCGGCCATCGCATGACGCTCGAGGAAGTCATCGAGGAAGTTGAGCAGCTGAGTCCCGGAGGTGGCCTGGTTGAAATTACCGGCGGCGAACCTATGTTGCAGGAGCGTGAGGTGGTGCCGGCGATGCAGCGGCTGCTGGATGAGGGTTATACCGTGCTGCTCGAAACCAGCGGCGAGCGGCCACTTGAACGCGTGCCAAAGGGTGTAGTGAGGATTGTGGATGTCAAGTGTCCCAATTCCGGAGAACCGGACACGTTTCGCATGGAAAATCTGGAGACGCTGCATTCCCGCGACGAAATAAAGTTTGTGTTGAGCGATCGCAGCGATTATGAGTTCGCGCGCGATTTCGTGGCTCGCCATCGTCTGGCCGGCCGGGTCAACGCCATCTTATTTTCGCCTGCCTTCAGCAAGGACGCTGGCGGAGATAGAGATACCTCGCATTGCTTGCTCGATCCTCGCGAATTGGCAGAATGGATGCTGGCCGACAATGTGCCGGCGCGCCTGGGGCTGCAGATGCACAAGTTTATTTGGGACCCGGCGATGAAGGGAGTGTAGTAAGAAAGCAGAAGTCAGAATGTGGGAGCAGGCCAAGTCGCTGCATTCTGCCTTCTTAGTTCTTCATTCAAGCGTGCATTTCGGATGGAGGAAAGGTGCAAATCCCGAGCTGTTGTCCTGCTGAGTGGCGGGATGGATTCGTGCGTGTGCGCGGCATTGGCGGTGCGCAATTTTGACACTGCCGCTGTCCACGTCAGCTATGGACAGCGAACCGAAGAGCGGGAACGGCGAGCCTTTCTGAGGATTTGTGACCGACTGCAAATCCATCAGCGGCTCTTAGTACGAAACGACGCACTGCGGGCAATCGGTGGATCAGCCCTGACCGACGAAAAAATCCCGGTTCCTGAGTCGCACCTTATGGCATGTGGGATTCCAGTAACTTATGTGCCATTTCGCAATGCCCATTTCCTGTCCGTCGCCGTGAGCTGGGCTGAAGTTCTGGATGCCGAAAAGGTCTACATCGGTGCGGTAGAGCAAGATAGTTCAGGCTATCCAGATTGCTGCCCCGCATATTACCGGGCTTTCAATGAGGTTGTAAGGACGGGCACCAAGGAGGGACGAATTGAGATCGTGACGGCTCTGATTGGAATGCGCAAGGCGGAGATTGTGACCCTTGGCCTTGAATTAGGTGCTCCCTTCGATTTAACGTGGTCTTGTTATAGTCGCGAAGACCGCGCTTGCGGAGCGTGTGACAGTTGTGTTCTCCGCCAGCGGGCATTTCGCGAGGCCGGAGTGGCCGACCCGATCCCTTATATGGAAGTGATCCATCAAGGGTGAATGTTTTGGGAGTTGATTCGTGTTGTCCCACCTCGATTGCGGAGTCAATAGAATGAAAAAATACTTTGTCGTAGCCATTCTAGTAGGTTTGAGCGCGCTGTGCCTGGTACCTCAGGTGGTTGCGCAGAACACCGGAACAGTGAAAGGAGTCTGCAAGGACGCTGACGGCAAACCGATCGCCGAGGCGCAGGTCGAATGGATGAACACTGACAACGGTAGAAAGTACGAGCTCAAAACGACAAAAAAGGGCGAGTATTTCTCGCTGGGAATTGTGCCGGGCAAGTACAAGGTCACGCTCTCGAAAGACGGCAAAGAGCTCTATCACTTCACTGGCGTCGCTGTCTCAGGAGATGAAACCGTATTGGACTTCGACATGAAAAAAGAGCAGGCTGCGCAAGCCCAGGGGGCTGGCCTGACTCCTGAGCAGATGAAGCAACGGCAAGAACAAGAGGTCAAAGTTGCTAAGGAAAATGCCACCATCAAGACGCTCAATGAGAAACTCGCTGCAGCCAAGCAAGCGGCGGAAGCAGGTGACTTCAACACCGCCAAAAACACTATGGCTGATGCCACGCAAGCCGATCCGACCCGGGACCTGCTGTGGGCGAAGCTAGGCGAGTACACACTCAGTGCCGCTTCCAAAGAGACGGATGCGGATGCTAAGAAGAAGGATCTCACTGATGCGGTGGCAGACTATGAGAAAGCGGTCGATCTGAAGCAGAAAACGTTCGATGCCGACCCCGCTAAGAAGACTCCTGATGCTTCCAAAGTTTTGGCCCAGTATTACAACAATCTGGGCCAGGCACAGTCAAAAGCCGGCCAGACCGATGATGCAATCAAGTCCTACGAAGCGGCAGCCCAATTTGATCCGACTGGTGCGGCGCAATACTACTTTAATGAAGGCGCAGTGTATACCAACACTGGTAAGGTGGATGATGCCATTGTCGCCTTTGACAAGACAATTGCTGCAGACCCCAATCGTGCCGATGCGTATTATTGGAAGGGCGTCAACATGATCGGCAAAGCTACTCTGAAGGGCGACAAGATGGTTGCACCCGACGGCACTGCCGAGGCTTTTAACAAGTATCTTGAACTCCAGCCCAATGGGCAGTTTGCCGAACCCGCGAAGCAGATGCTAGCCAGCATCGGAGCATCCATCGAGACCAGTTACGGTACCAAAAAAGCAAAGCAGGTAAAGAAGTAGCCCGGCGCTACGAGCTTTCCATCGGAGCGGCTGCGGCCGCTCTTTTTTTGTTAGGGATGAACTGCCAACCTCATAAGTTACGAAGGTTCATGGATGCAAGATTCTTTGTGGTAGTGCCTGTTACGTTTCCGCTACAGTAATTTCAGCGAGCTCCGCGCACAAGCACGACGGGAACATGTCTTCGGGCACAGCTCCAATCTACGTTCCGCTCGAGCCATCGGGTGGCTCAAGCACCGCCGCGACCAGCGGGCTGTTGGCGGCAATGCTGGGTGCGCACGCACAGGTGAGTGATCTGATTTTTTCACCCGGCCGCCCACCCCAGGTGCAAAGCCAGGGCCGATTGATTGCAATGGTGGGTAGGCCACTGACGGCAGACGATACGCGGCACATCGCCTCGGATCTGATCGGCGCCAACAAACAGGCAATCACTATGCTGCGAGAGCACGGCTCTTGCGATGTTTCGCATGGCTTGCCGGGTTTAGCACGTTTTCGCGTCAATATATTTATTCAACGCGGCAGTTGCGCCATAGTCATGCGCGTAATCCCAACTGTCGTTCCCACTTTGACATCGCTTGCTCTGCCGGCACGGTTACAAGAGGCGGCTCGTCTCCGGGATGGAATCGTGCTGGTCACTGGCCCGCGAAATTCAGGCAAGTCTTCCACTCTCGCCGCTCTTCTCGACTGCATCAACGAAGAACGTGTTTGTCACATTATTACCATCGAGGATCCGATCGAGTTTCTTCACAATCACAAGCGCGCGACAGTGCACCAGCGTGAGCTCCACAGCGACACACCCAGCTTCCCGTTGGGCTTGCGAGCTGCCATGAGGCAGGCTCCGGATGTCATTCTCGTGAGTGAGTTGCGGGAACGTGACACCGTCGAAATGGCCATCGATACAGCCGAAAGCGGACACCTTGTGTTTTCGAGTCTCAATGCCCCGGATGCAGGCAAGGCGCTGGAGCGTATGGTAGGTTTCTTCGCGGCAACGGAACAGCCGGGCGTTCGAGCTCGGCTCGCCAAAACCGTTCGATGGATCATTTCGCAAAGGCTGCTGCCGCGTAAAGATGGAGCTGGCCGAACCGCGGTTGCTCAGATTGTGATCGTCGACTCGCAGCTTCGAAAGCACTTCGAAGGCGGAGACTTCTCCAGCGAGAAGCTCCTCGAGGCCGCAAAACGTGGCCCAGCTCAGGGTTGTGAAGGTTTGGATCGAGAGATAGCCAAACTGGTGAGCGCCGGCGTGGTGGACTTGGATACTGGGGTCATGCACGCTAGCGATCCTGATCAACTCTCCCGCGCGCTAAGCGATCTCGCCGCGCAATAATCACCTTTCTTGCAGAGGCCCGCTGCCGTTAGATTTTCAGTTTCCATACACGTATCATTTCGTCCATGCCATCCAGCTCCGTTTCCGAGAAGATTTTGAGCTTCGAAGAGGCTCGTCATCTGATCGAGGAGCACGCTTCACGGGTGCATCCTTGCGGAAAGGAACTGATCGAGTTGGTGGACGGTGTGGGCCTCATATTGGCCGAGCCGATATTGGCCGATCGCAACCTTCCGCCCTTTCCGAGGGCAACGCGTGATGGCTACGCGATTCACGCCGCGGATCTGGAGCATGTTCCGGCCGTGCTCCACATTGTTGGCGAAGTTAAAGCGGGTGCTGAGGACGCAGTCAACGTCAGATCCGGCGAGGCAGCAGCGATTATGACCGGCGCGCCAGTACCCTCCGGAGCCGATGCGGTTGTGATGCTGGAGCATACCTCGAGAAATGCTGAGAGGGTTGAAATCAACAAAGCAGCCGCCGCCGGAGACAATATTGTTCCGGCAGGGGCCGAGGCGAAGCGCGGCGAACGGCTGCTTTCTCCGGGTGCGCGTCTGGATCACGCTACGATTGCGGTGGCCGCGTCGGTGGGAAAATCATCTCTGCTTGTCTATTCCAAACCGCGGGTTGCAGTGCTCGCCACGGGAGATGAACTGGTCGATATCGATGTGCCCCCACCACCGAATCGTATCCGCAACTCGAACAGCTATTCCTTGGCAGCACAAATCCAGGCAGCCGGAGGCGAGCCCGTGCTGCTGCCAATCGCCCCTGATGATCCGGAACGCCTGCGGGAGCTTATCGCCGATGGACTGGAAGCTGATTTGTTGCTGCTCGCCGGTGGCGTCTCCATGGGCAAGTATGACTTGGTGGAACAGGTATTGGCAGAATTGCAAGCGGAGTTCATCTTTACCGGCACGAAAATTCAACCCGGGAAACCGATCGTGTTCGGGCGTGTGGCGTTTGGCGCGGGTACCCTCGCCCGCGACGACTACAAGTACTTTTTCGGGCTACCGGGAAATCCGGTTTCGACTATGGTCACGTTCGAGCTGTTTGTTCGTCCGTTGCTGGAAGCGCTGGCCGGAATGTCTCCGCGGAAGCTGGTATTCCTGCGCGCCAGGTTGAAGTCGGAGATTAGGACGAAACTCGGCCTTAAGCGATTCTTACCTGCCGTGCTCTCGGGTGAGTTCGAACAGGCGGAGGTTGAACTGATCCGCTGGCAGGGCTCCGGAGACATCGCGGCCATGGCTCGTGCGAACTGCTACATTGTGATTCCACCCGACCGGGAGCAGATTGAGGCTGGCGAATGGATGCCAATCTTGATGCGGTGAGAAAGAGAGGGACACCGGGCGGTACGGGATGTCCCTCCAGATTTGTGACCTATTGCCCTGTTCCTGTTTTCTCTGCCGGCTTCTTCGGAGCGGCAGCGGGAGCAGCAGGCTTCCAGAAGTCCGGATCGGCTTTGATCCACTCATCCGGAACATAACTCATCTTCGGATTAAGCATAAACAGGTTGGTTTCGCTGGATTGGATCGACGCCGCCGCGAGTTCGTCCAGCTTTTTCATTCCCTCTTCACCCATGGCTGATGCGAAGTCCTTGTTGTGAGCAAAGTCGGTGTCAATTTCACTGGCAGACTTGCGGGCAGTGATGAAGAGATATGTCCCCTCCGGTGCCCCATAGGCGCCCTCATAACATGCCCAATGGGCTTCCGGCAGGGCCTTTTGATACGTCGCCAGGACCATCTTGACGCCGTCATCCCATTCTTTGTGATGTCCCGGCTTAACGTGATAGACCGAGATTTCGAAGTAGCGTGTGGCTGGTGTAGCATGCTCAGCCGGCGGGTTCAGGCTGTATTCCTGGCTGTAAACAAATACGCCCATATCGAGCTCGTCCAGCAGGTCGCCATCCACCACGGCCGCGTGATCGAGTGCCGCCGCCAAGGCGGTATTTTTCTGGGTGGCCATCGTATCCTTCTCCCAGGCTTCGAACGATTCGTAGCCCGTAAAGAACAGCGATCGCGATTTCCCGGACAATGAATTCACGCCGAGATAATGCGTTGGCCATTTCGCGCGCGACATCGCCTGAACAAATGCGCTTTCGGTTTTGTCGTGCATCGTTCCAGCTTTGCCAGGTTTCACAAACTCCCTGGTAATGGTGAGCACCTTCGGCGGCGAGATCATTGCCGAAGATTGATCTTGCGCAGCGGCTGAACCGATTGCCGCAACTGCCAATGCTCCCGCGAGCAATCCCCCAAGCTTTTTCATCGATGGCCTCCTTATGTCAGAATGGATTTTTCCGCAGCATTGACTCCGCCAGCCGAAAAAGCGCTGCAAAACTCGGTTTTCAGATGGCAGCGGGAGACTAGTCCTTCCTGTCCCGGCAAGTCAAGCAGCCCATGTAATATAGAACTTCGCATGGGAAAGAAGCTGTCCCACTACGACGACACAGGGCGCGCCCGGATGGTTGATGTCTCCGGCAAGCCGTCCACTCGACGCGAGGCTGAGGCCAGCGCGTTCGTGCTTTTGAAGCCCGAAGTCCTCCGCGCATTGCCAAAAAATCCCAAAGGCGACCCATTGGAGGTAGCCCGGCTCGCCGGCATTATGGCGGCGAAACGGACTGCGGAGCTTATCCCCATGTGCCATCCTCTGCCGCTGTCGCACATTGATGTCGCTCTGCGGCTGTGCGAGAATGGCGTCGCCATTACCTCGAAAGCTACTACCACGTACGCCACTGGCGTGGAGATGGAAGCTCTGACGGCAGCCAGCATCGCAGCGCTCACCGTGTACGATATGTGTAAGGCTCTGGATGAAGGCATCCAGATTCGCGAGATCATGCTCCAACGCAAGACTGGAGGCAAGAGCGGCAGCTACATCCGCAAGATCAGCCAGAAGTAAACCATGGCAAATAACGTCAAGATCCTGCTGGTTGATGACAATCCCATGATCCTGGGGATGTTGCGAGGAGCCCTTAGTCCCTTAGCGAGCGTTACAACTGCCACAGACGCCGCCGACGCACTCCTGAAAGCGGTCGAGGATCCTCCCGACCTTCTGGTCAGCGACTATCGCATGCCGGGAATGGATGGGCGTCAATTGGTGGAGAAGCTTAGAAGCAGGCCCAAAACCGCGGGGGCTTCTGTCATCCTGCTGGCGACCAAATCTGACATAACAGAAAAACTAAGCGCCCAGGAACAAGCAGTCGACGATTTTGTAGAAAAACCATTCTTTCTGAAGGAAGCTACGCAGCGCATCAAGCGAGTGATAGACAAAATCGCGCTGGAAAAGATGGCGAAGACTGCGGCCTCCGATGGGGTATTGCGCGGCAGTTTGTCGCAGATGAATGTGATCGATCTCGTGCAGTCTTTGGAGATGGGCCGAAAGAGCTGTGCTTTGACGCTGACGAACAAAGACGATACCTGCGAACTGTATTTCCGGGAGGGCCAGGTCACGCACGCCCAATATGGTTCGCTGACCGGCGATCAGGCGGTTTTCAAAGTGTTACGCTGGACCGAGGGTAACTTTCAGGTTAACTTTGATGGCAAAACAAGCAAGCAGACTACGACCCTGAATACCCAAGGCTTGCTGATGGAAGGCCTGCGCCTCCTGGACGAAGCCCAACGAGACGCAGGGAAGGCCGGGGAGGAAGAAGAAGATGTCCTCCTTGATTCCTGAGGGCCTGAGCGCTGCCGTCGTCACGGTTAGTGACTCCTGCGCCCGTGGCGACCGAGTCGATCTTTCTGGTCCGGCCGTGACCAATGCTCTCAGAAAAAGAAATTTTTCGATCGTGGGGACGGAAATCGTCGCGGATGAGCAAGCCGCGATTGAAAAAGCGATTCTTTACTGGGCGGGAGAAGCCCGGGTGGTCGTTACTACTGGAGGGACGGGCATTGCCGCGCGCGACGTTACGCCGGAAGCCACACGCCATGTCTCTGAGCGCCTGCTCGAAGGAGTAGCCGAGCGCATGCGCTGCGAAGGATCCAGCAAAACACCGTTTGCCGCACTCAGCCGCGCGGTCTGCGGCGTGCGTGGACAGTCAATCATCCTCAATCTGCCGGGAAATCCAAAGGGAGCAGTCGAATCCCTCGAATCGGTTATTGATCTGCTGCCGCATGCCCTGGAGTTGCTTGGTGGGAACACTGAGCATGCCTAAGACTCGCTTTTGCCATTCGGTGGAGAGCCTCTTTCGAACCAACCTGCATCTCGACTGCCCGCACATCGTCTGTTTCCTGCATGCGCGTATCTTGTCTGCCAACTCGAAAGCTGGACTGCGTTTGCTATGCCGAGTATCATAATTTAGTTTCCGAAAAACTCTGCGACACGAATCGTCGTTCGGAAGACAGATGACGACAGTTTCTGGGTGTGGGTTCCCAGTCTTAAACGCAGGCATGCACAAAACCAAATAATTCCAAAATTCGGGAGGGCGATATGTCGCCTTATCGGCATCGAAGTGTAGGGATCTCTAGTTTCTTGTTAGTCCTCGCGGTTGTCTTTGTGTCGGCTGGTGCGACGGCCCAGGAGGAGGAGAGCCCCAAGTATGAGATCTTCGCTGGGTACCAGTGGTTGCATCCCGGTGCTACGGTCCCCGCACCCGGTCAGAGCTTCAATAGCCCGGTGGGTTTGAAGCTTCCCGACCTGCCGGATGGCGCCGGAGGAAGCTTGACTTATTTCTTCAACAAATATGTAGGGTTGGAAGGTGACTTCGGCAGAAACTGGAATGACCAGACCAATGAAACCACACTCTCATTGGGGCCGAAGCTGGAGGGTCGCGTCGAGGGCGCAAAATTCTTCGTTAACACTTTGCTCAGCTGGAACCACGTCAATACGCCGGGCCTAAACTCTCGCAATGGCATTGGCGCGATTCTGGGAGGTGGTATGGATCTTGCAGTCTCCCGTCACTTCGGTATTCGCCTGTTCGAGGCCGACTATGTATGGGCCCATCAGAATTTCTCTGACGTCGTGTCCCAAACCTTCCCTGGTCTTCGCCGGCCCACTTTCACTGGCGCACGTCTGCGTACGGGCTTGGAGTGGTACTTTGGGTATCCTCCGACGGCAGCGCCGACCGCTGCCTGCTCGATTCAACCGACCGAGGTGATGGTGGGCGAACCGCTCACCGCAACCGGCACGGCTAACGGTTTCAATCCCAAACACTCACTGACTTATCAATGGAGCAGTAATGGCGGAAAGATCACGGGTAAGGACAACACCGCCAGCATCGACACAAATGGTGTGGCGGGTGGGAGTTACACAGCTACAGTGACCGTAACCGATCCGAAACTGAAGAAGAATGGCACAGCAAGCTGCTCCGCAAACTTCACCGTGAAGGAACCGCCAAAGAATCCGCCAACCATGAGTTGTTCGGCGACGCCCAGCAGTGTTCAGGTTGGAGGAACTGCAACCGTCCATTGCACCTGCACCAGTCCGGACAATGTGCCGGTATCGGTGAGCAATTGGACAGCTACCAGCGGCACCATCTCGGGCACCGGTGATACGGCCACCGAAAGCACCACAGGTGCGTCCCCGGGTACAGTGACAATTACTGCAACCTGCACCGATTCACGAGGTTTGAATAGCTCTTCGTCAGCTCAAATTAATGTAGAGAGCCCTCCGCCGCCGTCACCGCAAGTCGCCCAACTGGAGACGAGGCTTGCTCTTCACAGTATCTACTTCGTAACCGCACAGCCCACGGTGCAGAATCCTCGTGGTGGGCTACTGCCCAGCCAGCAAAAGACGCTCCTGGCGCTGGCAGCAGATTTCGTCAAATACCTCCAGCTCAAGCCCGGTGCGAAATTGATTCTCGAAGGGCACGCCGACAAGCGTGGCACCGTCGAGTATAACCAGGCTCTGTCGGAGCGGCGCGTTGAATCCGCCAAGGCCTTCCTGGTTGATCACAGTGTTCCTGCTGATAGCGTCGAAACCAGAGGGCTGGGCGAACAACACAACCTGACAGCAGATGAGGTGAAGGAGTCGGTTGAGACGAATCCGGAATTGACTCCCGAAGAACGGGCGAGAGTGTTGAAAAATATGCGGACCATCATCCTGGCGAGCAACCGCCGGGTGGACATCACTCTCAGCACCACTGGCCAGCAGTCAGTTCGCCAGTTCCCGTTCAACTCGACTGATTCGCTCACGCTGATCGGTGGTCGCGAATCAGAAATGAAAGCTAAGAAAGCTGGGGCCAAGAAAACAACCAAACCGGCGCCCAAGCAGTAGGAGCTAATTCACGCCTTACGCCGGTTGAGCTGTGAAGCTCGACCGGCGTTCTTTTTTTCCCCAAGCTCTGTCGCGCAGAACTGTTTTGGTCGTCGAAGCGTCTGCCTTGGTGCAACGCGACCGACCCGTTTACACTCAGAGTTTGAAAACCCTCAAACACTTGGTCTCCCGATATACAGCGTTTCTGTGGGCATTGCTGAAACCGCTCGGTGTATGGGGTGTGTTGGCCGTGGCGGCGCTGGATGGCGCTTTTCTTGGCCTGCCCGTGGACGCTGTGGTTGCAGGTTATGTCTATCAGGACCGTGCCCGTTTCTTGTGGTACGTGCTGATGGCCGCCACGGGATCGACACTGGGCAGCATTGTGATTTACATCGTCGGCTACACGGGCGGGGAAGAACTTCTGCGCAAACGCATTCCCGCTCAGCGCTTCAACAGAATCCACTCCGCTTTCAACGAGAATCCGTTTTGGAGCTTGATGTTTCCCGCCATGCTGCCGCCTCCCACACCCTTCAAGTTGTTTGCGCTTGCGGCAGCGGTTTCTGAAATGGGGTTCGTCCGATACTTGATCGCCATCTTCGCGGGACGAGTAGTGCGGTTTCTGGTGCTCTCGCTGCTGACTGTCAGGTTCGGACCGCAAGTGGTCCGACTGCTCAGCGAGCTACTTCGCAAACATCTTTACGTAGTGTGTGTGATCGCGGCAGCGGCGGGCGTAGCCTGGCTAATCAAATGGAAGTGGACTCGATCGCAGGAGGGATGAGACCGCGACCCACCGCAGTTTCGCTCACGCCGCTGCGCTATCAGCGCCCGGCTTGTTGATTGCCTCGCTGACCGCATGCAGCGCCACTGGCGTGGCAAACATCGCGAGCGTGAACAGCAGGTCACCTTCCACTGCGTGCCGGAAAAACGGCAGTCCTAGTTCATAGGAAGTCATAATGCCACTCAGGCTTCTCGGATAGGGCAGCGTGCCCACTAGCCAGGATGTGAAGTTGGTCAGCAGGAAAAACGAAACTGAGCTCGCCAGTGCCGCCCCGATCAGGCGAAGAATTCGGGCATTTCTGCGCAATGTCGTCCCCAACCACAGGATGGCTCCGTACCACGCGAAGATCACCAATTGGTCCCACACAAATGGGTAATGGTAGACGAACTTGGTCAAGAACAAGTCTGAGGAGATCAAGAGGGCCAACGGCACCCAGAATTGGCGGCGAGATCCGCGAGCCCCGAAGAACAAAAGCGATCCCACCACTGGCGTGAACATCCAGGGATGAGGAAGAAATCGGACGGCAACCGCAAATATGACGAACAGGTAAGCCAGCATGATGACCTCGCAAGCATTGATTGTGGAGCGTGCAGAAACCGCCGTCAAGTCCGGATGGCCAAGGCGCGTATCCGCTCCTTGGTTGCTGTGTAGATAGCGTTGCGTAAAGCGGGCGCAAGCGGAGGAACAGGCAGTCATGGTATCCAAGAGGATAAAAAATGAAATAGGGCCGTCGCGCGCAGATCAGCCCTAATCAATATTCGTTGATGCGCCTAAGGATTTGCTCCGTAATCAAGTCACGGATTTGCGCCTGGAAAGCAGAGAACCCGGGCACCTCGTAGAGCCGCAGCCCAAGCTCATCTTCAGAAAAGTTGTCCGCATGAGTTTCTTTTGCGGCATTTTGCGTTGCGTCGAGGAGTTTCGCCGCTGTCGCCTGATCGAAGCTCTCGCTGACGAGTACGGTGTTGTCGGGCCACAACTGAATGATCACCGGGCCTTCTTCCGTCGATAACGCAGTTACGGACAGGGGACAACGTGTGGCGGTGCAAGGAGGCACATCCTGCGGGGAGGCGCTCTGATACCGTCCCGCGACAGCCGCAGCGTAAATGTGTGCGAAACGCTCTGCCACTTGCGGCGATTTCCAACGCGAGACATACAGTAGAGCCAAGTTGGCGGTCGACGGATTCCTGGCGTCTCCGTCAGACTTCTCGAAGGTTACATAGCGTCCTCCCGTCCACGAGGTGGCGAGCTCGTCAGCCACGCGCCGTTGCCCATATTGTTCCAGCAGGGCTTTGACATCGAGTTCGCCGATCGTGCCCGAATCGAAAACCAAGTACTTCCCATCAAGCAAAGGCAGCATGTCAGGAATATGAACCGCTGGGAGTTTCTCGTGTTCAACGTAAGATTTCGGCTGCAATATTTCGTGGGTGGTGCGGGGAGGCCGGGCAAATGCCCCAGCGAAAGCCATCTGCTTCCCGCCCTTCTGGAGCAGCTCCCCTTCAAAGATAAGACCTGCGCGGTAAGGGAATGTTCCCGCTTCCCGCATGATCATGGGTGCGTTGTGCAGAAATTCCGAGTCGGACGTGGCCTTCACGGCAGGTTCTTCCATTTGATAGAGCAATCCGGGGGTGGTCTCCAAATTCCGTCCGATGGGCGCGAGCAAATAATCGACAAAAACTACTTGAGCCTGCCCTTCGACTACCGCACGGTGTGCGGAGGGGATGTCGTCTTCAGTTTCCTGCACTGGATTAGCTGCTTTTGGTTCCTTCAGAAATGCTTTCAGGCCGTAGTTTTGATCCTGAAGGGCATGCGTAAGCTCGTGAGCCAAAATGGGAGCCTGTTGCTCCAGCGGAATCCAGTTCAGCATCGAAATGGTTTTGGTGTCTGGATCGTAATAGGCCGCCAGTTGCCTGCCGTTTGCTTTCACCAGAAACTCGCGCAGGTTGAAATCCCTGGGCAGAAAGCCGAACTTCTTCATAGTCATTTCAGCCGTGGCAAAACGTTTCGCATACTCCTGTTTCGATTCCTGCTCCCTTGTGTACTGCTCGACGTCGGCGGATCCGATCAAGCGACGCTTCACGCTGGCCCGCTTGGGGAAGCCAGTGTCATCGGCGGCAAACCCAAAGATTGTGTCCACAGACTCAAAAAGCTTCTTGGCGTCCGCCTCTGACATCTGCACTTCCTTGCTATGGTCCTTACGAGCTTTGCGCGCCAGATCGGCCAGGCTTTGAGTCTGATCGGTGTTGGCGTCGCTAACGTCGGGGGATACTGAGGGATCCGACTGTTGAGGAAAAGCGGCAGGAGATAACCAGCAAAAGAGTCCTGCAAGCAGCAAGTGGAAGACACGCCGGCCAAAATTTCCGCTAGCCATACCCACCCCTCGTGAAAAGCTGAAATCTGCTTACATTTTCACGGAGGTCGGCTGGAGGAGTCTGGCAAAAAACAGCCCGTGACCTTACGAGGGTAACAATGCCTGCCTTTGGCTTTGTTAGCTAGGCCACGCCCTGTGTAGCGTGTGGCTTCGGTTCCTCGATGCTGGCTCCTCCCGGCAATTCCGCACTAGCAATGGTCCGTGCAGCGAGCGGCTTCAACCAGAATAGGGCCATGAACGCGGCAACGACGTCGCAAGCAATCATGACGTAGAACACCGGAATCCAGGAACCGGTCTTCATCATCACGTAGGCTGCAACCGGAGCCGAAAAGATCGACGCCGTACCTTTGGAGGTATAAACGATTCCGTAGTTCGTGGTAGCCCATCTCCTGCCGTACAGATCCGCGGTGATGGAAGGAAACAGGGAGAAAATCTCGCCCCAGGCAAAAAACACCAGACTGGACAGAAGAACGAACATCACGGGCCTATTGATGGTCTGCAGCCAAGCCCAGATCGCAGCACCTTCGATCAGAAACGCGCTGAACATGGCATTCTCGCGACCAATGTGGTCGGAGATCCAACCCCAAAGCGGACGGGTGACGCCGTTCACGATCCGGTTCAACTGAATTGCCAGAATCGAGGCCGAGAGGCCCCAGGCAACGATTACTTTGTCCACCTTGTAGAAGCTGGCGATCTCTTTAAGTTGCGCGGTCACCACCAAGCCGCCAAATGCAACCAGCGTCATCATAGTGTAAATCGCGTAGAACGATGGCTGCTTCAGCATTTCCCACCAGGCCATATCGCGCATGCTCTGGCGGACCTTGGCAACAGGCTTCCAGTTCTTCGGCAGCCAACCCTTAGGAGGCGCAACAATAAACATGGCTGCGAGGGTCACGATGATGCCTTGGAGGATTCCCCAAAAGATAAAAGCATGCCGATAGCCAGAAGCTTTGATCATCGCCTCAATGGGGGCCACGGTTACTGCGGTGCCGATGCCGTACGCCCCGGAAACCACTCCTGCGCAAAGTCCGCGGTGATCGGGAAACCATTTCAGGACGTTCCCCGTGCATCCACCATATACCGCGCCGGCCCCGATACCTCCCAGGGCGTACCAGGTGTAAAGACCGGTAGTCGTGTTGGAGTAACCAGAACCGATCCAGCCAGCTCCCACCAGCAGGCCGCCAATCCCGATGACTAGCCTGGGACCAAGGAGATCGATCAGGTAACCTTCGAAAGGGACCAGCCATGTTTCAGCAAAGATAAAGGCAGCAAAGGCAACTTGGACGGCGGCAAGCGTAGCATGCAGGCTTGCGGTTAGCGGTTTGGTGAAAAGTGTCCAGGCATATTGCAGGTTGGCAATTGCCATCATCGCTACGATGCAGGAGAACATCTGAATCCAGCGATTGATGACCTTGGGCTCGGATGCGACTGCCTCTCTCGAACTGGCCATCGATACACCTCCCCTGGGTGCCCCGTACACCTACGAGTCTTTCAATACCACGAGTCCGAGTTATCTCTGACCACTTCCTCCAGTCGCCGTATGAACGGCGCGACAAGCGGGGCTAACCTATTCAGCAGGTGCGCCGTCGCCCTCGACCTCGTAGCGGAATGGAATCACGCCCGGAACCAGCCACTTGTCCCACATTTGGTCGACTTTGCTCTGGAAATAATCGATGTCGTCGTTCGTAAAGTGGGCAAATCGTCCCTGCTTCAGCAAGTAATCTCGAACCGGTTGGCGCCTGATCTTGCCGCGTGCAATTTGCTGCGTTCGCCCGGTAAGACGAAGCACCCCGTCTTCCACTTCGTACAGCGGCCAAACCCCGGTATTCACCGCCAGTTCGCCCATCTCGTGGGACAAGTAAGGATCGTAATCCCAGCCTTTCGGGCAAGGATCCAGCGAGTGAATGAAAGTTGGGCCGCCAATGGCCAGCGCTTTGCGGATGGAATTCATGCCATGCAGCCCATACGACATGCAGATGGTTGCCACGTACCTGCACTCTGGATGTCCGGCGGCCATCATGCCGGCCATATTTTTCTTCCAGCGGCGATGCATGATTCGCTTCACACTCCCGGGAGTGCTGAAGGTGGTGTTGGCACCCCAGGGTGTGCTGCCGGAGAGCTGGATGTCGGTATTGGCGTAGGACTCGTTGTCGTACATCAGGATCAGGCAGTTGTATTCGGCGTGGGTGAGAGTTGCCGAGATTGCGCCCACGCCCATGTCGGCGCCACCGCCATCACCACAGAAGGCAATCACGTTGATAGGCTCTTTCTTCATCTTGCCCTTGCGCATAAGGGCCTTCAACGCGGCAGATGCGCCAAGCGCTGCCGAGCCGCTACTGCCCAGCTGAGTGTGCATCCACGGCACAACCCACGAGGTGCTGTAGTAAGTAGTGTTGGCCACATACATGCACCCGGTGCTGCCTAGCACAATCGTACGCGGGCCCGCAGCCTTCGCCATCATCTTCATTACCAGAGCCGACTCGCAGCCCTGACAGGTCCGGTGCCCCGACGTAAAAAATTCTTCCAAGGGCAACTTTTTGACTGACTTGAACGGATCCAGCTTCTGGGTCGGATCAATTTGAATGTACGTTGCCATAACGTCCGCATCCTTTCTGATGGTCGAAACACATCAGCGAAACTTTCGTAGATTTCTTAAAGCTGCGTTCAGCCGCAGTTCGGGCCCGCTTTCAGTTACTCCCGCAGCCCAATCCATCGGGTCAAGGGCTGCTTCTTCCCTTGCGCAGCCTCATAGACGCACTCGGTTACTTTCTCTACGTCTGGAACGGTCACTTCGCGCCCGCCGAGGCCGGCGATAAAACCTAACACTGGAGGTTTCGGCCCCGGCGCCGAATATAGTGCTGTGCGCACATCATTGGTCAGCACTCCGCTCATATATGGCGAACCGAAGGAGTAGTCGCGATCAATAACGCCAACCGCTTTGAAGCGTTGCAGCGACTTGGCCAATTGTTCCGCCGCAAACGGACGGAACCACCGCATGCGCACAAACCCCACTTTCTTGCCTTCCTTACGCATCTGCCGAATGGCTACCTTCACCGGCGTGGACAATGTACCCATGCCCATCAGCACCACATCGGCATCCTGGGTCTGGTACTCCTCGAAAAACGGATTGCCGTAAGAACGCCCGAAGATGTGCTCAAAATCGGCGTACGCTTCGCGCAGCACATCGGAGACACGCTCCATGGCGGCGTAGTTCTGACGGCGAATCTCCATCACCCAGTCCTCATTCCCCTGAGGGGCAACCGTAATCGGGTTGTCGGGATGGAGTAGGAGGTCTGCCCGGTTATAGCGCGGAAGAAACTCGTTTACTTTTTCCTGGGAGGGGATTTTCACCAGAGCTTGCGAGTGGGTGAGGAAAGCTCCATCACAACTGATGGCGCAAGGCAAAAAGATACGGCGATCCTCGGAGACGCGATAAGCAATCAGCGCCGTATCCAGCGCCTCCTGCGCGCTGTCGACCCACACCAGTTGCCAGCCCAGGTCGCGAACTGCCAGCGCGTCGTTGTGCTCCACGCCAAACGCTCCCGGATCATCCAGGGCCCGGTTGCCCACCATGCAAACCAGGGGAACACGCAGTGCGGGCGTGACCGTCAGCGCTTCCATCGCATACATCCAGCCCACGCCACTGCTGCCGCAAAACACACGTGCCCCGCAGGCGCATGCGTGCTTCACGATTTCGAACTGGGAATGTTCTCCTTCAGCGACGATGTATTCGCAATCCATTTCACCGTTCGACACCAGCTTCGCAACGTACTGCATCACCGTGTCGTAGGGACGAATAGGGTAGGCTGTGATGACGTCCACGTCGGCCAGTTTGCAGGCGACTGCGATGGCCTCGCTTCCGGTGATGAGTGCAGTTTTTTCTATTCCCCGCTGTTCTTCAACAACTGTGGCCGTCGCCATAGATACGTTCTCCTCCAGCGCCGGCGGCTTGCCGGCGGCGTACTGCGCTTAGCCCTGCTTTGCAATTTCCAACATCTCAGGAACTTGTTCGTCGTACTGCCCGCGATAGCGGAAACCATGCGACCGCACCTCGCGGGTTTTGATTTTCCCCTCCAGCCAGACTTTGTAAGTGTCCTTGCTCTTCCTCCAGTCTTCCCACTGGCTATCGTTGTTGGCGAACTCGGCCTCGTTAACCATGGTGACGCAATCCTTAACCGGGCAAACGGCTTCGCAAACCCCGCACCCGCAACAGGCCAGCATGTTGGCGTCGTACAGTCCTTCAGGAGTGACGTCGAAACAGGAATCAGGACAATGCAGCCAGCACAGGGTGCACTTGATGCAGGTATCGAAGTTCACGACGGGACGCATCGTGCGAGTCGTATATTTCTTGAAAGTTGGGTTGCGGTCGGGACGAAAGCCACCACTCGCGAGCGAAGTCGGATCCTGAACGGCCCCACCCTTCGGAATGCAAGGGATCGCAATGCCTTCGCCCATTTCATGCCACTTAGGCAGATCGAATTTGTACGGGACTTCCGGATTGCCCTGGTTGGGCTTGACCGTGGTCGTAGTCAACCGTTCGTAGGAGCGAGCCGCAGATTCGGCTTTGACAGGATTCTTCCACTCCTCGACGATTGTCTTTTGCACCGACTTCAGGCTGAACAAATCGGGCAGAATCTTCGCCAGAGCTCCCAGAATGCGAACGTCGGTGTGATCGTCCTTATAGACCCACAACCCGGAAAAGCTGGGCTTGCCCCGGATAATGGCCAACTGATAAGGGGCATCCTTGCGGTGGGCCATTTCAAGCAGAGCTTCCGGCTTTTCCAGTGAGGTCACAATCAACGTTCCACCCGGTTTCAGCAGCTTATTGACCGGCTGCAAGCCGTACCACGCCCAGGACTCGACGCCCTTGCAGAGCGTGTCATCAACCGCGATGGTGACATCGACCTCTTTGGGTTCGTATTTCGCCATGCCCTCTTCGAGGGTTTGCTGATCGCTGGCCACAATCGCGAAACTCTTGGCGGGAATGCCATTCCGCTCTGGGCTGTCCCCATACCGGCCGAACGAAATTCCAACCTTGCCGTCGTGGTGAGCTGCCAGGACGACTCCCCGCGTAAGCCGGGTACCTAGAGTTTTCTGAAAGATCCCGCGATAAATGACTTCGATTGCAAATAGCCGGCCCATTGCAAGCCTCCGTTTTAATCAAAACTCATTCAGCACAATTTCTTCGACATCTTCGATGTGGCGCCGCATGGCAGCTTTGGCGCCTTCGGCGTCCCGTTTCTTGATGGCAGCCAGAATCTTTCGGTGTCCGGCGAGTGATTTCTGCGGACGCCCTTCCAGCTGCAGCGAACGTTCCCGCGTATCCCGAAGCAGATCCATCAGAATATCGAGGACTTTCAGTACCACGCTATTTCCCGACGCCATAGCGATCGCGTAGTGAAACTCAGAATCTTCTTCCACAGCCAGTTCCCCGCTGCGCAACTTGCTTTCCTGGCGCCGCAGAATCTCTTCCATTTCACTGAGTTCCTCTTCCGAGGCGTGGGTCGCGGCACGGGCGGCCAGCGGCGGCTCGAGCATTTTGCGGAAATCGAGGAGTTCACCAACCAGCTCCATTTTGTGCCGCAGCACGCTGGCGAGGGGATTCATCAATGTGTCGGCAGAGATCTCCCGGACCACGGTTCCCGAGCCTTGGCGTGGCTCTACCAGACCCACCAATTCCAGACTACGAATGGCATCGCGGATGGAGCTGCGGCTGACTCCCAGAGTCTCCGAAAGCTCACGTTCGGAAGGAAGTTTATCGCCGGGGTGCAGCTTCTTAAGGATCATTCGCTCCAGCTGCCGGGCAACTTCCTCGTATACTTTATTGCGGCGGATCGACTCAAATTCAGACTTAAGGATCTCTTGCGACAAGAGAGGCTCCAACTGGTCCGATAAGTAGACCAGCGAATTATACTCACACTGTCAAGCGTGTGTACATAGGGATTTTTGTAAAAAATCCGCCTCATGGTGACGGAAGACCGAAGCCGGATTGAGATGAGGGGCGAGTCGGAAGGCTCGCAACAACGAGGCGCAGAGTGCCTAGGCTATTTGGTGGCTGCTTCCGCCATCGCCTGTTCCCGTTCCACGTCGCGCAGGCGCGCCGCCTTGCCCCGTAAGTTACGCAAGTAGTAAAGCTTCGCGCGGCGGACCTTGGAGGACCGTATTAGGTCCACTTTATCGATCACACGGGAGTTTTCGGGGAAGATGCGTTCCACGCCATGACCGAAGCTGATCTTGCGCACCGTGAAGCTGGCTTGCGGGCCGCGGGTACGCTTGATCACAACTCCTTCAAAGGCTTGCAAACGCTCTTTGTCACCCTCGGTGATCTTCACATGCACGCGAACCGAGTCGCCGGGACCGAATTTAGGAAAGTCAGTACGCTTGGTTTTGGCCAAGAGCTTTTCAATAATGAGGTTCGACATAATCTTTTTCCTTTACCGTGTCTGCGCCCGTGATCTGGGCGAGCAAAAATTTGTCTTCATTGCTGAGCGCCGCCCCTTGCAATAAATCGGGACGGTTACGCATCGTCTTCTCCAGGGCGGATCGCCGGCGCCAGCGGCGTATCTCGTCATGATTGCCCGATGCCAGCACTTCCGGAACCGCCATACCGCGGAAATCGGCGGGACGTGTGTAATGCGGATAATCCAATAGCCCCTCCGAGCTGCACGTCGAGTCGGGCGAATCGCTCTCATACAGCCGTGCTCCCGCCGTAAACGACTCCTGCCGCGTGGAGGCCTCATTGCCCACGGCACTCGGAATCAAACGAGTCACGCAATCCACGATCACGGCAGCTCCTATTTCGCCGCCGCTCAGCACGTAATTGCCGATGGATAACTCGCGGTCCGCCAGATATTGGCTCACACGCTCGTCCACTCCTTCATACCGCCCGCAAATCAGAATAATTCGCTCCAGCGCCGCCAACTGGTCAGCCTCGCGTTGGTCAAACCGCTTGCCCTGCGCCGAAAGCAAAATTACGCTCTCCTTAGCGGCTCCGTCCAGCCTTGCCTCGCGAGACGCCGCCTTCAGCGCATCCGCACATCCAAAGATCGGTTCCGGCTTCAGCACCATACCTTCACCGCCGCCAAATGGGCGGTCATCCACTGTGCGATGACGGTCATGCGCAAACGCGCGCAGATCGTGAACTTCAATTGTTACCAACCCTGCTTCCCTCGCCCGGCGGACTATGCCGTAATCCAGCGGCCCGGAGAAGAAATCAGGAAAGATCGTGATGATATCGATCTGCATGAAATCAATGGTCGGTTGTCAGTGGCCAGTAGAAGCCATTCTGACCACTTGTCACTGACCACCTTTCCTCTGCTGCTCTTTTTCTTCCATTGTGAGCGGCGCATCCAGGTCGAGCATTCCATCCGGCAACAGCATTTTAATCTGTCGCTGCCCAAGGTCTACGCTTTGCAAATAGGCCTCTGCGAAGGGAATCTCGTGCTCTTTTTTCGCGCCTTTGACTAGTAGCGACGGCGCTTCTCCGGCGCCTAGCCTCACATCCGTAATCCTACCAATCTCGCTGCCACGATTGAAAACCGTGCAGCCGATCAGGTCATGAATGTAAGTCCAGCCCGGCTCCAGCTGCGCTCGTTCTTCGCGCCCGACCTGCAATTCACAACCAACCAGCGGCTCTGCGTCGGAAATCGAGTCAATCCCAGCGAACTTCAAAACCAGATTTGCCTTGTGTGGCCAAAGATCCTCGATTTCGAGTTCGCGCCGGCTGCTATCTGTTCCGAGAGCTGACAGCTTTACTCCAGCTTTAAATCTGTCCGGTACATTGCTGTGCGGTTCGACGGCAACTTCGCCACGCCGTCCTTGCGTCCGCAAAACGCGGGCAATGCTAATAAAATCGTCGCCCGTTTCTACGCCTCCCCATCGGCTGGGCTGCTACGTTTCTATAATTTCCAGCGCGAAGCGCTTCTGTGCTCGGATGGCTGCTGCGTTCACCAGTGAACGCATGGCACGGGCCACTCGGCCTTGCCGCCCGATCACTTTTCCAAGGTCGTTCGGCGCTACTGTCAGTTCGAACACGGTAGTATCGCCATCGATCTGGTTGACTGAGACCTGGTCCGCCGCATCCACCAGCATCTTGGCAATCTGCTCGATTAAAAGCCGCACATCACCTGTTTGCTCGCCCATCTGCATTTCCTCGGGATTCTTGCGCGACGATCAGGCAACTGAAGCGGTGGTGGGAGGAACTGGCTTTGCTACGATCTTGCTGACGCGGTCCGACATTTTCGCGCCTTTGGAAACCCAGTAATCAATCCGCTCGCGCTTCAACTCAATGCTGGCGGGATTAGTGCGAGGATTATACGTGCCAACAACTTCGACCGGCCGCCCGTCGCGGGCACGCTCCTTTTCAATCACCACCACGCGGTATTGCGGCTGTTTACGCGCACCCACGCGCTTCAAACGTATCATCAACACTGAACTTGGCTTCCTTTCCTATTGCGTCTAGAAGGGATAAGACAAACAATCATTTTTGCAGAACCTAGGGGAAATGACAAGGCGGCGACAAGCGGGGGGTGATGTCTAAAATTTGCGTTGGTGGAAAACTTTAACTTTAGGCCGTGGCGCCCATGCCCACCATCGGCATCGCGAAGGCATGTCAAGCCGCGCAGAACTCGCCGCACTCAAAAATCTGCTTTCGCCGGCCGATCGGATTCTCAAGAGCACGCCAGCCATGCTTGAAAACCGCACTGCCGCGTGTCGTGAACTGCTACCGCTTCAGGCGGGGCTTCTATTCATTCATTTCGTAAAGTCGGACATGTCGCTCGTACTAACCGCCGCACAGGCCAAGCTCCGCTCAGGCCTCGCAGGAACCTAGCAAAGTTAACCCCCCGCCGTGCATTTGTAATGCCGCTATTGGAAAAACGCGCCTGGCCAATCCTCGATTGGGCAAATGAGGCGGGAGTAGATCATGCGACGGCCATAGATGATCTCTCGACAACAAAGCGAGGCCGTATCGTTCCGCCGGGCTTCCCCGGGGGCATGGCAATGAACGAATTCAGGGGCATTGTTTCGGTGGGGTAACGCATAGCCGACACCCCTTCATGTCCCCACCTGGCTCGCAGCACTTTGACCCGACGGCACAACCGCCATAGTTGTCGTAGTTTGTGATGGTACAAGTCTTGCTCTGCCCGGCTTCCACGGTTACTGTACCGTCAGGGGAGCAGTCGCCGCCGATGACCTTATAGAAATCCCCAATGACAGTGCCCGTGCCGCCGGTCTCACTGACTTTATGCGTCCCTGGGGTCACCGACTGCGGTCCGGTGCTACCTCCGTTGGAATTTGCCAGCACGGTCTTACCATCAATTTGCAAATTGAAGAGGCGCAAGCTCTGAGACGAGGGATGGACCAGGGTCTTAATCACCGTCAGTTGCTTGGGTGGAGGCGGGATCTCAGTGATAGATACATTGGCGACGTAAAAGTCGCATGGTTCTTGGTAGGTGCACTGCAGATAACCCGGCTCATCGTCCGCGAATACAATGAATTCGGAAGCCGGAGCTCCCCCGTTAGGCGCCGCCAGCTGCATCCAAACCCCCGGTTGGCAAAAGGGTTGACTATCCCCGCGGTTATTGGTACCCCCGCCATTGCCGGTCGCTATAACAACGCAGCCTCTGTTCACAAACACCCATGCCGTCGACAACGTATTCGTAGGTGCCGCCAACAAGGTAGTTACGAGCCCGCCCTGGTCGCTTGTCACTACACGAATCATGTTGTTACCTGCATCGTTGGGGGCTGTTGAGGGAACCAACTCGCTATAAACGAACGTGTTTGGCGGGTCCGGAGGTGTGCAGCCACTCTCGCTAGGCAGACCTAGAGTCCATTTATCAGCCGCTGAAGTGCTCCCTAAGCTGGTCGACCCATACATGAAAACGAGCAAGATGAGGATTAGATTCCTGGCGGCATCCCGTTTTGTCTACACGTCGACCCGAGGCCAAATGTGCCAAGAATCGCACTTCGGCTAAGCCAAGAAACACTAATTCCCGTGGTGAATCCGCGAGGAAAACCCCTCGGCGCAAAGCTCAGGCGAACTTTGCTTCTTCCGCATCGCCGACTTAGGTACGGAACTTACACCCATGATCCAGGAAGTGTCAAGGGCGGGTGGCTCATTGGTGGTGTCTGAAATCTCCTCAACGCAGATTTCGGACATCACCCAAGCCGGGCAGTGCGCTACTTTGAATTTCCACACGTATGCCGTTTGCGCTGATCTGCGTAAAAGTAGCGCACTACCACAAGCCGGTGGTCATTTCGGTCGCAACATCATTGTCACAAAGAGAACGACAGCTGATGCCAAGACAAGCCAGAAAACAAACCTTCTGAGAATCGGGACAGGACTATGCGGGAACAGCTGCTCGTAGGTAGCGGCAACCTCGTCCCCACCGCGCCTCCACCACGCTAGTTTGTCACGCGACGGCTCTCTTTTGGTCAGGCGCACTCTCATCATGATCTCGCCGCAAGTGCTTAAGAGCACGACGATCAGGAGGATTGAGACGAAAATACCGAACATTAGCAGCTCGCGCTTACCGCTTAGGATGAGCCGTACCCCTGAATAATACTGCGACTTAGTTATACTTTCCCGGAATCGTAAATGCCAGCCTCCGCCCCATCCCGTCTCGCTTACATCGACTGGATGCGTGGCTTGGCGTGCGTTCTGATGTTTCAGACGCATTGCTACGATTCCTGGTTGGGAGGCAACGCCCGCAAGTCGACATTCTTCATGTGGTCGCAATTGGGTGGAACTCTACCTGCCCCGTTATTTCTCTTCTTGGCCGGAATCTCATTCGCTCTCGTGACCGACAAATTGCGCCAGAAAGGCTTGCCCGCCAGCCAAATTGCCAAGACAACTTTTCGTCGCGGCGCAGAAATCTTTGGGCTCGGACTTCTCTTCCGGCTGCAGGAATTTCTGATTGCCTGGGGGTGGGCGCCCTGGAGCGATCTTTTTCGCGTAGACATTCTCAACACCATCGGCTTGTCCATGATGCTGATGGCTGCGCTGTGCTGGATTGTGCTCAGCGCGACTGAGGGGACCCGAGTTGTTCTGGGGCTCAGCGCGGCAGGCACCGCGCTCACCATCGCCTTACTCACGCCTCTCGTTTGGACCAGCTGGCGCCCGGACCCGCTGCCCTGGCCAATTGAGTCGTATATCAACGGCGTCCACAACCTTGGCCAACCCCAGCCGTGGCTGTTTCCAATCTTCCCCTGGACCGGCTTTGCATTCATCGGGCTGGCAGTTGGATTTTTCCTCCTCAGCGATTGGGCGAAAAAGCAAGGAGCGGCAACCTTTGTTCTGGCAGGGGCAGCCGGAGTGGCAGTGATTTATGCGGCGCGATGGCTTGATCATCGGCCGCATCAACTCTATGCTGTATACGATTTTTGGCACACCAGCCCCAATTTTTTTCTGATCCGGGTTGGGCTGCTGCTCCTGATTTTGGCGGCTGTGTATTTATGGTGCCGATGGGGACCGGGGCAGTGGGGGTTCAGTCCGCTCATCCAGATGGGGCAAACATCGCTGCTTGTCTATTGGGTCCACATTGAGTTTGTTTACGGCCGTTTTTCCATCCTGCCCAAGCGAGCTCAGGATATCGGAACCGCATCCCTCGGCTTGCTCACCATCTTTCTGGCCATGTTGCTCTTGTCGGTAATGCGAACCAAGCTCAAAGGGCACGGCGCAGAAAAGTGGCTGCAGCTGCGCAGGGCAGTCGGCGCTTAACCGCAATCACGAAAACTGCTGAAGAAATCGCACGATTTTGCTTTCCGCCCAGCGCCCGTCATCGCCATCCGGATGCGCCAGGAACGAACAATGGCCGCCATCCCCAGTCTCAACAAAAGTGATATGAGGATTAGCTCGAATTTTCTGCCGGGTTGCGGGCAGTATGCGAATGAAGGGATCGTTTGCAGCGTGAAGAACTAAGGTCGGAACCGCGATACGGTCAACAACGTTTGCCGCTGCCGCGCGCGCATAATAATCGGCCGCTCCTGCGAAGCCACTGTAATAGGCGGTAATCTTGTCGTCGAAATCGCGCAGGCTTGCGATCCCTCGCAAGCGAGTCGGGTCGAATTGTGCCGGGAACAGCCGTGCCTTCGCCAGGAAACGCCGCCGAAGTTTCCAGACGAAATACAGTTCATAAACGCGGTTTGCGGGCAGATGCAGCGCATCCGCAGACGCCGCCAGATCCATAGACGGGCAAACAGCCGCGACTGCTACGAACTGGCCCGGTGCATCCTTGCTCCACTCTCCCGCCAGTTTCAGAACCAGATTGCCGCCCATCGAGAAACCGGCCAGAGCGAAGCGGGAGACGCGGTCCTGATCGACAAGATTCTGCGCTACGGCGGCAACGTCCTGTGAACGCCCCGAGTGGTACAAAGTCGGCGAGAGACCGTCGGTCCCGCCGCAGTTGCGCTGATTCATGCGCACCACATTCATGCCCGCAGCCAGCCCCTTCGCCGTTAGACCTAACATGTATTGAGACTCGCTGGACCCTTCAAGTCCGTGAACAATGATGACGGTCAGCGCGTTTTGCCGATTGGGCTGCCAATGGCATTGGCACAGAACGCAAACGCCGGGCTCGACTTCGATGTAGCGTTCTTCCGGAAGCGGCAAATCAATCCGCCGGGGAAGAAAGAAACTGGCGAGCGTCTGCACGTGGCTGCCGCGAAAAATGCGGCGCGGAACAAACTCTGATCGTTTGATGTGCGGACTCCCCACTCAACAATTTTAAATGCAAGCAGCACGAATCAGCGGCGCGAGCAGGCGACCTGTTTGATCGCGTTCTCTGCCAGCTTCAGGGCGATTGCCCAGCGCCGCCGCGCTTGCGGCTCGTCATCGCCGTATCCGAATAGATAAAAAGTTATATAAAAGCCATCCAGGATCTCAGATTTTTCATGGTAATAGCAGCGCCGGATGAGGAATTCAGTGGCAGCAGCAATGTCGGGAGCCTTCCTCAGCAGTTCTGCAAGTCTTTTTACGAACTGCTCGTGCTCTGCAAGGGAAGAACGGGATGTTTCCTCCGAAAACAAGAGATCCACATACGAGCAAAATTTGTGCACCGCGCCAAGAATCTCCTCTTCCGGATTCATCTCTGTGGTGGACCAGACATCGCTCTTGGCAGTTTCCAGCGGGCTCGTTGGCGAGTTCAGGGCGGTGAGAAACTCGCCCAACTCGGGCACACGAACGGCTTCTTCTATATGAGGCAGATAGTCAGGATGGCGCTTCAGGTCGTAATATCTTGGGCCATTGTCCCCGCCGGTCCAAGGCATCTCGAGGGTTTCATCTTCCGCTCCCAGTTCGACTGAAAAATCAGTGTCCATAGAGCAATATAGGTATGCGCAGTTTCAGCAGGTACGATGAGAGCTGGTGCAGATAATTAGCATGATCAGCGCTTTCACTCCAGCAGAAGTCCGCAAGCTGCGCAGTCTCAAAGATCCGCACGGTATTCAGCGTTGCCTCGATGATATGCCATATCACTTGGCCGATACTGCCTGGTCACCCCGCCGCGTTTTGCGTGAAGGAACTTCTCACTGTTTTGAGGGAGCAATGTTCGCAGCGGCCGCGCTTCGGGTCAACGGATATCCTCCGCTCGTCTTCGATCTCGAGGCCGAGCACGACACCGACCATGTCGTCGCCATCTATCGCGTGCGGGGCCATTGGGGTGCAATCGCTAAATCCAATTACAGCGGATGCCGTTATCGAGAGCCTGTCTACCGCTCACTGCGCGAGCTGGCGATGAGTTACTTCGAGGTTTACTTCAATTTGCGTCGCGAGCGTTCGCTTCGCACTTTCTCTCGCCCGGTCAATCTTGCCCGCTTCGATGATCGCGAGTGGATGACAACAGACAAGCATTTGTGGTTCGTGGCGGAATATCTCTTCACGATTCATCATTATCCTCTGCTGACACCTGTGATGATCAAGAACCTTCATCGTCTTGACAATCGCTCATTCCGGGCCGGCTGTCTGGATCGCGCCGAGAAATAGAGAATCGGGATTGACCCGCTCTTGTAAGTGGCTTTAGGAGCGGAGCCGGCACTGAAACCGCGCTTTGCTGGCATTGATTACCCACGGTTGTTTTGACCCTTAACCGAGGATTTACAATAGGGCTGGGTTTGAAGGCCCAGAGGATGGCAACGAAAGTTGACTCAAAGCCGGCCGGAGTCGCCGACGAGCAAATCGCCGGCAAATACCGGGGATTAACCCGCGAGCAACTGATCGATGCCTACCGGCTGATGTATACCTCGCGCAAGCTGGACGACCGCGAGATTCTGCTGAAGCGCCAGCAACGGATTTTCTTTCAGATTTCCGGCGCCGGGCACGAGGCGGTGGGGGTGGCGGCAGGTTTTGCCCTCAAGTCTGGTTACGATTGGTTCTATCCCTATTATCGCGACCGTGCTCTCTGCTTGGCGCTCGGCGCGACTCCTTATGGAATGCTATTGCAGGCGGTTGGTGCTGCGGACGATCCTAACTCTGGCGGCCGCCAGATGCCTTCCCACTGGAGCCTGCCGAAACTCAACATAGTCACGCAATCGTCGCCGACCGGTTCGCAGATTCTGCAAGCGGTGGGATGCGCCGAAGCAGGCCGCTATTTCGCCGCGCATCCTGACGCAGCCAGGAAAGCTGACGGCGACTATCGCGAATTCAAGGATATCCGCTTCCACGGCGACGAAGTCACCTATGTTTCACTCGGGGATGGCACTACCAGCGAAGGCGAATTTTGGGAGGCCCTGAACACCGCGTCCAATCGCAAGCTGCCGCTAATCTTCGTAGTTGAAGACAACGAATATGCGATCTCGGTTCCGGTCGAGGTCCAAACACCCGGCGGGAATATCTCCCGCCTTGTCGCCGGGTTTCCTGATTTTCACTTCGAGGAAGTGGATGGCACCGAACCGCTGGAGACTTATGCAGCTTTCATGCGTTCCGTCGCCCACTGTCGTGAAGGCAACGGGCCGGCATTTATCCATGCGCATGTGACCCGGCCGTATTCGCATTCACTCTCCGACGATGAAAGGCTTTATCGGCCCGATTCCGAGCGCCAGCAGGAAGCGGCCCGCGATCCCATCACGCGCATGCAGATGTTTCTTCTGCGTGAGGGCATCCTCGACGAAAAGGGAATTAATCGGTTGGAAAAACAGGTGGAAGACGATTTGCAGCTTGCCGTTGATCAGGCGTTGGAGGCACCTCCGGCCAAGCCGGACACCGTGATGCAATATATCTATTCACCGTATCTGGATCCCAAGTCGGCGGCGTTTGAAACTCAGCCCGCAGCCGCGGCCGGTTCCGATGGGAAGAAACCCATCCCCAAGACAATGGCCGACCTGATCAACGCGACGCTGCGAGACGAGATGCGACGCGACGAGCGCATTGTCATTTTCGGCGAAGATGTTGCCGACTGCAGCCGCGAACAATATCTGCAAAGCAAGCTGATCAAAGGGAAAGGCGGTGTGTTCAAGTTGACGGCAGGGCTGCAGGCAGAATTTGGCTCCGATCGCGTCTTCAATTCGCCGCTTGCCGAAGCCAACATTGTGGGGCGTGCGACGGGCATGGCCACGCGTGGCCTCAAGCCTGTTGTGGAGATTCAGTTTTTCGACTACATCTGGCCGGCGATGATGCAGTTGCGCGACGAGCTGCCGCTGATCCGCTGGCGCTCGAATAACGGATTTTCTGCGCCCACGGTGATCCGGGTTGCTATCGGCGGATATTTGACCGGCGGCGCCATCTATCACTCGCAATGCGGCGAAAGTGTCTTCACGCATATTCCGGGTTTACGGGTGGTCTTTCCTTCGAATGCCCTCGATGCCGCAGGCTTGCTGCGTACCGCCATTCGCTGCGACGACCCCGTCTTATTCCTTGAGCACAAGCGCCTATATCGTGAGACCTTCGGGCGCGCCCCCTATCCTTGGCCGGATTACATGGTTCCCTTCGGCAAAGCCAAAGTCGTGCAGGCCGGAACTGATGTTTCGGTAATTACCTATGGCGCAGTAGTTCCCCGCGCGTTACAGGCCGCTCAGAAACTGGAGCGCGAGCACGGAGTCAAAGTCGAGCTGATTGATTTGCGATGCCTGAGTCCATTTGATTGGGAGACGATTGCGGCTTCGGTGCGCAAGACCAATCGGGCAATCGTTGCCTATGAAGATACCTTGAGCTGGGGTTACGGCGCCGAAATCGCCGCCCGCATCGCAGATGAATTATTCAACGAACTCGATGCACCGGTGCGCCGCGTGGCTGCGAAAGATGTTTTTGTTGCCTACCAACCCCTCTTGGAAGACGCCATTCTCCCGCAGGCAGATGATCTGTTTCGGGCAATGAAGGAGCTGGCGGAGTTCTGAGGCGGTCGATTGTTCTAGCCCGGGTAATAAAGACGCACTAGGAATGCAGTAGGATCCCACGCTGCCAAGTTTGATTCTGAGCAGAAACCAAACCAGGTCAGTTCGAAGTTCCTATTGGCTGCGTGGCCACATTAGCCGCAGGTAGCGCCCGAGGGGCGAAGAAGTTGTGATCGTAAAGATTGCGATACATCTCGCCCGCAATCTCGGCAGCCTTGGGGCCATAGGTTGGACGCCCGCCTTCAAGAAAAACCACCACCACGATGCGGCCCACATCGGTGTTGGCGTAAGAAGCGAACCATCCAAAACGGGTCCCCGCGTGTGAGCAGGTCCCTGTTTTGCCGAGGATTTCTTCTTCGTTGAAGTTCACACGCAGATGGCGGGCAGTTCCGTAAGTGACCGCCCCGGCCATACCGTCGGAAATCTCCGGAATCAGAGGAGCGATGTCGAGGCGCCGTTTCACTCGCGGCTCAAAATCGGCTACTTCCTCTGGCGTTGTCGGATGCTGCAGATAGTAGAGCGTGCCACCATTGGCAATGGCAGATACCATCGCTCCAAGCTGAAGCGGTGTCATGGAAATGCCTTCGCCGAACGAGCACATCTTGCCCACCCCGCCAAGCTTGCGGGAAATTTCCTGATCCGGGTACGTGCCGAGCTGCTCACCGGGAATGTTATACCCGGCCAACTCGCCCAGCCCATATTGATGGGCGTAGTATGCCACCTTCTCAAAACCTAACTCGCGGCCCAGAGTTTCAAAATAGACGTTGTTTGAGCGCGCCAGTGCCATCGTCAAATTCATCCGGTATTGCCCGCCCAGGCGTACTTCAGTTTCCTTGGTAATAATGCCTTCGTTTAGGGCAGCCAGAGCCACCGAGAGCTTGATAGTGGAACATGGCTGTGCGCCGCTCGAGAGCGCCAGCTTTTGATTTACCATGGCGAGAATGCGTCCGCTGGTGGGCTCGATCGCGACCAGCGTGCCATTCATGTTGCCAAGCGCATCCATCGCGGCCTGGCGAACGACAGGATCCTCGCCACCGGCAACGTCGCCCTCAGCGATATCTTGCGCGTACGAACTGGTGTAAAAGCGTTCGTAATAACGGTGGCGCCGACGCAGGCGGGCGGTTGCGGTGCGGCTACGCACCAGTCGATGGATGTGCCGTTTCGCCTGCTGGCTCTCGCTAACCTGCAGCTTCTTGCGGCGAGTCAGCGAACGTGTGCTCACCGTGGCGGCTATCGATGCCTGACAAACCAGAAGCGCCGAGACCAACAGAACGAACAACCGAAAACGCAAGAGAAACCTTCCCTGAGTCACTTGCCTACACCATCCCCTGAATTCGCATGGCGAGCACCGCGGCAGATGATCCTCGTCATCCGCCTGTGTTGCTGCTGCCTTGATGTTATGAAAATTACCCTCCCCTTCGCAATGGAAAACTAAGTCTCCGAGACGCTGGTCTCTATTTTCACAACCCCTTGCAAACAGGCGAGTTGCTGGCAATTTCATGCGAGCATCCGCCTTTAGTAACTTCGAGACGATTACTCAAAGGGAACATCCGACTGGTTCAGGATGGCGTGGAGGAACATACCCGTGCAGTTATTTGAACAAGGCGGCCATCCGGCTACTAGAACCGGAGGTGTCAGCCTGCTCCGTTTCATCCATTGCCACAGCTCTAATTGCGCTTGCGCAAAAACGCTGGAACATCGAGATCGGATTGCTCGAAGTTCGCGATCATGGCTGTGCGCATCGCATCCAGCCCGTCTGAACTTGCCGTCGCAGGCTGTGTGCCAGCTCCTTCCATCACCATCGGTGGCGGAGGTGGAAGCGGGTCCGATTCGGGTTCGGCCTCGGACAAATCATCCACCGCTTCCGGGATGATAGATGTGGCATGTGCCTCCATGCGACGTCGGCGAACATCGGAATCCTTGAAGCCGGTCGCGATTACGGTAATCTTCACTGAATCTTTCATTTTGTCATCCATCACCGCACCGAAGATGATGTTGGCATCCTCGTGAGCGGCGTTTTGAATGATGGTGCAAGCTTCCTGAACCTCAGCCAGTTTGAGCGAGGCCGACCCCGTGATGTTGATCAGGATGCCGCGAGCGCCATCGATGGCCCCGGCTTCCAGCAGCGGGGAAGCGATTGCCTTCTGGGCAGCCTCGGTTGTGCGCCGGGCGCCACTAGCCGTCGCAGTACCCATGACGGCGTAGCCCATCCCCGACATGATGGCTTTCACGTCGGCAAAGTCACGGTTGATGATCCCCGGAATGGTGATGATGTCAGAGATGCCTTGAACGCCCTGACGGAGAATATCGTCGGCGATGCGAAAGGATTCGAAGAAACCAGCATCCTGGGCCACCGCGAGGAGCTTTTCATTGGGAATGACAATGGTGGTATCGACCGATTCCATCAGTTCCGCGATACCACGGTCCGCTTGCATCATGCGGCGCTTGCCTTCGAACGCAAACGGTTTGGTAACCACGGCAACCGTAAGGGCGCCCATTTCGCTGGCGAGGGAGGCGATGATCGGAGCCGCTCCGGTGCCAGTGCCGCCACCGAGGCCGGCCGTCACGAAGACCATGTCAGATCCTTCGAGCGCCTCGATAATTTTGTCGGAGTCCTCGAGTGCAGCTTTGCGGCCAACTTCTGGATTGGCACCAGCTCCCAGGCCGTTGGTCAGCTTGACTCCCAGTTGGATCTTTATTGGCGCACGCGACATGCGCAGGGCTTGAAGGTCTGTGTTCGCGGTAATAAATTCGATGCCTTCCATGCCGGCATCGATCATGCGGTTCACGGCGTTGCCGCCGCCTCCACCCACCCCGATGACTTTGATTTTGGCGTCGTTGCGGGTCTCTTCGTTGAAGCTGATGCGAATATCGTTTTCCTTTTTCATATGTACGTCCTTTGTCTGGCATTTAGCACCTAGCAATTGGCATCTAGCCAGTAAAGAGGACCTCCACCGCTGCGGCAATCCCTGTACAGCAAAATGCCAAATGCTAATTGCTAAGCGCTCGTCCTACGCTCCTTTCATGGCAAACAAATTCAGCAACCTCGCACTCCATCGCGTGTCTTGCATGCCGCGGGCGAGGCGAGAACGATGCCCGTAAAACACCATTCCGAGAACCGTCGCGTATTCCGGCTCAGCCAGGCTGGCGGGCATTTTGGCAACGGGGGTGGGCCAGGACAAGCGCACCGGACGGCGCAACACCGATTCCGCGACATCGACGATTCCCGCCAGCTTCGAACCCCCGCCGCTCAGCACAATGCCGCCGACGCAAACATCGAATGTGCCACTTTGCCGCAAGTTGTCGCGCACCAGTTCGAACAATTCGCGGGCGCGGGGTTCCAGAATCTCGCCGATCATGCGCTGCGAAATCAAACGCGACGGGCGGTCACCGACGGAAGGGACTTCGATTTCGTTCGCCTCCGGGATCAAGGTGACGACCACGTTTCCATATACCCGCTTTATCTTTTCCGCCTCCGCAAGTGGAGTGCATAGACCAACTGCCAGATCGCTGGTGAAGTGATCACCGCCGATGGGGATAACCGCGGTATGGATGACGGCGCCTTCCTGAAAAACGATCAGGCTGGTTGACCCCGCGCCCATCTCCACGAGGCAAACGCCAAGTTCGCGTTCATCGTTGCGAAGGACCGAATCAGCGCAGGCCAACGGCTCGAACACCGTGTCATCCACATGCACGCCGGCGCGGTTTACCGCAGTGATGACGTTCTGCGTGGCGGCCGACGCTGCGGTGACCATATGCACGCGCACTTCCAGGCGCATAGCCATCATGCCCAGCGGATCGTGTACACCGCCTTGCTGGTCGAGTATGAATTCCTGCGGCAGCAGGTGAAGAATCTCGCGATCGGCCGGAAGTGGAATGGCCCGGGCCTTGTCCACGGCCGAGCGAATCTCGTCCCGCGCAATCTCTCGGGCGCGATTGCCGAAGCTGAGCCCTCCATGTGTGTTGACGCCCCGCACGTGCGCCCCGGCCACCCCCAGCAGCGCATGCTCAATGGGAGCGCCACTCGTATCCTCCGCATGCTCTACCGCCGTTTGGATGGAGGCCACGGCTTTTTCCAGATCCACGATCACCCCTTTGCGTGACCCGCGTGACTCCGCTACTCCATGGCCTCTATAGCGCAATCCGCTGTCGTTGATTTCAGCAACTAACACGCAAGTTTTCGCGCTGCCTACGTCAATGGCTGTTATGAAGCGCTTATACTGGTTTGCCATCCCTACTGCTGCCCTTTGACAATTCCTGGACTCGGCTTGCTCGGTTTCGTTGTGCTGTTTGCAGCCGCCTCTGACGTTTCTTGTTGAGCCGTTGGTCTCTGGCTTATAGTTTGCTCGGTTGTAATGGAAGCGGAGTGGGCATCCGCTTTGGCCGCCGCCGGACTTTTCTTACCGGCCGCCTTCCAACGCCGCACTTTCGCTGCCCGCTTCTTTGCCGGAAGCGGTTTTGTCAGGCCCTTCGCCGCAGCACTAGTGCGCGAACCCGTAGGCGCTTTCGCCAGTTCTCGGCTAATAAGGGCCGTCGGTTTCACGCCTGCGGCCATGGCCGCACGCACTGCCGCTGGTGATAAGGGTGGCTGTTTGGCTGCTCCCTGCAAATCCGGGTTGACCACGATTTGGTGTTCGTAACGCAGATCCACCGAGTCCAACCGCGCAAACTGCCGCCGCCATTCCTGTACATGGGTCAGGTAAATCTTGAAGCGCTCGAGGAAGTCGGAAGCTCCCAGATGAACCACGACCGGTCCGCCGGCATCGTCGGCCATGGTCTTCACGTCGTCCGGATCTGAGACATCAACTTCGCTGAGATCATGGGAATAGTGCGCGCCGCTCGAATCAAGATCGGTAATTAACTGGTTATAGATTTTCATTCTTGCGGTTCGCATCGACAGCGGTTCCGCCGGGTTCATTCCCAAAACCACCGGAAAGGAAAATTTCTTCTTGCTCGTCAGCGGGAGATCCATCAAAACCCCGCTGCCATCGATCAGAGAAATTCTGGAGCCAATGCGTGCGAAAGCAACCGGCGTCCTTTCATGAATTTCGATCTTGAGGCGATTCGGGACGAAACGCATGACGCTGGCCGATTCGACCCAGGGAATCTGCTCCAACTGTTTCTTCCTTTGTGCCAGCGGAACGTAGAAAACATTGCGCCCGATATCTCCGCCCATTACCTCGATGACTTGAGCTCGAGTCACATTACTGAGGCCGGTGATTTGGATGTCGTCGCTTGATTCGATTCGAAAACGCCAGGAGTGCTCACCGTAGTGATAGGCCGCAGCCACAGCCACACTGCCCAGAAACAGGATGAGCATGGCCAAGATTCCCCAGGCAAAGTAAGTGGCAGTTTTTCTGGGCAGAGAATGCCTGCGCACGGAAACCCGCCTCTGGGCGCGGAGGAATGGCGATTCCTCCTCCACATCCAGGTCGAGCAGTCGCGCGTCGTCAGCTTCAGCACGGGCTGCTTCGTCGGCGTGCGGGTACAACTCTTCCTGCGAGATGGTGGAACCGGCCCTTCGCGCCATCAACCCAGGTCAGTTGTCGTCAGTGAATCGCGGAGCGAATTTACTATAACTACTTTTTGTAAATTGAGATAGACCAATTTTGGTGCATCCGCACACAGGAGGGCTGCACGACCACTCAGGGGAAGACAAGATAGTTGGATTTCTTGACGTGTGCCGTCAGAAATCGCGGGACTTCAGGTTTTCGGTCAATGATTTAGTTCTGGGACAGCGACAGGCTCCCTCGTACCGAGCTTTTCTAATATCATCGGCCCAAGCTGGGAAACGCTGCCTGCTCCTAACGTTAAAATCATGTCTCCTTCCTGAGCCGTGGCCGCAACCGCGTCTGCCGCCTCGTTGAAACCGGGAGCATACTGAACGGACCGTCCAGCCTCCAGCATACGCTGAACCAGGAGCTCGGCTGTTACACCCGGTATTGGCTTCTCGCTGGCGGCGTAGATATCGAGGATGATAAGTGTATCGGCATCGCCGAAGGCGGTGGTGAATTCGTCCATCAGATCCTGCGTGCGCGTGTAGCGATGCGGTTGAAAAATGACGTGAATCTTGCGAAACCCGCATTGTCGAGCAGCAGCCAAGGTCGCACGGATTTCGGTGGGATGATGCCCGTAATCATCGATGACGCTCACGCCGCAGGCTTTCCCGCGTAACTGAAAGCGCCGATCGACCCCACGGAAATTTTCCAGGGCGGCGCGTATCTGGTCAGGGCTGAGGTCCAGCCCGATACCGACCGCAATCGCGGCGGCTGCATTCAGAATGTTGTGGGCGCCGGGCACGCGCAGGCGGAACTCCCCGAGGTCCTGATTCTTGAAACTGACCTGAAATCGGCTGAGCGGTCGGTTGTCTGTCGATATGACCGCGAATGCCAAGGGCTTGATGTGGAAATCGGAACCTCGACGCGTTCCGTAAGTCACGGTGCGGCGCCGAACCTGGGGCAGAAGCCGCCGGAGACTGGAGTCGTCGTTGCATGCGACCACAGCGCCGTAGAACGGCACCCGATCCATGAAATCAAGAAATGCCCGTTTCAAATCCCGCAGGTTGCGGTAGCAATCCATGTGTTCGCGATCGATATTGGTGACCACTGAGAGAATAGGCGACAGCTTTAGGAACGAGCGATCGCTTTCGTCGGCTTCGGCGACCAGGTACTGCGATTTGCCTAGCCGCGCGTTCGAGCCCATCGCGTCCACGCGCCCGCCAACCACTACTGTGGGATCCAATCCAGCTCCGGCCAGAATCGCGGCAACCATAGAAGTGGTCGTAGTCTTTCCATGCATGCCCGCAATAGCGATGCCGTACTTCAGCCGCATTAGCTCGGCCAGCATTTCCGCCCGAGGAATCACAGGGATATGAAGATTGTGGGCTTGCGTTACCTCAGGGTTGTCCGGCGGGATCGCAGAACTTGTGACCACCACCTCTGCAGTCGTAATGTTCTCGGCGCTATGGCCTTCGAATATTTGCGCCCCCAGAGTCGCCAAACGCTGGGTGATCGGACTGCTCTTGAGGTCGGAACCGGAAACTTTGTAGCCCAGGTTCAGCAGCACCTCAGCGATGCCGCTCATGCCGATCCCGCCAATGCCTACGAAATGAATGTTTTGAATTTTGGCAAACATTTTTTGTCTTGCTATCCAGAATGGAATCGAAGCCGCAAGCGAGCAGAGTTACGTTCGCGATGACAATTTCTCTGCACCAGCCAAGCGCGCTACCATCTCTGCGATGTCCCGGGCGGCATTGGGATGCGCCAAACCGCGTGCGGCTTCCGCCATCGCATTCAACCGCGGTGGGTCGCTCAGGAGCGAGCTCACTGTTTCCACCAAGCTGTCTGGTGAAAGCTGCGGCTGCTCCAGCATAACCGCAGCACCGGCTCGTTCCAACGCCTCCGCATTACGTTTCTGGTGGTCATCTGCCGCACGCGGGAACGGTACAAAAATCGCAGGTCTCCCTGCTGCCGTCACTTCCGCCACCGTACTCGCCCCGGACCGGCAAACCAGCAAACTCGCTCGGGCAAAATGGCTGGGCATGTCATCGATGAAACGATGAACCTCTACCCTTGTACCCAAAGTCGCGTATGCTGCCTGGGCGTCATTATAGTCAGCTTCACCGGTTTGATGGATGATGTGGAGGCGCGAGACCCGCTCCAATAACCTGGGCGCGGCCTGGATTGCAGCTTGGTTGATCGCGCGAGCGCCCTGACTGCCCCCAAATATGAGTAAAGTGGGGTCGCCAGGCTCACTGACGATATGAAAGAAGGCTTCGCGCACCGGAACGCCCGTGACCGCACAATGACGAAAATACTTGCGTGTCTCTTCGAAATGGACTGCGGCAGCGGAAACAAAAGGCGCAACCATTCGGTTGGCGAAGCCGGGAACAACGTTCGGCTCGAAAATCAGCGCGGGAATTTTCCGCACGACCGCGGCTAACATCGCAGGCCCTGACGCATATCCTCCAACACCGATTGCAACATGTGGCCGAAATTCCCCGAGAATACGGCCCGCATCCCATACCGCTCGCGGGAGATCAAACAGCGTCTTGACGCGAGTCACAAAACCGACGTTCTTCAGTGCGCCGACATCCACGTGGCGAAGCCCAAAGCCGGCATTAGGAACCAGGCGGTTTTCGATTCCCCGGCTCGTGCCGATAAACAGAATCTCAGCCCCGTATCGTCGCTGCAGTTGCTGAGCAATCGCCAGAGCTGGAATCACGTGCCCGCCGGTGCCGCCACCAGCCAAAATGGCTCGCATGAGTTGACTATAAATTGAAAAGCAGGAAGCGCGACTGGGTGAGGTTAACCTTCAGGTTGCGGAGGTCAGGGAAACTATCAACCTTCGCTCGATCGTGCGGACAAGCGCAGTCCTCAGCACACGGGCACAAACACCAATCTATTCGGCCTGCTTTGAGATGTTCAATAGCACGCCAACGCATGCCAAAGCAAAAAACAGCGATGAGCCCCCGTAGGAGACGAATGGCAGCGGGATGCCTTTTGTCGGCATCAGGCCCAACACTACGCTGATGTTGATAAATGCCTGCACGACGATCATCGAGGTGATTCCAAGCGCCAGCAAACGGCCAAATGCATCCTGGGTCCGCAAGGCAGTGCGGACGCCGCGCCACAAGAAGACTGCAAAAAGCCCGACGATCACCAGCGACCCCACCAGGCCCAACTCCTCCGCAGTCACCGCAAAAATGAAGTCGGTGTGAGGCTCTGGCAGATAAAAGAGTTTCTGTTTCCCTTCCATGAGGCCGACACCGGTAATCCCACCCGTACTCACCGCAATGAGCGACTGAATAATGTGGAAGCCGCGGCCCTGCGGATCCGAGTAGGGATCCAGAAAAGCCAGAATCCGTGCCCTGCGGTAAGCGACATGGAAAATCAGGAAGTACAAAGGGAGCAGAGACGCCAGAACCGCATATCCCAGATATCGCATTTGGAGACCAGCGACAAACAACACGCAACCGGTGATTGCCGCACAGGCGATGGCTGTGCCCAGGTCCGGTTGAAAAACGATGAGCCCGATAAAAACCAGGGTTGGAAGTACGGCAGGCAAGACCGTGCTTCGCCACTGGTTCATCGACTTAGTCCGGTCTTCAAGAAAAAATGCGAGGAAAAGAATGATCGCTGGCTTGGCCATCTCGGAAGGCTGAAACGACAGCGGCCCCCAATGAATCCACCGATGTGTGTGATGGGCGCGATCAAGAAAGAAAACTGCGATCAGCATCAGGGTAGTGAGGCCCAAAAGAGAGAAGACCACAGCTGGATGCTTGTAGCGGCGATAGTCCACCTTCATTGCCATCGTCATCAGCAGCAGGCCGCCGCTTGCCCAGCCTAATTGCCTCAGCAGAAAAAAATATCCGGAACCATAGCGCTCTTTGGCCATGACCGCAGAGGCACTGAAGACCATAACCAAGCCGATAAATATGAGGAGCAGGGTCACGGTAAACAGCCATCGATCGACGCTGACGCGCTTGGCCATGGAAACTTTTCATTTGACCACGGCTGACAAAGAGACCCGGGGAGAAATTTTATAGATTTTGTCGTGCCGGTAACCGATTAGATTCCGGTGTGTCCGGAGTCAAGGCTTGCCATGGATAGCAGTTAAGCAGGGTGAAGAATGTGGGTTGTTACTGGCGGGTGATTGACCAGGCTCCCGGGCGCCGGGTTGAGCCATGCTGGTTAAGGTCATCAGTGTGAGAGTGAAGTGATCTGGGTTCCGTCTGAGCGCGACAGCACAGACTCAATGAAGAACGCCATTTGGTCCCATACTCGTGAATCATTTTCAATCTCGTGGTGCGGCCGGTTCACCAGCCGTACGAACCATGGATAGTTGCTGCAATCTGGCCGGTGGTCGCGGTATGTCATGCGAAAGTTGCCCAGAATCTCGGTGTGTGCGGGATCGACGGCAAAAATTAGCGGGCGGCCGTGAATTGGCCCTCCCGATTGATAGAAGTTCACCGCACTCTCGACGTTGGCGGGAATCCTGGAATCGTTCTGGCCGAGCTTGCGGATACTGTCCACTTGAATCGTCAGGCGCACAGGAATCCGCCGCCGTTCCAACTTCCGGGCCAATGTAATCGCCTGCGAAGCGCCCCAGCTATGCCCATAAATAATAATGCTTACTGGACGATCCTCCCCAGCCGCCGGCATGCCGTCACGGTTCCCGCCCAGTTGACTCAGAACGTAGGCGAGGGCCTTTTTCCCCTCGTGATTTGAAAAGACCTCCACTTTGATGTTCGAGCCATAACGCTCGCGAAGGTAGTCGGCAAACTGTACTTCGGGATGCTTTGGGTCATCCCGCCTGACAAAACCTCCCACGAAACCAACGACCACCGCTTCCCGGATCGCGACGGGCGGCTCCGTTTGCAGGCGCAGGCAGACTTGCCGGAGGGCATCCTTCAGAGCCGGAAGTAAGACTGAATCCCCGCAGACATGTGCAGCAAAAGTGCCATTTTGTGCGGTCCCCTTCCCTCGTCCGAATGACAGCTCCTGGCCACTCGCTCCGTTCAGAGCGAGAAGCCATATGGCCGCTGAGAGAGATAACCAAGACGCGGCACGCACCGATTGATGCCTCCTTCCGCCTTTTCATGCAATCTCCCGGCCAACCGACGCTTTTTTCTATGTCCTCCCCTTTGTTTGGGCCTGTCGCCCCCTGATAACAGGGGATGTTGCTGAAACGAGCTATGCATGATCACAGGTCCTTCTTCTCACCTTCTGGCCATATGAATGGCCCAAAAACAGCACGCGGAAATTAGTTGGGCGAAGCTATCTCTTTCCACGAAATCAGGTCTCAGGCCGGGAACCCGAAGGCTAGGTCCCACGTGCACTCAACTATTGTTGGGTAGGGACTGCATGGAACTTCGAATCGATAATCTCTCCAAACGATATGCCAATGGCCTGCAAGCTCTGCAAAATGTTTCGCTGAAAATTCCGCTTGGTATGTTCGGCCTGCTTGGCCCGAACGGCGCCGGCAAATCAACATTAATGCGAACTCGGACGACTGGATTGACATCGGCGTACCGACGCACAAGGAAATTATCTCTATCTGCAAAAGCAGAAAATCGAGAAGGAACGGACTAAGCTGACTCTCATGGTTGACAAACTTCCCACGAAGGCTGGCATTGATCCTCTTAACAAGCTGATCGACCGCAACCCCGAAGATAACGTTGTGAAAGTCGAAAAGGTCGCTCGGCATCGGACCATGCGAGGAGGTTTTGAAGTTCCTTGGGCGGGACACCTTTCTTGTAGTGTTTGCAATCAACGAACCAGCGTTCGAGGTGCTGACTCCCATCAGGCTCAGTCCGAAGATGCTCACCGATGATGTCGCGTCCTTTGTCCGCCGGACTAGTGGTGAGACCTGTACCCTTGCGCCAGTCAAGGTTCACAAAGCCGTTGGCCTGTAGTAGATCGAAACAGAACTCCTCAAACTCGGAACTCGTGAGACCATCGAAGCTAGTGCCTGCCATGATGGGCGCGATTGTAGCATCGCGGCTGGTTGGGTCGGCACCTCCTCAAAACTGAGAACCCCTCGCGCCGGGCCGAGGGTCAGTGAGTGTAATCGAGATTCTCAACAGTCAACGCGCCGTTGCTCTACACTGTCAGACAAAGGTCGGCTTGTCCCATGAAACGCGACCGCACAATGAACTTGGCGCGACGGGGCCGAGTACTGCATCGGAGGTGACCTCGGCCTGCCAACGAGCGCGGCTCGATGTAATCGAAATTCGTCGCCAACTAGTGATCAGACTTTGGTTCCCTGCGTAAATTTGTCAGTTCGAGCGTTCTTTATCTTCTGAGCGGCGGGCAAACCAATGGGTGCGGCTCTGTCTGAGTCAGCTCTTGGGCACATCCGGGCGATTCCACCATCCACCTCCCAGCGCTTGAAACAAGGCTGCGGTGTCGGCGTAGCGATTAGTCTGGGCTTGGACCAGGTTAATAAGCGCTTGCTGATAAGCTTGCTCTGCGCTCAACAGGGTGAGATAGCTGACGTAGCCAACCTGCATTTGTTTGGTGGTGAGGTCGAGCGTGACTTTGGCCGCATCGCGCGCCGCTGCCGCTGCTTTCAGGGCGTCATCATCCTGATCGAGCGCGTGCAGGGTATCCGCGACATTTTCGAACGCGGTTAACACCGTACTGCGGTATTGTTCGGAGGCTTGAACATAGGCAGCTCTTGCGGCCCGCTCGCGAGCAACCAGTGTCCCCCCCTGAAAGATGGTCTGCGTTGCACCTCCCGTCAGATCCCAGAAGCCTGTGCCTGCCGAGAACATCTTGCTGAAGACCAATGCCATGCTGCCCACGTCAGCCGTCAGGTTAAAGCTGGGAAGACGATTCGCACGGGCAACTCCGATGAGAGCACTGGCGGAATGCAGGTTTTCCTCTGCCTGGCGAACGTCTGGACGCTGCTCCACGAGCTGCGACGGCAGGCTTAGTGGCAGTTCCTGCGGCAGTTGCAAACTTGAAAGTTCAAACTTCTCGGCTAAGTCCTCGTTCGGCAGACCGCCAGACAAAGCGATGAGAAGATCACGCTGCTGAGCTAACTGCTTCAGCAACGGTGGCAGAGTAGCAGTGACTTGGGCAAGCTGGGATTCCTGCGCAGCGACATCGAGTCGCCCAACGTAGCCTTTCTCAAATTGCTTGTGCAGCACATCAAGCATGTGGGTATTGATTTCGATGAGTTCGCGCGTGGCATCAATCTGCGCCCGCAAAGATGCCTCTTGAATGGCTGCCTCAACAACGTTCGAGGTCAATGTGATATCCGTCGCTGCTAACGTAAAGCGGGCCTGCTCCTTCTGGGCTTTGAGAGACTCAACTGTGCGTCGATTAAGACCGAACACGTCCGGCACGAACGAGACGGCAACCTGTGGAGTGTAGAGACTATAGTAGAGAGCGCCGTTCGCGGTAAACGGCGAGACTACATTTGATGTCTTCGAGTGATCTGCTGAAAAGCTGCCCGTAAGCACAGGATAGTAAGCCCCGCGCTGTGCAATAACGTTCTCCTTCGCTACCAGCAATGCCGCTTGCGCTGCCTTGAGATCAGGGTTGTTTTTGAGAGAGCGCTCGATCAAGTCGTTGAGTGGCTTTGAGTGAAATAGAGTCCACCACTCTCCGGGAATGTCCTTTCCATTGAGAAACTGCTGTGCTTCCCCGCCGCTGACGCCGGGAGTACCCGTCGTGGCCGCTGGTGGAGTTGGCGTATAGCTAGGCACCTGCGGAGCAGCGGGCCTCTTGAAACTCGGGCCGACTGCGCAGCCGGTGCTCAGCAGCGCTGTGAGCCCCACGAGACCGATGAAGCATGATTTTCGAGTGCGAGTCATAACCATCAGTTCAAGCGTTTGTTATGCATGCCAGTTCCGCTGAGTGTCGCCTTGTTTCTCGTTGTACTCGCTGGCCCACCGATCATCCCCGGAATTGGCGTGCGACGCCGATTCCTGAAATTTCCACCGCCGATGCCCGAGCCAGCCACAGTCTGAACCGGTAAACTGCGAGTAACAGCAATCTTGGTCGCACCGATCGGTTTGATTGAGGTCGGTTGAGGATTACCCACCAGACTTCGCGACTTGGGGTCTTGGCTATTGTTGTGAACCATCTTCGAACGGTTGGCCTTCACCACGCTCGCACTGTTGGGAAGTGGAATCTTGCCACCCACAGGCTGTCTACGCGCAGATTGATGCGAGGTGGTGACATCTTTGTGGTTTTTGGTCTCGAGCGGCACGGTCGTGCCTTCATCACTCCCCGAACGATTGCTAGTCGTCGGTGTTGAACTCGCTGCGTTTTGTGGCGCTGCTGGACTTGAGACGAAGGCGTAGCCTGTAGACGGCATCAAAGCGCAGAGAATGATTAATAGGACTTGAAAGTCGGCCTTCATTTCGACTCCTCAGGTCTTGCTGCTGGTAGAGCGTGATTCTCGCCGCCCAGGAAGATCATGCGCAAGGCCGGTACTGCCAGCAGCAGCATAACTGGACCTACAAGCATTCCACCCACGATCACCGTTGCGAGCGGACGCTGCACCTGGCTACCGATGCCGGTGGAGATGGCCGCTGGAAAAAGACCAATACAGGCCGAAAGCGCCGTCATCAGCAATGGTCTCATTCGGGTAGTCGCGGCGCGGTACATCGCATCGACGGGGACCAGACCCTTCGTCCTTTCGTGGTTGTAGAAGGTGATCATCAGAATACCGTCCATGACGGACACACCGAAGAGCGATACGAAACCGATCGCCGCCGAGATGCTGAAGTTGAGACCGGAAACCCAAAGGGCGAGGATGCCTCCAACGATAGCGTCTGGAATTCCTGCGAGAGCCAGAATCGAATCACGGAAGTTGTTGAACAGGCTGTAGAGTGCTCCGGCGATAAGAATGAAGCTGATCGGCACAATGATCTCTAGGCGTTTCTTGGCCTGTTGCAGGTCGCCATACTCGCCCGCCCAAATCAGGTGGTAGCCAGATGGGAGTTGGACATTCTTTGCAATGCGCTGCTGTGCCTCTTCGACTGTGCCGCCTAAGTCACGTCCTCGCACGCTGAACTTCACGGGAATGAATCGCTGCATGCTCTCGTGATAAATCCACGCTGCGCCTGTATCCAAGCTGATCGTCGCCAGTTCACTTAAGGGAATGTAGGCGTTGGCACCACTGGCGGTTGTGTAGGCCACTTTGATGTTGCGGATTGTGTCGATGCTGTCGCGATATTCCGGCGTGTAGCGGACCACGAGATCAAATTGCCGATCGCCTTCCAAGACGGAAGTCGCAACCGCGCCGCCCATGGCTGCTTGAATTACTGAGTTCATATCACCGGAATTGAGGCTGTAACGTGCGGCTCTTTCGCGATCCACTTTGATGTTCAGGTTCGGCTGCCCCAGAACAGGAAAGATGCCGAGATCGGTGACGCCGCGTACCTGGCTCATCTGGTCGCGTACTTGCTCAGCCAAGTTGGTCAAGACTCGAAGATTGGGTCCGACGATCTTGACGGAATTGACACCCTTGACGCCCGAGATGCCTTCTTCGATGTTGTCCTCGATATATTGGGAGAAATTGAAGACAACACCCGGCAACTCGTTATTGAACTCCGCCTGGATCTGGTTTGTGAGCTTTTCCTTTGTCAGCCCCCTCCGCCATTCGTCAAAGGGCTTGAGCGGCGCAAAGAGCTCGACGTTGGAGAATGGGGCCGCATCACTGCCATCATCAGGCCTGCCATGCTGCGAAACCACCGTCAATACTTCGGGATGGCGCAGGAGGATTTCCCGCATCTTTCTTGTGGCCGCTTCGCCGTCCTGAAGCGAAAGTGTGATCGGCATGGAAGCGCGAATCCAGAAGTTGCCTTCCTCTAGGTGAGGAAGAAATTCGCTGCCGAGCCTTGGCGCGATTACGAGGAAGGTCACGAGGTACATGGCAACCTCGATTCCCACGACAAGCGCACGATGCGTTAACGAGAACCGAAGGGCAGGATCGTACAGGCGGTGCAAGGTGCGTACGATAATCGTTTCGACTTCTTTTACGCGAGCAGGCAGGAGATAGGAAGCGATTACCGGAGTGATCGTGAAGGTCGCGATTAAAGCGCCCGCAAGCGCGTAACCGTATGTCCGGGCCATGGGTCCGAAAATCTGGCCCTCGACGCCTTGCATCGTGAACAACGGCACAAACCCGGCGACCGTGATAAGGGCCGAAAAGAGAACTGCTTTGTCCACTTGGAGCGCGCTGATCAGGATCAAGCGCAAGCGGTGCGACCACACATGCCCGTGCCCAGTTGGATCCGGAGTTTGCGTTGGATCAGGGCCCCAGGCGCCTGCCGCTAAGCGGTGCAGGAGTTCCTCTCGTTCTTCGTGAGGGCGTTGGAAATTCTTGAAAATATTCTCGACCAGGATTACGGCCGAATCGACGATGATGCCGAAGTCCACAGCTCCGACCGAAAGCAGGTTGGCGCTTTCGCCGAAAATTACCAGAAGAATCGTGGCAAAGAACAGCGCGAAGGGAATGTTGATTCCGACAATGACGGCGCTGCGAAGATCACCAAGGAAGATCCATTGGATAAGAAATACCAGGAGGCATCCAAAGATCAGGTTGTGCAGGACCGTATGCGTGGTTAACGCGATCAGATTTGAGCGGTCGTAGAACGGAACAACCCGGACTCCGGGCGGCAGGCTTCCGTCATGGTTCAGCCTGTCGATAGCCGCCTTGACCTTGGGAATCATGTCAGCGGTCTTTTCCGTGCGTCGTTGAACG
>DASPRY010000021.1:0-31319 GCA_035624215.1 Terriglobales bacterium
GCAACTTCGATCCCATAGCTGCGGTCGGCTGCTCCCGCTTCCACGTGTCGCAGAAACACGATTCCACCGCCTGTCTCCTTCACCGACACGTGGTAGTTCTTTACTCCTGAAAGACGCTCCGCCAATTCCGTCAGCTCAAAATAATGTGTGGCAAACAGCGTCTTCGCGCGCGTGCGCGCGTGAATGTACTCGACCGCTGCCCACGCGATCGCCAGTCCATCGTAGGTCGCCGTTCCACGGCCGATTTCGTCTAGCAGGATTAAAGATCGCTCTGTCGCCGTGTGCAAAATCGCCGCTGTTTCCGTCATCTCCACCATGAACGTCGAACGTCCGCGCGCCAGGTTGTCGCTCGCCCCAATGCGTGTGAACACGCGATCTACAATTCCTAACCTCGCCGAGTCCGCCGGGACAAACGAGCCCATCTGCGCCAGGATTACAATCAGCGCCGTCTGCCGCAAATAGGTCGACTTGCCTCCCATATTCGGCCCAGTCAATACCAACACCGTGTGGGTTGTCGAATTGAGATAAAGATCGTTGGGCACGAATCTTTCACTCATATCCTGCTGCTCGATGACCGGATGCCGCCCGCCAATGATCTCAATGTCGGCTGAGTCGTCGAACTTCGGCCGGCAGTAATTCCGTAAGGCAGCGGTATGCGCCAACGACGCCAGCACGTCAACTTCGGCCAGCGCCAGCGCCGTCTGCCGGATTCGCTTCGCTTCTCCGGCAATCACAGAACGCAATTCGGCGAACAATCGCCGCTCAATCTCAACTATTTTTTCCTGCGCATCCAGGATTTTTGCCTCATATTCCTTCAGCTCAGGTGTCGTAAAGCGCTCAGCGTTGACCAGCGTCTGCTTGCGCTCATAATCGGCAGGCACTAAATGAAGATTGGGTTTTGAGACCTCGAGGTAGTAGCCAAAAATAGAATTGAACTTTACCTTCAGCGATGTGATTCCAGTGCGCTGCCGTTCTCGTTGCTCGATCTGCGCCAGGAACTGTTTGCTGTTGCGGCTTAGATCGCGCAGTTCGTCCAGTTCTTTGTCCACTCCAGCCCGGATCACTCCACCATCACTCAGTGCAATCGGCGGTTCCGGGACAATGGTGGTGTCAATTCGCTCCCTTAGATCCCCAAGTTCATCCATAGCTGCGTGCAGTCTCTTGAGGCGCTCCGCGGTGAACCGGGAGAGCGCGACCCGCAGCCCAGGTAACTTAGCCAACGACGCCGCCAGCGCAAGCACATCCCGGGGATTTGCGGTTTCCAGCGTCACCCGGCTCAGCAACCGCTCCAGATCTAAAATCCCGTCCAGCGCGCGGCGAAGTTCTTCGCGTGCCACCAGGTTTCTTACCTGCGCTTCCACCGCATCCAGTCGCGAATTGATGTCGCTCACTTCGATGGAAGGACGCAGCATCCACGAACGTAGCAGCCGTTTACCCATCGGCGTAACCGTTGCGTCGATGGAGCGGAACAGGGTTACCCCGTCATCCGTTCCCGCAAACAACGGCTCAATCAGCTCCAGGTTGCGCACCGTCACCGCATCGAGCACCAGGCAATTCTGCCGCTCATAGAAGCCGATCCGGTCCACATGCTCCAGGGTTCCGCGTTGCGTAGAGCGCACATAATGAATGATGGCCCCTGCCGCCGCCGCTGCCGCCGGCTTGCCTGCAAGTCCAAACCCCTCGAGCGACAGCACTCCAAAATGATTTTCCAGCAGCGGAATTGCATGATCCGGGGCGAAGATCCAGTCATCCTGTGGGGTTTCAGACCACGTAGCTCCCGCCGTCCTTGCTTGCGGAGCCGCACCTTTGGCGCCAGGTCTTTCGCCACCTTCGAACAACGGTGCCGACGACCCGTACAACAACTCCTTTGGCTTGAGTTGCTGCAGCTCTTCCTGAATCCGCTTGGCCGCATGCTCGCCGCGAAATTCGGTGGCGCGAAATTCGCCGGTCGACAGATCCAGAGCCGCAAATCCTACCCGGTCTTCTGCACGAGCAACTGCAGCAAGAAAATTGTTCTCTTCCGAGCTGAGCGACGAGTCTGCTGCTGTGCCCGGCGTCACTACCCGCGTCACCTCTCGCCGCACCAGTTTCTTTGCTATTCGCGGGTCTTCCACCTGATCGCAGATCGCGACTTTGAATCCCTTCCGAATTAGCTTCGATATGTATCCTTCCGCCGCGTGGTATGGCACGCCGCACATCGGCACAGCGATACCTTTTTCTTTGTTGCGAGAGGTCAGCGTGATCTGCAGTTCCCGCGCCGCCAGAACCGCATCATCAAAGAAAAGCTCGTAGAAGTCGCCCAGCCGGAAAAACAAGAGCGCCGTGGGATGTTCCTTCTTGATGGCGGCATACTGCCGCATCAGCGGAGTGGACGGCTCGGTCATCTCGGGTGAAGTCGTGCGCGGATTATAACAAAGCGCGCCCCGCTCTTCGGCGGTGGAAATCACAGTTGACGCGGCTCGCGCAACGGTGGTTTCCTTGCATCATGGAGCTCCGCAAAGATCCCATCACCCGCTCCTGGGTCATCACCGGCGACGACGTTTCTGACACTACGCCCCGTTCCGAATCCTTCTGCCGGTTTTGTCCGGATTCTCCACAGCCCGCCCAGCTCATTACCAGCGTTTCTGGAATTCCGGGCGTCCCCTGGGCCACGCGCTCCGTGGTGCATCCTTCCGCGCTCTATCACATCGAAGGTGATCCCGCGCGCCGCGGCGACGGCATTTACGATCGCATGCGCGGTGTCGGTGCCCACGAGGTGCTCGTCGAGAACCCACGCCACGAGCGCCATCTCTGGAACGCTACCGATGCCGAGATCGAGCAGTTTCTTTTGCTCGCCGCTCAACGCATTCAGGACCTTAAGCGCGACGGACGCTTCAAGTACGTCAGCGTTTTCAAAGATTACGGTACCAGCGCCGGCCAGGAGTTTGCCCATCCCACCTCCCAACTTATGGCCACAACCTTTGTTCCCCGCCGCGTGCTTTACGAGTTGCGCGCCAGCCGGGAATACTTCGAGCAGAAGGAACGCTGTGTCTTCTGCGACATCCTCTCTCAGGAAATCAAGCAAAATCAGAGGCTTATCGAAGTTCACGGCGACTTTGTCGCGCTCGGCCCTTACGCCCCGCGGGTTCCTTACGAAAGCTGGATTCTGCCCCGCTCTCACGAAGCCGCATTTGAGCGCATGGCTCTGGCCCGCCCCGGAATGATGCGCGATCTCGGCGCCCTCTTGCGCCGCACTTTGCAGCGCATACGCACCGTCACCGAAGATTTTCACCTTGTGGTGCACACTTCGCCCAATAGCTTGCATGGCTCCGAGAGTCTCGGTTACTGGAAGACTCTCGACGAGGATTACCACTGGCACATTGAGATTCTTCCAGTGATCGCTGGAAAGTCGAAGTCGTACACCTTCAAGGAGGTGTACTATTCGCCTATAACCTCCGAGACCGCAGTCAAGCGTCTCCGCGAGGTCCGCATTGAGTAGGCGCTAGCAGGTAGCTGGGAGCCAGTGGGCATGCCTCCCACGCTGCTAACTGCTAGCTGCCCGCTACTACCTATCGCTATGACCATCCGGCGCATGAAGGCGTATACCGGCGAACAGGGCTACGTCTATCAATATTATTTTGTCGGCAAGCGCGCTCCTGTCGCCTCCGGCGACTTTGGCCCAGCCACCGAATACATTTTCGACGTTACTGCCGACCGCAAGACCACCTTCGCGGTCAGCGTGTTTCTCCCGGAAGCTGCTTTACAACAGTGGTCTGCTGCTCATTGCCGTGCCCTCAGCGACGCTGAACAGTACGCCGCGGCCAAAATGCGCCTCTTTCAGGCCTTTGATGAAATCGAGAACATGCTCGCCGATGGGCGTCGTCTAACGGTCGACGGAGAAACTCTGGAATCGGTGCTCGGCAAGTTGGGAGTAGCTTAGGCTCCATCCCGCGCCACTCAGCCTCTATGGAATCCAATGGCCGCCAGTACAATCCCCCGTGTGATCTCTATCACATCGCCTTGTGACGCCGTACCCTTCCTTCTGCCGCCCGCGCGGGGCAGACTATAATCACCCAGTCGGAGCGGGTGAGGATGCCTCCTCCGGCCCGGGAGACCATACCGCCTATGCCAATACTTTGGCTGCGAGTTGCGCTCGGCTGTTACGCTGTCGGACTGCTTTATGCTCTCGTAGCTCTGACCCGCAGCACCGACCTGCTTAACCGTATCGCCCTCCACGCCGCTTATTTGGGCATGGTCTTCCACCTCGTTTCCCTGACCGAGGCCTTCCTCCAGTCGGGCCAAATGGCTATGGCCTCCGTCCACAATGCCGAGTCCGTTTTGGGCTTTCTGATCATGGTCGTCTTCCTGCTCGTATATATGGTCTACAAGACCACTTCTCCCGGCATTGTCGTTTTCCCACTCGTTTTCCTTCTGACATTTATTGCCGCCAGTGGTCAGGCCCCGTTTCTCCTTACCTCCAATACCATGCGCTCGGGCTGGCTTTTCGCCCACATCGCGCTGATCTTCACCGGCTACGCGGCGCTGGTGCTCAGCTTTGGCGCCAGCCTGCTTTATCTCGTGCAGGAACACGCCCTGAAGTCGAAGCAGCCCAACGGAATTCTTTCCCGCTTGCCCGCCCTGGAAGTGATCGACGAAATCGGCTTCCGCTCGCTGCTGCTCGGTTTCCCCTTCATGACTCTCGGCCTGGTTGCCGGAACCGTCGTCGCCCAGTCGACTTTCGGAAAGGTCGACCTGCTTGATCCCAAGATCCTGCTCTCTCTTCTGATGTGGGCGGTTTATCTGGTTCTGCTTTATACCCGCTGGAGTGCAGGCTGGCGCGGCCGTCGCGCCGCCTATCTTGCGGCCAGCGCTTTTGTCTTTGCCCTGATCGCCTGGGCTGCCAACTATTTCAGCAATATTCACAGGTTTGCCCAGTCATGACCTTCCAGCTCATCGGCGTGAATCACAAAACTGCGCCGGTTGAGGTGCGCGAACGCCTCGCCATTCCCGAATCCCGTCTGCCGGAAGCGCTGCGCTGCTTCACTCAACATCCCGGCGTGCAGGAAGGATTGATCCTGAGCACCTGCAACCGCGTAGAACTCCTGGCCCGCACCCAAAATGGCGGGGCCGATCTGCGCGGTTTCTTGGGCAATTTTTTCAGCATCAATCACTCGCTCATCGGCCCTCATCTCTACGAGTATTCTGAGCAGGATGCCGTCCGCCACTTGTTTCGCGTGACTTCCAGCTTGGATTCCATGGTGGTCGGCGAGGCCCAGATTCTTGGCCAGGTCAAGGAGGCTTATGCCACCGCCCGCGCCGTAGGCGCGGTCAATTCCCAACTCGATCAATTACTGACCCGCGCCTTCGCCGTCGCCAAACGGGTGCGCACCGAAACCGCAGTCGGTTCATCCGCCGTCTCGGTCGCGTCCGTAGCCGTCGAGCTCGCCAAGAAAATCTTCGGTTCTTTGAACGGCAAGCACGTTTATCTGGTCGGCGCCGGAAAGATGACCGAACTCGCCGCGCGTCATCTGCTGGCTCACGGCGCTGCCTCCATCTTCGTCGCCAATCGTACCTACGATCGTGCCATTCGCCTGGCCCAGAAATTCAATGGCCAGGCAATCGAATTCAACCGCCTTTACGAAACCTGCGATCGTGCCGACATTGTCATTACTTCTACCGGCTCTCCGCACGCCATTTTTCGTCGTGAGCACGGCGAACTCTTTCTCAGCCGCCGAAAGAATCGTCCCATGTTCTTCATCGATATCGCCGTTCCACGCGATGTCGATCCCGAGATGAACAAGCTGGACGGCATCTTTGTCTATGACATCGACGACCTGCAACAGGCCGTCGCCTCGCACGTTGCCGATCGCAGAAAGGAAGCCGAGAAAGCCGATAACATCATTAATGACGAAGTTGAGAGATTCCAGGCCCGCATTCAGACTCTCGATGTCGTCCCTACCATCGTTTCTTTGCAAGATCACCTCGAGACCATTCGCCAGGCTGAAATTGATCGTGTGCGCGGAAGGCTCGGCCCTATTTCTCCTGAGCAGGAGTTGGCCATCGAATCTCTCACCCGCGGGATCGTCAACAAGATCATGCACACGCCCATCAGCACCTTGAAGACGGCAGCCCGCGAATCGGAAGCCACCACGGTGGTCGAACTTGTGCGCCGCCTGTTTAACCTGCAGGACAAAGAGGCGGACAAGTCTGGCAACTCCGGAGGCCAGAGCTGATGGCTCTTCTCCGCATCGGGTCCCGGGGATCTCAACTCGCTCTCTGGCAAGCCAATCACATCCGCGACCTTCTGCGCCAGCGCGGCCATCAAGTCGAGATCGAAATCATCAGGACCACCGGCGACAAAATTGCCGATGTCGCGCTCGCTCGCGTCGGTACCAAAGGCATGTTCACAAAAGAAATTGAAGAAGCTCTCGCGGAAGGCCGCGTGGACCTTGCCGTCCACAGCCTGAAGGATTTGCCGACCGAAATTGCCCACGAATTCGAGATTGCCGCCATCACCCAACGCGAGAACCCGCGCGATGCCTTTTGCTCTCGCACCTATGCCACCATCGATCAGTTGCCCCAGGGCGCCCGCGTCGGCACCAGCAGCCTGCGCCGCCAGGCGCAGTTGAAAGCTCTCCGCCCCGATCTCCATATTTATCCTCTGCGCGGAAATGTCGACACCCGCCTGCGCAAACTGGAAGCGGGGGAATTTGATGCCGTCATTCTCGCCTCGGCAGGCCTGAACCGCCTGGGCAAAACTGAACTGGTCAAACAGATTCTTCCCGCGGAAATCATGTGTCCGGCCGCAGGACAGGGCGCCCTCGGCATAGAAATTCGCTACGGAGATTCAGCCACGCGCGACCAGATAAGTTTTCTGGACGATGCCGAGGCACGTTCCACTACCACCTGTGAGCGCGCTTTGCTGAGCCGGCTTGGTGGCGGATGCCAGGTCCCCATCGGCGCATTTGCGGAAATGCGACACGCTCGCCTCCATCTCGAGGCTATTGTCGCCGATCCGGGCGGTTCGAAAGTCATCCGCGAATCGCGCGACGGCAGCGATCCTGTCCAACTGGGCGAACTCGTTGGCGAAGCGCTATTGCGCCGCGGCGGAGAAGAAATCCTGGAAGCAGTTTACGGCCAGGGCACCGCCGTCCCCCAACAACCGTGAAGAAAACCAAAGACCATGTGGGGACGGGCGCCCTCGCCCGTCCGGCTCCGCGAAGCGGACAAAAACCGCTCTCCGGCCTTCGCGTTCTCGTTGGCCGCGCCCGCCATCAGGCGGGTACGCTTTCCTCCAGCCTGCGCAAGCTCGGCGCCGGCGTCGTCGAGATTCCCTTTATTGAGATTCGTAAACCACAATCTTATCGGCCTCTCGATTCCGCTCTGCGCAATCTCCACCATTACGACTGGCTCATTCTCACCAGCGTCAACGGAGTCGAATCCGTTTGGGACCGCCTCCAGAAACTGCATCTCAAGAAATCCAGTTTGTCTCACTTGAAAATCGCCGCCATCGGTCCTGCTACCAGGAGCGCCATCGAAAAACGCCATCTCAAGGTCCACGTGATGCCGAAGGAATACATCGCCGAGTCTGTAGTCGAAAGCCTGCGCAACCGCATCGCAGGGAAGCGCGTTCTCTTAGCTCGTGCCAGGGTCGCCCGCGACGTCATCCCTCGCGAACTGAGAAAACTCGGCGCCGGGGTGGATGTTGTCGAAGCCTACGAAACCGTCATCCCGCGCGCTTCTCGCCCTCGTCTGCGCGCCCTCCTCAAAAATCCCCAACGCCGCCCTCATGTCATTACCTTCACCAGTTCTTCCACCGTTAGAAATTTTGTCGCCCTTATCGGACGCGATGTGTGGCGCGGGCGCCCTCGCCCGCGAACCAGAACATTGCCAGAGATGGAGGGAATCCAGTTGGCTTCCATCGGCCCCGTCACCTCCTCAACCCTCCGCGAACTCGGCCTGCCCGTCGACATCGAGGCGAGGCAATACACCATTCCCGGACTCATAAAGGCAATCGCCTTAGCTTGTCATCCCAAGACTCGGCGCACTTCAGCCGAGTGAGGGATCTCGCGGGGAGCGGTAACCACGCTGGGTTCCCCATCCTAACGGCTCGTTCTTTGCGACGTTAGGGGGGGTCGACTACCTGATCCGTTTGACGGGTCATAAGCTATGATGGGGAAAATGCTACACCTCTCGCGGGAGGGTCGAAAACCGCGATTTCGGCGGTCCAGGCATTTAATCTGCGAACGCTTGAAGCCGATGGCACGGGGCGGCTAATATTTTCAGGTCACGAATCAAAGCTAGAGCATCAAAGCGGGGATTTTCCTCCTCTGAAAAGTGCCCATTCCATGAAGACTCGGCCCCGATCCGTAGTATCTCCAGTGCTATCCACGGATCGATATTCTATTTCGTGTCGAAATTCGTCTAGGTTCGGAACTTTTCGTACCTGCAGCAAGGGAGATCGAAGCCTGGTCGTCAGGATGCAGGTTGAACTCGCCGCGACCAGTAATCGTAGACCTCACGCAATCCTTTGCCAGTCTTGGTTTTGCTCACCAACCCGTAAGCGAAGGTAACCGCAACACCCACCGGGTTGAGGGTTACACGACCAAAACCAACAAGCGAAGGTTGCCCGTAGTCTACGAACCGCTTGTCTCCGATTGGCTGCTCCCACTTCAGAGACGGATGATTCTTAATTAGGACTTGGCTAAGGTACATGCCAAGATCCATTGCCAGGGAAAAGGTCCGATTGGTCAATTCCTCGTTTGGAACTTCCATCGGGAATGCCTGACGATTCTTGGTCTCTTCAAGTTCGTCCTTGGTGCGTTTTCGGGTCTCGACTTGGCCGGCAAACCAGTGCCCGAGCGCGTCCAGTGAGGCAGCCGTGTAATCTGGCCCCCACCTTTCGAAACCGGGTGTTGCTTTCACCGCTCTGGCGAGTTCGTGCACCCTTCCAGGGAGTACGTCCATGAACCACTGGAAGTACCGCTTAAGCTCACTCTTCGGCATATCCCGAAGGTTCAGGGAGAACGGAGGTTGTACGGTCGAATAGGACATCTCAGTAAATGATAACGTTGGAACCGTTTTGTAGCAGCAGTATAAGCAACGGCTGCGACGGCCCTCCCAATCCGGGCGGGTGGCACGGCCTATCGCGTTTTGTGCGAAGGCCGGGGATAGTTGACATCGTCCGCGGGTGCCCATCCTAACGGCGCGTTCTTTGCGACGTTAGAAGGGTCGACTACCTAAGTCGTTTGACACTCCCTTCATCACCCCGTTACCATTCCTAACAACTCGCTATGAGTTCCCGCCTCCGTTTCTGTTGCTTCTGTACTTGCCGCTAAACGCGAATTCTGCGTTGGGCGGCCAATCCACTCAAATTTCCATTTGTTGTTCCACTGATCAGAGGAGCCCTCTTGGCATCTGCAGCAGCGCTTAAATAATCACTCTTCGATAAGGAGCCGATATGAGCAACGTTCTTCAGGAAGTACTTGCAGCCAACCAACGCTACGCCGCCGATTTTGGCGACAAAGCCAACCTCGCCATGCCGCCCGCGCGCCGCATCGCCATTCTTACCTGTATGGATGCGCGCCTCGATCCCGCGAAATTCGCCGGACTCGCCGAAGGTGATGCCCACGTTATTCGCAACGCTGGCGGCCGCGCCAGCGACGACGCCATCCGTTCGCTCGTCATTTCCTACAAGCTGTTGGGCACGCGCGAGTGGTTCGTAATTCACCACACCCATTGCGGCATGGAGCACTTCACCAACGAAGTGATCCGCGACTTGCTGGCCCATAGCCTCGAAACCGCGGCGCTCACCGAAAAGGGATTTCAGGACGTCGGCAAAGGCCCCGGCTCCCGCGCTGGCGAATTTATCGAGTGGCTGACCATCCGCAATCGGGAGCAGAGTGTGCGTGACGATGTGCAGCGCATTCGCGAGCATCCGTTGGTTCCGGAAAACATCGCAATCTACGGTTACGTTTACGATGTGAAATCCGGCAAACTGCTCGAAGTCCCGGAAGCCAACCGTCCCGCCCAATCCGTCGCCGCATAATCGCCGGGAGCCTCGGATGTTTTGGGTGGGAACTCCGCGGGTAGTGGGTCAGTTTGATTGTCATCCCGAACAAGCCTCGTTTGCGCAGTGAGGGATCTGGGCGAGCCGCGCGACGGGTCGCGTTCTTTGCGACCAACAAACGCGCGTTTGGGTCGGTTCCCTGTTCAAACTGACCCACTACCGAAGGCCGGCGACGCCCGCCCAATTTCGGACTACAATGCCAGACAATCAGCTCAAACATCACCGCACAGGAGCGAACCATGCCCGTCCAGCAAGGAAGCATTGAACTGTTGCAGCATCCCGCATCCCAAGAACTACTGCAATCCAAGATTCCCGCCCGCCTCGCTTATGTCTGGACAGATGGCACACCGAGAGTGATCCCGATCTGGTTTCACTGGAATGGCCGAGAGTTCGTCATGGGCACGCCGTCGAAGGCGCCCAAGCTGAAGGCTCTGGCCAAAAATGCCAAGGTCGCGCTCACAATTGATGACAACATTTTTCCCCATAAAGTGCTGCTGGTTCGTGGCAGCGCTCGCCTCCAACCCGTGAAGGGAATTGTCCCCGAATACGCGCTGGCCGCAGATCGCTATTTTGGAAAAGAGCAGGGAAAAGCCTGGGTGGCGCAGCTCGCGTCCATGGTTCCCGACATGGTGCGAATCACCATCACGCCGGAATGGGTCGGCTTACTCGATTTTCAGACTCGATTTCCCAGCGCCTTGCCTTTGTAAATGGCGGCTGTCCCGGCCTGATCGTGCGCTGGTTCGAAGCGCTGCTACGTTCCTCGTTGGTGCGTAACTCTGGTACCGCCTATGACACCAATAAATCTGCACCGTCAATCCTGACATAACTTATTATTAAGATTGTGAGCGCCCCCAGTGCCCAGGACCCCGGTCAGCAGGAGGCCCGCCCTCTCACGCCCTTTGGTGCCCGCCTGAAGGAGCAGCGGGAGAAACGTGGCATCACTCTCGATCAGATTTCCAAGTCCACAAAAATCGGAACTCGTTTCCTAGAAGCCTTGGAAGAAGATCATTTTGATCGGCTTCCGGGTGGCATCTTCAACAAAGGATTTGTCCGTGCGTACGCTCGCTCGGTCGGCATGAACGAAGACCAGGCGATTGCAGATTATCTCGCTGCCACCGAAGCCAATCACGTCAAAACCGAAGCAGTCGACGAAACTCCGCTCCCTTCGCCTCCTCCTGAAGTCAAGCGTCCCCGTAGCGCCAGTTTCCCCTGGGGGACGGTCGCCACTCTTCTCCTCATTCTGGCATTCAGCTTTGCAGTCTGGGGGTTCTTCTCTCGAGGGACCAGTCGGCCAGAGAGAGAGTCGACTCCAACCACACAATCACAAGCGTCAAGCACGAGTCCTGAGACGTTATCATCGCCCCAAGCCCCAGGCGAGAGTATTCCATCATCGCAAACCCAGCCTTCCACCAACGCATCGGCTCCCAGCGCATCGACTTCCGTCCAGCCAGTGTCTGTCCCAACCACTTCTGCACCAGGAGTTGCCGCGATCCCCAGTGCAGGTGCTCCTCCAACTGAACCTGCCTCTTCCCCGTCTCCGCGCGACCTGGTTCTTCGAATCAAAGCGCACGAGGATTCCTGGTTGTCTATCACTGTCGACGGAGAAGTAACCAGTGAGCTGAACTTGACCGCGCCAGCCGAAAAAATTGTCCGCGCGCGAAACGAAATCGTCGTCAAAGCCGGCAGTATCGGAGCCCTCGATTTTGAGTTCAAGGGGAAGCCCTTGCCTCCCCAGGGTGAACTCGGCGAAGTTAAGGTACTCACTTTCAACGCTAATGGCTGGCACGCGGTACCGAAATCGCCAGCGCCTGACCAACTGGAACCGCAACCCTGATGAGCTCTCTCGTATCTTATTTAGAATTCATCGTTTTACTGATCGGCTTCAGTTTGGGCGCCCGCACTCAAAATCATTGCGCGCCCGTGCTGAGTCTGATACGCTTTCAGGGACTGCAAGAGGTTGGACTTCATCGCCCGTGTGCTCTGACTTTTCCCCTGTCACACGCAGCATCATAATGATCTAAAAGGAGTGTTATTTGCCGCACAATCGCTATCTGTTTACTTCTGAATCCGTTACTGAAGGTCACCCCGACAAGATCGCCGATCAAATTTCCGATGCGATCCTCGATGCTTGCCTGACTGAAGATTCCGCCAGCCGCGTGGCCTGCGAAACCCTGATGACCACCGGCTTGGCCTTCATTGCCGGGGAAATCACAACCAAAGCCTACGTGGATTTTCCCTCCATCGTCCGCGGTACCGTCATGTCGGTCGGTTACACCGACGCTGCCTATGGCTTCGATCACGAAACCTGTGCTGTCATTTCTTCCATTCACGAACAATCTCCCGACATCGCCATGGGCGTCGATCCCGGTGGCGCCGGCGACCAGGGAATGATGTTTGGGTATGCGACGAATGAAAATGCGGAATTGATGCCGACGCCGATTCTATTGGCGCATCGATTGACGCAGAGATTGGCGGAAGTTCGCAAGAGCGGGCAGTTGGACTTTCTGCGTCCGGACGGGAAGTCGCAGGTGACGGTGGAGTACGACGCGAACAAACGGCCGATCCGTGTGGATGCGGTAGTGGTTTCGACGCAGCATTCCGAAACTGTCGACAACAAAAAGCTGCGCGCCGATGTTCTGCAGCATGTGATTCAACACGCCATTCCGGCGGCGATGCTCGACGCCGATACTAAGTACCACATCAATCCCACCGGACGATTTGTGGTGGGCGGGCCGATGGGCGACACCGGATTGACCGGGCGCAAAATTATTGTGGACACTTATGGCGGAATGGGCCGGCATGGCGGCGGATGCTTCAGCGGAAAAGATCCGACCAAGGTCGATCGCTCGGCGGCGTACATGACGCGCTATATTGCCAAGAATATTGTGGCGGCAGGATTAGCTGATCGCTGCGAAGTGCAGCTTGCCTACGCCATTGGGGTGGCTGATCCGGTGAGCATTCTGGTCGATACTTTCGCTACATCGAAAGTAGATCCGACAATCATTCCCGATCTGGTGCGCGCGCATTTCAAACTGACGCCGAAAGGAATTATTGAGTCGCTCGATCTGCGCCGTCCGATTTATAAAAAGACTGCGGCCTACGGACATTTTGGCCGCAAGGATCCGGACTTCACCTGGGAGCGGACCGACAAAGCTGCCAAGTTGGCCAGCGACGCGGGTGTAGGTGAGCCGGTGGCGCAGGCAGTACGCAAATAACAAGCAGAGTTTTCCAGCGTGACAAATCCTGTCGAGGTTGTGCTGAAGTTCCTGGAAAAGATCAATGAGCACGATGTAGACGGGTTAGTAAGTCTGATGTCTGAGCAGCATGTGCTGGTGGATTCACTGGGCAATCGCTTGCAGGGCCGTGACAACCTGAAGGCGGGCTGGCACGCATACTTCAAGATGTGCCCGGATTACGCGGTCTCCCATGAAGAGATTTTCGACCATGGGAACATTGTGGTTGTATTCGGTTCCGCCGGAGGGACGATTGCGGAGAAAGAAGCGGAGTTGAAGGCAGAGAACCGCTGGCGGATTCCCGCGGCGTGGATGGCTACGGTAACAGGCGGCAAGTTGGTGGAGTGGCGGGTGTATGCGGACAACAAGCCAGTCTATGAGATTCTGAAACGTCTTAAGTCCTAACAAGAATCAAAAGCTTTCTAGAATTAGAACCTGACAGGAGACGTATGGCAACGATACCGACGCAAGCGCAGTGTGATATCAAGAGCATTGATTTTGCCGATCTTGGCAAGAAGCGCATCGACTGGGCCAACCAGTCGATGAAAGTTTTGCAGATCATCCGCAAGGAATTCATAAAAAATCAACCGCTGAAGGGGATTCGCGTGTCCGCGTGCTTGCACGTGACGGCGGAGACCGCAAACCTGGCAATTACTTTGCGGGATGGCGGCGCAGACGTGGTGTTGTGCGCCTCGAATCCGCTGTCCACGCAGGATGACGTTGCCGCCAGCCTGGTGCGCGACCACGGAATTTCCGTGTTTGCCATCAAAGGCGAGGACAACGATACCTATTACAACCACATTCTCGCGGCCATCGATCACAAGCCGCATATCACGATGGATGACGGCGCCGATCTGGTCACAACGCTGCACACCAAGCGCACGGATGCGCTGAACGGCGTGATTGGCGGTACGGAAGAAACGACGACCGGCGTGATCCGGCTGCGGGCAATGGCGAAGCAAGGCGTGCTGCGCTTCCCGATCGTTGCGGTCAACGATGCCGATACCAAGCATCTGTTCGACAATCGCTATGGAACGGGACAGTCCACGATCGATGGGATTATTCGCGCGACGAATTATCTGCTCGCAGGATCGAAGTTTGTGGTTGCCGGTTATGGCTGGTGCGGACGAGGATTGGCGAGCCGGGCGCGCGGGGCAGGCGCGGAGGTGATCATCACTGAAGTTGATCCGACGAAGGCGCTGGAAGCGGTGATGGATGGTTTCCGGGTGATGTCGATGCACGAAGCCGCGAAGATGGGCGACGTCTTCTGCACAGTAACCGGAAACAAGAATGTACTGGCAAAAGAGCACTTTGAAGTCATGAAAGACGGCGCGATCATTTCAAATTCCGGCCACTTCAACGTGGAGATCGATATTCCGGCGCTGGAGAAGATGTCTTCCTCGAAGCGCACGACGCGCAACTTCGTGGAAGAGTATTCGCTGAAGGATGGGCGGAAGATCAATCTGCTGGGCGAGGGAAGGCTGATTAACCTGGCTTCGGCCGAGGGACATCCGGCGTCGGTAATGGACATGAGCTTTGCCGACCAGGCGTTGTCGGTCGAATACATGGTGAAGAACGCCAAGACGCTGGAAAAGAAAGTTTACAAAGTTCCCGAGGAACTGGATAAGCGCGTCGCTAAGCTCAAGCTGGAGTCGATGGGCATCAAGATCGACAAACTGACCCCCGAGCAGGAAGAGTATCTGGCGGGGTGGAGCGAGGGGACCTAGTTGTGTAGCGCGGGCGCCCTCGCCCGCGGATTTTGTTCGGGGCGGCGCGAGCCGCCCCGATTTGTTTTTCCGGGCCCTTTTCGAATTGTCATTCCGAGCGTAGTCGAGGAATCTGCAGTTCGGTTTTGCGGACGCAGCCGAGTCAAGCCAGGGTTAAAGCTGCCGATAATATTCTCGTAGCTGGACAGGTTACGCCCCCGGGCGAACAAAGTCCGGGGGTTTGCTTTTAGGTGGCGGCGGAAAGCCGCGCCTTATTTGCTTTTGGAATCCGCCACACTCTCCAAGACTGTGGCACAGCGGCAACCCCACAGGGCATCCATCGTTGGCATTTGCGTTAGTACAATATAGGTCGCAGGTGCCTTTCAAATGAAGAGATTGTTCACCGAACGCCATGGCATGAACGTGCCCAGGGTAAGGGATGACCTTGATGTCGAGATGACTAGGGGCCTGCTGACGGTGATCAACAATAAGATCGATGAAAATTTCTTTGGAGGCGCGTTCTCGGAAGAATGCGCGGACGGCGGAAGCAGGAGTATCGACTGCGATTTGGAAAAGCTTAAGGCCGGTCTCGCAGCCTATAACGTGATTTGGCCGCGTGCGTGGCCTGATGGGGCTGGCAACTGGCCGAGTAACCCTCCGCTCTTTGACCTAATCGAATTCCTCATAGATCCTTCTTGGGCAGACTTTCGCGGAGCGAGAGCCTGCACTTCCTCAGGATGACAGTCATGGATGAGATCACGGGCAGATGGTGTGCGCGTCGTTGACAGGGGGAAGGCAAGCTGTTAGAAGGTTAAGTTCCTCCAAATGTGGATGCTGGGCTGGAGGTTTGTGACGCAGTAGGGAATGTCTGAGGAAACCAAATCGCCCGCGCCGCCGCCGAGCGGGGAGCCGAAACCGCCGGCGGGCCAGCCCATTGCGAGCGGCGCACAATCCACTCCCGCACAAAAACCTGCCGAAAAACATGCAGCGCCGGCCAAGCCTGCAGGACCGGCGCCAGTGCCGTGGGAGTCACCATTAGTTGCCAAGTTGAAAGCCCAGTATGGCTCCGGGGTTCGCGAAGCGAACACCTATCTGGGGCAGAATTACCTGGTGCTGGAGCCGTCCATTGCCCGCGAAGCGCTGCAGATTCTGCGCGACGAAGAAGAGTTTGACTATTGCGTGGATGTTACGGCGGTGCACTATCCGAACCGGGAGAAGCCGTTTGACCTGATCTGGATTCTGTATTCATTCGCCCGCAACCAGCGGTTGCGGGTGAAGACGATGCTGGCGGATGGCGAGTCGTTTCCCAGTTCGGTGGCGATCTGGCCGACGGCGAACTGGCTGGAGCGCGAAGTGTTCGATATGTTCGGCATCAAGTTTGACGGGCATCCCGATTTGAAGCGCATTCTGCTGCCGGATGATTGGAAAGGCCATCCGCTGCGGAAGGATTACGGGATCATTCAGCAGGATCAGGAATGGGTGAAGGCCAACCTGGGAATTGAGAGCGGGCAATGACTGATCCCACCACCTACCTCTCGCACCTGGAACTCGGCGAACCGGACAAGACGTTCCTGGATACGAACGAACTCATTATTAATATGGGGCCGCAGCATCCGGCGACACACGGCGTGCTGCGCGTCATTTTGAAGCTGGATGGCGAGAAGGTGCTGGGCACGGAGTGCGTGATTGGGTACCTGCACCGTGGGGTGGAGAAGATTGCCGAGAACCGCACCTACACCATGTTCAATCCGTATGTGGACCGGATGGATTATGTGGCGGCGGTTTCGAATGGCTTGGGATATTGCGAAGCGGTGGAGAAACTGCTGAATGTTGAGGCTCCGCCGCGGGCGAAGTACATCCGTGTGATTCTTACGGAGCTGAACCGGCTGGCCAGTCACCAGCTCTGGCTGGGTACGCATGCGCTGGACATCGGCGCAATGACGCCGCTGTTTTATACGTTTCGCGACCGGGAAGAGATTCTAAAGATTTTCGAGAAATATTGTGGGGCGCGCCTGACGACGCATGCGTTCCGGATCGGCGGATGCCAGTACGAGACGTATGAGGGTTTCGAGCAGGACGTGAAGAAGTTTCTGGATTTCGTCCCGCCAAGGATTGACGAATACGAAGAGTTGCTGACGACGAACCGAATTTGGGTAGAGCGGACAAGAAATGTAGGGAAAATTTCTGCCGCGGATTGCAAGGCGCTGGGTGTGACCGGGCCGGTGCTGAGGGCGAGCGGAGTGAAATGGGATATACGAAAAGCCCTGCCGTACGCGGCCTACCCCGAGTTTCAGTTCGAGATTCCGACGGGAGCGAATGGCGACACGTACGACCGGTACATGGTGCGGATGCAGGAAATGCGGCAATCGCTGCGGATCATACGGCAGGCGGTGGAGGGAATTCCGGAAGGACCGATCATGGCGAAGGTGCCGAAGGTGATGAAGCCGCCGGTGGGTGAGGTTTATCACTCGATTGAAGCGCCGAAGGGAGAGCTTGGTTATTTTGTGGTGAGTGATGGTTCGACGCAGCCGTATCGCGTGCGGGTGCGGCCGCCGTCGTTCGTGAATCTGCAGGCGCTGGATGTGATGGTACGTGGACAGTTGGTGGCGGATGTGATCGCGGTAATTGGGACACTGGATATCGTGCTGGGCGAGGTGGATCGCTGATGCTGGATTACATCACTTCGTATCTCGGGATGAACACGACGCCTGGACAGGCGGGAAATGTTTTCTGGGCGGTGGTTTATATCCTGGTTGTTTTCGGCGGGGTGTCGGTGGCAGTGATCGCGATGAACTGGCTGGAACGCAAGGCGCTGGCGCATTTTCAGATCCGTCTTGGGCCGATGCGCGTGGGGCCACACGGTTTGCTGCAGCCGATTGCCGACGCCGTCAAACTGCTTACCAAGGAAGACATCATTCCGCATGAAGCGGACCGGTTTGTGTTCTGGATTGCGCCGCTCATTATTTTGTGCGCTTCGTTTACGGTTTACATCGTCATTCCGTTTGGGCCGACGCATGCGATTACCGATTTGAATATCGGCATTCTTTTTATGTTGGGAGTGTCGTCGCTGAGCGTGCTGGGAGTGGTGATGGCGGGGTGGGCATCGAACTCGCATTACCCGCTGATCGGATCACTACGCTCGAGCGCGCAGATGATTTCGTACGAAATTGCGATGGGCATGGCGGTGGTCACGGCGATCCTGATGACCAGCTTGAATAAGAGCGGCACCGGAACGCTGAGCATGATCGGGATCGTTCAGGCGCAGCAGCAGCAGCAAATCTGGTTCCTGTTCAAGTTTTTTCCGCTGGGATTCATCTCGTTTGCGATTTTTGCCATTGCCATGGTGGCGGAGACCAACCGCGCGCCCTTTGATTTGCCGGAAGCCGAATCCGAGTTAACGGCGGGCTTCCATACTGAGTACAGCGGCCTGCGCTGGTCATTATTCATGTTGGGCGAGTACACGGCGATGATTGCGGTGTCGTCGATTGCGGTGACGCTATGGCTCGGCGGATGGCTGCGGCCGTTTCCCAATACGCTGACTGGAGAGACGTGGGATTTGGTTTTCTCATTAATTCCGGGATTTACGTTCCTTGGGCTGGCAGTGATCGCATTCATTGGCGTGAAGCGGATGCCGAAGCATCCTTATTTCAAGATTCAGACCGCCGGGTTGGCCGGGTTCGGCGCGGTGCTTGGGTTGATTGGCATTTTGCTCTTTATTCCGCCGGTGCGCGACCGGATTCAGGACATTTTCTGGTTCGTGGCAAAAGTTGCGGTGTTTATGTATCTGTACATATGGTACCGGGCGACGTTTCCGCGTTACCGTTTCGATCAATTGATGAAGGTGGGATGGAAGGTGCTGCTGCCCATCGCTATTGGCGTGCTGATCGTGACCGCGATTCTAGGGGTGGTGCTCTGAGATGGAACCAGTAGCCACACCGTTCTTCTTTTATTTCTTATCGGGGCTGACGCTGCTGAGCGGCGTCCTGGTTATTACGCGGAAGAATCCGGTGCACTCGGCGTTGGCGTTGATTTTGGGTCTGCTGGCGCAGGCTGGGCTGTACCTGATGCTATATGCGCCATTTGTGGCCGGCGTGCAGATCATCCTGTATGCCGGCGGAATTATGGTGCTCTTTTTGTTTGTGATCATGCTGGTAAATATCGAGCGGTCGCAAAAAGAAGAGCAGTTCAACAAACAGTGGCTGGTTGGGATTCTGTCCGCTGGAGCACTGGGTGGATTGTTTGTGCTGGTGTACACGAAGGGCAGTGGCTTGTTTCCGGCTGTGATGTCGTTGCCCGTGGAGAACAACAACACGCAGCAAGTTGGGGAGTTGCTCTACGGGCAGTACATGTTTGCATTTGAAATTGCGTCGCTGCTGTTGCTGGTTGCGATCATCGGCGCAGTGGTGATGGCGAAGAAGAGGATTTGAGAGGGAGCACAGAGCAATCAGCGCTCAGCATTCAGCCGCGAAAGGGCTGTTCGCGAATCCTAAGAGCTGAATGCTGGATGCTCGTGAGTTGAAAATGGTCCCCATAACCACACTTCATTATCTAGTCACCGCGGCGGCGCTGTTCGTGCTGGGGGTGATTGGTGTCTTGACGCGGCGCAACGTAGTGATTGTGCTGATGTCGATTGAGCTGATCCTGAATGCGGTGAATTTGAACCTGGTGGCATTTTCGCGGCTGTGGGGATTGCACGGGCAGGTATTTGCGATTTTTGTGATCACCGATGCGGCGGCGGAAGCGGCCGTCGGTTTGGGCATTCTGATCGCTTTCTTCCGCAACAAAGAGACGATCAATGTTGACGAAGTGGATTTGCTGAAGTGGTAGAAAGCCGGCAATTAGCACTTAGCATTTGGCCGACGGTTTTCCAGATGGACTGTTTACAACCTGAACTGGCTAAATGCTAATTGCCAAGTGCTAATAGCAGGAACTGAGTGATCTTTGCGCAAATGCATAGATCATTCGCGGCCTGAAGGCCACTCAGGATGACAGCGGAAATTAATATGTTCTTCTTATCCCATATTTGGGTGATTCCGTTGCTGCCGGCGTTCGGGGCGGCGGTGATGTTTTTCTTCGGCCGCAAGCTGGAGAAATCCGCCGTGAGCGCGATATGCGTCGGCTCGGTGGTGCTTGCATTCCTGTTTGCCTGCCTGGCGGTTTGGCAGTACACGGGCTACGCGCGAGACAATCCCGGCAAGCCGTACCAGACGATTCTCTATACCTGGCTTGGCACCGACGCGACTCACGAGAGCAATGTTGCGCCCGCTAGCGGCACGCTGACCTACGTAACCCATGATGGTTCCGCAGTGCCATTCCACGCTGACGCCGGTTTTCTGCTGGATCCACTTTCCGCGATCTGGTTACTTTTCGTGACCGGCGTGGGCATGCTGATCCATATTTATTCGATCGGGTACATGGGGCATGAAGGCGGATACTACAGATTTTTTGGATATCTCAACCTCTTTATGTTCGCCATGCTCATGCTGGTGCTGGGGAACAACTATGCGTTGATGTTTGTGGGTTGGGAAGGCGTGGGGCTGTGCTCATATCTGCTGATCGGGTTTTACTTTCACCGAAAGTCGGCCCGCGATGCGGCAAACAAGGCGTTCATCGTGAACCGCATCGGCGATGCGGGATTCCTGCTGGGAATGTTTACGATCGCCTGGTATTTCGGATCGTTCCGATTCACGGATATCAACCAACTGGCGCGGAGCGGTCGTTTTGTGATTGGCGACCCGATCATTACGGCGGCGACGCTGCTGTTGTTTGTCGGGGCGTGCGGAAAATCGGCACAGATACCGCTTTACGTGTGGCTGCCCGACGCCATGGAAGGGCCTACGCCAGTTTCTGCTCTGATCCACGCGGCGACCATGGTGACGGCGGGGGTGTACATGGTGGCACGCTCGAACGCCCTGTTTGTGCTGGCGCCGACGGCGATGAAGACGGTGGCCATCATTGGCGCGCTGACGGCCATTTTTGCCGCATCGATCGGTCTGGTGCAGAACGATATCAAGCGCGTGCTGGCGTATTCGACAGTTTCGCAGCTGGGCTACATGTTCCTGGCGCTCGGCGTCGGGGCCTTCGCCGGAGGCGTGTTCCACGTTTTTACGCACGCTTTCTTCAAGGCTTTGTTGTTCCTTGGAGCCGGGTCGGTAATTCACTCCATGAGCGGCGAGCAGGACATGCGCAAGATGGGCGATCTGCACGCGCGCATTCCAATAACGCACTGGACGATGTTCATTGCGACACTGGCGATTACCGGAATTCCACCCTTTGCCGGATTCTTCTCCAAAGACGCAATTCTATGGGAGGCGTGGTCGTCGGAAGGCGGCGCATATCGGGTGTTGTGGTTCATCGGATATGCCACCGCGCTGATGACCGCCTTCTACATGTTCCGGCTGATGTTCTTGACCTTTCATGGCCGACCGCGGATGAGCCATGAAGTGGAGCATCACATTCACGAATCACCGAAGTCGATGACCGTGCCGCTCATACTCCTGGCGGGCGGGGCGATTATGGCCGGATGGCTGGGCTGGCCACATAGCCTGGGCGGCTCCGATCGTTTTACGAAATTCCTGGAGCCGGTATTCGCGTCGGAAGCCCCCGTGCTAGCTGAGAAACCCGGGCAATTGGCCGCAGGATTAAAAGAGGAGGAGCACACCAGTGGGACGGAATATCTGCTGATGTTGCTCTCGGTGGCTGCCGCGGTTGCGGGCTGGGGAATGGCGTGGAAGGCGTATCGGGATGCAGATAAGGGTTACGTGGAACCCATTGCCGCGTCGGCTCCGCCGGTGTACGACGTCCTTCTCAACAAGTACTACGTGGATGAAGCTTACGATTACGCTTTTACCGGACGCCGCAAAGTTGGAGGTGTGCGTTTTGGGGTAATGGGATTAGGAGATGCGTCGTCATGGTTTGATGTCCGGGTGATAGACGGGACAGTGAACGGCGCAGGCTGGATGACGCGACTGACCGCAATCATTTCCATGTGGTGGGACAAGTGGATCATCGACGGCTTGCTGGTGAATGGTCCGGCAATTTTCTCACGCATCCTTTCCTATCCCACGCGGATGCTGGAATGGGGATTAGTGCAGTGGTACGCGCTGGTGATGATCATCGGATTGGTCGGCCTGCTGTGCATGGAATTGGGATGGACATCGTGGTTTTGGGTGGGAGTGGGCTGCCTGGTGGCGCTCGCTCTCATTCTTATATTGCTGCGAACTTTTGTGTTTCCGGAATCGGACAGCGGAGGGGGGCCGGCCGATAAGGCCCGCGCCACCGCGACTGCGACGGATTAGACATTTATGCAAAGCCATATTCTTTCGATCATTCTGTTTACGCCACTGGTGGGCGCGATTCTGCTGCTCTTTGTGCCCAAGGACAATAAGGATGCGATTCGCTGGATCGCGAACATCTTTGCACTCGCCGGCTTTCTGGTTTCGCTGCCGCTGGTGCCGTGGTTTTGGGCCCTGCGTTTTGAACCCGGCTTCAAGTTTATGGAGGGGACGGCGAATAACTGGATTCCTTCCATCGGCGCGGGTTATGTGCTCGGGATTGATGGCATTTCGTTTCTGCTGATCATGTTGACCACGCTGCTGGGCTGGGTTTCGATACTGTCGTCGTGGACGGCGATTGAGAACCGCGTCAAGGAATATTACATATGGTTTCTGGTGCTGCAGACCGGCATGCTCGGCGTTTTTATGGCGCTCGACTTCTTCCTGTTTTTTGTTTTCTGGGAAGCGATGCTGGTGCCGATGTATTTGCTGATTGGGATTTGGGGTGGTCCCCGAAAACTGTATGCCGCGATTAAGTTCTTCCTGTACACGCTGCTGGGCTCGGTGCTGATGCTGCTGGCGGTGCTGTTCCTTTATTTCTATAACTACCACGTCACTGGCGTGTACACGTTCAGCATCCAGGCACTGTATCAGACCGCGCCGCGCATCTTCCACGATCCGGCCTACGGTTCGACGTTTGCGATTTTGTTGTTCCTCGCGTTCTTCCTCGCGTTTGCGATTAAAGTTCCGATGTTCCCGTTCCACACATGGCTGCCGGATGCGCACGTAGAAGCGCCAACCGCAGGATCAGTGATTCTGGCTGGCGTGTTGCTGAAGATGGGAACTTATGGCTTCGTCCGTTTCTCGCTTCCGTTCTTCCCCGATGTGGTGAAACATCCGACGGTGCGGGCCTGGATGATCGGGCTGTCGATTGTGGCGATCATTTACGGGGCGCTGGTTTCGCTGATGCAGAAAGACATGAAGAAACTGGTGGCGTATTCGTCGGTGAGCCATCTTGGTTTCTGCACGCTGGGAATTTTTGCCTTGAATCCGCTGGGGCTGAGCGGATCGGTGTTGCAACAGGTGAACCACGGCATCTCAACTGGGGCGCTGTTCTTGATCGTGGGCATTCTGTATGAGCGGCGGCATACGCGTGAGATTGCGGAGTATGGCGGAATCTCAAACGTAATGCCGCTGTACGCGACCATTACCATGATCATGTTTTTGTCATCGATGGGATTGCCACTGCTGAACGGATTCGTGGGCGAATTTACCATCCTGCAGGGCACGTTCATGGAGAACTGGCGATGGGCGGCGTGGGCGGTGCCGGGAGTGATCCTGGCGGCAGCTTACTTGCTGTGGCTGTATCAGAGAGTATTTTTTGGAACGGTGACGAATCCGAAGAACGAAAAGCTGCACGACTTGAGCGCGCGCGAGGTGTGGACTTTTGCGCCGCTGGTGGTGATGGCGTTCTGGATTGGACTTTATCCCAAGCCGTTTTTTGAGATTCTGCAGCAGCCAGTGAATCAACTGGTGATGACCGTGAGGCCGAATTATCCCAGATTGAGCGGGGTAGTGAACGCGTCGGTCCCGCCGGATGCACACGCCATGGTAGCGCATGGCGCTGCCATGGTCCCGGGGGCTGACAGGGAGACGAAATAGTGCCGGGCGCGCAATACTTCACGGGCATTGATTATCTGCTGTCGCTGCCGGTCATTCTGCTGACACTGTTCGCGCTGGGCATCCTGCTGATTGATCTGATGATTCCTCCGGAGTGGAAGTGGACGAACGCAGTTACCGCGTTCATGGGAGTAATGTTCGCTACGGCGGGCGTAATCAAGATTCAACTCGCCCAGGCAGAGTTGCTAAGGCATGGTGAGCGCGTGGAGTGGGCTTTCATGCACTCCATGGTGATGGACCACTTCGCCATCTATTTCACCTATCTGTTTCTGGCGGGGGCAGCGCTGGCGATTTTGATTTCTGCGCGGTATTTGGAGCTGGAGCACGAGAATCATGGTGAGTTCTACGCGCTGATCTTGTTTTCAGTGGTGGGCATGATCTGCATGGCGGCAGGTTATGACATCGTGCTGATTTTTATCGGCCTCGAGTTGATGGCGATCTCCACGTACGTGCTGGTGGGATTTCTGCGCAGGGATAAGCGGTCGAATGAGGCATCACTGAAGTACCTGCTGCTGGGAGCGTTTTCTTCGGGAATTTTCGCGTATGGGCTTTCGCTGTTTTATGGTTTGACGGGTAGCACGAACCTGGGGGAGATTGCGCAGGGCGTGAGCCGGGAAATGACGGCGAATGGAGGTCATGCGACGCCGGTATTGGTGGTGGCGTTACTGACCACGGCGGTGGGTTTGTTCTTCAAAATTGCGGCGGTTCCATTTCATCAGTGGGCGCCGGATGCGTATGAGGGCGCGCCGACGAGCATTACGGGTTTCATGTCAGTAGCGGTGAAAGCGGCGGCATGGGCGATGTTGCTCCGGATATTTGTGTGGGGACTCTATCCATTGCGAACGGTTTACGTGCCGCTGGTAATTTTTGTCTCAATCCTGACGATGACGGGAGCGAACCTGGCGGCGCTCACGCAGACGAATCTGAAGCGGCTGCTGGCGTATTCCTCGATTGCGCATGTGGGCTACATGATGCTGGGGCTGGTGGCGTTTGCTTCGGTGCAATATCCGTCGCCGGCGTTTTCGGATGGATTCCGCGGCATTTTGCTTTATCTGATGGTTTACACCTTTATGAACCTGGGAGCGTTTGCGGTGGTCACGTCGCTGCGGCAGCGGGATGTAATCGGGGACGAGATTGACGATATTGCCGGGTTGTACTCGCGGGCGCCGACCGAAGCGGTATTAATGCTGATCTTTCTGCTATCGCTGGCGGGGATTCCGCCGCTGGCCGGCTTCTACGGGAAGTATTTTATTTTTCTGAGCCTGATGGAAAGCGGCCACTACGCATTGGCATCGCTGGCGGTTTTGTATGCGGTGTTTGGGCTTTACTACTACATGCGCATTGCCAATGCGATGTTCATGCGCGAGGCGCTGGATAAATCGCGGTTGCCGGTCAGCATTGCCATGAAAGTGGCGCTGGGAGTGACCGCGTTTGCGACCGTGTTCATCGGTATTTTTCCTGACCGCTTTATCCGAATCGTGACCTGGGGATTAGGATTCAGCTAAGCGCAGCTGATGACGCCTTCACCGACCGGGACTGCGGAAAAAGTTGAGAAATGCAGATTCCTCGCTGGTTCTCGCCGCGCAAGCGCGGCTGCGGGCGGCTCGGAATGACAACAGTGAACGACTTGACGGCTCGGCGAAAACCGAGCGCTACTCATTCCCCAGCCGATTTTGAATTCTTCCGCACGGCATAAAACCGTAGTCTTCCACGGGAGCCGAGACGCGTATGGCTGACGACAAATCCTCGGAGAAGAAGAGCTTCTGGGTAACAATCGCCCAATATAGCCAGATCGCGTTTATCTTTCCGGCGGCTACAGTGGTGGGATGGCTGATTGGGGTGGCGCTGGATCACTGGCTGCACACGGGGTGGTTGTACCTGGCCGGATTGATTGCGGGGATCATTGCAGGATTCGTCGAGTTGTTTCGGATTGCGGGCAGATCGGACTTCAAGTAACGCTGCTTAATGGCCCCCGTTTAGTCCCGACGAAAACTTGCGATATTATAATGCGCAATCTCTCTGCCATGGGACTGCCATTGAGATCAATGCGTCTTCGTGTATTCGCAGGCATCCTCTCTATGCTGCTCCTCAACATTGCATTTGCCCAGGATCACAACCCTTATGCAGGAGATCCGAAAATAGCGAAGCTGGGCGAATTCCAATTTCGTCTCAACTGCGCGTTCTGCCATGGACTGGGAGCGCGCGGCGGAGGGCGCGGTCCGGATCTGACGCGAGCGCACAAGCGCCACGGAGATTCCGACGCCGATCTGTTCAACACCATCAACAACGGAGCTCCAGGCACTGCCATGCCTGCCAACGGCACGACCGGGCAAGGCGTGGGAATGACGAACGAGGAAATCTGGCAGGTGATCACTTATCTGCGAAGCGTGCAGGTGAAGGCCCCGGTCAAACCGCTCGGTGACGCTGCGCATGGGAAACAACTTTTCTACGGCGACGCGAACTGTTCCGGCTGCCACATGGTGCAGGGAAAAGGTGGGCGCCTTGGGCCGAATCTGACCTCGGTGGGCGGCATACGCACGGTGGAGTACATCGTTGACTCGGTACGCAATCCCAACCGGCGGCTGGCGCAAGGTTTGCTCGAAGCCACCAAAGAATTTCCCCAGGAGTACGAAACTGTCACGGTTGTCACCGCGGAGGGAAAAGAGATTAAGGGCGTGGCTCTGAATGAAGACAGCTTCAGCGTGCAGATGATGGATGCAAGCGAGCAGATTTACTTGTTCGAAAAAGACAAGCTGCGGTCGTTCACGAAAAGCCGCACGTCGATGATGCCGGCTTACGGCACGAGTTTGTTGAGCGACAAAGATCTGCAGGACATCGTAGCGTACCTGGTGAGCGTGGGGACGAAATGAAAGGTGTCGTGAAAATCGGTTGTGTATGGCTATTGCTGGCGGCGGGCGCCTTTGCGCAGGTTACGTCAACGCGGCTGATCAATTCGGGGAAGGAGCCGCAGAACTGGCTGACGTACTCCGGCGACTACGCCGGGCATCGCTTCAGCGCGCTGGATCAGATCAATAGAGGCAATGTCAAAACGCTGGAGGCGAAGTGGGTCTATCAAACCGGAGCAACCGGGAAATTCGAAACCACGCCGCTGGTAGTGGACGGAATTCTATACGGCACAGCGCCGGATAATCGCGTGTTTGCTCTGGATGCGCGCACTGGGCGGCCGATCTGGCTTTACCAGCGGCAATTGCCGGCGGATATTCGGCCGTGCTGCGGCCGCATCAATCGCGGTGTAGCCATTCTTGGCGACAAAGTATTTTTCGGCACGCTGGACGCTCACGTGATGGCGCTGGATGCAAGAACAGGCAGCGTGATCTGGGACATTACGGCGGTCGATTACAAACTCGGTTATAGCTTCACGCTGGCGCCGCTAGCGGTGAAAAACTTGGTGATCCTGGGTGTGTCGGGCGGAGAGTACGGCATCCGTGGATTTATTGACGCCTATGAAGCGGATACAGGCCAGCGAAAGTGGCGCTTCTACACGATACCGGGGCCGGGCGAGCCCGGTCATGAAACGTGGGAAGGGGAATCGTGGAAGATTGGTGGCGCGCCGGCGTGGATCACTGGAACTTATGATCCGGTGAGCAATCAGCTTTTCTGGCCGACCGGCAATCCTTCGCCGTCGAATCGCGGCGCGGGACGAGCGGGGGACAATCTTTACAGCAACACCCTGCTTGCGCTCGATGCCGACAGCGGAAAGTTGAATTGGCATTTTCAGTTCACCAAGCACGATGAGCATGACTGGGATGCCACGCAAGTGCCGGTCATGATCGATGACGGCGACAAAAAGCTGATCGCACAGGCCAACCGCGACGGATTTTTCTATGTGATTGATCGGAGCAATCACAAGCTGCTGCGTGCGAATGCGTATGCCAGGATCACCTGGAGCGATAGCAAAGACGCGGAGGGACGTCCGGTTGGGAATAAAAACGGCGAGCCGACCCCCGAAGGGCATACGGTTTGCCCCGGCGCACTGGGCGCAACGAACTGGATGTCCCCGACCTTTGATTCGCAAACTGGGCTTTTTTACGTGACGGCGCGCGAGGAGTGCGACGTTTTCAGCACTGCACCACAGCCCTACGAGGCCGGACACGCTTACTACGGCAGCGCCTATTTTCCCTCGGATGAAACCGAGCCGTACTGGGGTGCGGTGCGGGCGATCGATCCAGCAAACGGCCATATGAAGTGGCAGTTCCAGGATACCTCCCCGTCGTGGTCCGGAGTGCTGTCGACAGCGGGAGGGCTGGTGTTCACCGGCGATTCGGAAGGGAATTTCATCGCGCTGGACGCGACTTCGGGCAAATCGCTCTGGCATTTTCAGACCGGCGCAGCCGTGTACGCGGGACCGATGGCATTCGCCATCGATGGCAAAGAATATGTGGCGATTGCTGCGGGCAGCTCGCTGTATGCGTTTGGGCTGCCATGAACTGGCGAAATGACGGGCTCATCGGCGATCTTGCGGCCGCCTGCCTGCGTAAGATCCCTCCCGAGCTTCGCTCGGTCGGGATAACATGGTCGCGACATTTATGCTTTGCGAATGATCCCTAAGTGCTCTGTGCCTGCAAATCGTAGACCCGCCAGAATTCCTTCATTTCCTCAGGCCTTCCCAGGGTAACGCGAACGGAGGTCTCGAAAGGAGGGAAGTCTCGGCCGACCCAGACGTTATTTTTCCGGAAATATTCGGCGACCTGCTTCGTGGGTCGATGGACATCCATCATGACGAAATTGGCAAATGAATTGATGGGTTTCAGGCTTCGGGCAGCAGCCTGAGCGAAGAACTCCTGGCGGACAGCGTCATTTTTCCTGACACAATCCTGAACGTTCTCGGTGTCGTCCAGGGCGACATGAGCGCAGCGAATCACGACCGCATTTACGCTGATGGGAGTTATATGCGGACGAAGCTGCGCAATGAGTTTCGGCGACGCGACAGCGTATCCGAGCCGCATGCCGGCGAGCCCATAAACTTTGGAAAAAGTGCGGCAGACGATGACGCGATCATCTGCAATCGGATGATCGAGGAAGGAGACGTAACCCGGGTTTTGCAGGGCGTAATGGTGGTAGGCCTCATCGATCAGTACGGTGGTGGAGGAAGGCAGCTTGGCAATGAAGTTTTCTAAAGCATCGCGGGGAGTGAGGCTTCCGGTGGGATTGTTGGGATTGCAGATGTAAACGAGCCGGGTGGCGGCATCGATGTGAGAGAGCATGCCCTCCAAGTCGTGGGCAAAATGCGGGTCGAGAGGCACGGAGATGACTTCTGCGCCGGCGAGACTGGCAAAGTGTTCGGCAGTTTCAAAAGTGGGCGACGGCTGCACGAACTTCTTGCCAGGACCAAGCAATGCCACGGCGGCGACGCGCAGAATCTCGCTGGAACCGCAACCTACGAGCACGCGATCGGGCTGAACATCGTGCATAGCCGCGAGGCGTTGCACTAATACCGGGTATTCGTGAAACGGGTAGCGATTCGACATGCTCACGGAGTTGCGCATGGATTCGAGCACTTTCAGCGAGGGGCCATAGGGATTCTCGTTGCTATCGAGCCGAACCGGGGCATCAGCAGTTGCCAGCGCGACGGTCTGGAATGATCGCAATGCTTCGGCAGTAAGGGGCAGAGTAGTGAAGGCAGTGGCTACACCGCCGGCCATGTGCACGAAGCGTCGTCTTGAAAGGAGCATGAGTTCCCTCCGGAAGCGGGACTGAACAGTCTAATGCGGCTGCAGGATTATGACAGAGCGCCTGATCTGCTGCCCAGGCGTCCTTCGCAAATCCGCTATAATCAACGACTATTTATGGACTTTGATCAGCTAGTTACGTTTTTGGAGGTAACGAAGCTGGGGAGTTTTTCGCGCGCGGGGCAAAAAGTGTTTCGTTCGCAGTCCGCGGTGAGCGCGCAAATCCGGCAACTGGAGCAGGAATACGGTGACAAGCTGCTCGACCGTTCCGGCAAGGTGGTGCGGCTCACTCCGGCAGGGAGAGTTTTGTTCGATTACGCGGAGCGCATGCAGAAGCTGCGGGAGGAATCGCTGCTGGCGGTGGCTGACCAGGGAACCACGGCGAGAGGCACGCTGATCCTGGGCGCGAATGAAGCCACCTGCTTATACGTGTTGCCGCGAGTTTTCGCTGAGTATTGCCGGCTTTATCCGGCGGTGCAGATCAGCATCTATCGCAACTTCAGCTACAAGATCATCGAGAAGCTGGAGAACGGCTCGATAGATGTGGGGATTGTTACTTTGCCGGCGAAGTCTCCGAGCCTGAAAATCCATTCTATCTTCCGCGATCAACTGATGTTGATGGTGTCGCCGCATAATCCTCTGGCGGGGAAGAAGAGCGTAACTGTCGAGGAGATGGCGAAGCAGCCGCTACTGATTCCAAAAACGGGCTACACTCGCCGCGTGATGGACAAGCTGTTCCGCCCCTACGGCCCGCAACTGCAGGTCAGGATGGAGTTGTCCAGCGTGGGGATGATCAAAGGCTTCGTGGCTGCAGGACTGGGAGTTTCGCTGATCAGCGCCAGCTTTGCGCAAGATCAGGTAGCGGCGGGAGAAGTGTTACTGATCCCGGTGCATGGGGTAGAGCTTTGGCGGGAATTAGGGCTGGCCTACCGCCGGGACCGCACCCACACGCGTCCGACCGCTACATTTATAGCCACAGTGCGGCAGCTGGCAACGGGCGAGAAGAAAGCGGGGAGTTCGCACACACATCGGGGGTCGAGCGGGATGTAGGCGAAGCGTCCTTCGAGATTCGACATAGCTCCCCATGCTTGGCGCGGCGAGCGCAGCAAAGACATCGGTTTGGCATGAGCTGATTCGAGTTTTCTTATCTTCCTCCGGTATTGTAACGATGCTCTTAGAAAAAGAGCTCCGTCCTTTGTCATTTGTCATTTGTCTTTAGTTCCGTGACTTGGTCCCTCAGTGATTTCGGCGTTCCGGAAAATCCAGGATGCGGCCGACCGGACAGCTAGTTAGGGCTTTTCGCCTGATGATGGCTAAGTCCATGTGAATCTGTCTGTTGTGGACGTCTTGATTAATGGTCTCGCGCTGCCAGTCCTCGGCGCCTAAGCGACGATCGCTAAGTTCTCGCGTGTTCTGGGTGTCAACGGGCAACTTGCTGATCTGACGAATTCTGCAACACAGCGGTCACCACCGAAACCGAATTGGTCACCAACTGTAGGTTCGGATACTCGACGTGCAGAAAACTAAATTGTTATATACTTGACTCAACGAACGGTAGATACTTTACTTAGCTTGTATCCGCGGCTTCAAGCGCGTCACATTTGCATCTGCTTTATGAAAACTGCTCCCAACATGATGACTGTAGTTGAAAGGTATGGCAACGACGAGAGGTGCCGCGAAATCATAAC